>CAWHWH010000020.1:0-165025 GCA_963832865.1 uncultured Pseudomonadota bacterium
GGCTGGCGATGGCGGTAGAGCGCTTCCTCGATGAGTTCGGTCATCGGGCGGTCGTCGTTGGTTATCTCGCCGAGCCAGGCCATGGCCTTGTAGGCCTGCTTCAGGGTTAGTGCCTCGGCGCCGGGGATGCGCAGGCGCTGGTGCCAGTCGTGAGCGTGACGATCGGCGCCCGATCCCATCAGCCGATGCAGCACGGTCAGGTAGATGGCCCGCTCGACATCGAAGTCGAACTGCCGTTCGCCCAGCAGGTGGCGGAGGACATCCGCGCAACCGGTCTCTCGCCACAGCCGCCCGAACACCAGGTCGGGGCCGATGCTGAGCCGCCGTAGTTCGGGCAGTTCACCGCGATAGAAGCTTGAGAGTACGATGGAGCGCCGGGAATGGCGAACGGCCGAGGCGATCAGGCCATCGAGCAGATCGGAATTTTCGACCTCATCGCGGCGGCCGAGTGCCTTGATGACGCGCTGGACGTGGCGGCCATCCTCGCGAGCGTTCTCGACGAGGTAGAGATATTCGTAGGGTCCGATCTTCTTGACGCGGATGAACATGGCCCGTTACCTGATTGCTCTCAGGCCACCACGTCGAATCGACGAGCGTCAAGGTTTTTTGCTGACTTTCAGCGCCAAGGCCGAGCAGTTTTTGCACCACAAATCGACAGGCGTGTTGCAAACCCGTGGAATTCCGCGAAGTCTTATGTCACTGAAAGCGCAATAGTGGGAAAGTTGGGTCAAACGCGCGGATCGCGAGGTCAAAGGATTTATCGTCTTGCCGAAGCGCTGGATTGTCGAGCGGACTGTCGGATGGGTGAACCGAGCACGTCGCCTGGCAAAGGACTTCGAGGCACTGATCACCTCGTCACAGGCATGGTTCATGCTGTCGTTGGCTTTCCTGCTCGTCCGCAGGATCGCCCGGGACTACGAGAATGCGACGTGATTTCGAGTCAGGCTCTAAGAAGGTGAAAGTCAACCCCTTTTTGGTCAGACCTCCCGCCCGAACATAATAATCCCGCGCCGGTTCTGCTTCGGCGTCAAGAGAAAACTGGTGCCGTTGCGCCTGCGCAGCGCCGATCATGGCGCTGTCCCATGTCAAAATTTTGTGTGCCGACCTGATCCGCGCGTCTGGTCGGTAGCCGCTGACCGGCTACATCGTGCCCGCCTGGAAGTTCGCAGCGAGAGGTCGATCGGCCACAGTGTTCGATTGCACCGTTCGCCGGCCCGTAGGGATGCGCGGCCGGCGAAAACGACCCCTTGCCGCGTTGTTCGCACAAAATGAGGCAACCATTGCGGTAGAAGACTCAAATGATAGCGCCCAGGTTGTCTTTGATGGCAACACCATTACCGCGCCGGGTGTGAGTGCTTCTAGCCTGACCGCAGGCAACTTTTTGCTTGCCCCGGGCGAGGACGTTCGTCTCCACATCGACCAGATGCATCCCTTGACCTGATCCATTAGGCGGCCTCACTTGTTACGCCTTTGGCTGCTCACCATACGGGATTCGCCCATCGGCGCCCGCCCAGAGCGGGTCCGCGCCGATGATCGCAAGGATCGTGTTTTACTCTGCCTATAGAACGGAGGCCCGCTCGAGCTACCGTCCCCCTGGAAGCAGAAGGACGTGCCGGTCGGCGGCGCTGTATTTAATCTCGTATTCGGTGCCGGGTGTAATTAGGATCGAGTCGTCGTCGTCGGGCAGGCGAGCTTCCATCGAACCTTCACACACGGTGCAGCGAAAGCGAAGTCCCATGTTTGGCGCGAAAGTGAACGTTTGCCAGTTCCCGCCGCGACGGCGAAGCCTCAACGCCTCCGTTTGCTGCACGAGGTTCCGTACGGATATCTGAATACAATCGCCCGGACATTGCTCCGGCGCCATCTTCTTGGCTGGGACCGCTGTGATATCTTGAGCCCACGCAGGGGATGCCAGGCAGACGAAAACCGAGGCAAACAATCGAAGGCGACGCTGCTGGTGAACCACGCTATTCATAGAACTCCTCCGCGCTAGTCGTCGTTTGCTTCCAATGCATCGTCCGGCTTCCGTCGCTGGGGCGAGCGCCGTAAATCACCGGCCAAGGTGCCCCTACCCATGAGATAGCCCAAGAGCGTACCAATCACGCCAAGTGCTGGTTGCACCTGCTTTTCGCTGTAACCAACGCCAACCAGTGCGACGACCGATATCAAAATCAGGGTCGTCGAGAAGGCGCGCATGATATCGTTGGCAGAGATCCTTTCCGAGGAGCGCAGGAAAAGCACAAATTGCATAGCGAGAACTGAAAATCCAAGCAAGCAAAAGACCAGGACGAGATAAAACTCCGGCGGCCAGCTCGTGATTGGTGAGCTCGCAATAGCTTCTATGTTACTCTGGCCGCGGGCGAACGGAACCTTGCCGACGGTATTGACTACCACAAAGGAGCCGGCGAGCCGCATCGGCCAAAGCCAGCCGGACTGCCGAAGTGCTGTCACTGCCCTACTTGTTCCAAAGCGGCGACTTCCGATCCAATATGGCCGGCTTGCTGCCAGCCAAATCGCGGGACCCGGGCGGGGAAGCGGCCATAAAGAACTGGAACCTGAATCCGCAAAGATGCCGCCGACTGCCATTTCGTATATCTGTCCGCGTACATGACCAGTTGATCGATGCCGAGCCAGGGATAGGCATCGGATATGGTCACGAAGCGTTCCGTCCAGGCGGACATGCCCTCGGGGCTATCGTAGGACGTGCTGCCGGGCGACGTCGAGTAGTTGACGAGCACATCCTGGTTGTCCGGGGCGACCATGGGATGCGTGGTCGTACCGGTACCTGATCGGCATGCATCGACTAATACGATAGCGAAGGCGCCAGCGCTCACCGACGGGCGGAGGATCTGCTGGATTCTCGTGATGGGATATAAACCCGAGGCGGCGACCGTGTTGGCGTCAGATGCATCCGCTGGAACAAAGTAGTTTTGTCCCCGTAATCCGATCCCGTGTCCCGACAGATAGACTACGACTAAGCTCCAGGTGTGGTCCTGCAGCAGTCCAAGGAAGTTGCTCTCATCGGTCAGGAGTTGTTGGCGTGCCTGGTTGGATGAAGCGATCACGCGGAAGCCGGCACGGCGCAGTAGGGCGACCATGTTGGACTTGTCATTCTCGACGAAGTCGAGGGCGGGCCAGCCGTTCATGTAGTCACTATTCGCAATCACCCAAGCTAATTTCGATGGATTGTCAAGAGACGGAGAAGGAGTTCCCGCAGCAACCGAGTACCGCCCAACCTCATCGTCGCAATTGGGTCGGCGCTCAGCATTGCTAAAGATGAAGTCAATAGGTATATTGTTGTCATCGCTGCCGATCTGGACATGATGGACAATGTCAGGATAGCATTTTGACCTCGCGTTGATTGTAATTTCCGCCACTGGCAATATCACTTTTGCAACGTCTGTTGCGGGTAGCACGATGTCGGCGCTGGGATGAACGCCGCTGATTCTAAATGCCGTACCAGGCACGTTTGACGTCAGCGTCGCCGGAACGGCGGCCTTAGGTCCGAGACGGATATAGTCGCCGGAGTGCGAAGTGGAAGATGTCGGCGCAACCGCGAGCGGCAATGTAATCGGCGTGGAGCAGCTTGTAATCACTATGCACAACATCAAGCTTATGGGTGTCAGGCGAGCGTTCTTCCTATGCGGGTGCACACCTGCAACCCGGTGGTCGAGCACGGAAGGCGGCCGGAGGTTCATGACGCGCAGTCACGGCCTCTGAAATTCGGGTCCTTGTCCCACGTCGCAAAGGTAAACTCGAACTGGCTCATTGGGCCAAAGCCATTGGCGTCGGCCCGTTGTTCCAATTGACGGTAACAGGGCGCTCGTGCCGTGATCGTAATCGGCTCACGCGGAACCTTCACCTTGAGGCTCTTTAACTCGTTCAACGGCTGGCCGTTTACCGACCAGGCGGTTTTCTGTTTATTAGACGACAACAAAATAGGAATCGACGAATCGGGTGTGATCTTTGGCACACTCGGGTCATCCTTCGAAAACAGGTCTGACGACATGGAAGGCAGGTGAAGATCGCTGAGCGAATTTGCCTCGCAACCCACTGTTAGCATTGTCATCGTCAAGACAATCGCCTTCATGATCGAGTTACCACACGATACGATATTTCTACGGAATGGATACATCGGTCCATCACCTTGTTCGCGTTTGTGAAGGGATGTTCGCGTCACTGTACGTTTGCTTGCCTACTTCGACAACTTTGAGCGCGGTTCCCTCGAGCCTAAAGGTCGTCCACTGAGCCGGAATGAGCGGGACCTGTACCACTGAACTAGAAACGACATAGTTAACGACAAATTCAGCGCCTGGCTGCTGTGCAAGCGCTTGTTGCTGAAGATCCAGAAATACTTCGCGTGTCATGACCGGCGCGGTAAAGCTGGTCGAAAAATATTTCTTCTCGGCGGAAACGTGCCCGAGAGAAGTGTAATCACCGTTCGGGTAGGCGAATTTTGACTGGATATCCAAATCGTTCGAGGCGTTCGTACAAGATGAAGCCATCAAGGGGAGTATCAACCCTAGTCCACCGGCGAACCTGAAGAACCTCTTGGCCATGTCGCTTCCTCCATAAGAGAAAATTAGTTTCCGGAGCCGGCGGATTTCGGACGGTATCCAACGGTTGCAATCTTGGCTGCTGTACCTTCCACCGTCCCCTGAACAGTAACAAACTGGAGGCCGATCGGGACAATTGTGCTGCGAACTGCAAAATCACCGTCTATGATTATATCGCCATCCGATCCTTTTAGTGCCTGTTCATACGCGTCGCGCCGCATTATCGCGTCTCCGAACACCGGGTTCTGGAAAGGGCCGATGTAGGTCCGGGAGACCGTGGCTTTGACATGCCCTAGCGGGACGACATCGCTGTTGGGCGTCGCGAAGCCGGACTGCGGCAGCGGGGCATAGAGCGAGGGGCCTGTGCAAGCGCATTGCGCAAGCAAAAGGGATACGACGATTGGTATTTTTCGGGTCATGGAAATTACCTCTTTTATCTTTTTACGCTTGGATTATTCAAGTATGCGACTGGCGCTGTATGCCACATGCGTGTTTCCTACAATCCAGAGCAGGCAGCGATTGTCGCAGTGAATGTTGGCTTAATCTCTCTTAGGGCTTTCGTAATCTTTATCAGCGCACAGTAGCAAAAAAAACAGCTAACTCTGCAGCTCACGAAATTTTGCCTTGTCAGCTTGCAACTCATCAATCCGTTTTGTCGATTTGGCCCTACTGACTGGAATCGCGCGGAATCGGTATTACCAGCCATCATTTGCCTGGCCAGTTTCGGCCGCAATCCCATTTACTCATCCGACGCCCAATCCCTCTTGGGCCAGTTGATCTAAAGTCAGGTTCTGCGTCGCGTGCAGGAACGCTTTCTATTCTCTTGTGATGTTGCCAAGTTCTAGCCCCAGTTTGCTTGCGGTCCACGTCCTTGGCTCGTGATGTCAGCTCTGCCAGTGGAGAATGGGGACGAACTGGATGGTCCCTTTCGACATCGCTCCGTGCTCCTTCATATTGTGGAATGAGCTTAGACGCCCGCAGGACCGCCGTTGGTCGATGATCTACGAGCCGAGGACGTCGGCATGCCGATTTGATGGAGAAGGCGGACGAGCCTGTCTGCGTCTGATTGCCGGCCGTCGACCTTCAGCGCTGGGCGCGTCGGAGCCGGCTTAGGGCCTGAGCTTGAATAACCGCGTCATCCATCTGGCCGCCTCGGTGCGATGGTATAGTTCCATTCGCCGTGGAAGACGGCGGGTTGGATGTTGAGAGCGGCCATCTCGGCGTCGGTAACCTTGGTGCCCTTCGCATAATCGTTTTCATCGAGCTGACAGGCGACGGTGAGTCCGCTGTCGGTGGTGGTGCTGGCGATCAATTGGACAATGACCAGATAGCTGATCAGCGGCTTGCCGCGCCAATTCTGGGTGATGAAAGAGAACAGCCGATGTTCGATCTTGTTCCACTTGCTGGTGCCAGGTGGGACATGGCAGACAGTGATCTCGATCCGAAGTTCGTCGGCCAGCACTTGTAGTTCACGCTTCCACAGGCGCAGGCGCGCGCCGTTGCTGCCGCCACCGTCGGCGTTGATCAGTATCTTCCTGGCATCCGGATAACGCGGCGCGCCGACCGCGTACCACCAGCGTCGGATGCTCGCGACGGAGAACTCTCCGGTGTCGGCGCTGATGCCCACATTAACGAATCCGGCATTGGCCGAAACGTCGTAGATCCCGTAGGGCACAGCCTTGCCGAGTTCAGGGATGGCGAAGTCGTGCACCCGGACCGGCTCCGGGTTCCCCTTGAGCCGTAATTCACGGCCGCCATTCTTGAAGTCTCCGACGAGCTCCTTCTTCTTCGTATCGACGGAAATCACCGGTTGTCCGCTAGCCTGAAACGCCTTCACTTCGGCATTGATATGCTCGAACTGAGCGTTGCGATCGGGATGGTTAGCCCCTTCGCGGGTCTTGCAGTTGGCTTGCAGACTGAAGTTGAGACGCTTCAGCAAGCGGCCGACCAGCTTCTGACCGGCAATGAAGCCCCGCTCGGCCAGTGCCGCGGAAAGATGACGCTGGCTCTTGCTGACCCACCGCAAGGGCGCCTCAGGGGTCGTCACCGCGGATCGACGGTTCCACCAGGTCATTTAAAGCTTCCAAAATCCCAGGCTGTGTCTCGGTCGCGGGCTTCTGTCCACCACCCATCCGGCGAACCCGGTCACTGCAGCGTACGGCCCCGGATCGAAGGTCCGCCAGCCCGCGGCCGATGGTGCTGCGCGCCATTCCAGTCGTTCGTGAAACCGCGGCTATGCCGCCGCGGCCAGCCGCGCGGGCTTCACTCGCAGCGAACAGGCGTCGGTCTCTCTCATTGAGGAACGGCTCGAGCGCATCGAAGCGGGCCTGGATGGCATCTGGGTCAATCATTGCGACAGGCTAGATGCCGCAATGGCCGATTCGCTCCGACTTTGCCGGAGTCGTTCGTTGCGTTTTGCCATCTCTACGAGTTCTTTTCGTGCAACTCGTTTGTTCAGGCTCGGGCCCTTAGCCGAGGTTGGTGGGGCTCCAGAACAGGCCTACGTGCGTGCCTGAGCGGAAGGATCCCTTCCTCTCGCGCCTGCCGGCAGGCAAACTAGTTCAGGGAGACACCTGCCATGATACCGTCGGACGAGAACTTCGAAAACACATGGCCGTTCGCTCCGCATTTCACCGAAGCCGCAGGGTTCCGGCAACATTTTATCGATGAAGGCAGCGGACGACCGGTCTTATTGCTGCACGGACAGCCAACCTGGGGCTACATATATCGAAATTTTATTCCGGCGTTGGCGGAAACGCATCGGGTTGTGGTCCCCGACCATATGGGTTTCGGCAAAAGCGAAACCCCGCCCGACCGGGAATACACGCTCCGCACCCATGTGGGCAATCTGACAGCGCTCATCGACGCGCTGGATCTTCGGGATATCACTCTGGTGATGCAGGACTGGGGTGGGCCGATTGGCGTCGGCTACGCGGTGCGCCATCCGCACCGTGTCCACAGTATGGTGCTGATGAACACCGTGGTCGGCTATGGTACCGCCGGGCGCCGCGATCTCCCCAATCCGGTGGAGACCCCCTGGTTCCGTTGGGTCCGCGAAGGATTGCCCACCGGACGCACCGAGGCCGTGCTGTCACAGCTCGGCTCCACGATCTTATCGGTGTTGCAGATCGTTGGGCTGGAGCGGCTGGACCGGGTGGATCCGACGTTCATCCGGGCATATGGCGCGCCGTTCCCGACGCCCGCAGACTGTAAGGGAGCGATCGAATTTCCCCTCGACCTGGCGCTCGGACGGATACGCGATTTCGTGCGCGAAGGGATCGGAGGGTTGCCGGCCCTACGTGAAAAACCGGCGTTGATGATCGAGGGAATGTTGGATCGTGCAATCCCGCCTGCTTTAGCGCTGGCCGATTTCGCCGGGCTCTGGCCGGAGGCGCCGATCATCCAGATACCAGGCGCGGGGCATTATATTCAAGAGGATGCGCCGGAGATCGTGGTGCCGGCGTTGCAAACGTTTCTGGCGATGCTGGGATAGAGAGACGCGGTTCGATATTACCCCATCAGAGCAACCTTCCGCGCTGAGCAAGACGACGCGCTTCCGCCGCCTCGCCGTGCATGAACGTCAGCAATACGTAACGACGACCCGACGTTACGGGCGCCGCCTCGTCCAGCAGCGAGAAAATTATGCCCCCACCTGTCGGCGGACAATACCGGTGATTATTATACTCCGGAAACAACAGGTCGCCACCCTCGTATTCACCGGTATTCAAGTTCACCGAAAGTGCGTATTCCCTGAACGCGACATTGCTCGCCGCGTTATCGTGGTGGCGGCGAAACCAGTCGGCGGCGTTCTGCACCCAGGCCTCGCGTTCGATACGAAATCCTGATAGGCTCGATCGATATCGAACGCCTTGGATCGGCAATTCTTGACTACGAGGCTCCAGGATTGAGTTGCTCAAGCAGGCCACCGCCTGCCATGGCTCTATGGACGGCTTTATCGTCAGGTTATCGAAGATCACATCCGAAGTTAGATCATGCAGGCGGAAGGCAAAAGTGACGCAGCGCGCGCTGCCGAGGAACTGATCGGCATCTTTCGCTCCGATCTCACCTAACGCCAGTGGTGCAGATGTCAGCTTGGTGGGCCACCTTCCTGGCGAGCGCGTATGCGAGCACCGCCGCCGCCTATGCTGTGTCATTCGTGTTGGGTACGCTCATCGGGTTGGAACGGCAATGGCGGCAGCGATCCGCGGGCTTGCGGACGAATGTTCTCGTCACGGTGGGGGCGGCGGCGTTTTCGGATCTCGGTTTGCGCCTGTTGGGAGCCGAGGGGGCTACCCGCATTATCTCATACGTCGTGTCAGGCATCGGCTTCCTAGGGGCCGGTGTCATACTGAAGGACGGGACCAACATCCGTGGTCTGAACACGGCGGCAACGCTCTGGTGCTCGGCCGCGGTCGGAACACTGTCCGGGAGCGGCATGCCCGGTGAAGCGGCGACCCTGGCTGGGTTTGTGCTGGCCGGCAATACGCTGCTGCGTCCTCTCGTAAACTGGGTCAACCGGCGTCCGATCGACAGTAGCGTGACCGAGGCGAAATATTTAATCCACGCCGTCTGCCGTGCTCAGGACGTGTCGGACGTCCGCGATCTGCTCGATAGGGAATTGTCTCGAGCAAACTATCCAATTCGAGAAGTTGAGACACTGTCAGCCAACGAGGACCAGGTTGAACTCGCGGCTATCCTGGTGCCCACGGCCGCGGAAGACGCCGAACTGGATGCAGTGGTGGCGGCTTTGGAAGCCTCGCCGCTGGTCCTCTCTGCGACATGGTCAGTAGAGGCAACTGCATAATACCGCGCCTTCTTTTTCGCTGACAGAACAAAATGTCGTTGCAATTGTTGGCGACGGTTTGCGTACCCTCGACGGCACACTGATGATGATGGACGAATCCAGCGCTCCTTCGTGAGATGGGCCGCAGGTCATCTCACGCAATCGTAACACAGCTATTTCGGCAGGAATATCAACTTCCCCCGCCACTGGCACCTAGTACCCCGAGTCGTTGATATTGCAGGGTTCGGGCTTGACCGAGTGTCCCGGATAGAGTCGCCAACTGACCGGCGATATCACCGCAGAATGGATGACATGAGGTACTAGGCTCTAGCCGCCGCCGATCTTGGGAATCAGATAGATCTCGCTGTCCGGCTTTAGCTTCGCGGCGTAGGCATCCTGGAAAATCTCGCCGTCGATAGCGATTGCCATGCTCTCCTCGACCTGTTTCCCGAGGCCGGGGAAGCGCTGTTCCAACTCCAAGACGAGTCGGCGGAAGGTGGTTGCCTCTACCTCGAATTCCGTCCGCCCGTCAGCGAACCGCTGGGCGGCAGAACCCGAGGAGAGGACAACCCTTGGCATCACCTGGCGGCGTCGAACGCCGCGCGGACTTTTGGCGGCGACATCGGCAGGTCCGGCATCCGAAGACCGGTCGCCCCGCGGATCGCGTTCGCGATCGCCGCCATCGGGGGAATGATCGGCACCTCGCCCACGCCGCGAGCACCGAACGGATGGCGCGGGTTGGGGACTTCCACCAGCACCGCCTCGATCATCGGCACGTCTGAGGCGACAGGCACCCGGTAATCCAGGAACCCGGCGTTCTCCATCTGGCCCTTGTCGTTGTAAATGTATTCCTCGTTCAACGCCCAACCGATGCCCTGAGCCGCGCCGCCCTGGATCTGGCCTTCCACATAGCTGGGGTGGATCGCCTTGCCGACATCCTGGATCGCCGTATAGCGCTCGATCGTTACGTACCCGGTCTCCTTATCGACCGATACGTCGCAGATGTGGGCGCCGAAGCCGGGGCCCGCCCCTTGAGCATTCACCGAGACCTCGGCGTTGATCGGGCCGCCGGTGCGGGCCGACTTCAGCGCCAGCTCAGCCAGATCCAGCGGCTCAAACGCACCGGCGTTGGAACCGGCCGGATATGCCTTGCCGTCCTTCCACTCCACCGCTTCGACCGGGATCTCCCAGGTCGCGGCAGCACGCCGTTTGAGCTCATCCACGACCTTTTCGGCCGCCTGCGTCGCCGCCATACCGGTGGCGAAGGTGACGCGGGAACCCCCGGTTAGGAAGGTGTAACCGATCGAGGCGGTGTCGGCGACCACCGTACGGACCCGTTCGGCCGGCACACCGAGCGCCTCGGCCACCATCATGCCGATGGAAGCGCGCGAGCCGCCGATATCCGGGCTGCCGGTCGCGGCGGTTACCGAGCCGTCTTCGTTCACGTGCACCTGGGCGGTCAATTCGCCACCGATGTTGAACCAAAAGCCCGTGGCCAAACCACGGCCCTGGCCTTCCTTAAGCGGCGACTTCCAGTGCGGGTGTGACTTGACGGCGTCCAGCACTGCTGTGAATCCGATGTTCTGATGGACCGGCCCGTAATGGGTCTTCGTCCCGTTCTTGGCCGCGTTCTTCTCACGCAGCGTCAGCGGGTCCATCCCGAGTTTGGTGGCCAAGTCGTCCAAGGCGCTCTCGACGGCGAAGGACGTGATCGGCGCACCCGGGGCGCGATAGGCCGCGACCTTCGGGCGATTGCTGACCACATCATAACCGACGACATCGACGTTCGGCAGGTCATACATGGCGAACCCGCACATGCATCCTGGACCGATCGGCGACCCAGGAAACGCACCAGCCTGATACTTCAGCACGTGCTTGGCCGCGACGATGGTGCCATCCTTCTTGGCGCCCAGCTTGATCTCCATCGTGGCTCCGGACGTGGGACCAGAGGCACGGAAGACGTCCTCACGCGTCATCTGGATTTTCACCGAGCGCCCGGACTTCCTCGATAGTGCCACGGCGACCGGCTCCAGGTAGACCAGCGTCTTGCCGCCGAAGCCACCGCCGATCTCAGCCGGATTCACCCGGATATTCGACATGTCCAAGCCAAGCAGCTTCGCGGTGTATGCCCGGATCATGAAATGACCCTGGCTGGAGGCGTGGATGGTGATCTGCCCATCCGGTGAATAGGTTGCGAGGCAGGCATGCGGCTCGATGTATGCCTGGTGGACTGGCTGCGTGGTGTAGCGGCCTTCGACGACGACCTCTGCCTCCCTGAAGCCTGCTTCGATATCGCCCTTCTTGAAGGTGACCACCTTGGCGATGTTGGACGGCTTGTCCGGCGCCGGCGATACACCGACGGTAAAGAGGTCGTCGTGCAGGATCGGCGCATCCGGTGCCATCGCTGCTTCGACGTCGATAACGAACGGCAGCACTTCGTACTGCACGTCGATCAATTCCAGTGCGTCATCGGCGATTGCCTGCGTCGTTGCGGCGACGGCGGCGACGGCGTGACCCTCATACAGAGCCTTGTCCCGCGCCATGATGTTCAGCGACAGGTCGCGGAAGTTCATCGGGCCCTCGCCCATGAACGCCTCCTCGGACGCGATCACCGGGAAGTCCTTGGCCGTGACCACGGCCTTCACACCGGGCAGAGCAGCGGCCTTGCTGGTGTCGATGGAAATGATGCGCGCATGGGCATGCGGCGAGCGCTTGATCTTGCCCCACAGCATCCCCGAAGCCCGGGTGTCGGCGGCAAACACCGCGCGCCCGGTGACCTTGTCGACGCCATCCGGACGGATCGGACGGGTGCCAACAACCTTCAGGCTCGAATCGATGTAGTTCATCCAACTGTCTCCCCTCGGAGTTCGGCGGCGGCATCCATGACGGCGCGGATGATCTTGTCGTAACCTGTGCACCTGCACAAATTGCCGGCGAGCCAGTAACGCGCTTCGGTTTCGGTCGGGTTCGGATTTTCGTCCAGCAGAGCCTTCGAGGCGACGATCAGGCCCGGGGTGCAGAACCCGCACTGCAAGGCGGCATGCTCCAGGAACTTCTGCTGCACCGGATGCAACTTGTCACCCTGGGCGATGCCCTCGATCGTGGTGATCGCCGTGCCCTCGGCTTCCACGCCCAACACCAGGCAGGAACATACCAGACGGCCGTCCATGATGACTGAGCAGGCGCCGCAGTCGCCGGATGCGCAACCTTCCTTGCTGCCGGTCAGGCCGATCACGTCGCGCAGCACGTCGAGCAGTGTCTGCTGGGTTTCGCAGAGGAATTCGGCTTCCTCGCCGTTGATGGTGGCGGATACGTAAGTCTTGGCCATGGTCAGTGAGCCTTTCCGTTGGTTTTCTTGCCCTGTGCATCGCTCGCGTTGCCTGCGGCGCGGGCGAAGGCGATCGCGGCAGTTCGGCGGGCCAGGACGCCTGCGATCTTAGTGCGATATTCGATGGTGCCGCGCTTGTCGCTGATCGGCTTGGCGGCGGCCTGGGCGGCGGCATCCAGTTTTGCCAATGTGTCAGCGTCCAACGTGTGCCCGATCAAGGCCGCGGCCGCGTCCGGAACCATGATCACGGTCGGCGAGACGGCGCCCAAAGCGACGCGCGCAGCTATGCAGACGCCCTTTGCGTCCAGCGTCACGTTGACGCCGCACCCCACGACTGCGATGTCCATTTCAGTCCGTGGAATGAACCGCAGATAGGCGTCGGACGAGCGAGCAGGACGCGGCGGCAGCTTGAATTCAAGGATGAACTCATCCTTCGAAAGTGACGTGCGGCCCGGGCCTGTTGGAACCTGCTCGACCGGCACTTCGCGCTTCCCATTGCTGCCGACGATGACCGCGGTCGCGCCGGCGGCAAACAACGCCGGGACGCTGTCGGCCGCAGGCGAGGCGTTGCACAGGTTGCCGGCGAGTGAGCAGCGACCCTGGATCTGGGTCGAGCCGATCAGATCGAGCGCCTCCACCAGACCCGGCCACGCCGCGTTCAGCCCGTCATGAGCTTCGACGACGGCACCGGGGGTCGCAGCGCCGATCAGGAAACCTCCGTTTTCCGCACGAATCCCTATCATCCCCGGGATCTTTTTGGTATCGACGATCAGGTCCGGTTTCAGGCGACCCGAGCGAAGCTGCACAAGAAGGTCCGTTCCACCGGATAGAACCTTTGCCAGGCCCGATGCCCCGGCCAGTAGTTTCACCGCATCGTCCACCGAAGTGGGTGCGGCGTAGCTTAGACTTGACATTGTCGCTCCGATCTAACGCGTTACACTCCTCCCGGACTGGTGTTCCCGGGACGATCGCCAACAACGTTAGGCGATAGAAGACGTGTGGTCGAGAGGCACGGCCTGGACCGGGCTCGGCGGACACTCGGCGGCACCCCTTTTTGCGCTGAATCGCAAACCGCCAACAGGCTCAGGCTGCCATGAAGCGAGCGAAAATACTATTGCCGCATCATTATATTTATTGTGTGCGGCACGTCAGGGAGCGGCCACGAAAAGCTGCCTGGTCGCGAAGGAGATCCAGACCCGTCGTGCGGCCAGCCAA
The DNA here is from genome assembly GCA_963832865.1 of uncultured Pseudomonadota bacterium. Classification (GTDB taxonomy): domain Bacteria; phylum Pseudomonadota; class Alphaproteobacteria; order Acetobacterales; family Acetobacteraceae; genus Rhodopila. The sequence continues at coordinate 13,883 of CAWHWH010000020.1, forward strand.
TCAGCACCTAGCAGCATATCGGCGATCGGCGACAAACGGAGCGGCTCTACCCATAGCGAGGGCGTGTCGACAGTCTGTTTACCGACGCGCAGTCCACTGAACTGATGGCGGTGCACGGTTACGACGCGCGAACCGAGGCCGGTAATCTGGCCCGAAGGATCGGCCGACAAGATGGCAGGATCCAACCCTAGTTTGTAGATACCTGGCGCGGCGACCAGGCTGGAACTAGCACCGCTGTCCAGTAACGCCCGCAGGGTCCTGCCGTCTAGCGTGACAGGTACGATAATCGCCTGCTCGGCGGGGACCGCGATCGGTATTGTCGCGTAGTCACTAGACCAGGGCAGGAACCGACCGGCACAATCGTGTACCCGATACAAAGTTACGCGATAGGCGGGCACGTCAAGGTCCAAATCGAAAAGAGACAAGAAATCGCGCCCGAGCAGTCCGTCGATGGATTGATTTTCGGCGGTTGCCAGCGGCAGGACCCCGACCGTCAGGCTTGTGTCGTGGGTTACCGTACGGCGAACCAGAGGGACACCGCCCAGGCTGAGGCTGCGCGGGTTGGCGTTGGGGCGGCGGTCGATGCCGCCGATGCCGCGCATCGTGGTGCCTACCCATTGATCGCGCGCCAGACCGAGGCGCTTAACCGCAGCCTCGGACACCACTGATCTTTGCGCGCCAGTATCGAGAATGAAGGTCGCGGTGATGCCGTTCACCTCCAGCGGGACCGTGATTACCCCGCCGTTGACCTGCAATGCGACGGTTGCCTGTCGGTCCACGGCGCAGGCGCCTTGGGCAACGGGTGGCAATAGTAGGAACATGAGCAGGACGAGCAGGCAGGATATAGTTTTCGTGGCCACGCACCCCCTTTAGCACTCGGCCTGATGAAACGAAACCATAGGGCGCACTGCCAGGAAGTGCGAACGGTGTTGCTGATTATCGGCCACGTTGCCCGGCGGATGACTGGTGCGCGAAGCGATATGCGGACGGGCAGCGACTATCAAGATGAGAGCGGAGCGGAATGAGCATAGTTATCGGCCGGGCAACTCGTCCGACCGTTGATCAGAAAAGTCACAGCGACGGGGGCAACCGGCGAGCCACTTGCCCTCGCTGAACACGAATATAGCTCGTGGTTTCTACATTGAAACCACGCGCCGATAGAGATGCCACGTTGCATGACCCAAAACTGGCATGACAAAGATGAGGCCGAGCAACGCTGGGATTGATCCAATCACCAGGCTAGCTGCGATGATCAGACCCCAGGCCGCCATCACTCGTGGATTCCGCGCCACCACCCTGGCCGAAGTGCGTATAGCCGTCTCTAGGGGAACGCCTTGGTCTAATAGCATTGGGAACGATACAACACTGATTGTCAGCGCAGTTACCGCGAACAAGAATCCGGCTCCCACGCCGACGAGCGCCATCGTCCGACCAGCATGGGTAAGGAAGATGTCTCGGACGAAACTGGCCAAAGAGGCCGGCGGCTGAGGCCCCAAAGTCAGGTTGTAGACCACGTTCGACAAGACCAGCCAGAACAGGAACATCGTCAATAGGATCGCTCCAAGTAGAACGATGCCGCCGATCGCCGGCGAGCGGAATACGGCGAATGCGTCTGCCCACCCGGCTTGCTGACCCATCTCTCTCCGGCGGCTCATTTCGTTCAGCCCGACCGCAGCTAACGGGCCGACCAGTGCGAAGCCGGACGCCAACGGGAAGATCAACGGTAGCATGTCGTAGCCGGACGCCAATCGCGCCAGCAATAGGCCCATCAGGGGGTAGACCACACATAGGAAAATCACATCGGTGCGGGAGGCGCCGAAATCCTCCATTCCACGGGTCAATGCCCATCGCAGATCCGCCAGCTCGATGTGCCGCACGTTTACTGTCGACGGTGTGTCGGCCCTCGGTCCCCGCCGGGTCGCGGTAATCGATTGATAGGCGTGGGTCAGCACGTCCGCGCCCCAGCCTGGTGGTGTCCTGATCATAACGGTCTCTCCTCCGTTTGTTTCATCCGCCCCGCTTTTTCGCAGCTGGGGTCGCAGACCTGTCACGCGGTCCTTGCCTGATCGCCTGACAACACGGTCGCGGCCATCGCAGAAGTGGATGATGAGCGCGTCTTGACCATCTCGGAGATCACGAATTCGCGATTCTTCGACCGCTTCCCCATCGCGGACGAATGCGCCAGCCTCGCCGGATGACTGACCCGATTACCACCGCCGTGTTGCAGAACCGGCTAAGCGCAATTGCGGAGGAGATGGGAGAGGCGATGCTGCGCACCGCTTACTCGCAGATCCTGAATTCATCACGGGATTTTTCAATTGCGTTGATCGACGCGGGGTGCCGGCTGGTGGCGCAGGCGGATCATATTCCTGTGCATGTTGGCGCGATGCCCTGGGCGACGAAGGCGTTGGCCGCGCGTTTCCCGGCCCCATGTCCCGGTGATGTCTATCTCCTGAACGATCCTTATCGGGGCGGCTCGCATCTGCCGGACCTAACGGTATTCGTGCCGGTGTTCGCGCAGATTTCGGCCGGGCCGGCGCTGATGTTTTGGTCGGTCGTTCGAGCGCATCATTCCGATATCGGCGGGGCAACGCATGGCGCGTACAATCCAGCTGCAAGGGAAATCTGGCAGGAGGGCCTCCGCCTGCCGCCGATGCGACTGACCGAGGATGGCGTGCTACGCGAAGACCTGTTGGAGATGCTGGCGCTGAATGTCCGTCATCCCAGGGATTTCCGCGGCGATCTGGCCGCGCAGATTGGCGCGGCGCGTTTGGGCGAGCAACGGCTGGCCTCCGTCATTCAGGAAGTTGGTGCCGAGACTTTGGCAGAATCGGTCGATGCGATGCTGAATGCGGCTGAACGCTACGCCCGGCAAATCGTCTTGGGCTGGGCGGATGGAGTGTATGTTGGAGAGGCGGTGCTGGACGATGATGGGTTCGACAAGACCAACATCGTCATTCGCGCCCGTGTCACCAAGCGCGGCAGCGACGTGACGGTCGACCTGACCGAGTCCGACCCGCAGGTCACCGGGTTCATTAACTCGTCGCACGCCAACAGCCAATCGGCGGTGGCGATGGCGTTTGCGTTTCTACTCGATCCCGGCATCGCCAAGAACGAGGGAGCATTTCGGCCGCTGACCGTGAAACTCAGGGAAGGCACCGTCGTGTGGGCGCGCGAGGGGGCGCCGGTGACGATGTGCACCAGTCATTGCTCGAACGAGATCATCGAGGCGATCATCGTGGCCTTGGCGCAGGCTTGTCCGGAACGGGCGATGGGCGGTTGGGGGCGCCGGCTGCGCATCGCGCTGAACGGGACAGACCCGCGAACGGGACGGCGCTTCATTTGGCACATGTTCCAGGCACGACCCGGCGGCGGCGGGTCCGCGGCTGGGGACGGGTATTCGACGATCGGCGAGTGGCATTCGGCCGGCGGCATAAAGTTCGGCAGCATCGAAGTCGCGGAGGCTCGGTTTCCGCTGGTGTTCGAAACCCACGAATACCGGCCCGGGTCGGGCGGTGCGGGGCAGTATCGCGGGGGCAACGGCGGCGATATGCGCCTGCGTGTGGAAGCAACGGGGGTCAGTTATGCGAATACTGCCGGCGACGGTATCGTGCATGGAGCACGCGGCATAAATGGCGGACGGGATGGCGCGCCGCACGATTATACGCTGTTGGCGCCCAACGTGGCGCCGCGAAGCCTGAAAAGCAAAGAGACCAACGTCGCAGTGCCCCCAGGCAGCGTGATCCATGTGCTGTCCGGTGGCGGTGGCGGGTGGGGCGATCCCGCGCATCGCGATCCCGCGGCGTCTGCGGCCGACGATACGCAGAGGATGGCATGATGTCCGCACGCGGCCCATCCCGTGCTCACAATATGCACGTCCAGCGAAGGCATGGATGGTGGCCCTGTCCTATATTGACGAATATGGTTCCGTGCCATCCAATAGGTGCTCGCATTGACCGAGACACCGACGGGAAGACGATGAGAGGATTTTCTCCTCCAGTTTTGGATAGGTGCTCGCCGTGAGCAACTATCGCAACGTCGAGTGTCGCGACAGGCGCCCCGGGGTTGTCGCCAACCGAGCGCCTGGCTTCTGCCGGCGCAACAGTGGACTGAGTTCGGCAGGATCGCCGCGACCCGCTAATCATTACATTCGAGATTCATGATCAAGGGGCTTTCGCCGGCACCGGAGGGATTGCGATACATCCCTCCATCAGGCGCCGAATGAGCTTCACTATCGGCATCGATGTTGGCGGCACGTTCACCGACATCGTCGTCTCTAGGGTTGGCGGCAACACGATTATAGCCAAGGCGGCAACCACCCCGGCGGATCAGTCCGATGGGGTGCTGGAAGGGGTCGCGCTGGCGGCAGAATGCCTAGGGCTGACGACCGCCGAGCTGTTGCGCGGCACATCGCGGATCGTCCACGGCACCACTGTTGCCACCAATGCGTTGCTGCAAGGAAAGGGCGCGCGCGTTGGCATGCTGACGACCAAGGGTCACCGCGACGTCATCGAGATGCGCGAAGGCCTGAAGCCGGATCGCTACAACCTACGCATGACCCCGCCCGTCCCGCTGGTGCCGCGGCGCTTGCGTGTCCCGGTGACGGAGCGCATGCGAGCGGACGGGTCGGTGGAAATTCCGCTTGATATGGCTTCACTAACGGCTGCCGTCGATTTTCTGCGTGAAGCCGATGTCCAGGCGGTCGCAATCTGCTTCCTTCACGCCTGGCGCAATCCCGCACACGAACAACAGGCCGCCGCTACGGTCAGCGCCCGGTTGCCTTGGGCCTACGTGACGACCTCCTTCGAGGTATTACCGCAGATCAAGGAGTTCGAGCGATTTTCGACCACTGTCGCCAACGCGGCCGTTGGGCCGGTGATCCGGAACTATCTTGAGCGCCTCCAGTCGCGCTTACGCAAGGCCGGATACACGGCTGAGTTGCTTGTGATCCTGTCGCATGGCGGCGTTGCCTCGGTGGCGGAGGCGACCCGTCTCGCGGCGGGAACCGCGCTGTCTGGTCCGGCTGGTGGGGTGGCCGCCGCTGTTGCGTTGGCACGGGATGGGCTTGCCGCGAATATCATCAGCTTCGATATGGGCGGGACTTCCACCGACATCGCTCTCTTACGGGGAAGACAGCCTTTGCTGTCGGGCGACAAGTCCGTTGCCGGAGTAAAGATGGCGCTGCCGAGCCTGGATATTGTGACTTTAGGAGCCGGCGGCGGGTCGATTGCGAAGCTGGACCGGTCAGGCTTGCTGACCGTCGGGCCGGACAGCGCAGGTGCTGCTCCTGGTCCCGCTTGCTATGGACAAGGCGGCACTGGGGCGACTGCCACCGACGCCCACGTGGTGCTCGGGTATCTTGATCCGAAGAACTTCCTGGGCGGCCGACGCTATCTGGATCCGGAAGCGGCGAGGAAGGTTGTGGCGAGATTGGCAGCGGAATTAGGGATGGAAACGGTTGAGGCGGCGGCCGGCATCCTGCGGGTGCTCAACAGCCGTATGGCCGATGGAGTTCGCGTTGCCACTGTGCGGCGCGGCGTCGATCCGCGTGGCTTTACTCTGCTGGCATTTGGCGGCGCGGCTGGGCTGCACATTACCGGGGTCGCGGCGGAATTGGGCATCAGCCGGGTCGCGGTGCCGCTCGCCGCCTCGGTGCTGTCGGCTTGGGGGATGCTGAATACCGATCTGCGGGTGGAACTCAGCCACAGTCAGGCACAGGCGACCAGCCTCGACACCGTTGCCCTGCAAACGGCGTTCTCGGCGATGGAGGAAGAGGGCCGAGCGCGGCTGGCCTGGTTCGACGGTGAGGTGACGCTGCACCGTTCGGCGGACATGCGTTACGGCGAACAGGTCTTCGAAATCCCCGTGGGTTTGGACGATGTTGATTGGGCCTCGCCTGCCTTGGCCGCAAATCTGGCCAATCGTTTCCACGCCGCGCACGAACGTCTCTACACCTATGCGCTGCGAGACCAGGAGGCCGTCCTGGTGAACGCGCGCCTGTCAGTGATCGGCAGGCTACCCCAAGTGGAGCGCGTAGTGGCAGAGGTTTCGGGGACCGAGGTCAGTCCAAAGGCGCAACGCCAAGTCTATCTTGGCGGCTGGACGGAGATACCTGTGTTCGACTTTCTCGCGCTCGGGGCAGACCAGTGCGTTCGTGGGCCAGCCGTCGTGGAGTCCGACACCACGACCGTCCTGCTGCGCAGCGGCGATGTGGGCACTTTCGACGCGCGGGGCTGGCTGGAGGTGATAGTGTCGATAGCTAATTAACTTGTCCGGTTTATGTAGCACATCAATTGTCCGCTTGTTGCTATCCCGTTCTCGGCGCTTGTTGAACGGGAAGGGTCTCGCTCTGGCGGCAGATCAGGGCGGCCCATCGTCGCATTTCTCGAGGCTCATCTTCTGCTACAAAAACATGCCTTTCACTTCGCTCGAGCTGATGCTGCGCCTGTGGAGTTGTGGGTAACCCGCTTGGGTTATCCATAAATCCACAGGCGGCTTGCCGCGCCTCATCCCAGCATTGTCAAAGCCGTCTCCTGCAACACACCCGCACGGTCGTAACGCGCCAGGCACCGCTGCCCGTGAAACACCGCGTGGCAGCCATCAGGGTATTGGCGCACCTTGACACGGGCATGCACGAAGTGCGCGCGCAGCGGACTGGGCGGGATTTGCAGATGAAGACTGTGAAACGCCACGGTATTGTCATTGGCAACCTGACGCTCTTCCTGGATGCACAGGATTTCGGCGAGATCGATACCGGGGATCGCAACAAACGCCGATCCCTCCTGCTCAGCCTTCACCGCGAACCGCGCGTTATGCGCCGGGATATAAGTCGTCCGAATATAGCGGTTGGCGAGGTCCACGGCCGCGATCCCCGCCAGCGCCAGTTCCTTCACCAGGCGGTCCTGCAGCGTGTGGAACAGACGCTCCGAGCGGCCACGCGCCTCGGGCGAATACGCCGCGATGTGTTCGACACCCAGATGCGCCAACGCTCGCCCCACCTGCGTCGGATGCGTGCGATCGACCCGGCCGCCGGCCTCGGGCGTGTGGAAATAATGGCTCCCGCGGTCGGTGTAGAGGCTCAGCGGCAGGCCATGCGTGCCAAACACCGCCAGCAAAGCCTGGAAGGTCGAGGCGGTGCCTTCCTCGGGAAGCAAAAACGCCGAGTAGATCTCGCTCGTCGCATCGTCCATCGTCACGATCAGGTCCATCGCGTCGAGCCCGGCAAGCCACTCATGCCGCGAGCCGTCCTGATGCAGCATCATGCCCGGCAGCGGACGGCGTGGCCGCTTGCGACGATGCGCCCCACGCTTGGTCGCATGCTGCAATAAACCCCGCGATTGCAGCAGCGCCTTGGTCCAGGTGTAGCCGTGCGTGAACTGGTGATCGCGCAGCAGGTGCTCGTGAAAATGCTTGGCCGTGAAACCCTGATAACGCGTGCGATACAACCGTTCGATCTCTTGCTCGCTGTCACGCGAAATCCGTTTGGGCGACGGCTTGCCAAGCCGGCGGTCCAGCAGCCCGGCCTCGCCATCTGCCTCGAAACGAACGCACCAGCGACGGAACGTCCGCTCGGTGACGCCAAGCAACTCAGCGGCTTCGATCTGGTTGAGTTCAGTCGATTCATAGCGGCCCAAAACACTCCGGAACTTGATCACTCGCACACCCTGAAGGGCTTCCGTCCAGCGCATCCAGGCTCTCTCTAAAGAGCCCAGTATCACCGGACAGATCGTGTGCTACCTAAACCGGACATATCGTGTGCTACCGACACTGGCTGGAGGTGATAGTTGACGGATCGCACACATCGGCGTAACCGGGCCACCGGAGGTCAAAGAGATGCAGGGCGACACAACGCTGAACGTTTTCTGGCAGCCTGGCTGAACGAGCTGCCTGAAACTCAAGGAGTTTCTCTCGGTCCGTGCGATCGAGTTTAAATCCATAAACGTTTTAACCGATCCCGATGGCTTGACTGCACTTCGTAGCCTTGGTGCGCGATCGGTTCCTGTGCTGTCGCGCGGTGACGAATGGATCTTTGCCCAGAACATCGCCCATGTTGTGAAATTCCTCGGCCTGAATGAGCCGACGGGTCCAATATTGTCACCGTCTGAGTTGATGGAGCGACTAGACCTGTTCATCCGGACCGCAATTCAGATCGTGCCGCAGATGCCTGAAACGAGGCTGTCTACCGAGGTCCCCAACCGCCCTCGAAGCTACCTGGCACTGGGTCATCACCTGTTCCGCGTTCCTGAGGTTCTACGGGAGGTCGTCGAGGGTGCGACGTTGACCAATAAGATGCTGATGGACGGACCACCGGACGACATGCGCACGAGCGCCGCGCTCGGAATTTACGGACAACGGGTGCTGGCGGCGCTGCATGTCTGGTGGGATTCGAGAGAGGATAAGACCGCGCTCGAGATCGTGCAGACCTATTACGGCCCGCAGCTTCTGCACGAGTTGATGGAGCGTACGACGTGGCATTGCGGGCAGCATTTGCGGCAGTGGTTCATGCTGCTGGGAATGGCCGGCATCGCGCCAGCGGTCACGCTGGACGACGCCGCCTTTGGCGGATTGCCGATGCCGAGCAGCGTCTGGGACGGGTAGGGGTCGCGCTTCCCTCGGGTCGGCTATCGCGCTTTGATCGCGGAAGCGCTACCGTTCGATCGTCGTTCGTGGCTGAAAGCTGTGGTTTCGCCCGAGGAACTTCTTGGGGCGAGCCACTCGCAGCCAACAGAATTCGAGACAAATCGCTTCGGTTAGAGGATGCAATGATTTCATCGCTGTTCAGGCCGGGTTTGTCGCCGCACGGCATTTGCCTGCTATGGCAACCGGGCTTGGTCTGGCTGCACGCTGTATCGGACATTGCGACGGGGCTCGCCTATTTCGCAATCCCGATCGGATTGGCGTCGCTGGTGCTCAAGCGCCGGGAGTTGCTGTTTGGCTGGATGTTCTGGCTGTTCGCGCTGTTTATCCTTGCATGTGGGACGACCCACTTCATGGACGTCTGGGTCCTGTGGCATCCGGACTATGGCGTCCAGGGGTTGGTTAAGGCGTTCACGGCGATCGCCTCCATCCTGACGGCGACCCTGTTGTGGGGCATCCTGCCGAAGCTGCTCTCGCTGCCAACGCCCGCACAGTTCAGGATGGTTTCGGCTCAGCTATCGGATGAGACCATCCGGCACGAACGCACAGTCGAGCAACTGCACCGCACGGAGCAAAGCTTCCAGCTTGTGGTCGAAAACGTTCGGGACTGCGCCATGTTCATGCTGGACCCGTCCGGACACGTGAGTTCGTGGAACGCCGGCGCGCGTCACATCAAGCAGTATGAGGCCACGGAAATCATCGGCCGCCATTTCTCCTGCTTCTACCCTGCGGCCGATCAGGCGACAGGGAAACCGGCTCGTGCGCTGGGTATCGCGGCGCGTGAAGGCACGTACAAAGAGGAGGGGTGGCGGGTCCGCAAGGACGGTAGCCTGTTCGTGGCCGAAGTGTTGATCAACCCGATCCGCGATCGCGAGGGCGGGCTGGTGGGTTTTGCTAAAATCACACGTGACATCACCCAACGCAAACAGGCGGAGCAAGATTTAGAGCAGGCCCGGGCGGCGTTGGCGCAATCGCAGAAGATGGAGGCCGTTGGGCAGTTGACCGGGGGCATCGCACACGATTTTAATAACATGCTGACCGCAATTCTCGGCAGCTTAGAACTACTGGAAATCCGCCGGGAGGCGTTCAGCAAAGGCGCGAACCGGATGCTGCATGTTATCCGCCAAGCAGCGGAACATGGTGCCGAACTGACGCGGCGCCTGCTCGCGTTCTCCCGCAAGCAAACCCTGGCGCCGGCGTTGACGGACATCAATCAGCTGGTCACTGGCATGTCGGAACTACTGCGGCGCACGCTGGGAGAGGCTATCAAGGTCGAAACCGTCTTGGCGGGGGATTTGTGGGCCGCGTTTGTCGATCCTAATCAGGTTGAGAGCGCGCTGCTCAACCTGGCGGTGAATGCTCGTGATGCCATGCAACAGGGGGGCAGGCTCACGATCGAGACGGGCAATGTGTTGATCGACGGAGACTACGCTCGTATGCATGTCGATGTCGCGGCGGGCGAGTATGTTTTCGTTGCTGTAAGTGATACCGGGTCCGGGATGACGGCCGAAGTATTGGAGCGAGCTTTTGAACCGTTCTATACAACCAAGGAGGTCGGTCGTGGCACAGGCCTTGGTTTGAGTCAGATCTACGGGTTCGTCAGACAGTCCGGCGGGCACGTGGAACTGTACAGCGAGCGCGGTCGCGGAACGACGGTTAAGATGTATTTCCCGCGTGCCGAGACCGAGCAGGAACCGTCGGCGGTTATTACCTCAGCGGCGCCCGGGCCGCTATCGCGTGGAACCGAAACCATCCTTGTGGTTGACGATAACGAGGACGTTCGTAACTACAGCGCGAACGCTGCTCGCCATTTAGGCTACAATGTATTGGAGGCCGGCGAGGCCGCGAGCGCGCTCGCCATGCTGGATGCTCATCCTGACATCCGTTTGTTGTTCACTGACGTCGGTTTGCCCGGGAAGAATGGGCGAGAACTTGCCGACCGCGCGAAATCCATACGGCCCGACCTAAGATGCGTGTTCACCAGCGGGTATGCGAAGGCCGCGGTCACCAATATGGGGTTGCTGGAGCGTGGCGTGCTGTTTTTGCCGAAGCCATTCCGGATCGAAAGCCTCGCGCACATACTGCGATCGGCTTTGGATGGGACGTAACTTCTGTCAGGCGATGGCTATCGCGATCTTCGGTGGCGACTTCAGCGTTTGCAGGATGACGCAATATCGTTCGGTGGTCTGGATCATCCGCTCCAGCTTCGCGTGATCGGCGTCGCAATCGACATCAAATGTCACGGTCACTTCGGTCAGACCGACCGGCGCGGCGCGATCGACCCCGAGCGTGCCGCGCGCGTCCCATATCCCCTCGGCGATGACCTTGCCGCCGTGGATGGTGACTCCCATGGCCGTGGCGACCGCCCGGAGCGTGACGCCGGCGCATCCGACCAACGCTTCGAGCAGCATATCGGCCGAACAGGCGAGTTCACCTGAACCACCGCCGGCTTTGTGGAGACCGGCGGTGACCTTGCTACGCCAGGCGTCCACGACGATGGCAATGTCATTCGGGTCGAGAGTGCCCTCGGCCCTGGCTGGGACACGCGCAGCGACGGGGTCATCGCGATAAAGCTGCTTCAGGGGCGCCTGAACGGCGCGTAGTTGTTCCGTATTCATATCGGTCTCCTTTACTTTACCGGCGGCAAGTCCAGACGAGCGACAACCCCTTGAAGCTCCGGCGAAGGGGAGGGATAAAGGGACGGGACGGTCGTATGCTTCAGCCGCTTCTCGAAGAAGCGGTCCAGCGGGACCAAGCTACGATCAATATGATCGAAGGCTCCGAACTTCATGGCATTGCGGTTCCTATCCACGCGATGCAGTCGTACTCGTGGGTCGGGGGTTTGTCCAGTTAGGCGCCCTTTGCGCTTAGAGTGACACTATCCTTCGGAGTACGATGTGCCTGCGTTCCGGTGTGGGCGAGGCCAGTGGTTTCCATCTCGGCTTGGGTGACGGCTATCCACGCCTTTCTCGAGGCCCGTGCTGGGGGTGTCGCCTTTGTACTCCTGGGCGGGAAAGACATCGTTTTGTCAGGGAGACGAAGAAGCCGGTTGAATTTAGAGTCATTTTGCGTCCGGGGACAGCCATTCTGAAGCTGTATGGTCGGTGCCCCGGATCAGCAGCGTATCGCCGGCGGAAGTTGGTTGTGACGAGGAGCCCGCAGCCTGACGGCGGCGAAATCAACGTACTTCGAACCAAAGCCCGCCTCCGTCCTACGACCGCCGACCCCAACAGATGAAGTTCGGATTTTTCCACCCCGGCTTCCCATACTTCAACCTCTGCCCATCCAGCGTCTCAACGGAACCGCCAGCCGCCTCAAGCACCGCTTGCGGCGAACAGGTATCCCATTCCATTGTGCCGCCAAAACGCGGATAGAGATCGGCCTGACCGTCTGCTATCCGGCAGAACTTCAGACTCGACCCAAAATTGACCACCTCGGCGACCGTCCGCCCGCGCAGGAATGCGTCTAACCGAGCCTGATCGCCATGATGCCTGCTGGCGACCACCGTCAACCCCTCCGGCGGCGGCGACCGAACCGAAATGGCTGAACGAATCCCGTCCCTCTGCAGCCAAGCTGCTATGCCAACAATCCCGCCAAAAACCGCTCCCGTCGCCGGTACGCCGACAACGCCCAGAACCGCGCGCCCATCGCGAACCAGCCCGATATTGACCGCGAAGTCGTTGCCGCCACCGGCAAATTCGCGTGTTCCATCCAACGGATCGACCAACCAAAATTCCGCCGTCGCAGCCGTTACCTTGCCGGAGGCGACCGCCTCTTCAGCCACGATCGAGCATTCGGGCAACGCATCGCGCAATCCGGCGACAATGATTGCCTCCGCCGAATGGTCGGCCTCGGTCACCACAGAGTGGTCGGGCTTGCGGTGAACTTGAAATCCCCTGGCCCGGATCGCACAAATCTCTGCCCCTGCCTTGACCACAAGGTCAGCCGCTAGGGCCAGCAACGCGGCATCATCCATCATGCCGACCCGACGATCGGCTTCAGGCGTCGGACCTTCGCCTTCCGTGGTGACTTCGCCAGCGGCGACGGAACCCTGATGGTCGCGCCGGTAACTCGGGGCTCGATCAGCCCGTCCGCCTGCCCTGAAGGATTGAGCATTATTTTTCGCTGCCTCATAAACCAAGCCGGCTCGAGAAACTTGAGGGACGCGAGCGATAGCGGACAACCTTCGGCGCTCGCCAAATAGTTAAGAGCCACGCGTCAGGTTTCGCCGCCAACGCCATCGCATTCGAGTTCAACCGGTCCCCATTCCACCGGATAGACGACGTCGGAATGGAGACCGGTCGGGATTTCTACCGCCAGCATCCGGTCCGCAAGCTCGAAGTCCTCCGCACCATCGAGCAACATAATATTCCCGTTGTTTTTCTCAATCAGCAAGTTGGTCAGCGCGGAAAACTTCTCCTCCGGACATTGCTTCGTGATGCTGCCTGGATAGCCGCGACCGGCTTCGCGAACAGCTTACGGACATTCTCGGGCAATTCCATCAGCGGGATTGCCGGCAGACCCGGATCCCTAAGAAGCGATCGTTTCCGCGTGGCCGATCGCGCCGACCAATATCAACAAATCGTCGACGATGTGGCTGGCTTGCTTTGTAGTTGGCGGTCGCCATCCCAGTCGAGAGTGATGTCCAAACCAGGAAACTGACCGAAATATTCGAATCCAACCCGAAAACGGGCGCAAGTGTATGTCAGCACGTCGCGGGTCGAAGTGCTTGTGCGCATCGACGGCAAGATCGAACTTGTAGGGGGCACCTGCGTCGCGAAGTCGGCGTAATCGTCCTTGGCCAACTGGTGTTCGCCCGGCTGCGATCTTGTGAAAAAGGTGCCATCTGGAATGAATTCGTCGATACTCAGTTCGAGTGAAATGAAACCGCTTGAGGGTTGGACTGGCGAGCACAGTAATACGCGCTCGAGTGAAGATCTTACGCAAGAGGTGTGCAGTCGGCAGAACAGTCACAAAATCGCCGATACGATCCAGCCTAAGTTGCAATACATTCGATTGGGGCCGGAGGGCCGATCCGGCTACTCCGGTTCCCCGCCATCGGTGGCGACATCGATCGAGTGTCGAACCAACTTAATACCGAAATATATTTTAAAGTCTCTCCATCAGCCAACAGCCAAAGCGAATGCGACTAGCACCTTGGTCACGTCCATAGCGTTTCGCCAAGTCGGATGAAACCATAATAGAATTATTTTTGCAGGTGCGGCCTTGAGATGGTCCTGCTATTGGAGCGTCCGTTTCTGATAAATTGATAGGTCTCACGACATGACTCAAACTCAGGGCGAAGTCGGGTGCATCCGGCCGCCAACCGATTTTGAGCTGGCCGCAATCGTTCGGAAGTTTCATACCGCACGTGTGCTGGTTGTCGGCGACGTTATCCTGGACCGCTATATCTCGGGCGCGGTCCACCGTCTCTCTCCAGAGGCGCCAATCCCTGTGCTGAGGCCCCAAACCAATTACGCCACCCTGGGCGGTGCCGCGAACGTCGCAGTGAATGTCGTGACCCTCGGCGGCCAAGTTACCCTTGTCGGTGTAACGGGAAATGATCTCGCAGGCGAGGAAATCCGTCGCCTGCTGCGGGTCAGGCCAGGCATCAGGTCCGCCCTCGTGCGAATCGACGGCCGGGCGACCACCACGAAGACCCGCTTCATGACGGGATCACATCAGCTACTCCGCCTTGATGAGGAAGTCACCGACCCGCTTGATTCTGACGGAACAACGGCTATCGTCGAGGCTGTCACCAGTAACCTCGACGCGGCCGACGTGATTGTACTTTCAGACTATGCCAAGGGTGTGCTTTGCGACCGCGTTCTGGAGGCGATCCTAGCCCGCGCCAAGGAAACCGGCCGATTGGTGATCGCCGATCCGAAACGCGAGGATTTCGCCGCCTATCGCGGGGCCACGGTGCTGACGCCCAATGAGCATGAGGTTCGCGTCGCAACGCGGATTGACGCGGCGCAGGATGCCGAGGCGGATCGTGCCGGCCGGATGGCGCTGGAGGCGACGGGCGGGGAAGCGGTGCTTGTCACCCGCTCCGCCAAAGGCCTGACTTTGGTCCGTCGAGATGCGGATGTACTGCACCTTGCAGCAAGGGCACGTGAGGTGGCTGACGTTTCGGGTGCCGGCGATACCCTAGTAGCGGCGCTGGCGGTCGCTCTGGGGGCCGGGGCAGGGTTGCCAGAAGCTGCTATGCTGGCGAACGCCACGGCAGGGATCTCGGTCAGCAAGCAAGGAACCGCTACGGTGTCCCGCCAAGAATTGCTCGATGCGCTGCACCTGGACGATCTTGTCGCGACGGATCGCAAGGTCGTCACCCTCGAGGAGGCCATCGAGAAAGTTGTCGATTGGCACCGCCGAGGCCTGATGGTCGGCTTCGCCAACGGCTGTTTTGACCTGATCCACCCGGGTCACGTCCAATTACTCAGTGAGGCGCGCGCCGCCTGCGACCGTCTGATCGTCGCATTGAATACGGATGCTTCGGTCAAACGCTTGAAAGGACCCGCCCGGCCCCTGCAGAATGAGATGGCGCGCGCGACTGTGATGGCCTCCATGTCGCCAGTCGATTTGGTCATCCTCTTCGACGAGGACACGCCGCTGAAAATAATCCAGGCCTTACGACCGGATGTGCTGGTCAAGGGCTCCGATTATACGGTCGATCAGGTGGTGGGCGGTGATTTGGTGCAGGGCTGGGGCGGGAAGGTTGTGCTCGTGACGCTGCGCGAAGGCCACAGCACCACCGGCACAATCCGCCGGATGACCGCGCCATCGGTGCAGCGGAAAGGCCGGGCTCTCCCCTCATCAACAAACGGGGCCAGCGGCCCTCAGATCCCGTGAATAAGGGTTGTGGGACAGAGGGACAACTGCCAGGGCTGCCTTTTCTACCCAAGCGCCTGATTGAGGTCGGCGATGAGATCCGCGGCCGTTTCCAGCCCAACGGACAGTCGGATCACGTCAGGCCCCACACCCGCGGACAGTCGTTGCTCGTCCGTCAACTGCCGATGCGTAGTAGAGGCCGGGTGCAGAATCAGGCTGCGCGTATCGCCGATGTTCGCGAGATGAGAAAACAGCCCGACACTCTCAACCAATTTGATCCCAGCCTCGTAACCACCTTTCACGCCGAAGGTGAAAACCGCGCCCGCACCCGCAGGCATGTATTTCTGCGCAAGCGCATGATAGGGGCTGGTTTCGAGACCGGCATATGACACCCAGGCGACCCGAGGATCGTCATCCAGAAACGCGGCGACCGCTTTGGTATTCGCGCAGTGGCGTTCCATGCGCACGTGCAGCGTCTCGATGCCGGTGATCGTAAGGAAAGCGTTCATTGGCGCCATCGCCGGCCCATAATCGCGCAATGCAACAGCCCGTGCCTTCGTCGTGAAGGCGAAATCGCCAAAATTCTCATAAAAGCGCAAACCGTGATAGGCCGGCTCCGGCTCCGTCATCGACGGAAACTTTCCTCCAGTCGCCCAGTCGAACTTCCCTGATTCGACGACAATACCGCCCATCGAATTGCCATGGCCAGCCAGGAATTTCGTGGTCGAGTGCGTCACGATGTCCGCACCCCACTCGAACGGGCGGCACAAATAGGGTGTCGCCAAGGTGTTATCGACGATCAGCGGCAACCCCACTGAGTGAGCCACCTCCGCGATCGCCGCCAGGTCCACAACCACCCCACCCGGATTGGCCAGGCTCTCCACAAAGATCGCCTTACACCGCGGCGTCAGGGCCCGCCGGAAATTCTCCGGATCAGCCGGATCGACAAAATGGCAGGTCCAGCCCAGCTTCTTGAAGGACAATCCGAACTGGGTCAGCGAGCCGCCGTACAGATTGTGGGAGGCGATGAACTCGTCCCCCTGCTCCATCAACGTGGCGAAGACCAAAAATTGTGCGGCATGGCCCGAGGCAGCGGCTACGGCCGCCCGCCCGCCTTCCAGACTGGCGACGCGCTCCTCCAGCACTGAGACGGTCGGATTGGTTAGACGGGAATAAATGTAGCCAAAGTTGTGCAAGTTGAACAACGACGCGGCGTGATCCACGTCGTCGAAAACGTACGCCGTGGTCTGATAGATCGGCGTGGACCGAGCCCCCGTCGTCGGGTCGGGGGCCGCACCTGCATGCACCGCTCGGGTTTCGAAACCATACTCGACATTGGCCGGGGGCATCGGCCTCGACTTAATTTGCCTATCCTTCGGCGCCTCAGCCGGGCGGTTGCGGATGATGCCAGAGTTGACACCGCTCCAGGACAATTCCCCGCACAGCCGCCCGAACTCGATTTTCGGGCAGCGGTTCATGATCACCTCGATGCCGGCCGCCTCGCCTTTCGCCGCCGCTTCATCGTTGCGGACACCCAGCTGCATCCAAACCACTTTGGCGTCGATGGCAATGGCCTCCTCCATGATCGGCCCAACCGTGTCCGAGGCCCGGAATACTTCGACCATGTCGATCCGGTCGGGGATGTCCCGCAGGCTGGCATAAATGCGCTCGCCCAGCAGTTCCCTGCCCGCGGTGCCGGGGTTTACCGGGATCACGCGGTATCCCTTCCCCTGCAGATACTTCATGACGAAATAGCTTGGGCGGTTCCAGTTCGAGGATGCACCGACCATGGCGATCGTTCGTACGGTCGACAAGATGCGGCGCAGCTTCGCGTCGGCATAGGGGATCGGGTTGAGAGCCGTCATAGAATCCACGCCTTCTGCGCGAGGGCTTTGCCCTCGACCCGCAAAGGGCCGGTGGCCCTTTGATCCCAGTTATTTTAGGGGTGTGCGGCAGGAGGGGGCAAGGCGGCGCCCCCTCGCCTCATCGAGCCTGCTGGATGGCCGACAAGATCCAGTGCCCGCCCCGCGACCGCACGAACGTCCAGATCTCCGTCGCCGTGATGTGCTCGTTCGGGCTGCCGTCAACGACCCGCCCGACCGAGTCCCGCGTCACATCGATCATCGAGAACCGCATCGCTACCGTCGCGTAATCCCGTCCCTGCTCGGTCCAGGCCTGCGCCAGGTCACCCGATACCAGGTTCACGTCGGTTACGCTGTTACGCACGCCGCGGCTGACCTGCTCGTTCAATTGTTCAGCGAAATAGCTGACCATCTCTGGCGTCGCCATCGCCTGCATCGCATTCAGGTCATGTGCGCTCCAGGCCGCCTGGATGCCCTTCAGCAACCCCTCGAACTGCTGATAGTCGCCGGGGCTGATGGCGATCGGTGGCGGGCCAGCGGCTCGAGGACCGCTTTGCGTGGGAGCCGGCCCGGGCATCCCGCCTCGCGCAAAGATGTTGGGGCCACCCGCCATCACCGGCGACCGGCCGCCCGTGAACCAGCGAAACAGAAACCGAACGACCATAACGATCAGGAATATCTGCAACAGCAGACCTAGCAAGCCGAACATCCCCAGACCGCCGCCCATGAACCCATGTCCGAACAGCAGCCCGAAGAGGCCGGCGAAGACCAAGCCCCCCATCAAGCCCCCCATCAACCCAGAGGACCGCCCCTGATACATCGGCGACCCATAGGGCTGATTTTGGGGCGTCATGCTGCGCTGCATCGGCGCCCCCGAGTACGGTGCCGTGTTGGTGGACGGCGGCGCGGAATAGGTCATACTTCCCCGGCTGCCGAACGAACCGCCGCCGCCGGCTCGTGCATCCGCGAGCCCAGGCAAAAGCGCCAAGGTGAGAGCGATGATAGCAGCAAGAAGAACACGGGCGCGAGGCATTTCGATTCGCTTCGAAGTTGGTGCAGCTGCAATGTGGTGTCTGTCAGAGGTCAACGCCAGATACGGCCATGCGCCCAACCGCGAGGATTAGTGGAAAAAACCCTCGACAATCGAGAAAAAGAGTGTTCCGCAAGCTGCGGAATGGCCGCCGCCGAGGTGATTGTCCCGCCGGCCGACTAGGCCTTGGATTTATCCGCCAAGGCCTTCACCTCATCCATAGCCTCGGCGAAGCGAGTGTTAAGCAGTTTCATCGCCTCGGCGTGTGAATGCTGCATCAGATCACCGATCTCCTTCATGTTGGCGACCGCTCGCTCATACGCCTGCTTTAGGAGATCGGCCTGCTTGGCCGCCTTTGCCTGCGGCGCTTCCACCGAGGACATCGAACGCACCGCTTCGGCCAGTTCCGCCATACTTTGCTGCACGATTTCCATGTGCCTCCGTGCCACCGCCTGAGCACCTTCTAGCGCAACGCGGTTGGCAGCGGTCAGCGTCTCCATGTTGCGTCGACTAGCCGAGACAAACGCTTCCATGTCAGGCATGGCAGGCAGCTTCAAGTCGGAGAAGAGTTTGCCGAATTCGCCGAAGTCAGCCATTGATTTGGGAGGAAACGCCATTGAAGCCTCCTTTAGGAAGGACCGGTTCATCACAGAGCGACGTTAGGCCTCCACGAGAGGAAAACCAAGGACCCTCCCATTACAAAGTGGGGCTGACAAAGTGGAGCTACGGTCCATGTTACACAAAAGGAGAATGGCCATGGACGACGATAGCTCATCCCGTGTTGCCGGCGACGGCGTTGCTGCCGACGTCGTGGCGAAGGAACCGCGCTTATCAGCGGCGACCTCGGTTGGGACCCGAATCGACATCGTGTCCGACGCGATTTGTCCGTGGTGCTATATCGGCAAACGGCATCTGGAGCAGGCACTGGCGACCCTGGCCGAGGAGGGGCTGACCTTCCAGGTTCACTGGAACCCGTTCCAGCTTAATCCTGACATGCCTACTGAGGGTCGCGATCGTGCATCGTATCGCGCCTGGAAATTCGGAAGTGCCTCAAAAGCGGCAGCCCTCGACACAAGGATCACCGAGGCCGCGGCTAACATCGAGCTGGAGTTCCGCACAGACCTCATGACCCGCACCCCGAACACGCTTGATGCCCACAGGATGATTTGGTTCGCTGGCCAACACGGAAGCCAAGACGCTGCGGTAGAGGCCACGTTCAGGGCCTATTTCATCGAAGGCCGCGATATCGGCGAGCACGGAGTGCTGGCCGAGTGTGCCGCCGAGGCGGGCCTGCCGCGGCAGGCTGTGATCGATTTTCTCGTTGGCGATCTTGCCCGCGAGGAAGTCCGGGCGGCGGACCAGGCGGCGCGCGAGGCTGGCGTTTCTGGCGTGCCGTCCTTTTTTCTCGATGGCCACAGCCTGTTCTCTGGCGCCATGCCGGGGGACGCTATCGCGAACGCCCTTCGGCGGGGCCGCGAAATTTTGCTGCAATATCAGGCTGCCGATTAACATCAACGTCTGGGTCTGGGCGTTTAGCGTATCTTTGTCTGCGGGGTGTGATCGGCGAAGGCTTCGGCTAATCTCGCGTTTGCGCTAGCTGTGACATCGGCGTCCACTTCATCATCGTAGGCCGCCAATTCGCGCGGCCTTGGTGACACGGGCTCTTGCGGCACAGCCCCTCCGCACGCTTCGATCGAGTCCGAAGCGATCAATAGGTTCCGAGGCAACTACGTTCCCGACTGGCGGCATGAGCACCACCGATTGCCGACCAGCTACAGGGTTGCGGTGGAAGCACCTCTGGGCGAAGCGAGGGAGTAAGTCGAGGGCGCCGGGAACAATTGGCCTTGGCTCGATGCCGCGATGGCTCGGCACAGTATTAGGAGCAAGCCGTTCTTCTTTTCTGCTCAGTTGTTTACCGCGCCAAGCTTCGGGCTATAATGACAGCCAATCAGAACCAGGAAGGCACGCACCATGAGCAGCAAACACCCTGAAACGCTGGCGTTGCATGCGGGCTGGCGTCGCGACAGCGCAACCAATGCGGTCGCCGTGCCGATCTACCAGACCACGTCCTATCAATTCGACAGCGCCGAGCACGCGGCGAACCTGTTCGCACTGAAGGAACTCGGGAACGTTTACACCCGGATCATGAACCCGACCAACGACGTTCTGGAGCGGCGGCTCGCGGCGATCGAGGGCGGCGTGGCGGCCCTCGCCCTGGGGTCCGGCCAAGCGGCGTCGGCGTTCTCGGTGCAGAATCTGGCGCGCGCGGGCGACAATATCGTCAGCTCCACCGACCTCTATGGCGGCACCTGGAACCTGTTCGCCAACACGCTGAAGGATCAGGGGATCGAGACGCGGTTCGTCGATCCGAATGATCCCGAGGCGTTCGCTCGCGCCACCGACGACCGCACCCGAGCCTATTACGCCGAAACGTTGCCGAACCCGAAACTGATCGCATTCCCGATCGCCGAAGTCGCGGCGATCGGCCGGTCCTTCGGCGTGCCGCTGATCATGGACAACACTGCGTCTCCGTTGCTTGTACGTCCATTCGATCACGGAGCGGCGGTGGTGGTGTATTCGACGACAAAGTATGTCGGCGGCCATGGCACATCGATCGGTGGGGTCGTCATTGACGGCGGCAATTTCGATTGGGAAGCCAATCCGACCCGCCAGCCGGCGATGAACACGCCCGACCCGTCCTACCACGGCGCCGTCTGGTCCCAGGCCGCCAAGCCGATTGGTCCGGTCGCTTATGTACTGAAGATGCGGGTCACGCTACTACGCGACATTGGCGCGCCGATGGCGCCGTTCAACGCGTTCCTATTCATCCAGGGCGTGGAAACGCTCGCATTGCGGATGCGTGAGCACAGCCGCAATGCCTTGTCTGTCGCCAAATATCTGGCCGACCGCAAGGACGTGACCCGGGTCATTCATCCGGCTTACCATACCGGCATCGGTGCGGAGCGTACCGCGAAATATCTGCCGCATGGCCAGGGCGGTCTGGTCGGGTTCGAACTGGCGGGCGGTGCGGACGCGGGCCGCAGGTTCATCAATGCGCTGGAACTATTTTACCACGTTGCGAATATTGGGGATGCACGCAGCCTGGCGATCCACCCGGCTAGCACCACCCATTCCCAGTTGACAGAATCGGAGCAGGCGGCGACCGGCGTGACGCCAGGCTACGTACGGCTGTCGGTCGGACTGGAGCATATCGACGACATCCTGGCCGACCTGTCGCAAGCGCTGGACGCCGCGAAGGGCTGAGGATACGCCGAATCAGGGTCATGGCGCTGAGTATCGCCGATGAAATTGCGGGACCACGTCATGAACGCGCATCCGAAGCGCGTGGCACTTGTCAGCGGCGGCGCGAACGGCATTGGCGCGGGGATCGCGGCGTGCCTGTCGCAGGACGGTTGGAGGGTGGTTGTTGCGGATCGCGATTCAGCTGGCGCTGCACCCCCCAGCGGCCGTTACGTCGTTTGCGACGTTGCCGATGAAGCGGCCGTTTCTTCCCTGCTCCGCTCGATTGCCACCACAGAGCAGCGATTGGACGCGCTGATCTGCAACGCTGGCTTCATGATCCGCAAACCGATCGCTGACCTGTCACTGTCGGAATGGTCTTCCGTTCTGGCGACCAATCTGACCAGTACGTTTCTATTGGTCCGTGCCGCCGAGGCACTGCTTCGCGCGGCCAAAGGTGCGGTTGTGACCATTGCATCGTCGCGGGCTCGGATGTCTGAACCGGACACGGAGTCTTACTCGGCCTCGAAAGGCGGCCTAGTCGCGTTGACGCATGCACTGGCGATCAGCCTGGGGCCTGATGTCCGGGTCAACTGCATCAGTCCCGGCTGGATTCTGACCAAGGGGCCCGAGCCAAGCGCGGAAGAAAACGCGTTCCACCCGGCCGGGCGCGTCGGCCGTGTTGAGGACGTCGCCGGGCTAGTCGCGTTCCTGGTCGGACCCGATAGTGGCTTCATTACCGGCTCGGAGTTCGTAGTGGATGGCGGCGTCACGCGGAAGATGATCTACCCCGAATGAGCATTCGCGGGTTGGCCTGGTGGGGCGCATGTTGGCTAATTGAGGTTCCCGAACAGGCGAACCTAGCGGTTCAGCCAGTTGGGCTTGCGCTTTTCAGCGAACGCCTTTGGTCCTTCGATATAATCCTGGCTCTCCATATTCTGTCGTTGCGCAGGATAGATGGTACGCATCGCCTGCTCGAGCGTCGGTTCGTCCATCCCGCGATAAGACGCCTCTTTGGAGGCGCGCACCGCCTTCGGCGAGCATTCCAGGATCATCGCCGCCCACCGCCTGGCGGCTTCCAAAGCCTGGCCTTCGGGGACCACCTCGGTGACGAAGCCCAGTTCGAAACCCTCGCGAGCAGGCACCCTCCGGCCGGTCAGGATCATACCCATGGCCTTCTTGATCGGTATCGAGCGCGGCAGGCGATGCACGCCGCCTGCCCCTGCGATGAGGCCGACCCGAGGCTCGGGCAATGCGAAGATCGCGTTTTCCGCCGCGATGATAATGTCGCACGCCAAAGCGGTTTCGAAGCCGCCGCCCATCGCCACCCCATTGACCGCCGCGATCAACGGCTTGGCGAGGTCAAAGCGGCTGCAGATTCCGGCGAACCCGCTCGGTCCGTTCGGACGGCGCTTGCCGCCGGCCTGAACCTTCAGGTCGTTGCCGGCGCAGAATCCACGTTCGCCCGCCCCAGTGACGATACCGACCCACAGGTCGTCCCGCGCCGCGAACTCATCCCATACCGCGGCGAGTTCGTCGTTGGCGTCAGTATGCAGCGCGTTCAGCACTTCGGGCCGGTTAAGTGTGACGATGCGCAGACGGCCTTCGTCCTCGACGGTGCAGAATTGATAAGCCATCAGCCGATGACCTCGTGGTTCCTTAGATCGGCTATTCGAGCCGCATCGTAGCTGAGCCACTCGGACAAAACCTGCTCGCCGTGCTGACCAAGAAGGGGTGCTGGTCCGAGTTCAGGAGGGCGGCCACCGAAGCGAACCGGCCAACCGCTCATGACGTAGTCGCCGATCACGGCATGCTTCATAGTCTGCCGGATGCCGCGTTCCTGGAAGGTCGGATCGTCGGCGAGTTCCTTTGTGTCCAGCACCGCGCCGGCCGGAATTGTCGCACTTCCAACGAGGTCCATTGCAGCGTGCTTGTCGTGCTTAATCGTCCATTCCGAGACGATCCGGTCCACCTCCTCCCGGTGTTCCGTGCGGGCGGCCGGCGTGGCGAAGCGTGCGTCACCGAGGAGGTCCTCGCGGCCGATGACCTTTAGCAGGCGGGTCCAGTGTTCGGGGTTGGCGGCGCTTGTATAGATATAAACATAGTCGTTCGGGCCGCCTCCCTTGCAGGGGTACACCCCGATCGGCGGGTTGCCACCGCCCACCGTTTTCGATCCGGCACGCGGTGCCGCTTTGCCGCCGGATCGCTCCATATAGGCGAAGGCGTTTCGGATGTAGTGCAGGACAGCATCTTGCATAGCCACTTGGAGATGCTCACCCTCACCGGTGCGCAAACGCCGGACATAGGCTCCGAGGATGGAGATCGCCATCAGCATCCCGGTTCCGGTATCGCCGATTGTGGCGCCAGGCTTGCAGGGCGGTCCGTCCTCCTCGCCCGTTATCGACATAAGACCGCCGCAGGCCTGAGCGATCATGTCGAAGGCGAGGTTTTTCTCATACTGGCTGCCCGTGCCGAAGCCTTTCACCTGGCAGAAAATGATCGCCGGATTGATCGCCCGGATCACCTCATAACCCAAACCCAGGCGCTCGATTGCCCCGGGCGCGAAGTTCTCAATCATTACGTCGGCCGTTTTAGCCAGGTCCTTAACCAATTCCAGTCCACGAGGATCCTTCAAATTGATGGCCACGGATCGCTTGTTGGCGTTGTATTGTAAGAAATACAAAGCGTCGTTGGCGCGTTGGCCACCGACGGATCGGCCAGGATCGCCGACCTTGGGGTTCTCGACCTTAACGACCTCAGCGCCCAGCCAAGCCAACGCTTCGGTGCAGGACGGACCGGCTTCGAACTGGGTCAAATCCAGGATCTTCAGACCAGCCAGACAATTCTCTCCGCTCATGGATGACTTCCCGTTCGCTTTTGGAAATGCTACGCTCAGCCGGGTTCGGACGTCGAGACCCGCCCGACCGGTTCGCGGCCCCGAATAGAAGACTTGCCTTCCAACGCGGAGGAAGCCAGCCTTTAGGTCATGGTGGAACCCGTCAGCATCTCGAGCTATCGTGACGATACACTTTGGGCCGTGGTCGCCTCGATTGGTCGCACATCCCGCGTCGCGGAGGTCTTCCCCAATCGCCTCTCAGCCCTGGCTGATCAGGCATGGCGGGAGCAGCAAGTCAACGTTTACGCCAACTTCCTGAAGAACAGTCGCCAGCCTACACCATCCTATACCGTCAGGCCGATCCGTCGCGCCGACCTGCCGCGGTCCTGGCGACCGTTGCCTGCTCTTGGTTTCCTGCATGGAAAGCTGCTCTAATGTCAGCGGAGGCTGTGATTTTCTCGCGCTCGCCGGCGAGTCGGCCGATCAAATATTCGAGCTGAAAATAGTCTCGAAACTGGATGCTAATCTCACCCCCGCCCTTGCGTGCAGTGGTGATCGCAACTCGACAACCAATTGCGTCGCTGACGCGGCGTTCCAGGTCCGCGGTGTCCAGCTTCTTCGCTGTAACCTGCCGTGGCGCACCCCGAGCCGCCACCGCCTTGTTGACCAAGACTTCGGCCTGACGCACCGACATCCCGCGCTTCTGAATCTGTTCTGCCAAGGCTTCCGGGTTGGGAGCATTTATCAGCGCCCGGGCATGACCCGACGACAAAGTCCCGGATCGGACTTCTCTCAGCACTGGTTCGGGCAAACGTAGGAGGCGTATGGTGTTGCCGATATGGCTGCGCGATTTGCTTACCGCGTAGCCCAGCGCTTCGTGGGTTAGGCCGAAATCGGTCAGAAGCCGCTGATAGCCTTCGGCTTCTTCGATCGCGTTAAGGTCCTGCCGCTGCAAGTTCTCGACCAGCGCCACCACTGCCGCATCGCTGTCGTCCATGTCACGCCTGATCGCCGGGATCTCATTCAATCCGGCTTGCATAGCGGCACGAAATCGCCGCTCTCCGGCTACGATCTGGTATCTATCGGGAGCCGCCGGATTGGATCGGACGAGAATTGGCTGCAATATACCCTGCACGCGAATAGATTCCGCCAGGCTCTCCAGTTCGGCAGGATCGAAATCCGAACGGGGCTGAAACGGATTGGCGTCGATCCGATCCATCGGGACGGCCCCGACTGACGTGCCGCTGTCAGTGCTCGAGGGCATTGAGACGTCACCCAGCAGGGCAGCGAGTCCGCGCCCGAGTCGTGGCGGCGTGTTCTTACTAACCATCAGCTTTGACCTGCTCCGACTTCACGAGCTTTTCTTTTTGAACAATCTCCGCCGCAAACGCGGTATAGGATAACGCACCCGGTGATCGCGGGTCGTACAACAGCACCGGGACGCCATGGCTCGGGGCTTCCGAGACACGTATATTTCGTGGGATCGTGGTGTCGAAGACCCAATCGCCGAAATGGTCTCGTGCATCCTTTTCGACGAGACCAGACAAACTGTTGCGACGGTCGAACATCGTCAAAAGGATTCCAGAGAGCCGAAGTGTTGAATTGAAGCGGCGGCGAACCGCTTCTATCGTGTGCATCAGGCTGCTGATCCCCTCCAATGCATAAAACTCGCATTGCAACGGCACGATAACGCCGCT
Organism: uncultured Pseudomonadota bacterium; assembly: GCA_963832865.1. Lineage (GTDB taxonomy): Bacteria > Pseudomonadota > Alphaproteobacteria > Acetobacterales > Acetobacteraceae > Rhodopila. The sequence goes on from CAWHWH010000020.1 coordinate 40,016, forward strand.
CGACCCCACCAACGCGTTCAAGGTGAGCAATCCCAGGCCGGGGGGGCAATCCAGCAGTATGACGCCAAATGCCGCAAATTCGGGCAAGTCATTTAGGGCATTTCTTAGACGAAACTCGCGTTTCTCGGCAGGAACGAGTTCAATTTCGGCGCCCGCCAAATCTCCATCGGAAGCTAGCAACCACAGGTTCGGCACGGGCGTCGGGCGGATCGCCTGCTCGCCGAGATCCCCGTCCATCAGAAGGTTGTAGGTGCCGCCGTGGCGCTCGGAGCGGGTCACACCCAAACCGGTCGAGGCATTGCCCTGCGGATCCATGTCGATGAGCAGGACGGACAAGCCCGCAATCGAGAGCGCGGCAGCGAGGTTAACCGCCGTTGTGGTCTTACCTACGCCACCTTTCTGGTTCGCCACGGCCAATACAACTGGTTTAGTGATGATGGGCTCCCGAAATCAATCAGCTGACGACTCGGCGCGGTCGCCACGAGGTGGCACTCATAGTCCCTTTTGCTCAATTCCGGAACGGCCAGTTGGGCGACGCCCCAGTTTGTTCAGCTCCGCCTTTGCCAGCCGGACCGACGATCGTGCCGCTTTCGAAAAGCGCCTTGATTTCAGCGGCGGAAAACGCCGCCTCGGTGAGGATTTCCTCAGAGTGCTCGCCAATCTGCGGTGCCTGTCTTCTGATTGCTGGCCTGTCGCGGCTCGGGCCGAATTCGATTGGTAGGGCTGGCAATTTAACCTTTTTGCCCTCGGTTCCCCCGACTCGCGAGATGAAAACATCCAACAAGCCGCCGGTCGCCAGCAAATGCGGGTCTGTGAAAAGATCGCCGGGCTGACCGACCCTGGCCCAGGAGACGTGGGCCCTTTCGCAGCGGGCCTCGACCTCCGCTTGGGGGATTGCCGCCAGCACTTTCTGTAAGGCTGGCACGAGCCAGACGCGCTCGCTCAACCGCATTACGTTGGTCGCGAGACGCGCATCGGCGGCCAAATCCCGAAGTGAGAATTCTTCGACGAACCGCTCCCACTGTTGATCGGACGTCACACCAATAAATAACTGGCCATCGTCTGCTGTTTTGAACACCTCATAAACAGCCCATGCGCCGCGACGGGCAGGCATAGGGCGAGCGTCCAGACCTGTAGCTGCCATACCGGCCATGTGGGTGCTCATGAGGAAGGCGGCACTCTCGAACAACGCGCTGCCGATGCGCTGGCCCTTTCCGGTGGTCTCTCGCTCCCGCAACGCCGCCTGCGCGGCGACAACACCGAAGATCGCCCCAAGGATATCGATGACCGAAGCGCCAGCCCGCAGCGGTCGACCGACTGGGCCGGTCATGAAGGCTAGTCCAGTTTGGAACTGGACCACTTCGTCCAAAGCCGGACGATGTTCGTAAGGCCCGGCGAGATAGCCCTTTAGGGCCAGATAAATCAGCCGAGGGTTTAATGCCGCGAGTTGGTCGTAGCCGCAACCCAGGCGCTCCACTGTGCCGGGACCGTAGTTTTCCAGTACCAAATCGATCGTTGGGATGAGGCGGTGGACGACTGCTTGCCCTTCGGCCTGTTTCAAATCCACTGCCAAGCTGCGCTTGTTTCGACTGAAGGCCGCGAAGAAGCCGGCAGCGAATCCTCCCAGCCCCCGGGTGTGGTCACCTTGCGGCGCCGGCTCCACCTTGATCACGTCGGCGCCGAGTTCGGCGAATATCAAGCCGGCGGTTGGGCCCATAACCGTGTGACTAAGTTCCAGGACCCGAAGGCCAGCGAGCGGGGTTGCGGACATTCAGATGCCTATTTGGTATCAGGAAAGAACCGGTTGGCGGGTCGCGGCAATCCGAGATTTTCCCGCAATGTTTTGCCCTCGTATTCCTTGCGGAACAGGCCCCGGCGCTGCAGTTCGGGGACGACCATATCGACGAAATCATCCAGGCCCCCTGGCACGTAAGGGAACATCACATTGAAGCCATCGCAGGCGCCCGTGAACAGCCATTCCTCCATATGATCGGCAATCGTCGTTGGCGTGCCGGTAAAGGAAAGTCCGCCGTAACCTCCGGCAATCTGGGCCAGTTGGCGAACGGTCAGGTTGTCGCGCCTGGCACGGTCGATGACGCGTTGGCGTCCGCTCTTGCTTTGATTGGTTTCCGGGATTTCAGGCAGCGGCCCATCAAGGTCGAACTGTGACGCGTCGCAGCCAAGGGCGATCGACAGGGAGCCCATTCCGCTATCAGGGTGAACAAGACTATCCAACAAAGCGCGCTTTTGTTGCGCCTCTGCTGCGGTTTCGCCGACCACCACCAGCGCACCCGGGAGTATTTTCAAATGGTCACGATCTCGGCCGAGGGCCTCCATGCGGCCTTTGACGTCGGCGTAGAAGAGGCGGGCGTCGGCCAATGGGCCACCGGCCGCGAAAACCATTTCCGCGGTTTCAGCGGCGATCTGGCGGCCGTCCTCTGACGCGCCGGCCTGGACGATCACCGGCCAACCCTGGATAGGACGGGCGACGTTCAGCGGTCCTCGTACGGAGAAGTCGGGGCCTTTGTGATTCAGCACATGCATACGGTCTGGATCAAAATAGATGCCGTTTTCCACGTCACGAATAAAGGCGTCATCGGCCCAACTGTCCCACAAACCGGTCACCACATCATAAAATTCACGGGCTCGGGTGTAGCGAGTGGCGTGCTCAACGTGTTCCTCCAGGCCAAAATTTAAGGCTGCCTCCGGGTTGGAGGTCGTCACCAGGTTCCAGCCAGCGCGCCCGTTGCTGATGTGGTCTAGCGAGGCAAACTTGCGGGCGATGTGATAGGGATCGTTGAACGTGGTGGACGCAGTTGCAATCAGGCCCAGATGTTCGGTGACGACCGCCAGCGCCGGAAGAAGCGTGAGCGGATCAAATGACGTCGTGGTCGCACTGCGCTTGAGGGCGTTCATCGGCATGTTGAGCAGAGCCAGATGGTCGGCCATGAAGAACGCATCGAACCTGCCGCGTTCCAAAGTTTGGGCGAAGCGGGCGATATGGCTGAAATTGAAATTGGCGTCGGGATAGGCGCCTGGGTAGCGCCACCACGCGGTGTGGATACCGACTGGGCGCATGAAGGCACCCAGCCGCAGTTGTCGCTTCTCCGTCATGGCCCTCGCTCCAGACAATTTCCGCTAAACTATCGGGTCAAGGTCCGGTTTTCAAAGCCGGCACCGGGATGCGCGGTACTCTCCAAGCGGCGCGGAGTGAACGCGGGCTTGCTTCCGGTTCGGGAGAACCCCACGCGTCGACCTGATGGATCGCAAAGCCACGGCTGATATGATCGGTCCGGTGTACGTTAGCGAATGACCAGCGATGGCTTGACGGCCATTCCGATTTTCGATCCGGCTGGCTGCTGCCGACAAAGTGACGGGAGATGTCCACTCATCGAAACGCAGGGCGACGGTCACTCGACGGAATCAAGGTGCGTTGCTCACGAGAAAGCCACGCGGTACGATTTATAAAAGGGAATCGTTATGGCAGCTCATATCAATGTCGCCCATCTCCTAACCACAGCGTTGAGCGCTCTGCCGCATTCGACGCCGCTTTCGGTTCCGGAGGCTCGATCGTTGTCATGGGGGCCTCAGACACCAAGCCGCTTATCAGCTTCAAGGTACCCTGCTAACCGGAGCCGTTCTGATGAATGAGGACCTGAAGGAATTTGTCAGCCTCATCGCCGGGGCCAACCGCATCGCGCTATTCACCGGCGCGGGGATCAGTACGGAATCCGGCATCCCCGACTTTCGAAGTCCCGGCGGCATTTGGACCAAGCAGGCACCGATAGATTTCTCCGACTTCATGCGCTCCGAGAACGCGCGACGCGAGACCTGGCGCCGGCGTTTCGCCATGGAGCCGATTCTTCGACAGGCAGCGCCGAACCGCGGTCATCGGGCGTTGGCGGAATTGGTTCGGTTAGGCAGGGCCAAGGGCGTCATTACGCAGAATATCGACGGACTGCATCAGGATTTTGGTATTCCCGACGATAAAGTCATCGAGTTGCATGGAAATGCGACCTATGCCCATTGCCTGGATTGCGGCATGCACTATCACATCGAGCCTCTTCGTAACGATTTCGAACAAGACCAGATTATTCCGCATTGTGCGTGCGGCGGTTGGGTTAAGACCGCGACAATTTCGTTCGGCCAGTCTATGCCGACCGACGCGATGCGCCGAGCGGAGGAGGAAACTTTGTCGGCCGACCTGTTTATCGCGATCGGATCCTCGCTGACGGTTTACCCGGCGGCAGGATTCCCGGAGCTCGCGAAACGCAACGGTGCCACTTTGGTTATTCTCAACCGAGAAAAAACCGGGCTCGATGAGATCGCTGATCTTATCTTAAATCGGCCGATCGGAGAGACATTGGGGACGGCTGTTGGCGTCGACTAATCAATATGACTTCGGAAGGTCCAGCACCCGCTCGGCCAAATAGCTCAGGATCAACTCGCGGCTGACCGGCGCGATACGCGGCAGCATGCTTTCACGAAACAGACGTTCGACGTGATATTCTTGGGCGTAACCCATCCCGCCGTGCGTCAAGACAGCCTGCTCGGCGGCTCGATAACCTGCTTCGGCCGCCAGATATTTTGCCGCGTTCGCCTCGGCACCGCATTCGCGGCCTGTATCATACAACCACGCGGCCTTAAAGGTCAGAAGGTTGGCTGCCTCCAGTTCAGCCCAGTTCTTCGCCAGCGGATGCTGGATTCCCTGATTTTGTCCTATTGGACGACCGAAAACGACTCGCTCCCGGGCATACCGAGTCGCCTTCGCCAGTGCGGCCCGGCCAATGCCCACGGCTTCGGCGGCGATCAGGACGCGTTCCGGATTCAGGCCGTGCAACAAGGCGCGGAAGCCTTCGCCTTCCTCGCCTATGCGGTCTTCCACCGGAACCTGCATGTCCTCGAAGAAGACCATGTTTGAATCCACAGCGTGACGGCCCATCTTGTGGATCAACCGAACCTCGGCATGAGTCTTGTCGAGATCAGTGTAGAACAGGGTCATCCCTTGTGACTTACGCCTGACGTTATTAAGCGAAGTCGTTCGCGCCAGCAGCAGGATTTTGTTCGCGACCTGAGCGGTGGAGGTCCAGATCTTCGTGCCGTTGATCCGGTAATGATCGCCGTGCAGGTCCGCCCGTGTCGTAATTTCGGTGGTGTTCAGGCCGGCGTTCGGTTCGGTCACACCGAAGCAGGACTTGTCCTTCCCCTCGATCAGCGGCGGCAGCATCCGCGCCTTCTGCTCATCAGTGCCATGGACCACCACCGGATTAAGGCCGAAAATGTTGATATGGATGGCGCTTGCTCCACTCATGGCGGCGCCGGACTCGGCGACAGCCTGAGCCAGAATAGCGGCCTCGGTAATCCCAAGGCCGGCTCCCCCATAAGCCTCGGGCATTGCGATCCCAAGCCAATGACCGGCCGCCATGGCATCGAAGAAAGCATGCGGGAACGTGGCTGTATTTTCACGTTCAAGCCAGTAAGCGTCGTCGAACCGTGCGCAAAGACGGAGGACCTCCTCGCGGATTTGATGCTGCGCGTCAGTCAATGCGAAATCCATCTCGGACCCCTTCTGGGCTAGGTAACTTTACCTTACCTCGTTACCCAGATTAGGCGAAATCGACGACTGTGAGCGAACGGGAAATGCACCTCCGTGCCCCGCCTAGACGCGAGGCGGACAGGTGCCGAAGCCCCGTGCGTCGGGAGCATTAAACTTGGCGGGTTGTGAGTGGGTCGATGAGCCTCCGCTTATTGACGGCCGCAGACCCCACGTTCACGGGACCCTTGCGGTATACGGATTGCCCTGCTGAGTGCGGCCGTCGTCGTGATTTGTCAGACCGAAGGGCAGCTCACTCTTTGCTCGATATGAATTACTCACCTTCCAAAGTGGCCCGCCAACGCGCCAGCCGAGCATGAAATGCCTCACGCTCGGGAGGCGTCAGCCTGCTCTGTACATCTTTCGCATAGGCAGCGGTGTGGCCACGCCAATCATCGGTATGGGCGTTTTGGGTCGCTAAGGTCAGCCAGATTGCTGCCTCCACAAGATCATAGGTGCCGTCAACTCCGATCATGATGGCGTAGCCAAGCATACCCGCGGCCACTGCGTCGCCAGCTTCTGCTGCCTTGTGCTCCCACATCAACATCTGGCGATCGTCCGCGGGAACGCCGTCACCGTCTGCATAGGCGATCGCCAGCATTCGGGCGGCGGATGGAAGTCCTCGGTCGGCGGCGATCCTGAAGTGGCGTACTGCCTCGACCGGGTCACGAGGGATGTCGGCCGATCCCTGCCAATACAGATCGCCTATTCTCTCTTCCGCTTCGACATTGCCTTGATCAGCGGCAAGAATATACCAACGCAGAGCGACCTGATCGTTACGTACCTGGCGAAGTTCGGCGCGGTGAGCGACGTCACCGAGGCGTAGTTGGGCAGCCGCGACGTTGCTGTTTCCGGCAAGCTGGTACCATGTAAGCGCTTCATCGTCGTCACCAGCCACTCCGGACGCTTCTTCATAGAAACGGCCGAGAGCAAACCAAGCTTGCGGAAAGCCGAGCGCCGCGGCCCGCCGGTACCAACGTAGCGCCATCGTCTTGGATTGGTCGCCAACCCACCCGGAAACATAACCCTCGGCTAGATCGAACGCGGCCGACCCGATGCCAGCAGACGCCGCAGCTTGATATAATTTTAGAGCGACTGTGTCGTCTTGGGCAACGCCGATCCCCTGATGAGACATCCGAGCAAGCTGGTCAGTGGCGCGTGCACAGTCATGGTCCGATGCAGTGTGAAAAAGTGCAATTGCCTGGGCGACATCCTTTGCGACGCCATCGCCAGACAGCAGCAGTACGCCGAGATTGTAGCTAGCAAGCGCGAACTGGCGCCCCCGGTAACTGGAGTTATCTTCCGGTAGGAAAACGGACTCTCTAGCTGCCTTATCGAGCGCGATGCGCAGCCAATGTGCCGCTTTCGCATTCTGGGAACCCGCTGCTGAATCATTACCGACCCGTGCAGCGCTCAAGGCATGTCCGTGTTCGGCGGCCTCGAAGAGATACAACTTGGACCTTTGTTCGTCGCGAGCCACCCCCTGTCCGTCCGCGTAGACCTCCGAGAGCAGATACATCGCCTCGGCATCACCATGCTGGGACGCGCGGTTCAGCCACGCGACAAATTCGTCCTGACGAGGCGGAGTACCGATGCCATCGCGGAACGCGAGTGCAAGCAACCGTTCCCCGATCGGATCATTATTCTGCGCGGCCTGAAGATAAAAGTCGAAGGCGCGAGCTGGGTTGTGCTCCACCCCATTCCCCTTTTGATAGAGAAGTCCAAGCCGGATTTGCGCCAGCGCGAAACCGTTATCGGCGGCTCGTTGATATATCGCGGCGGCCTGAAAAGGATCTGCCTGGCCTGTCCGCCCGGATTCGAGATACAGGCCGTAGTTGGCCTGCCCCCAGGGATTGTTCTGGTTCGCGGCTTTCCGTGACCAGTCGACGGCAAGGGCCCAATCCTGCGGTACCCCGTCGCCGTATGCGTACATAACTCCTAAAGCGGCTTCGGCCTCCGCATCGCCTGCGTCAGCGGCCTGGCTGAGCAATGAGGCGGCGTGACCGGGATCCTTTTGGGAGCCTTCGCCTCTCAGGAGCAAAAGCCCCAGTTCTCGGCGTGCTTCTACGGATCCGAGGTCGGCACCCCGCGTGAGCCAGCGCATGGCTTCGGCCACGTCATACGGAGCGTTGGAGTTGTGTGCATAAATCCTGCCGATTTCTGTGACAGAGGAGAGATCCCCGTCGAGTGCCTTTCGGACCAATTCGTCCCATGGCGCGTCCGCGACGCTGGGTCTTGCCGACCGCGGTAGGTTCGGCTCGCTGATCAGTTCGGGCAAAGCGAATGCGGCAGGGGCCACCGCGGAGAGGCCGATGGAAAGACAGAAGCCGGCAACACGAAGCACAATGGTGACCCTCACGATTTTGTGCATCTGAGCGCATATACACAAAAAAGTGAAGTTCTTTTGCCATAAAATCGCCCTAATCAAGCTGAGGACGCCGTCCTCTGCTTCGCCCGCTGCAAAAGCGTGACCGTGGCGGCCGGCCCGAAGCTCCAGGATCTATCGACAATGCCGTCGCAACAGTTAAGGCCTATACCGTTGCCGCCGGCATCCGACAGCCCAATCCCGCCCCGATGCGCTTCGGACTTCGTCACGACGATCCGCGTTTCCTCGGCAGAGCGCTTAACAACGGTCGGCTTGTGTGAAAGGGCGACAGAACATAGACCCTCGGTCGTATCGGTCGTGGCACATTCGCCGAAACTACGTTCCGGACCAACCCGACCCTGCGATTGCTAATATCTTGCTTCCCCACCCATTAGAGGCCGAGATCAATAGCTTGGATCGACCGTTGTCTAACTTACCAATCTGGGGCTTTGACGAAGCCGAATCGCGCGTGGAAGTTGTACCATCGATGAGGCGGGCGCACGCATCACATCTATTCCTACCAATCATCCGAGCCATTGGCCAACTGGACGATCCGGTCTTTCGAGGGGTGGTGTTGCGAAGTCTGGCCTGGGCGATGGCCTGTTTCGTTGGGTTATTTACGGGTGGGGTATGGGGAGTGCATAAGCTATTGGCTCTTCATGGCTGGTTGGCTTGGACCGCAGATGTTCTGGGATCCATCGGCGCCGCTTTACTCGCGTTTTGGCTGTTCCTTCCAATCGCCGCCGGGATCGGTATGTTGTTTTGTGACCGAATCGCCTCGGCTGTTGAGCGGAGGTTCTATCCGTGGCTACCGCGGGCGGAAAGTGCCTCAATACTGGAACAGGCGTGGGACAGCATTTCGGTGGCCGTAAAGGTGTTGGCACTGAGTATTGCAGCGCTGATCTTCGCTTTCATAGTGCCGGGGCTAGGCCTCGTTCTGGGTTGGGCGATTGCGTCTTACGCGATCGGGCGTGGTCTGTTTGTTGCAGTCGCGATGAGACGGATGTCACGTTCCATAGCGGAGTCGATCTATCTCCAATATCGCGGGATCGTTTTAGCACAAGGCGGCGTCCTAGCTCTGGCCGCCTATATTCCGCTACTGAATCTATTGATCCCCGTCGTCGGCACGGCCGCCATGGTTCATATCCTTGATATGGCGCTGGCCAGCGAGGCCGAGTCGGGCCGATTAGACATCGATTAAATAATGAAATAACCCGAACAGAATGTTGTTTCCGGAACACACTCCATGGTAGGCAACTGTTCCCTTTTCAGCTTGGTAAGGTGTCTTGTTCAAACGTCGAAAACCAGACGAGCCCATTCCGGCCGTGAGTGCTGCCCCGCTTCCCGCAGGGTTGTCCTCTTTGCCGGTTACCTCAAAAGCCACTCAGCCGGCGGACTTAGATAGACGCCAGCCGGCGGACTTAGAAACACGCCAGCCGGCGGATCTCAAAGCAACCCAACCCAATTTGGATGCTTGCCCCGCTGCCGTGCCACCCGTTCAACCCTTGGACAGTGGTCTCGGCGTTCCTCCTTTCCGTCCCGCTCCCTTGAAGGATGCGCAAAACATGTCGCGACCGCCGTTTTCGTCCGCTCCCGCCGCGCCCGCCACCACACCAGCTTCCCCCGCTCGACCGGGCGTTACAATGAGCCGTCCAGCCAGCCGTGATCCTTCCGACCGCCGCACGCTCGTTGTCGGACGCGGCATCAGTGTCCAGGGCGTGGTGCAAGACGCAGAACGCCTCGTTGTCGAGGGCACGGTCGAGGCGACCATGATTCATGCCACCGAGCTCTCGATCGCGCCGGGGGGCGTCTTCAAGGGCGAAGTGGAGGTCGAGGATGCCGAAATCGCTGGCACCATCGACGGCACGCTAACCGTTCGCGGAAGTCTCATCGTGCGGAGCAGCGGTAAGGTGCTTGGAACTGCGCGGTGCCGCCGCCTACAAGTCGAAGACGGCGGTCAGATCACCGGCCGGATGGAAATGATCGCTGACCAGCCCCAAAGCGACCTTCCGGTCCGACAAAATGCTGAACCAGTAATCTGACTTCGTATAGTCTGACTTCGTATCGCGTTCTCCGGCGCGCGATCGAATTCTGCCGCCTACCGGCTGACGGCTTGGTAGGCGGCTAGGCAAGCCAGATCGACGATCTGGCTTGAAGACGCATCCATTGGAACGATCTGGACCGGCTTTTCCATGCCGATCAGTAGCGGCCCAATTGTGGTCCCCCCACTCAGATGATGAGCCAACCGTGCGGCGATATGGGCCGAATGGAGGCCTGGGACAACTAGAACGTTGGCGTTCCCGGTAAGGCGGCAGAACGGGTATAACGCACGAATGGATGGCTCGAGCGCGACATCCGGACTCATTTCCCCGTCGTACTCGAAATCGACTTTACGCTGATCCAAGATCTTGACCGCATCACGCATCGGGATCGCTCGGTCGTGCGGAGGATCGCCAAACGTCGAGTGGGACAGCAAAGCGACTCGGGGCTCGTGGCCGAGATGACGCGCCGCGGCGGCGGCCCCGATCACGATATCGGCTAGTTGCGCGGCATCGGGACGGAAATTGACTAGCGAATCGGCCAGGAAGATAGTTTTGCCTCGCATGCCGACCAACAAAGTCAACCCGAATGCAATCCCGTCCTTGGCGGCCCCAATTGCGTGCCGAATGTCATTCAAGCAGACCGAGGCTGAGCGGGTGATGCCGGTGACCATTGCGTCGGCGTCACCCGTCGCGACCATGCAGGCGGCGAATACGTTCCGGTCCTGGTTGACCATGCGCTGGACATCGCGATGCAAGTGACCCTGGCGCTGCAGGCGATTGTAAAGGAATTCCACATATTTGCTGTTGGCGCCCGATAGCCGGGCGTTATGGATTTCAATCCCCTCGATGTCACCAAGACCGAGCCCCGCCAAGGTGCTTCGTACGCGATCTTCGCGTCCGATCAGGATTGGCCGTCCATAACCGGCATTGCGGAATGCCACCGCCGCTCGGACAACCTTTTGCTCTTCCCCCTCGGCGAAGACCACGCAACGTGGGTTTTCACGCAGCATTTCCATCGTGGCATCCAACGCGTCAGCTGTCGGGTCGAGGCGCCCGGAGAGACTGCGTGTATATCGGCGCAGGTCTTCTAGCGGCCTGCGCGCGACGCCCGAGTCCATCGCAGCCTTTGCGACCGCCGGGGGAACCCTGGCAATGAGACGCGGGTCGAACGCGTTGGGGATGATATAATCCGGCCCGAATGCAAGACGGCGTCCGGTGGAAGCAGAGTGGACCTCATCCGGGACGTCTTCCCGCGCAAGTTTAGCCAAGGCCTCGGCTGCAGCGATCTTCATTGCGTCGTTGATCGTGCTGGCGCGCACATCCAAGGCACCACGAAATATGTACGGGAAGCCGAGAACGTTATTAACCTGGTTTGGGTAGTCGCTGCGACCGGTAGCGATGATTGCGTGCGGGCTGACCGCCCTCGCCTCCTCCGGCGATATCTCAGGGTCGGGATTGGCCATGGCGAAGATGATTGGCTTGTCGGCCATGGACCCAACCATATCCTTGCTTAGTGCGCCCTTTACAGAAAGACCGAAGAATACGTCCGTCCCCTCCATGGCTTGGCTTAGCGTGCGGGCCTTCGTGGCGGCGGCATGCGCGGACTTCCACTGATTCATGCCTTCGGTACGGCCTTGGTAGACGACACCCTTAGTATCACACAAGATCACGTGGTCCGGCCGCACGCCCATGGCCTTAAGAAGTTCCACACATGCGATTGCCGCCGCTCCCGCGCCATTCACCACCAGTTTGGTTGCCCGAAGCTCACGATTGGTCAGATGACAGGCGTTTATGAGGCCAGCGGCGGCGACAATCGCGGTGCCATGTTGGTCATCGTGGAAGACTGGGATATCCATGAGTTCGCGGAGACGTTGCTCTATAACGAAACATTCTGGTGCCTTGATGTCTTCGAGGTTAATCCCGCCGAAGCCAGGCCCCAGGAAGCGGACCGCGTTGACAAACTCATCGACGTCCTCGGTGCCAACCTCGAGATCGAAACCATCGACGTCAGCGAAGCGCTTGAAGAGCGCGACCTTGCCTTCCATGACGGGCTTTGATGCGACAGCTCCCAGGTTGCCAAGTCCAAGGACGGCGGTGCCGTTCGAGATGACCGCGACCATATTTCCCTTGGTCGTGTAATCATAGGCAAGGGACGGGTCGCGGGCGATGTGCAGGCACGGTTCCGCGACGCCGGGTGAATAGGCTAGAGAAAGGTCGCGGGCAGTGGTGATCGGCTTACTGATCCGGATTTCCAGCTTCCCCGGGCGGCCGCTGGCGTGCATGTGCAGCGCCTCTTCCGCGGTTACTCGAGCGGTGCGTGTATCGATAGCGCCATCAGCCATGGACAGGCCCCCCGTTGGTTTACTCAGCGCCTTGAATGGAACTGCTGGTCTCATCATGACGTTGCTCCCCACCCAGCGAAAGAGCCGGGTGCGAGCCATGGCAAGAGGAGCGGCTTCTATGGCACAAAGCAAACTATGAGCAACCATTACAATGTTATCGTCGTAGGCGGTGGGCACGCCGGATGCGAGGCAGCGGCGGCAGCCGCACGGGTTGGTGTGAGCACGCTGCTACTTACCCATTCTCTGGCCACGATTGGCGAGATGTCATGCAATCCCTCAATTGGCGGGATTGGAAAGGGCCATTTGGTGCGAGAGATCGATGCGCTGGATGGCCTGATGGGACAAGCGGCCGATCTTGCCGGCATCCACTTCAAATTGTTGAACCGCAGCAAAGGACCGGCGGTGCGCGGGCCGCGGGCGCAGACGGATCGCTCCTTGTACCGCCGGGCGATGCGCATGTTGTTGGAGGAGACGCCCAACCTGACTTTGCTCGCGGCGAGTGTCGAAGATATCGAGATGCATGGCGACGGGCGCGTTGCAGGGGTCCTCTGCAGCGATGGTCAGCGGGTTAGCTGTGACACGATGGTGTTGACCGCCGGGACATTCCTGCGGGGGATCATGCATATAGGTGATCACCAAACTCCTGGAGGCCGGCTTGGGGAGGCCCCCTCAATCGGTTTGGCCCGAACCCTCGGCCGACTGGGGCTGTCGCTTGGACGCTTGAAGACCGGAACTCCTCCGCGATTGGACCGGCGATCCATCGATTGGAAAGGGTTGCGGGCCGATCCCGGGGACATTGAACCGGAGTCGTTTAGCACGCTGACATCACGCTTGCCCAACAGACAGATAGAATGCCGCGTGACCTGCACGACCGCCGCAACCCATGCGGTCATTCGAGAAAACATTCACCGATCAGCTGTTTATTCCGGCCAACTCGCCGGTCGAGGGCCACGCTATTGTCCATCGATCGAGGACAAGATTGTCCGGTTCGCTGGCAAGAATTCCCACAACATCTTCCTGGAGCCAGAGGGCCTGGACGGTTCGACGATCTATCCAAACGGGATATCCACAAGTCTGCCAGAAGATGTGCAGCATGCAATCCTGAAGACCATTCCGGGTCTAGAACATGCTCGCATGGTTCGGCCGGGATATGCCGTCGAGTATGACTTCGTAGATCCGCGTTCACTAACGCGCGGGTTAGAACTGCGGGCCTTGCCGGGCGTATTCCTGGCTGGGCAGATCAACGGCACGACCGGATATGAAGAAGCTGCCGCGCAGGGGCTTCTAGCTGGGATAAACGCTGCTCGATCGGCTACCGGACAAGTTGCGATATGGCTCGACCGCACCGAATCCTATCTTGGGGTCATGGTGGACGATCTTACAACCCAGGGTGTCGCCGAGCCTTACCGGATGTTTACCTCCCGCGCGGAGTTTCGCCTAAGTCTGCGGGCAGATAACGCTGACCTTCGGCTAACGGAAAAGGGGATAGGTTGGGGATGTGTCGGCCGCACGCGAAAAATCGTCTTCGGCAAATTCCAGAGCGCGTTGCGCGATGCCAAGGAACGCGCGGGACAGGAAGGGTTACCCGCCGCCGCGATGTATCGGCTGGGGATCGCACCAGCTGCTGATGGACGGTGGCGGTCGGTAATGGATCTGGTGGGCAATGATTCCGTCGCATGGCCGCTACTCAGCGACGTCTTCCCTTGGCTTCGATCCCTGCCAGCGCGGGTGGCGGAACAACTTCGGACGGATGCGCGCTATGCGGGGTATCTACACCGGCAACAGGCTGAAGCCCGCTTAAGCCGGCGAGAAGATGCCGTGGACCTTGCGCTGGTCGCATTCGACGAAATAGGTGGCCTTTCCAACGAAATTCGCGAGAAGCTGAATCATGTCAGGCCGGAGTCACTTGGCGCGGCCGCTCGCATCCAAGGCATGACGCCAGCGGCTCTGGCTTCGATCGCCGCCTTCGTTCGTAAGCGGGAAGCGGCGTAGCGAGACGGTGGACACCGTTTCCAACGCCAAGACCGGCATACCCCCGTCAACCGGAGCGACTCCGGTCATGGCTCAATGGTTCGCCGCCAAGGCGGATCACCCCGACGCGCTGCTGTTCTTTCGAATGGGTGATTTTTATGAGTTGTTTTTCGCGGACGCCGAAGCCGCTGCCGCCGCGCTGGATATCGCTCTGTCCCATCGGGGTGAGCATTGTGGGACCCCGATCCCGATGTGTGGCGTTCCGCATCACGCTTCAGAGGTCTATTTGGCTCGACTGATAAGGCGTGGATTTCGAGTTGCCATCGTCGAGCAAATGGAAGACCCCAAGGGACGCACGAGCAGGCTGCCGATCAGGCGGGAGGTTGTTCGGATTATCACCCCGGGCACTATCATAGAGGAATCGCTGCTGGAAGCAGGGCGGCCAAACCTGCTGTTGGCCCTGGCCTGGGAAAAGGATGGTCTTGGCGCCGCTTGGGTCGATATTTCAACGGGGCTGTTCGAAACCTCCGCGACAACAAAGACCCAACTTCCCGAACTACTGGGCCGGCTGGAGCCAGTAGAGATCGTCGCACCTCAGTCACTCGATCTTGGCGACTGGGCAGCAAAACGGTCACCGGAGACGCTACCGTCGACGCCGCTGATCGCCCGCCGCCGCCTGGCGGAAACCTTCGGAACTGTCAGCCTGGATGCATTCGGGACTTTCAGCGACGGCGAAGCGGTCGCCGCAGCGTTGGCTGTGGATTACATCCGCAGCACGCAGTCGGGCGCTTTGCCCAGGCTGGGCCGGCCCGAACCGCAAGGAGAGGCTGGCGCATTGCTGATGGACGCAGCGACACGCGCGAGTTTGGAAATCATGCGATCCAGGGATGGGGGCAGTCAGCACACGCTGTTCGCGGCGGTGCATCGAACTTTAACGGCGGCGGGCGGTCGAGCGCTAGCCGCATGGCTATCGGCCCCGCTGACCGATCTGGCGGCGATCGTTGCACGTCAGGACGCATGGTCCTGGTGTCTGGCCAATCCCGACGCAACGGACCGATTGCGCGCGATACTGCGAACAGCACCGGATATGGCCCGTGCGTTGGGTCGGCTGTCGCTAAACCGAGGGACGCCCCGGGATCTCGCCGCGATCCGACACGGTCTGGATGCGGCGTATGGTATTTACGAAGTTCTTCAGGTGCCCCTGCCAGAGGCGCTCGCCAGTGCGCGGGCGGCCATTCAGATTGGTTCCCCCTTGGCGGAGGAATTGGCTCAAGCTTTAGCCGACCCGATTCCGGCACGATTGGAAGATGGCGGCGCAATACGGACCGGGTTTGACGGGGAACTTGACGCGCATCGGGCGCTCCGCGATGAAAGCCGCCAAGTCATCGTCACGATGCAACTCGACTTCGCGCAGCGTTTCGGTGTCGCTAGCCTGAAGATCAGGCACCATGCCCAGCTCGGCTACATCATCGAGGCGCCGTCGATTGCCGTCGAAAAGCTGCGGCAGTTTCCGGAACTGACCTTGCGTCAGGGTATGGCGAGTGGAGCTCGGTTCACCACGCCATTGTTGTCCGAACTGGATCAGCGCATCCGGGAGGCATCGGAACGTGCTGCAGCGCGAGAGCATTTGGTTTTTGATCACTTGGTACGGCGGGTCCTGGCGCACGCCGAACAGCTAGCCGCCTGCGCAGAGGCGCTTGCATTCCTGGATGCAGTACAATCTGCTGCGAAACTGGCGGAGAGCGGCACCTGGGTGCGGCCTAAGCTAACCGCCACAGACGATTTTTGCATCGAAGCCGGACGCCACCCGGTCGTCGAAACCGCGCTTGTGGGTCATGCGGCATTTGTGCCGAACCGCTGCGATCTCTCGCTCAATCAGCGTGTAATGCTGCTAACCGGACCGAATATGGCAGGAAAATCAACCTTCCTGCGTCAGAATGCGCTATTTGTGGTTCTTGCGCAGGCTGGACTGCCGCTTCCGGCGGAGTCCGCGGTAGTTGGGATTGTAGACAGGCTGTTCAGCCGTGTCGGCGGGGCCGATGACCTTGCGCGCGGCCGATCCACCTTCATGGTAGAGATGACCGAAACTGCCGCGATTCTCCACCAGGCGGGACCTAAATCGCTTGTGGTCGTTGATGAGATCGGCCGGGGCACCTCTACCCTCGATGGGTTGGCGATCGCCTGGGCGGTTCTTGAGGCCCTCCACTCCGCGATACGCTGCCGCACCATTTTCGCGACACATTTCCATGAACTTGCGGAACTCGCGGATCGCCTGCCGCGGCTCAAGCCCCACACGATGCGAGTCAAAGAATGGAAAGGCACCGTTGTTTTTCTGCACGAAGTCGCCGAGGGCGCGGCCGGACGCTCGTGGGGCGTTCATGTCGCGGAACTTGCGGGTGTCCCGACATACGTGGTTCGCAGGGCTGCATCGTTAATGGCGGCCTTGGAAAGGCACGGTGGACCATTAGGCAAATCAGCGTCAGTTCATGCTCTGCCGTTATTTGCCGCAACGATTTCGGAGGACGCGCCCGAGCCGGACAAAATCTCACTGTTGATTGAGGCCCTGGATAAGATAAGTCCGGATAATTTGTCGCCGAAAGAAGCGCTCGATGCTCTTTATCGCCTGAAGTTGCTCGTGCCGGGTTGCACGGATGGCAGCAAATAGTACCGATCAACGCAATGTTAACCCCTGTTCCCCTGCCGCGTGCCCCTGAGGCCGCGGCGTCCTTGCTCTCTGACGCCCTTGCTGGAATCGCCGGGGAGAGCGGCGCAGTTTCCCGAGACGCGGCCGTTGGCGCCTTTCGACGTCATCTGGCCCGCATACAATCCTATGTGCAACATGCCTTTGAGCAGGAGCAGATTACCGGCCTACAGGCTGCGCGGTTGCTTGGCGCGCTGATCGACGGGGTTGTTTCTGCGTTGTTCGAACATACTACCGGCAAACCCGAACTGGGATTTGTCGAAAGTCTCAGCATAGCTGCAACGGGCGGCTACGGACGGGGGGTTCTGGCACCGTTCAGCGATATCGATCTGTTGTTCCTCACAGCTGAAGACCCAACGGCGGAAACGCTACGCGTGGTGGAGTACATGTTGTACTTCCTCTGGGACCTTGGACTGAAGGTGGGCCATGCGACGCGCTCGATCGGGGACTGCCTGCTAGAGGGATCGAAGGATACGACGATTCGGACCGCCCTGCTTGATGCGCGGTTTCTGACCGGTAACAAAACATTGTTTGGGGAATTCCATCGCCGTTTTCGGGCTGCCTGCAAAGAGGCGGGCGCCGCCGAGTATATCGCAGCGAAGCAGGCTGAACGAGCACTTCGCCATCGACGATATGGCGACAGCCCATTTGTTGTCGAACCTAATGTCAAGGAAGGCCGCGGCGGCCTGCGTGATCTGCAGACGCTGTATTGGATCGCGCGTTATGTTTTCGATACTCAGACAATGGGCGAACTTGCCGATCTCGGCGGGATCCTTACGCAACAGGAGGCGCGGCATGGTAGGCGTGCCTGGGAATTTCTCTGGACTGTCAGGTTCCACCTGCACTACGTGGCGGGCCGAGCCGAGGAGCGGCTGACATTCGATTTGCAGCCGGTAATCGGGGCGAGAATGGGATACACCCGCCACGGCCGGCAGGACGGCGTGGAGCGCTTCATGCGCCATTATTTCCTCACCGCCCGGGAAATCGCCCGCCTGACACGGATCCTGGAGCCGGCCATCCTGCGATCTGCGCTGGGTCCACCGGCACTCGAGGCCGAGACCGACGACGCGTTGCTATCGGCGGGCTTTGTTCTGGCAGAGGGTCAATTGCTGCCGATCGCCGGTCGAGATTTTGATTCTGAACCGATCCAAATGCTGCGCATCTTACAGGTCGCCCGCGATCGCGGGCTGGAGCTTCATCCACTCGCGGTTCGATCATTCATTCAAAACGAGCGCCGGGCAGTGTCACTCCGGGGCGATCCAGAGGCGGCCAGGATCTTTATGGATCTACTGTGCGGCAAGGAACATGATGGTCCTCGCCCGGGTGGACAGCATCCCGACGGGGCCCGCTGGCTCGGTATCCTTAACGAGACGGGTTTCTTTGGCCGCTATTTGCCTGATTGGGCCCGCATCGTCGGCCAGATGCAGTTCGATACCTATCATATTTTCACGGTAGACGAGCACACTATAGAAGCAGTGCGGGTCCTCAATACGTTGGAACGGGGGGAACTCGCCGACGTCGCGCCGATCGCATCGCAGCTGGTGGACCACGTCCAGTCACGGCGCTCACTCTATCTGGCAATGCTGCTACACGACATTGCCAAGGGTCGCGGCGGCGATCACTCGGCTCTCGGGGCGGAAGTGGCGCTTGAGGTAGGCCCGGCTCTGGGTCTGACAGACGAGGAAACAGAGACAGTTTCCTGGCTGGTGCTCCATCATTTGCTGCTAAGCGCGACGGCATTCAAGCGCGACATCGATGATCCCAAGACGATCCTGGACCTGGCTGACACGATTCAGTCGCCTGAGCGACTGAGGCTGCTGCTTATTTTAACGGTGGCCGATATGCGCGCCGTTTCGAGCAAGGTCTGGAATGGTTGGAAAGCTACTCTGCTGCGAGAGCTTTACTCTCGGGTCGCTGAAGTGTTGGCGGGAGGCCTCGCCACCACTGAACGAGACGTGCGGGTTGCGCGCGCCAAGCAGGCTGTTGGCAGTTTGTTGACGGATTGGACCCCTGAGGAAATCGAACATTTCAGCGGGCTAGGCTATGCCGGATATTGGTTGTCGTTCGATCCGGAAACTCATGCCCGTCACGCACGGCTTATTCGAGACGCCGAGCATCGAAAATCACCGCTGACCGTCGATACGCAACCCCTACCTGCTCGGGCGGTCACTGAGGTCACGGTCTACTGTGCAGATTATGCGGGTTTGTTTAGCAAGATATCAGGTGCGCTTGCGGTCGCGGGCGCCTCCATCGTTGATGCGCGTATTCATACGATGACCAATGGGATGGCACTCGATACGTTCTGGATCCAGGACACCGCGGGCGGGACATTCGATGCACCGCACCGACTGGCTCGGCTCTCGGTCTTGATCGAGCAAGCCTTGTCGGGCCGGCTCCGCTTGTCCGCCGAAATTCGACGCGTGTCGAAGATTTTGCTCGGCAGGCGCATGCAGGCAATACACGTACCCCCGCGCGTGGTGATCGACAACCGCGCCTCAAACACACACACTGTGCTTGAAGTCAACGGCCGAGACCGGCCTGGCCTGCTGCATGACGTGACTGCGTCGATCAGCGATCAGGGACTTCAGATAGCGTCGGCACATGTGACAACATATGGTGTCCGAGCCGTTGACGTTTTTTACGTAAAAGACGTTTTTGGACTAAAGGTCGAAAATGAGCGTAAGTTACGTCAACTCAGGGAGGCGCTGCTTCTTGCGTTAAACAATCCTGACGATGTGACCCCGCCGGTTAACGTTCCTCCCCTGCGCAAGGTTAAAAGAGCCGCTGCGAGGTGACGCGAGCAAAGCCGTTCCTCCATGGCCTCGCAGGGGGTTAAATTGGTTCTCCGACCGATTAAGAACCCGAGCCCGAGTAATCGCGTCATCGTCGGGTCTGATGCCGCCTACGCTGGATACCTCGAAGAGGCGTGCTGGGGAGATGACGTCGTTTGTCTCAATTGTGAAGTAGGCCATCGGAGCCGGAACAGCTCAGGACAAGCGAAGGGACGGGCGCCATGCAGCGCACGTTCGGTTGGAAGTCGCTGCCGATCGAAGCGCTAAGTCGCCCGTGGATTTGTCGATGGGGTCGCTTCCGACGGATCTACTCAGCGGCCAGGCTGTGGGACCGCCCATGAGCGAGCGGACGCTTGTGGAACGCGCCATCCTTCATGATACCGATCAGACGATTGGCATCTTGCAGGATACGGATGTCTGTAAGCGGATCGCCATCGACCATCAACAGATCGGCAAGATAGCCCGGTTTCACCTGGCCCAGCTCGTCCCCGCGCATCATCAATTCGCCGCCGTATTTGGTCGCCGCGACGATCGCCTCCATGTGGGAAAAACCAAACAGGTTGACGAAGTGCTCGAGGTCGCGGGCATTGCGGCCGATCGGGTTCCAGGCAAAGCCATAATCGCCGCCAGGCAACACCCGGATGCCGCGCTGCTTGTATTCGGCCATCCGTTTGCATGCGTGGTCCAGCTCACGTCGCATGCCCAGGCCTTCCGCAGCCGCAGTCGAGAGGCCCCAATCGGCGGCTTCGTAAAGAGAGGTGACAATCACGCCGATCGCCGGCATGACGAAGATACGATCTTTTTTGGCCTCCATCATGTCCACGGCCTCGTCATCGGTGAACGTGGCGTGGTTGATCAGGTCGATTCCGTGCCGCAGACACATCTTCACCGATTCAGCCGATCGCGCGTGGGCCATGACTCGCTTGTTGCGCGTGGTTGCAACCTCCACCACCGCCGCGACCTCAGCTTCGTTCATCACCGTCATTTCGGCGCGCGCCGCCGGAACGAACTCGTCGCCGGAGGGATTGATCTTGATGGTGTCGACGCCCTCGCGGCACATCAGCCGGGCGTATTTGCGGAATTCATCCGGTCCGTCCAGCACGACCGCGAACGTGTCGCGGTGCATATGCATCAGGCTAGGGTCACCGAGCCCACCAGTGGTGGTGAGTTCGGGGCTGGCTGCCAGAATGCGGGGGCCGGGAAGCTCGCCGGCATTGATTGCGTTGCGGATGACGATGTCGAGCCGGGGCTTGCCCGACGCCGCGCTGTTGAGGCTGGTAAAGCCCTGATCGAGCATCAGCTTCGCATTGCGCGCGGTGATCAGCGTATGCTCCTCGGGCGGAATTTCGCCGAGCGCGTGCAGGCTAGAAATATTTGCAAAGCTTGGATGGGCGTGAGCCTCCGTCAGGCCCGGCATCAGCGTGTAGCCGGTGCCGTCGACGATATCGGCATCGGGGCCGCCCGGTAGCGGCGCGTCGACCGGTAGCACCTCCTGAATGCGGTTGCCCTGCACACGGACGTGGCCGGCGAAAGGAGCCTTGCCAGTACCATCCAGCACGCGGATGTTGGTGAACACGACTGCACTCATGATGATGTTCCTCCTTACCTGGTTTGTTAATCAGCGGGTCACCGCCGAAAAAAGTGCGTTTGTTGTATCGAACGCCTTTCGGAAGACGTCCTGGTCAACCACGGGAATCAGCCTCATGTCATCATTCGGCGCCGCGGTTGAGTTGGTCGCCCGGACCCGCGAATGTCGTGCTGTATGTCGCTGATAGGATAGTGACGTCCGTTCGTTGAGTTGGCGCCCGGACCCGCGAATGTCGTGCTGTATGTCGCTGATCGGATAGCGACCTCCGTTCGCATGATAGTTCAGTCATAGGCACCGTCAAGTTGAGTGTCGTCCGGCCTGGCTGGGGGGCGAGGTCCGATAAGGCGCCGAATGACAACCTCTCATGGGCCAACGAACACACGTCCGTACAGATAAGCGGACGCGATGGCGATGATCAGCACCACGACGAAAATACCGCCGACAATCAGGCCGCAGTTGACCAGCGAGCGGACGGGAACGCCTGGTTCGCACAGTGGCAGCAGATTGTTGGCTAGCCCCGAAACGACCACGACGCCGCAGCCGACGCTGAACAGTGCCAGGCTGAACGGCTGGAAGATGAGAACCAGAGCGACGATGGAGAGGCCGATCAGGGCGAATTCGACCCGTGTCGCGGTTTGCGCGCTCATCCCCTGCTTATCGGTACACGGGATCAGCCGCGGGGATTTGCACTATCGTCTGCTCGGTCATGTTCGCACCGCCCTCCCGTCGGCATCGAACACATGAACCTGACTCACGTCCGTCTTCAAATGCAGCATCTCTCCGGATTTGACGCGCGCCTCGCGCGGCACCACGACACGAATGTCGCAGCCCGTGCCGGTTCGGGCGTGAACAAGCGTTTCAGCCCCCATCGGCTCGATTAGCTCGGCGCGGCTGGTGAGCGCTTCGGGCGAGGGGGCGCTATCGGGCATAAGGGCTCGCGGCCGAATGCCGATGGTGACCTTTCCTCGCGGCAGGCGCTGCAGGGCAGGATCGACGCGTAGCCGTAGGGAGTTGCCCTCTACGTCGAACGAAGCCTTGCCGTCGGCCATACCTCCAAAATCAGCTTCCAGCAGGTTCATCTGCGGCGTGCCAATGAAGCTGGCGACAAAGATGTTGGCAGGCCTGGCGAATACTTCGTGCGGCGGGGCCACCTGCTCGATAACGCCGTCGCGCATGATGGCGATGCGATCGGACATGGTCAGCGCCTCAAGTTGGTCATGGGTGACGATGACGGTGGCTTTGGAGAGCTGCGTCAGCACACTCTTGATCTGGCCACGCATGGATTGGCGCAGTTCGACATCGAGCCGGCTCAGCGGCTCGTCGAATAGGAAGCAGTTGGGATCGCGCACCACCGCCCGGGCTACGGCCACGCGCTGTTTCTCTCCCTCGGAGATTTGGCCAGGCTGCCGGTCGAGCACGCCTTGCAGATGCAGAAGGTCGGCGACCTTGGCGACCCGGGCCTTGGCAGCCGCCGCGCTCAGCCGCTCGCGGTACAGCGGAAACATGATGTTCTCGCCCACGGTGAGAGCGGGGTAGAGGGCATAGAACTGGAACACCATCGCGATGTCGCGCTGCTCGGGCTTGAGGTTGTTCATGCGCCTGCCAGCGATGATGACGTCGCCGCTGCTCGCCCGTTCAAGGCCGGCGATGATGCGCAGCGTCGTCGTCTTGCCGCAGCCAGAGGGCCCAAGCAGGCAGACGACCTCACCGGCCGCCACCGACAGATCGACATCACGCACGGCCGTAAAGCTGCCGAAACGCTTGGTGATCTGCCTGAGCTCAATCGTCGACATCCGTGCTCCCGCTCAACGCTTGATGGTGCCGAAGGTGACACCGCGCAAAAGCTGATTCTGCAACGCGAAGGTCACGATGATGACGGGGATGAGGAACAACGTCTCAATGGCCGCCAGAAGTCCCCAACGCACGCCGATGTCGCCGCCTATGGTCTGGGCCATGGCCACGGGTACAGTGCGCGTCTCGACGCCTGACAAGAGCAGCGCGAAGAGGAATTCGTTCCATGTCAGGATCAATCCGAACACGGCGGTCGCCGCAAGGCCCGCGATAACTTGTGGAAGGCAGATCTTGAAGAAGACACGCGCATCGGAAGATCCGTCAATCCGAGCGGCATCTTCCACATCGGGTGACAGTTCGTCAAAGAAGCTCTTCATCATCCAGATCGTGAACGGCAAGTTGAAGGCCGTGTAGAGTGCGATGATGCCGAAGTAGGTACCAGCGAGGCCGGTGACGCGGAACATCAGGAAGATCGGGATGATAACCACGATCGCGGGCAGCATGCGCGTTGATAGGATAATGAAAAGATAGGTGTCGTTGCCCTTTAGCGGATACCGCGAGAAACCAAAGGCGGCCAGCGTGCCGATGACGAGGGCGAGCAGGATACTGACGGTTGCAATGAAGATGGAATTGAAGAAGTAAAGCGTGAAGCCGGTGTCCTGGGCCTGTCCGCCGACAGAATAGGCGCGGCTGAACACCTGAGCGAAGTTATCGAGCGTGGGGGTGAAAATGAATTTCGCCGGGACCGCCAGCACGTCGTCGTAGCTCTTGAAGGCGGTGAGTATGATCCAAAGCACGGGGAAGAAGTAGATAAAGCTGACGACGGCCGCCAGCAGCGTACGCCCCCACCCCGCCTCGCCGACGCCGGACGCAGCACGAAACCCTAACCGCTCGAAAAGCCCAACTACTGGCGTGCCGGTGGCCTTCGTGGTCACAGGCATTGCGGCATCAGACATTGAGGTCAAGCCTCCTTCGCGCGCCGGTTGGCGAAATAGAGATAGAGATTGGTAAGCACGATGACCGTGAACAGCAGGATGTAGGCGAGCGCCGCTGACTTGCTTGTCTTCACATATTGGAAGGCCACACGGTAGACATAGACGGCAATCGTCTCCGTCGCGGTGCCCGGCCCTCCTTCCGTAAGGAGAAATACGACATCGAACAGCTTGAAGGCTTCGATGGTGCGAAACAGCAGCGCCAGCAGCAGCAGGCCGCGGATGTAGGGCAGCGTGATTGACCAGAACTGCCGCCAGACCGGGACCCGGTCAATTGCGGCCGCCTCGTAAAGATATTTCGGCACGCTGACGAGGCCGGCGAGCACCAACAGCATGACGAACGGGGACCACATCCAGGCATCGGCAAAAATGATGCCGGCGCGTGCACCCCATACCGACTGCATGAGCACGTAGGGTTCACCCGTGAACAGTCGCACGAACTGACTTAGCAGCCCGAGGCTCGGCTCGTAGTAGTAGCGGAAGAAGGCGCCGACGGCGACGAACGAGAGCATCATCGGCGTCAGCACAAGAATCATCAGATACCGCCGCAGCGGAAATTGCTTGGCAAACAGGATTGCCAGCAAAGAGCCGACGACCATTTGGACGCTCACGGTCAGCACGACCATGATCGCGGTGGTGTGCAGCCGATCCCAAACAACAGGATCGGTAATGACGTTTTCGTAGTTCCGCAGACCAACGAAAACCGGCGCCTTCATGCGGTTGGCTCGGTAGGAGAAGAACGACAGGCCGAAGGACCACAGCAGCGGAAATATGTTCATTACGAACAGCAGCGCCAGCGCCGGGGTCACCAGCAGCCCGCCAGTATAGCGGCCCCACGCGTTGACGATCAAACTGGCTGCGAGCAATGCGGCAAGCCCGGCCGATACCCAAAAGGACACGGCGGGAGGCAGCAAAATAATCGTCACCGGCATGCCGATCAGGAAAACGACCAAAGCACCCGGCCAATTGTTCCAGCGCAGTTCGGTTAGTCCACGAACAAACCCCGGGCGCGACGTTTTCTTAGCATCGGTCATTTCGCCAGTCAGGGGAGCATGCATCATTTGGCTGGAACCCGAAGAGGTCGTGCTTTCCGGATGGTCCCTCTGTCCGGGCTTCTCCGTCTATTAGGAAGGGCAAGGAACTCTCCATCTGGCGCGAAGCCGATCTGAAGGGCTAACGCAAACGCGGCGGCGCAGCGTGCGCAGCCGCGTCATCGTTTCTAGTGAGGATTATTTGATACGGCCTGCTTCGGTCAGAAGCTTCTCCTGGAAGTTGGCGATGTTGTCCAGCGTCACCTTGGCGTCCTGCTGCCCGGTGATGGCCTTGGTGTACTCCTCCTGCTGCTCGGTCAGGAGCTCGAAGAATTCGGGCACATGCCAGAAGTCCTTCTGCCAGTCGAGGCTAGCAGCCCAGGTGCGGTTCCACGGCCGGAATGTCAGATAGGAAGGATCGGTGTAGACGGATCTCAACGCGCTCTGGCCGCCGGCCTTGGCAAAGGCGACCTGCGTCCCCTTCGACAGCCACCACTTGCAAAAGTCGAGTGCTTCCTTGTTCTGAAGATCCGTGTTCCAGGTCATTAGCACGAAGGGCTGCCCGCCGATCACTGACCATTTGACGGCGCCTTTGTCGGTCTTTAGGCCCGGGAGCTGGGCGAAGGCGACTTTATCGGCGACTTTTGACGTTGCCGGGTTAATCGAGCTTTCGGCAAAGCCAATCCATTCGAGATTGATCGCGACCTTGCCCTCGCGGAAAAGCTCGTCGGTCTTGAAAATATCGAGCCCGCCTGTCTTGGCCTCCGGCGGCATGTACTTGGCGAACGACAGCAGGTGCTCGAAGGATTCAACGGCCACCTTCGAGTTCACGACGCCAACGGCGTGGGCGTTGGGCTGCTTGGTCTCGTCCCATATGTCGCCCCCGTGCTGCCACAGGAACTCGTAGGCCGATGTCGTAAAGAAGTCGTATCCCTTGCCAACCTGGAATTCAATGCCATAAAAATCGTCGTCGGCACGTTTGCCGGCCAGCATGTCGCCCTTCTTACGCATGAAGAACTCGCCGATATCCCGGAACTGATCCCAGGTAATCGCGTCCACCTCCTCGGGCGCACAGGGCAGTTTATACTTGTATTTGGCCATGAAATTCTTCTGCTCAGATTGGTCGCAGAGAATATCTTTGCGATAGTAGGAGACGACGAGGTCCGGCATCTGCGGGAAGCCGTAGAGCTGGTCGGATTTGTACGGATACGTCGAATAGGACCACTTCACCGCCGGGTGCAGATCCTTGAACACCGCCTGCAGGGCGGGATCGGCATCGACATACTTATTGATCTTGAGGTAGTAGCCGCCCTCGATGAAGGCGCCGAGCCATTGGCTGTCGGACACCGCCATATTGTACTTCTTTTCGCCCGAGGTTAGCGAGGCATTGAGGCGGGTGTAGTAGTCCGGCCATGGGATGAAATCGAGATTGAGCTTTACATTGTTGCCCGAGGCCGCCTTATACTCTTTGTCAAAAAGGTCCTTCATGATGTGCGTTGGCGGCCAGTCGGGCACCGCCATGTTTAGCGTAACGTCTGCCGCCGAGGCGGGGACTACGGCCGCTCCGGTCATGACGGCGAGTGCCGCCACACCAGCCGCTGCGGCCAATTTCGTTTGCCATCCCATGCTTGCTTCCTCCCCGTATGTGTTACGATTGTCGGTTAAGCGCCGACCCGTCGTGCTTGCGGAACAGGTGAAGCTTGGCAGTATCGATGACGATCGGCAAGGTGTCGCCGGCCTTCATGCCAACAGCCTGTGCCTCGGGAAGCACGATACGCAGGGGCGTGCCGTGTGCGGATAGAGACACGACGGTCACGTCGCCAAGCGGCTCCAGCTGCTGCACCGACGGCACAATGCTCGGCATGGCCCCCTGGGCCAGCCGCAGGTCCCATGGCCGCACGCCGAGTACGAGCGGCTCCCCGGCGTTGAGGCCGCCGGCAACCACAGGAGCCGGCAATGCACCGAAGGGTGTGTCAAGGCTGGCGCCGTCGCCTCCGGCTTCGACGTCGATCGTGTTCATGTGCGGCGAGCCGATCTTCGACGCGACATAGAGATCTGCCGGCCGATCGTAGAGGTCATCGGGCGTGCCCTGTTGCACGACCCGACCGTCACGCATGACGGCGATCTCCTCGCCCATCGACAACGCTTCCAGCTCATCGGGCGTCGCGTAGATAATGGTCATGCCGAATTGGCGATGCAGGCGCTTCAATTCTGCCCGCATGTCGTGGCGCAGCTTGGCATCGAGATTGGTCAAAGGCTCATCCAGCAGCAGAATCTTCGGCCGCCGGATCAGCGAACGGCCGAGCGCAACACGTTGCTGCTCTCCACCCGAGAGCGTCGCCGGTTTATTATGAAGTCGATGATTTAGCTGAAGCATTTCGGCGGTTTCCCGCACGCGCTTGTCGATATCGGACTTGCTGACACCCGCCTCGGCCAGCGGATAGGCGAGATTTCGGAACACCGTAAGATGCGGGTAGAGCGCGAAGGACTGAAACACCATCGAGGTACCACGACCCTTGATGGGGGCTCCGGTGACGTCGACCCCCGAGATACGAATGGTCCCGCTATCGGGTTGCACTAAGCCGGCGATGGCGCGCAGCGTTGTCGTCTTACCGACCGAACTAGGGCCGAACAGAACAAAGAAACGGCCCTCGGACACTTGGAAGCTCAAGCCCGCGAGTGCGCGCGCGCTGCCATAGGTCTTGGAGACCCCTTCTAAAACGACCGCCTCATTGGGATCTGCCACTATGAACCACGCCCTGTTGCCGTCAGCTTGGAGAATCCTATTTGGTCCTGCGCTCACGATGTCTTTGCCAAGTCCTCCCGAGGGGTGTTTTGAACGCCGGTGAGCGAGCGCAGGATCGGCATCACCTCATGCGCCAGAAGATGCATGTGGCGGCGCCACATCCCCAACGGCACCCAGTCATGATGTGAGGTAATCAAAGTCTCGAAAGGTCCGACCTCCTCCCGAAAAGCGGCGAGACGCTCCGCCACGCTTCGCGGACTGCCGGCGATGACCATCGTGTCGATACAGTACTGGGGTGTCACTTCAGCATCCGGCATATTCGGGTCAGACTTCAGCATGTGCACGAAGCCACCGTGGCGCGTCAGCCCGATGATATAGCGAAAATACCACTCGAGGCTGTTGCCCGGTGAGCGCAAATAGGCGCGGGCTTCCTCGTCAGTCTCGGTCACTAGCAGAGTGCGTCCAGCGCGCCACTTTGCCGGCTCCGGCGACAATCCAAGAGCCCGCCGCTCTTCGCAATGGTCGCGCCAATGCCCCGCCACCACCTCCTTCGGTACGAAATTGGCCGAGATCATGTGCCAGCCGCGACGCGCGGCCAATCGCGAACTCGCCGAGTTGCGGCTCATCGAGGGCAGCATGATCGGCGGATGAGGCCGCTGGTAGGGTACCGTCATTTTGCCGACGCCGAGGTCGGGCAGGACATTTTCCTTAACCACGGCCTGCCAATACTTGCCTTTGATCTCGTAGGGCGGATCTTCGGTCCACAAGCGGATCATCATGTCGATGCTCTCCTCGAGCATCTCCATGCGATTGTTGTCGAGGACACCGAACAGCTCGAAATCCGGCGGCGCGGCACCCGGGCCGATCCCGAGCATGAAGCGCCCCTTGGCGAGGTGGTCGAACTGCGCGGCCTCGCCGGCAACCAGCGCCGGATGTTTGTTCGGAAGGCACAGCACGCCGGAGCCGAAGGTAATGCGTGGGCATTCGGCGATCAGCCGCGCGTAGAGCATCAAGGGTGAGGCAAACGGCTCCGATGGCAGTAGATAGTGCTCGCCGAGCCAGACCTCGTCGAAGCCCTCCTGATCGGCGGCGCGGATTACGTCGAGATCCTCGAACAGCAGCGTGTGGTAGCCCCGCTTGAAGTCGTGAATGGGGTGCATGAACATGCCGAGGCGCATAACGTTTCTCCGTCCTACTGTCCTGTGGTTGCGACCTGCTCGTCATCCGCCAGGGATATAACGCTGGCGGGAGATCGCCGGATGCCGATCAAGAACCGACTGATCAATGTCGAGGTTCTGCCCGTGATGCGCTTCGCCCCAGACGACGCGACCCTCATCGCCGATAGTACGGGCGACAGCGCGATCGCGCCCGGTATTGGTCCCAAGCCCCAGGCGGACGAACTCGCCTCAGAACGGCCGCGAGTTGCGCACTTGCCCGCACCTGGACGCTCTTCGACATCCTTCCAATCCTCCCCATCGGCTCCTGGCCAGCCCATTGCCTTTTTCGTTCTGAACCAGTAGCAGGCGCAACTCGTCCAATGATTCCCCAACGACCCTAAGGGAGCGGGCTCCCGTCGTCGAGTCGTCGATACGGTGCTGTCGTTGCTCGGATCCAGTGAGAGGACAACGCGAATGACCCTCAACCATGGGCTGCGCAACCTTAGGGTGAGCCACAATACTCTGCTTCAGTCGTTGCCGGCAGATCCCGCCGATTCAGCCTGGACAGACAATCATCCAGGCGCTGGATCTAGGGGTGCACTGCTTGTTCCAGGTCGCCACGGCGCGCGCTCGTGGCTACCGCTCCATCACCACACTCGCCACCATCATCTACCTGAGTGCCGCGCCGTTGGGAAATCTGTTCAGACTCACCTAGTGCCCTGCGTGCTTGATCCTGACGGGTTTCCGTGACTCTCTCGCAACATCATCCACGGCGGGAGGGAATCGGGTCATGTCAGAGGCTGCGGTCAAAAAATATGTGGTGCGTCTGAGCGCAGAAGAACGACAGACGCTCGCAGCCCTGATCAGCAAGGGCAAGCACCCCGCGGCCCTCGTCCTGAAGGCGCGGACTCTGCCCAAGGCCGACGTTTCCGAGGCGGGCGAGGGCTGGAGCGACAGCCGCATCGTGAAAGCTCTGGATGTCAGCCTCGCGACGATCTACCGCACCCGCCAGCGGCTGGTCGAGGAGGGCTTCGAGGCTGTCCTGGCGCGCAAACCTTCCCCGAACTCGGCCCGACCACGCATCTTCAACGGCGCGGCCGAGGCGAAACTGATCGCCCTGATGTGTTCGCCGCCGCCGAGAGGATGGGCCGCCGCCTAGACGGCTCAACGGAACAAAAACACGCCAAAGCTGACTGGCAGTTCACCACGGCCGATGCGCGTGTAAAACTAAAGCGGCTGTACCCGTCAATTTGAGCGACTCAGGGCACTAGGCGTCGAAGAACCAATATCGTCAGGTGTCAGACCGCTCGGCCCGGGAACAACAATGCCTGAAACGGGTCGGCATACTGTACCAGCACCGGCCGCGCTCCATCGAGCGCTAAGGTCCGCAGATTGTTCGCCATGGGATGCCTGGACGTCCCTACTTTAACAACGAAACTGTCACCCCTACTCGCGTGGAAAGGCGTCAGCACCTGGATCTGAGTTTTGATCGTTCTCCCCCCAAGCAGGGTAAACGTGAGTATATCGTTCGGCGGCGCTGGCACGGAAGAGTCGCGCCTGCCCTCTAGCGTGGCGATCATTTCGTTCTCGGGATCGCGTAAGATCGTCGAGAACTTCTTGCCGTCGCTATTGACATCGATGGGGGTGACGAACTTGTTGTAGCCCCAAATCTCCCGCCCCGCGCGGTTCGCGGCCGCGGTGGTGACGGGAAGGTTCAGTACGTAGCTCGCCGGAATTGGGTCACCCGGTGCCAGGGTCAGAACGGTCAGGCCGACTTCATTGTATGGACCGATATCTGTCTTGCGGTACTCGATGCAGTAGAGCACTACAACCGCCTTTCCATCCTCCTGCGGAACTGCTTGCAGGCCGGTGCCCCGAAGAAGCTCTGCCGCTCGGTTCAGCTCGGTCAGGAAGGTGGCGACGAGGCATTGAACGTCAAAGTAGCGGATTGGCAGCGGGCACTCTGTGCCATCGCTGAGGACCCGCCGCTGCAATGTCAGGTCGACCGATTGTGTTCCAAAATCGCCTGCAATATTGGCCCCCTGAGAGAATTGGGGTTTATCGGGGATCATACTGTCTGCGGCGAGGATTGCGAGAGCGCGCGCCACGAGATCGCCGGGATCGGCCACGGGTTTGCTCTGCGCAGAAGGCGCGACATGTTGAACCGGCGGGAATGCGTCGCGCGCTCGACTCCCACCAACCGTATCTACCGCCTTAAACAATGCCGTTCGATCCATGGCCTCCGCCTAGCATTTATTCAGTCAGTCAGAATGTTGCATTTTCGTCCGTAGGGACAGTTACCGCGTCAGCGCAAATTGCCGTGGACCCGTGAATTGTAAGTCTGAAACCAAGTACTCGGCGACGACTTTAGGTCTGTCCAGCAGCGTCGGGCAATGTCTATAGTTCCTAGCGATCCGAAACAACATAAGGGGACCTCAGAGATTGCTGTAGTCGACAGTCGCGGGCATCTTCGGGAGAACAACACGACACGAGTGCCCTCATTGCGCCAATTCGCCGAGCAATCTCTTGGCCTCCTTCAGGTCGAGAGTATCGAAGCCTTGGGTGAACCAGCCATAGACTGGAGCGAGAAGGTCGCGGGCCCGCTGCCGCCTGCCCTGATCGCGCCATAGCCGCGCCATGCTCATCGCCACTCGGAGTTCCCACGACTTTGCCTGCTGCTCCCGCGCGACCGCGAGCGCACGCTCGAAATAGGCTTCCGCTTTTTCCACATCCGGCTGCGGCGAAAGCAAAGCGACTTCGCCGGCGATGCGAGTGACCTCGGCTTCGTACCACGTCTCCTTCGTTGTTTCCACCGCGGTCATCGCTTCGCCAATGCAGCGCCTGGCGTGATCAAATTGACCGATTTCCGCGTTGGCTCTTGTCAGATGTGAAAGCCACAACGGCATCCACATCGTTGTTCCCGCTGATCGCATTGCGGTGATGCCGGAGGTGATAGTTTGCACTGCCTCCGAGGCTTTGCCGGTCAGGGCCAATATGCAACCTCGTTGCATCATCCCCCATGCCCCCCAGAACAACGACCCTGTTTGATCATCCATCAAAGTGACAAATTCATCGACAAGCGCGTTTGCCGCCGCATAGTTCCCGCAGTGGATATGGTGCCATGTGCTGAAGTTCAGCACGTAGATCAACGTCGCGGAGTGGCCGGCCTCGCGCGCAACCTTGAGCGCGTGCTCGGTTTCTGCGAGCGCGGCCTGGGGGTGGCCGAGCAGCCAAGAAGCCATCGACTTCCAGGACAAGCTTGCCGCGCCGACGTCTTGGCCAAAACGCGTCGCCAGAGGACGATGCTCGGCAGGATCGTAGAGCGTGATCGCGCGATCGAGATGCGCTCGTCCGCCTGCGATATCCCCCGTGTGTAGCAAGGACAGAGCCCATGAGGCGATGCCCGATCGCGAGCGGCCCCGTCGCGCTCTGCTTATCTGCGAGGGCCAGGAATTGGACAGCAAGCTCACGCATCACGTCGCCGTTGAACGCTACAAGGCTTCGCGACCCACAAGCCGTAAAGGACGGACAACAACAACAGCGGATCTTCGGGAGGCTCTCCGAGCGCTTCAGCTTGTTCGATCAGCAGACGTGCCTTCTCAACAGCAGCCCTGGTTTCCGGCGCCGCGTAGCCGCTGACATGGAGGAGTGGGGTTATGAGTGCGACCTGAAGCTTGATCTCTTCCTGACGCAGGGCGGGCGTGCCGGGCAAGGTCGCGATCAGGTCGAGCGCACGCCTGAGTTGTTCCGCGGCTTCGACCAGCGCCGAGCGCTGCGCCGACCGCTGCCCCGCTTTACCCCACAGCCCCGCGGCTTTCTCGATCTGCCCGGCCTCGGTCCAGTGACGTGCCAGCAGCTCGGGCTGGTTCTCGGCGATCTCCGCGCGCTGACTTTGCGAGGGTTTCGGCGATTCTGGCATGAAGCGCACGTCTCGGCTCGCGCAGCAGCGTGCTGTAGGCTACGTCCCGTATCAGTGCATGCTTGAAAAAGTAGGTCGCGTGCGGCGGCACACCCTGCCGGAACAGCAAACCAGCCCGAATGAGACGGTCGAGCGCTGTTTGCAGCTCCGCCTCCGGCTTGCGCGCGACCGCCAGCCAGCAGGGGATGGGAGAACTCGCGTCCAATCGCCGCCCCGATCTGCGCCAACTCCTTGGCGGGGCCGAGCCGGTCGAGCCGCGCCATCAGCGACGCGTGCAAGGTTGCGGGGACCGCCGCCGCCGGGGCGGAACCGCCGCGACGATGTGCTCGGCCGCGCCCTGGCCGCCAGCCTCCAATACCGCCTTGGTCATCTCCTCGACGAACAAGGGAGTGCCGTCACTGCGCTCAATGATATCCTGCCGAATGCTCGGGGGCAGCGGATTGCCGCCGATCACCTGGTCGATAATCCCGTCGACTTCGAACTGCGTCAGCCGACCAATTGTAAGGGCCGTCACGTGCGCCCGTCCGATCCAGGGCGGCTCGAATTCCGGCCGGAAGGTCACGATCAGCAGGATCGCGACGGCTCGCGATCTCGCCTACCGCCCGACTGAACACTTCCAGGCTCGTGGGGTCGGCCCAATGCGCGTCCTCGAAGACTATCAGCACAGGACGGGAGCGGGCCAGGCCGTCCATTTGCAAGATGAGCGCGTCCAGTGTGCTTTCCCGCCGCTGCTGCGGGGTCAGCTCGAGTGCGGGATAGCGTCCCTCGTTCGGCAGTGACAGCATATCGACGATGAGCGCGGCGTGCTGCGCAGATGTCGAGGTCTGCTTGAGCAGCGCGTCGAGTTTGTCGAGTTTCACTTGCACGGTGTCGTTGTGCGCCAGTCGGGCAGCACGTTCCCATTGGCCGATGATCGGATGTAGCGGGCTGTCGGTGTGCTGCGGGGAGCAGAAATAGCGCAAGCGTGTGTATGGTTCGCCAGCGAGACGTTCCATGAACGCAGCCGTGAGTCGTGATTTGCCGATACCGGCCTCGCCGGAGAGCAGCACCACCTGGCCTTCACCCTTCGTTGCTCTCTCCCATCGCCGAAGCAGCAATGCGGATTCTTCCTCGCGCCCGATGAGGGCGCCCAGGCCAGTTAGATGTAGCGCCTCGAAGCGGCTTGCCACGGAATTCGCCTGCAGCACCGCCCAGGTCCGCACCGGCCCGTGAATGCCTTTGAGGTCCGTTCTCCCAAGGTCTTGGAGTTTGAAGAGATCGCCCAGGAGCCGTCGCGTGCCTTCGGCGATGACGACCATGTTAGGCTCGGCGATACCCTGCAGGCGTGATGCAAGGTTCGGCGTCTCGCCGACGATGCCGCGCTCCTCCGACTCACCCGCTGGGAGCAGATGCCCGACCACGACCAGTCCGGTTGCAATACCGACCCGGACTTGATGGAAAGCGCGCGGTTTGAGCTCGGCCACCGCCGCGGTCAGCTCAAGCCCAGCCCTTACGGCTCGCTCGGCGTCATCCTCGTGGGCCTCCGGATAACCAAAATAAACCTTCACGCCGTCCCCCAAATAGCGTGCTACATACCCGCCGAAGCGGCGCACGGTCTCGGCGACACATTTCTGATAGGCCGAAATGACCTCTCGCAGGTCCTCCGGGTCCATCGAGACGGAGAGTGCAGTCGAACCGACCAGGTCCGCGAACATCACCGTGACTTGGCGACGCTCGGCTTCCTCGCGCGGGTTCGACTCAGGCGTACCAGCGAGCTGGGGCGTAGCGAAGGTGGTTGCAGCAAGCTCCGCAATCGCGCGCAATATTCTCCGGCGATCCCCGAGCAGGACACCAAGGTCCTTGAGATCCTGGTCCGTGAGGTCCGGCAGGATCGAAAGATCGATCCGATTTTCGATAAAGGTGTCCGTGTACTCAGATAATCCCAGTGAAGCGAGCCACTCTCTAATCGCCGGCATTGCAGCGCCTCCTTCCGATACTTGAAGCCGACGATGGATCGTACGGATGGAGCGCGCGATCCCGTCGCCGGTGGCGACCGTCGTTACTAGTGGTTCAAATCAGACGGATAGTGTCGTCTGATTTGAACCACTAGTCCTTGATTTTGTGAGCCAATTCATCCGACCGCATGGGATGCTTCTGTCGGGATCGGACCACTAGCCGTCCCGCCGTACGAGATAGTCAACGCAAGCGCGCAACCATTCGAGGTCGGGACTTGCAGGCACGCCCGCGAATGCCGACGTGCCGAACTCGTGGACCGCGGCTTCTGCAAATGCGGCTGCAACCTGTTGTGCCCATTGGATGCCGCCGCCGCCCGAGATAATCTGATGGAGCCGCAGCACCTCGCGCGGCAAGGCGCCGCTCACGCGGCCGCGCAAGAAAGCTGCTTATCCACGCCCGGTCCGCGCGATTAGCGTGGCCAAGCGCGTGCGTCAGCAGAAGGGTCCGTTTGCCTTCCCAGAGATCGCCGTTGATCTCCTTGCCGTATCGCGCAACGTTCCCGTTGAGGTTCAGAACGTCGTCGGTGATCTGGAAGGCCAGCCCCAGGAGATAGCCGAAGCGGTCGAATCGGCCGAGATTCCGATCGTCACCGTTGGCGACGATCGCGCCGATCCGCATTGGGTGGATGAAGCTGTACCAGGCGGTCTTCTTGAGTACGAGCCGCAGATAATCGTCCGCCCCGACCGCCAGATCGTTGTCGCGCACCCAACCGAGCTCCATGGCCTGCCCTTCCAGGGTCTCGACGACCAAGTGATCGACTTCATCGAAGATTCGCATCGCCGCCGCCGGTCCGAGCCGCTCGCCGGTCTTGCGAAAAAGGCGCATGGCGAGCGCGTTCATGGCGTCGCCGGTGTTCACCGCAATAGGCACCCCGACGCGGCGATGCATCGTGGGCACGCCGCGCCGCGAGTCGCTGCTGTCTTCAATGTCGTCGTGCACGAGAAAGGCGTTGTGCAGCATTTCCAGGCCAGCGGCGGCGGGGAGCACATCCTCCGAACGGCCGCCCAGCGCACGCACGGTCGCGATGCACAACGCGGGTCGCAGGCCTTTGCCTGCACGGTCGAGGTAATCCCTTACGAGCCCGTACAGGTGCCGCTGCGGTTCCCAGGCGGGTATGCCCGAAGCGAGAGTATCGGCGAGCATGTCGCGGTACCAGCCCAGGCGCTCAAGGAAACCCGCCGGTCCAGTGACGTCGCCGGTACCGGCCGCCGCGTCGGCAATGTTGCCCAAGGCAGAGAGTGGCGTTCGCGCGTAAGCCGCACCGTGCGTCAACGCCGGATCGACAGTGCGCACGTTGTTGCCGTACTCGACGATGCGGCCAGTCAGGTCGAGCGCGTCGGCCAAGGGATTCACGAACGGCGCAACCTGTTCGAGCAGCGGGCGCACCTGTTCGAGGAGCGGCGATGCACTCCGAAGGGCGTGAGCCGCCACCTGCATGAGTGAATCGTCCCATGGCAGGCCGGCCTCATATCGCGCGGTGTCGTGCAGCCGCCACGGCGCGAGGATCTCGGGCTCATGCAGTGGCCATATGTCACAGCGAGGCCCATCGAACTTCACGGCGTCAAGCAGTCCGTTCACTGCACGCCGCGCCGCCTCGTTGGCGCCCTCCATCGTCGCGAGGTCGGTGTGAGTGCGCACGTAGTCGGACGCCAGAAACAGGTTGGGAATGGCTGTGGCCGCCTCGGGGCGCAGCGCCCACGTGTCGATCAGGTTCACCAGCAGCGGCTCGGCATTCCGCAGGAAGCCCGGGTGTGAGGGGTCAATGTCGATGTCCGGGTCGAGGAACCACGAGTGCAGGTCTTCGTCGCGCAGCAGTTCCTCGCCGACATTGATCGATCGCTTGAGCTGTTTCCACGTCTCGCGGATGACCTCCTCACGCGAGCACCGCGCGGCGGGGCGTCCATCGGATCCCGGGGCGCTCCAGTCCGAGACATCGACCGACAGGACGCTGTGCACGTCGCTGTCGCCGAGCAGTTCGGGCGGCATCCCGCGCCAGAACTGAAGCTGCGAAATGCTGGTGAGCGCCCATTCGGTGTCGATGTGGATCACGTGCCCGTGCGCCGTCGGCAGGTCGCGGCGTAGATAGAACTGCACCCCGTTCATCCACTCCACGTTCGGGGCCAGCGCGCGCAGATTGGCCAACGTCGGGTCCGCGGCCAGCAGGCGGGCGTTGATCAGGGGGGCGATGCGCTCAAGCGGAAGCGCGGCCAGATAATAGTCGCCACGCACCACGGCGCGTTTCCCTTGCTGGCGAATGGCGACGCCGGTGATTTGTCCCTTGTCGCACAAGATCTCCTCGACCTCTGCGTCGGTGACGTATTGCACAAAACCGCTGGATTCCAGATAGGTGCGCCAGGGATCGATCCAGACGAGATTTGTCGGCCCGTCAAGCACGCGGTCGGACGATCCCGCGATCGGGTTCAGGATCGTGAGCACCAGCTGGACGAACACGTCGCCGATCGTGCGCGTGCTGGCCGTGCGTGCCTTGGCGGCCACCAGCGAGCGTGTGATGCCCGCGGCGAGGAACTTCTGGTAGGACGCCGACCGCTGCTCGGCGCCGACGAACTTCCACCAGCTTGTCCCTTCGTATTCGCCGAGCCGGCGCTGGTTGCACGAGGTGAGGATCTGCCAGAAACGCGCGCCGAAGAAGGCCAGATCGTCGGGCGTGAGGTCGGTGATGGGCCCGAACGCCAGGAGAATATCGCGCAACAGCGTACCGGCATCAGCGGGCGCGCGTGGAAAGAGCGCCGGCACCTGAAATGTCGGCTTCCCGTACTGCGTGAAGGCTACGCGTGTCGTCGGGACGAGATGATCGGCAACTTTGCGCCCATCGAACGACGGTATGCGGCGCATGGTGTCGATTACATGCTTGTAGAAGCCGGGGAAGAATCGGAAGCCGTGCTCGCCGGGCAGGCGGTGCTGGATGGATGCCACGCCGGTGTCGGCGCGTCTCGTGTCCGCTGGTGCCGGCGCCATCGTCGATCACGGGAATGCTGCGAGCCTTGCCGCCGGGACCGTTGCGGCGCTCGAGGATCACGACCTCGAAGCCGCGCTCGATCAGCTCGTGCGCGGCACTCATGCCGGCGACGCCACCGCCCAACAAGATGACCCGAGTTGACATGGCTTACTCAGTTATGGGTGCGGCTAGTAAAGCCTGACAATCGCGTCGGCCTGCTTGATGCGGAGCGCGATTTTTTCGCGCACACGGAAAAGGAAGTCGGGATCGGTAGTGATCTGCAGGAACTGGAGCGACACGTCCGTTGCGATAACGAGCTCCACTGGCGCGCCGCCGAGGGCCACCACCACGCCGTTGCCGGGCTCAAGCGTGGACGAACGGAGCAGCGGACCGCCGCCCAGAAACGGGATAATGCGGTCTTGCGGCAATACGAGCGAGCCTCCTGGGGTGGGGGTCTGCGCGTTTAGGAACAATTGCTGGCCCAGCACGGTGGCGAATGGGCCGAAGTGGCCGCGTTCGCTCCAGCTGGCCAATGGCGTTGGAAACCGCGATTACCAGCGGTTCGCCTGGGGACGGGCGGTGTGGATGTGGATGTGAATGCCGCTGCAGATGTGGATGTGGAGTGTGGAATGGTGGTGCCTCGATTTGAATCCACGCCAGGCAGCAGGAGAGGTAGCGGCTGGTAGGTCTGCCCAGAGCCCTGGCGTTACTTCTCCGCCGTGGATTTCCCAGAAACGTGGGGGAACCCGTCCCGGTGGTTCAAAGGTGGGTGCCGCTCCGGTGGGTGCCACGTTCGCCAATCCCCTGAAGACCACCGCGTCTTCGAGACGAGCGATTACGTTAGCGGCGCGTCGGAACAAGGCCAATACGCTCGCCAACTCGGGGTCTGCCATCTGTGCGCTGCGCACTCACTACCTTCACCTGCAGCGTTGCCAGCTGGATCGTGTGCCTGTCCTCGATACTTAGCGGCGTACTGGAAGGCGCCGTAGTGGTAGGCGCCGCCGTACCAGAAGGCGGCGTTTCGGAAGGTATGATTTCCGCCCGCACGAAATCCGTGTCGGGCGGCAGCGGCCCGGATAACGGCAGGAAGGACGCCGCAACGCGAGCACGGCTCGCCTCTTCCTGGATGACCTGATTGACGCGAGCCCACTGCTCGTCCGTCCACGGAACCTGCGGGTCGTTTGGCATCTCGGCACCCCGTCCTTGTTGCTTCTCTTAAATTGAAGGTCTTATTCCCGGCCGGTCGTCCCTCCCCCGGCGTGCTGACGCGCGGGGGCACGTTTGCGATCCCCCACCCCTATGAGGTAGACGTCGTACTCGACCCGCAGCGCCTTCATGTCCACCCTGCCCACGGCGATGCACTGGGCGCGGTTGAGCCACTCCAGCTCTTTGTCAGCGGTCGTGTAGGTCGGAGTGCCCACGAACGTGGGCTGCGCGTCGAACTTGCCGAGCAGCGCGCGAGCGTAGCCGGCCGCACCAAGCTCAAAGATGCCGCCATAGGAGCAGTAGAGGCGCGCGCCTCTCCGCGTCTGCAAAACTTCGGTCACGTTGACGACGCCAATGCCGTCTTTACGAATTCGCATCGAATCGGTCGCGCCGGGTAGCACGATCCCCTCGTGCCCCGGTCCGGCGAAGCTCCCCTCCACGACGTTCCAATTGATCCGCAATCCATCCGGCAGCTCGCCCACCACCTCCTTGCGGATGATAATCGTGGCGCTCCAGAGGAACCTTGTGCCCCAGTCCCAGCGAGGTTCGCCCGCTCGTTCGGCGCTTGAGGCCGGAGATGGGTCCGCGGTCTCGACTGCGCCAATGCCCACCTGATAGCGTGGACACTGGGCCGACTCCCCGAGACCGGGGGAGATCGGCTGGCCGGCGAAGCGAAGCACCGGCAGGTATTCGACCAGCCCACCGGATTGCCCCGGCAGGACCGCCCGAAATATCCGCGCGTTCAAATCGTGCACGCGCGGCTCGGGCAGCCCGATGGCTTGGCGGACAGGGCCCCCATTGACGCGGTACTCTACAGTGACTGCGTGACCCGGCCGCACCGGAGAGACCGCCACCGTGACGGGGGCTGCCACTCCCGGAGAAATGACTGGTGGTGGCCCAGGCATATCCGCATTGCCCCACCACAGTACCGAGCCGTCGCGGGCGCGCAGCATTTTGGAAGGCACAGGCACAACCTGAGCTATGGCTACTCCGGTTTCTTGGAGCTCCCCAGGGGAGTTTATCGTCGGCTCCCTCAAAGACACGACGGCTCCTCGGAAGGTGAGGTTCCGCTGGACATCCGCGCCGGCACCTCGCGTGCCATGACGAGATCGGGTCGATCCGACCGGCATGGCGTAGCGGCCATGGCCCGGCGCAGCCCGGCGGAGAGTTCACCTCGTTGCCGACGGGAGATTTCGCCCCCGGCGCTCACGACGGGCACATCGTCGAGCCCGGCTAAGTGCAGTGTCTCGGAAAGCATACTCGTGATCGAATTCTCGATGATCACGAACGCCTCCGCCCTACTGGAACAGAGCACCATAATCTCGGCCGTGCCGGCACTCGCCTCCCCAAGCCCCATGTGGGCGCGCCCCCGATTTCGGCCTGGTTTCGCCATGCGCATGGCGAAACCTTCGGCTTGTAACAGATATTAAGCTTTATCTGCGAAGGCGAACAAGCGCCCCAGTTGCCATCGTAAAGGTAGAAGCACATCGCGAACGCCAGTGTGCAAGCACGGTGTTTGGGCGGCTTCGCATAGAAACAGCGAATTTTCCAACGATTTGAGACCGAGGCGGCTTCGGTTTGCACCAAAAGGCTTGATGATGCGGCCGCGCGGTTCAACCGCGCTAACAGCCGCGACGCTTTGTTCAGGGCCTACCCTTTCCCCGCCGGGGACATGGCGCGAAACCGAAGTTCTCTCTATATCCGCCCCCATGATCACTCCGTTCGTGAAGATGCACGGCTGCGGCAACGACTTCGTCATCCTCGACGAGCGTTTCCAGCCGCTCGGCCTTACGCCGGCCCGAGCCGCCGCCATCGCGAACCGGCACACCGGCATCGGCTGCGATCAGGTCATCGCGATCCAGCCGGACAGGACCGCCGACGCCTTTATGGACATCACCAACCCCGATGGCTCGCGGGCCGGCGCCTGCGGCAACGCCACCCGCTGCGTCGCCGACATCCTGATGCGCGAAATCCGCCGCGACACGGTCACCATCCGCACCATATCGGGTGACCTTCCCGCGATCCGCCGTCCTGACGGTCTGATCGAGGTCGATATGGGCGCGGCCCGCCTTGAGTGGAGCGAAATCCCTCTCTCCCGGCCGATGGACACAATCAGACTGGATCTCCCTGGTGGACCCGCCGCCGTCAGCATGGGCAATCCTCACGCGACCTTCTTTGTCCCTGACCTGGACGGCGTCCCTATCCTCGAAGCGGGCCCGCGGTTCGAGCGCGATCCGCTGTTTCCGCAACGCGCCAATATCGGGTTCGCCCAGGTCATAGACCCCGACACTATCCGCCTCCGCGTTTGGGAGCGCGGAGCCGGCTTGACCATGGCCTGCGGATCGGGAGCGTGCGCCACGCTGGTGAATGCCCACCGCCGCGGCCTGACCCGGCGACGCGCCAAGGTCATTGTCGATGGCGGCGCCCTGGACATCGAATGGCGCGACGACGGTCACGTCCTGATGGCCGGCCCGGTCGCCACCGCCTTCCGCGGACAGATCGAATTATGAGCCTTCGACGTCCTCACCTTCGGCTGCCGCCTGAATACATACGAAAGCGAGGTTATGCGCAGCCTGGCCGCCGGTGCCGCGCGAGACCGTGATCGTCAACACATGTGCCGTTACCGCGGAAGCAGAACGCCAGGCCCGGCAGGCCATTCGCCGCGTGGCCCGCGAGCGTCCCGAGGCGAGCATCGTCGTCACCGGTTGCGCTGCTCAGATCGACCCCTCGTCCTGGGCCGCGCTGCCCAACGTCAGCCGCGTGCTTGGCAATGACGACAAATTGCGGCCGGAGAACTGGCTGGCTGGCGCTGGATCGGCGGTTTCCGACATCATGGCCGCGCGCGAAACCGCTGCGCATTTGGTCACCGCGTTCGCTGGCCGAGCTAGAGCCTTCGTGCAGGTGCAGCAGGGGTGCGACCATCGGTGTACTTTCTGCGTCATCCCGTTCGGCCGGGGTCCCAATCGCTCGGTCCCGATCGGCGCCATTGCCGAACAGGTCCGCACCCTGGTCGCCAGCGGATACCAGGAGGTCGTGCTGACCGGCGTCGATATTGCCTCCTACGGTCCCGACCTCCCGGGAGGTCCTTCGCTCGGGCAAATGATCCGCCGGCTGCTGCTGGCGGTGCCGGAACTTCCGCGACTGCGCTTGTCCTCCATTGACCCCGCCGCCATCGACGACGACCTCTGGCGCCTGATCGCCGAGGAACCCCGGCTGATGCCGCATCTACACCTGTCTCTGCAGGCCGGCAGCGATCTGATCCTGAAGCGGATGCGCCGGCGTCATTTGCGGGCCGGCGCGATGGCAGTGATCGACCGGGCTCGAGACCTTCGCCCAGGCATTGCCTTGGGGGCCGACCTGATCGCCGGCTTTCCGACCGAGACTGACGCACTGTTCGAGGACACGTTGCGCTTCGTCCAGGAGGCCGCGCTGCCGTATCTGCACGTCTTCCCCTACAGCGAGAGGGCCGGCACACCCGCCGCGCGCATGCCCTGCATCCCCAAGCCAGTTCGCAAGGAGCGCGCTACCGCTCTGCGCGAAGCCGGCGCCATCGAGGCTAGCCGTTTCTTCACCACGCAGGTCGGGCGGGTCGTGACGTTGTTGGCTGAGGCCGCACACTTTGGCCATTCCGAACATTTCGCCCCCGTGCGTCTGGCGCAGCCGTCCATCCCTGGCCGGCTGGTGCGCGCGCGCATTACCGTCGCGACCAAGGACACGCTGCTGGCGGAGGCTGCCTGATGGCATTGGGAAGTTTCTTCTCGCGCCTGAAAGAGGGTCTGTCTCGCAGCACGCAAAAGATCTCCGGCGGCATTACTGCGGTGTTCAAGAAACGCCGCCTGGACGACGAGGCGCTTGAGGAACTGGAAGACCTTCTGGTCTCGGCCGACCTGGGAACCGAGGCTGCCCGCAAAGTAATTGCCGCCTTCCGCCGCAGCCGTTTTGGCAAAGAAGTGACAGACGAGGAGATCAAGCAGGCACTTGCCGAGGAAATCGGCGCGATCCTTGCCCCGGTCGCCAGACCTCTGGAACTCGACCACACGCGCAAACCACACGTGGTGCTTGTGGTCGGCGTCAATGGCACCGGCAAGACGACGACAATCGGCAAGCTGGCCCAGTCGTATAAGGAACAAGGCAAGCGCGCGGTCATGGCGGCGGGCGATACGTTTCGCGCCGCGGCGGTGGAACAACTGCAAATTTGGGGCGAGCGCACTGGAACGCCGGTGGTCGCGGGCGGGAAGAACGCTGACTCGGCCGGTCTCGCGTTCGATGCGCTGACGAAGGCGAAAGCCGAGCGCGCTGACGTCCTGCTGATCGACACCGCGGGCCGCTTGCACAACAAGGCGGCGCTGATGGAGGAACTGGCCAAGATCATCCGCGTGCTGCGCAAACAGGACGCCACGGCGCCGCACTCGGTGCTGCTGGTACTGGACGCCACTACGGGACAAAATGCGCTGCAGCAGGTCAAGGTGTTCAAGGAGATGGTTGCCGTTACCGGTTTGGTGGTGACCAAGCTGGATGGCAGTGCTCGAGGCGGCATCGTCGTTGCCCTGGCGGAAACTTTCGGTCTGCCGGTTCACGCGGTTGGGGTAGGGGAGAATGTTGGCGATCTGCGCCCATTCGATGCGGGAGAGTTTGCCCGTGGATTGGTCGGTGCGGAGGTCCTATCGGAGCCTGGCCGTTAGGCGACGCGGGTTGCCCAGGGTGACGGTCTGCGAAGGCTCAGCGTGCCAGCGGCTAGACTAGAGCATTTTCAGCCTGACTGAGCAGGCCGTAGATGCTCTATCCTCTTGTTTGATCGCATGATTCACACGCTTTGAACGTTCCGCTCAGCGCGATCATGCTCTAGACCCAGGCACGGAAGACTTGGCCTGAGACGAACCCGGCGTCCTCGGTCTGGCTGCGTTGCTTCTGCGGTCCCCTGTCCACGCACGCGTTACCATCCTATTATCAGGAGCATGGACGTCGATTTCACGGAAGAGGAAATTCAGCGTTACTCGCGCCACATCCTGTTGCAGGACGTGGGTGGCACCGGCCAGGCGAAACTCAAGGCGGCTCGGGTGCTGATCGTTGGCGCCGGGGGTCTGGGTTCGCCGCTTACGCTGTATTTGGCGGCTGCCGGGATCGGCACGATCGGCATCGTCGACGATGACGTGGTTGATCTATCCAACTTACAACGGCAGGTCGCTCACACGACCGACCGGATCGGGGTTTCCAAGGTCGTCTCGGCCGCGGCGGCGGCCACCGCGATCAATCCCGAGGTGAAACTTGCACCGCATCCGAGACGCCTGACCGGCGATAATGCATTGGACCTGATCAGCCGCTATGACATCGTCTGCGACGGCACTGACAATTTCGCCACGCGCTTCCTGGTTGCCGACGCGTGCGCGTTGGCCAAACGGACACTGGTTTCCGCCGCGGTATTGCGGTTCGAGGGCCAACTGTCGGTATTCAAGTCGCACGAAGGCGGCCCGTGCTATCGCTGCCTATATCCCGAACCTCCGCCGCCCGGCAGCGTGCCGACGTGCAGTGAGGCGGGCGTGCTGGGCGCCGTGACCGGCGTGA
Source organism: uncultured Pseudomonadota bacterium (assembly GCA_963832865.1). Taxonomy (GTDB): domain Bacteria; phylum Pseudomonadota; class Alphaproteobacteria; order Acetobacterales; family Acetobacteraceae; genus Rhodopila. The sequence goes on from CAWHWH010000020.1 coordinate 84,765, forward strand.
TGGGCACCTTGCAAGCCACTGAGGTCCTAAAGGAGATTCTCGGTATCGGTGAGACCTTGTCGGGCCGTCTCCTGGTATGGGACGCGCTGGCCAGTCGCTTCCGCACGATCAAACTGCGGCCGGATCCGTCATGTGCGTTGTGCGGGCCAGCGGCGACAATCAAAGATCTAAGCGCCCACGGCATTTCCGAGAGGCCCGGCTGTGCCATCTGATCAGGCGCTCGGCGTATTGCTGATGTCGGGGTCGCACGATCGGGCGCACTATGCCTTCGTCGTTGCCTCGGGCGCGGCCGCTCTGGGTCGCGAGGTCATCGTGTTCGCCACCAACCGAGGATGCCAGGCACTTTGCCGGGATTGGTCAGGTATATCTGATGCCGGCAGGGATGCTCGCGTACGGGGCCGCGGCGTCGCCGGCTTGGACACGCTGCGGGGAGCTTGCGCTGAAATGGGCATTCGGCTGATTGCCTGCGAGGCTGGACTGCGGGCCGAGGCTCTGGACGCCTCAATGTTGTTGGCGGATGTGGAAGTCGCCGGGATCGCGACGTTCCTCTCCGCTGTTGGAACTGGACAAATCATCACGATTTAAGCCATCTGCGCATGCGCGAGCTTGACCCGATTCCGGGCAGCTTGGCAGGGATAATGCATGCGTCGTCCCATTTGGATCCTTTGCGTATCGGCGTGGCTTCTGGCGGCAGGCGAGAGCACGGCCTGGGCCCAAACGCCATCCGGCACACTACAGCTACCTAGCGGATCTCGCCGCGATCAGCCGCTGGCGGCGCCGTCTGCCGCACCTATAGTACCTGTGCAAAGGGCTGGCGCTTCGAAAGCGGCAAAAATTCCGGTGGTCCCTCCGCACGGCCCAGCCCATCCGCAAAAGTCGACGGACAAACATACCAGACCCGCCGCTACGGCCCCGGCCAAGCCGCCGCCGGCTCCGGTCAAACCGGCCGCCGACGCGGCTACCGCGTCCCCGGCCGCCCAAGTGGACAAACTTCCCGATCCTGAAAAGCCGGAGGGTGTCGTCTCGAAGCTGCCGCGTTTTGCCTCGTTGCGCTCTGATGACGTGAACATGCGCGCCGGGCCCGGCACACGCTATCGTATCGACTGGGTGTACAGGCGTCGCGACCTGCCGATGGAAATCGAGCGTGAATTCGATGTCTGGCGCTGGGTACGTGACCCGGAGGGAATTCAGGGGTGGGTTCATCAGGCTACCCTGATGGGTCGGCGAAGTTTTGTTGTGGAGAAGGCAGAAGCAACGCTGCGCTCGGATCCCAATGATGCGGCCCCGGCGGTGGCAATCCTCAAACCCGGGGTGATCGGCCGTATTCGGTCCTGCGCTGCGTCGTCCGACTGGTGCGACGTACAGACTGGATCCTACCGGGGCTATATACGGCGACAGGCATTCTGGGGCTTGCTTCCGGGCGAGGCAATCAACCCCTGACCGGTGACCGTCGACTCGAGAAGAGGCAGTGTTCGAGTCTCGTTACTATTTAACGGTTATTCACGGGGAAATAGCGAAATTCGACTTGCGCGGGACTATCGCTGTTCGTTGGACTTCACCAATATGTAATCGTTGCCTGTCCGAACGGGCTTTTGCAGAAAGCAATTACGCCATGAACATGATCGTCAGTCCGCCATTAACGCCGGATCGTTCGGGCACAACGACCGCCGCCGCACAGCAGGGTTTGGTCGCGATCGTAAGCGACGACCCTGCTACGATCGAGCGGTTGGCGCCGGTTTGCGAATTTCTTGACCTGAAGATCGAGGTAGTATCCGTCGGAACGGAGCTAGAACGGGTTCTGCGGGAACATCGTCCGATGGCCATTGTCACAGAGGTTGAGTGCGAGTCTCAGGACGGCTTTCATACCATGAAGCAGGTCGCGCGCCACAGTCGCGACCTGCCGATCCTGTTGCTCACCGAGGGCGACGCGGTGCTGATGGGAGCGGTTGATGCCGTGCAGGAGCTATGGGGGTTGACCTCTGTCACCACCACCAGCGAATTTCCCATGGCGGGTCAAATAGTGGCATTCCTTTTCAATGCTGGCCGCCGGAACGGGTGCATGCGGTTGATACCAGTCTGATAGACAGGCAAAAAAGGGTAGGTCCGCGCCTCGAGAGCAGCAGGACGGCAGGGCTGCCTACTACCGATCTGACTTGGCCTTGCGGTTATTCGGCGGATGCTTTCTGTTGGCGCGAGCATTGGTGTCGAGCCTTGCGGGCATTAATCGCGTAGGCGCCGAATGGCCGGTTTGGCCTGCTGTTCGGCTCCACGATCGAGGCCTGATAGGCCTCCCAATGCTCGGCTGTGAGCCCGGCCGGCCCGGGTGTGATATCCATCCGGTCTAGCGTATCATTGCTGTAGCTGTGGGGTGGCACCGGCTGAACCTGGGCAAGCGGATAGTCGGCCCGCAGGCGAACTGGCGTGTGGCTGCGGGTAAACCGCATATTGGTAAATAGCGGTCCGAACCAGCGATCAGTCTCAACGATGCCCTCGAAAAGGCAGATCCCGCCGGCCTGTGGCAGGTTTACCGGCGAGCGTATGAGCAAGTGCCATTCAGGTGCTGTCTGCGCGATTAGCCCGGTCCATAACTGCACAGTGCCGGGCTCCGGCAATGCGGTCAGAAAGGGCGGCGAGCAGCCCTTTAGGGCCTCGGGTGCAACGGCGTCGAACTCGGCCGCATAATTCGGAAGTTGAGCGGACGGCAACAGGGGCATCCAGTCCGGGGCGTCGTCGCAGCGCCAAAATATCTCCGTCCCGTCCCAAAGCATTTCAATGTCGATTGGCGAAAATAGCCACCAGCCGAACGCGGTGGCACTGGTCAGTGCCTCACAGTAACGGACTGCCCGCACCGGCAGCGTGCCGCAAGCAGACCGGTCCGCCCGGATAGGTGATCGGCCCCGGCCGGTGATCTGATGAAAGCGGACGATCGGGTCGCTGGAGTTTGTCATCACGGGTGACCTTCGTAGCGGAGGAAAAAAGACCCAACAGACCGCGACGAAACGAGTTTCGTTGACGCGCGAAGCCGCTCGCGCCATCGGAGATCGCCGTTAGCGCGTTCGAGGGTTTGTTGGGTTGGCCTGGTGGGTTAGCCCGCCTAACGCAGGTGTTAATCTCCCCGCGGAACGGTCAGCAGCGTGTCAAGTTGAGCCAAGTGTTCAGGCGTTGGCAACCGGCAAGCGGAAGCCGGCGCCAAGACCGATCTTGCCGGCATCGGCGGTGGTCACCGGCAGGCGGAAGCCAGCGCCAAGACCGATCTTGCCGGCATCAGCGGTGGTCACCGGCGGGCGGAAGCCGGCGCCCAGGCGGATCTTGCCGGCATCAGCGGTCTTAACAGCAGCCGTATTAGCCTTCGCACAAAACAGCATTGGAAGCTCCTATCGAGTTGAGACGTGCCAACAAAAACAGGGCAGCCCGCTTGTGCGGACTGCCCTTTAAAAAGTCTCGGTTGCTTTCGTAAGACCGAGCCGGGGTTTCAACGCCGGCCAGTTGGCCTAGTGGGCCGGTGGAGAATGATCGCCCCGGTCCACCAGGCTTCATAGTCGCAAGACGTAGTTGTCCTGTTGACGGACAAATACTTATCGGGATTAAAAACCTCCGTCAAGACATAATTCCTAAATGTACGAAAATTATCTGATTAATCGATCAGGGAAGGATTTAAAGCGCCTAAGTCCAGGCCTGCGCCGTCAAGCTGGACCCGCCGCTCCGATCGAACCCTACCAGAGGTCGGCTGCCGGCGCCGAAAAATGCACGCCAGTGCGCGGATCCGGTTGATCCCGCACAGTGTGGGCGACCGCCACAAGCACGAAGAGGGTGACGGTTAGGACGGCAGCATAGCCCACATCAACAACGACTGGGGAACTTATGTCCCCCGCTTGACCAAGAACGGCAATGCCGGTTGGCGATCGGCACACGGATGGCGAGGGCAAGTAGCGACGTTCCGACGACAGAAGCGAACGAGCCACCATCTTGGCCAACACCGTGATGCCGATGCACACGGTCAAGCCTGATCCGCAGCGAAACCACGTTCGCGTCGCGACCTGGGGCTAAGATGGTAAGCCCGGTCCTGCATCACTCCATCATCTTCTTGCCCATCGGGAGGCGATAGTGGGTTATGAGCGAAACCCGGTCGCCATCAGAACTTAGGGAACCTCCTGCCAGCGCCCCACGGGCACCGGATGGCGCCCAGAGGATGTTTCGGTATGAGATATGTTGCTGAAGCGCATCTTTCTCGATACAAACGGAAGATTGGACACGCTGGATTGGGGGTTTCCATGAAAACGACCATCGTCTGAGGGGGGCGCACAATTCTCCGGCAAGCCGCCTACCCCAACGATTCCTCGGCAACTCCGGACGGTGGTCCCAAGCTTTGCCTGCGCCTTTTCGGGCACATGGCAGTGAACGACAACGAGGGACAGACCTACCTGCCGCGAACGCGGAAGACCCGTGCCCTGATGGCGTTGCTGGCGATGTCGAGCCCGAAACCGATGCTGCGTCCGCAACTGGCCTCACTGCTCTGGAGCCAACGGGAAAATGAGCAGGCCCGGGCATCGCTGCGGCAAAGCGTGCACGAGTTGCAAGATACCCTGGGCGCTTCCTGGAGCCACGTCTTCGTGACGGACCGGCATCATCTATCGTTACGCGGCGCGCAACTTGAGATCGATGCACTGTTGCTCGCTCAGCCAGCGCAGATTTCGCCGGACCTTCTGGATCGGTACGATGAGGTGCTGCTCGAGGACCTCAACGGTCTTGATCCGGCGTTCGATCGCTGGCTGGAAAACGAGCGCGGCCGGTTTGTTCGCATCCGCCGAACGATCGGGGAGAGTCTTCTTGCCCGATACGACGATCCGCTTGCCGCGATCGAAGCCGCGGAGCAGATCCTGGTGCTCGACCGCAGGCATGAGGCCGCATGGAGGGCGCTCATACGCTGCCACGCTGAGCGGGGAGACATTCGCGCCGCGGTGGCTGCCTATGATCGCTGCCGCGGTGCCCTGGCGGAAACGGCGGACGCGCGGCCGTCGCCGGAAACAGAGGAACTGATCGGTCGCATCCGTATCCAGAGCCAGTCTGCCCAATCCGGACAGCAACCTGGGATGCAATCAGAGGCGCCGTTACCGATACCGCCGCCCCTCCGGTCGACGGCCCAGCGCGACCGCAGGACAGTGCGCCTGCGTGTCGTGCCGTTGCGGACGATCGGGGAGGAACGTGACGACGGGCTAGGGATCGGCCTCGCGGAGGAGATTTCCGCCGGCCTTTCACGATTTCGCTGGATCTCCTGTCTGCCGGCGACGCTCCGGCCTTCCGGAACGCTCGCCGGCCACTCCGGAGGCGACTCTGCTGATGCGGCCGACAGTGGGTGGTCCAGCGTCGAAGCGGACCTCATCCTGGATGGGACGATTCAGCGTAGCCAGTCGCGCGCTCGCATCATCGTTCGCCTGGTCGACATGCGCGCCGGCGGAGAGATCGTGTGGGCGGCCCGCTTCGACCGCGACATGACCGATGCGCTTGCTCTGCAGGACGAGTTGGGTGCGGCGATCGTGGCGCAGGTCGATCCTGAGTTGATGCAACATGAGGGGCGTCGTACGGCGGCCACCGCGTCGGACGACCTGACGGCGCAGGATTTGCTGCTGCAGGCGCTTCCGGCGATGTACCGTCTGGAACGGGACAGCTTCCTGCGTGCCCGGCGGTTGTTGGAGATGTCGCTGCGCGCGGACCCCGGTAGTTCCGTGGCGCATGGCTGGCTCGCCTACTGGGACCTGCTCTATGTCGGGCAGGGCTGGTCTGATGATCCGGCCGCATCCACTGCCGAGGCGGCTCGTCTGGCCGAGCGCGCGGTGATGCTCGATCCCGGCGATGCGCGGGCGCTGACGCTGGCCGGGCATGTCAGAGGGTTTCTGGGCAAGCATCCGGAGGAAGCCACCGCCTTGCACGAACGCGCCATCGCCCTCAATCCCAATCTCGCTCTGGCGTGGTGCTTTTCCGGCCTCGCTCATTCCTATCTGGGCCGTCATGAGGAGGGATTGCGGCGGATCAACGGTGGCGCTGCGGCTTTCGCCATCCGATCCGCATGGTTTTTTCTTCGATATGGCACTGATCATGCCGCATCTGATGCGGGGCGATTACCCCGCCGCGGTCGAGGCGGGGCGGCGCGCGGTCGAGATAAACCCTTTTTTTTCCTCGACCTACAAGGGATATCTGTCCGCCTTGGGTTGGATGGACCGCCCGCGCGAGGCCCGCGAGGTTTTGCTCCGCCTGCTGGCACTGGAACCGCGCTTTTCGGTAACGGAAGCAACCAATCGCTCGCCTTTGTCTCGACCGGAGGATATCGCACGCTATGCGGAGGGGCTTCGCCGAGCCGGGTTGCGGGAGGACGCGGGCCCGTTGGTTGAGAAACCCGCTACCTTAGCGCTTCCGAAGTCGGTCATTGATCTTGTTTTCGCCGCACCGCACAATCGCCCCTCCGACGCCGCATGACTGGCAAGAACAGGGGATCGCGGAATGACACGACTGGGAAAATTTGGCGGCGGGATCGGCGCCGTCTGGTTGCTGACCGGAATTCTGACGTCTGCGGTTTGGGTGCAACTGGCAACGGCTCAAGATTCAGGATCGGCGACACTGGATGCGGCCAAGGGGCGCGGACAGGTGTTGTGTGGTTTGTCGGGTCAGGTGCCAGGCTTTTCTCTGCCCGATAGCCAAGGTGTGATGAAGGGACTTGACGCGGATAGCTGCCGAGCGGTCGCAACCGCAGCGCTGGGTGACGCGAGCAAAGCGAAGTTCGTGGCCACCACGACGCAGAATCGCTTCACCGCGCTGCAGTCCGGCGAGGTCGATCTTTTGTCCCGCAGTACGACCTGGACGCTGGGCCGCGAGGGCAACCTCGGACTGGAGTTTGCCTGGGTTAACTACTACGACGGAACCGGCTTTCTGGTAAAGAATTCGGCCGGCGTAAAATCGGCGAAGGAGATGGATGGCGCTTCGATCTGCGTGCAGCCGGGCACCAGCACCGAACTGGCGATCAACGATTACTTTCGCCTAAACAACATAAAGTTCACCCCGATCCTGATACAGGATCTTCCCGAGCTTGAGGGCGCGTTTCTGTCGGGACGGTGCGATGCCTACTCGACGGATGCGTCCGCGTTGGCGACGTTCCGGTTCAGCCAGGGGCCAAAGGCGAACGATCTGTTGCTGCTGCCTGAGATCATCAGCAAGGAGCCGCTAGGGGTGATGGTCCGCAAGGGCGACGACAAGTGGTTCGATATCGTGCGTTGGACATTCATCGCCATGATCACGGCTGAGGAGAAAGGGGTCACAAGCGCGAAGGTCGATAGCTTCCTGACCAGCACCGACCCGGATATCCGACGACTGCTGGGTGTTGAAGGCGACATGGGAAAGGCGTTGGGGCTGGATAGTAAGTGGGCTTACAACGTGATCAAGCAGGTGGGCAATTTCGGCGAGGTCTGGGACCGGAACATCACGCCGATGGGGGTGCCGCGAGGGATCAACAACATCTGGTCGAAAGGTGGATTGCAATATGCGCCGCCGATCCGGTGAGGGGGATGGGTCGGACCCTTTCCAAAAGCGGGGTTATCTATTCTCTCACCGACCCAAGAAGTGGAGAAGTCGTTCTTGTCTAGCCTTGTTCGTCGGGAGCCTGCATTGGCCGGAACACCTTCGTCGGCGGATTCCTTCTGCTCTGCAGCCTATGTGGTCTTCCGCGTTTCTTTTTTTGACAAATTCCTGCCGGCGTCGCCACGCCAGTAAACTGATTTGGCCGGCGTACACACGACGCCGAATTCGATTCTCCCGCCCGTGAGGCACGATCCGTGTGGAACGGGGCGGGCCGTGCTAGAAGCGATGGCCGACCCGAACTCGAGCCCCACAGGAGGAAACGATGGCGATCACTGAAAAGCCAATTCAAACCGATCGGAACCTGGCGCTGGAACTGGTCCGCGTCACCGAGGCCGCTGCGATTGCCGCCTCCCGCTGGATCGGTCTCGGTAAAAAGAACGAGGCCGATGGCGCCGCGGTTGAAGCCATGCGCAAGGCGTTCGACGCTGTTGCGATCGATGGCACGGTGGTGATCGGTGAGGGCGAGATGGACGAGGCGCCGATGCTGTTCATTGGCGAAAAGGTCGGTGCCGGGGGCCCACGAATGGATATCGCAGTCGATCCACTCGAGGGGACCACCTTGACGGCCAAAGCGGGCCCGAATGCATTGGCTACGATCGCGCTGGCCGAGCACGGAAATTTTCTGCACGCGCCGGACATCTATATGGACAAGATCGCAGTGGGCGGGGGTTTACCGCCGGGAGTGGTCAGCCTCGACGACTCGGTTGGGGCCAATCTACGCAGCCTGGCGCGGGCGAAACGATGTGACGTATCCGACTTGAAGGTCTGCATGCTGGACCGGGACCGCCACGCCGATCTGATCGCGCATTGCCGGGAGGCCGGCGCCCGGCTGATGCTGATCAGTGATGGTGATGTCGCGGGAGTGATCGCCACGGCGATGCCGGATGCCGATATCGACATCTACCTGGGGTCGGGCGGTGCGCCCGAGGGCGTGCTGGCGGCAGCGGCCTTGCGCTGCGTTGGCGGCCAGATGCAGGGGCGATTGCTTTACGAGACGGACGAGCAGATTGAGCGTGTCCGTGCCATGGGTCATCCCGACCCGAAGCGATGTTTCTCAGTGGAGGAACTTGCCAAGGGCGACGTGATGTTCGCGGCCACTGGCGTGACTCATGGCGCCATGCTGCGGGGGGTGCGGCGCCGAGCGGGCAGCGCGATCACCCATTCGATCGTGATGCGGAGCCGGTCCGGCACCGTGCGTTTCATCGAGGCTCACCATAACTTCGAGCAGAAGACCTGGACGCCCACCTAGTGGAGGGGAGGGGGGGCGGATCCTCGCTCAATGGGGGCGAAATCGTCCTCGGCGTGTCCAAAAGCCTTTCCGGGCGGCGCTGGCTATGGCGCACTGGTGAGGAACGGGTGGCGGCAGGGATCGCTCAACGATTGGCGTTGCCCGAGATTGTCAGCCGACTGCTGGCTGCCCGCGGGATCGGTATTGACGACGCCGCCGACTTCCTAGAGCCGACGTTGCGGGTGCTGTTGCCAGACCCGTCGATCATGACCGACGTGGACATCGCCGCGGACCGGCTGGCGGACGCGGTCCGGCGCGAGGAGACCGTGGGGGTCTATGGTGACTACGACGTCGACGGCGCCTGCAGCGCGGCGCTAATGGTGGGTTTTCTGAGTGCGCTGGGATGTTCTGTGCATCAGCACGTACCGGATCGGATCAAGGAGGGTTACGGGCCGAACGCGCCGGCCCTGGCAGGATTGGTTGCTCGCGGGGCCAGCCTGATCGTGTGTGTCGATTGCGGAACTACGGCGGCGGTTGCGCTGTCCGCGGTCGCTGGCCAGGCCGAGATCATCGTCCTGGACCACCACAAGGCGGAAGGACCGCCACCATCGATCCTGGCGACGGTAAATCCGAACCGGCTGGATGACGGCTCCGGCCTCACCCATTTGTGCGCCGCCGGGGTGGCGTTCCTGACCGCGGTGGCAACGGTTCGGGCGCTGCGCCGGCTCGGTTTTTTCGCGAGTCGGGCTGAACCGGATTTGATAAGGCAGTTGGACCTGGTGGCGTTGGCGACCGTATGCGACGTGATGCCGCTGACCGGCGTCAACCGGGCGTTCGTATGTCAAGGGCTCAAGGTAATGGCCCGACGGCTGCGTCCGGGGATCGCTGCATTGCTGGATGTGACCCAGGCACGGGCGAAGTTGAACGCCTCCACCTGCGGTTATGCGTTGGGACCTCGCATAAACGCCGGGGGCCGGATCAGCGAGGCTGATCTGGGGCTGCGCCTGCTGCTGAGCAAGGATCGTCTGGAGGCGTTGGCATTGGCCGAAAAGCTGGAATCGGTGAACCGGATGCGGCAGGACGTCGAGGCTGGCATCACGGATGCCGCAATGCTGGCCGCCGAGGTTCAAGTGGGGGCAGGGCGGGCAGCGGTGCTGGTATCGGGGCAAGGATGGCATCCGGGCGTGGTTGGGATCGTCGCCGGCCGGATCAAGGAGCGCTTCAACCGCCCGGCCTGCGTTGCGGGATTTGCCGATGGGCTCGGCAAAGGCTCTGGCCGCTCGGTTCCTGGCATCGATCTCGGGGCGGCGGTGATCGCGGCCCGGCAGTTAGGGCTGTTGGTGACCGGTGGCGGGCACCCAATGGCAGCCGGATTCTCCGTGCAAGCCGAGCGCCTGGAAGCCTTTCACGCGTTTCTGGACGAGCGGCTGGCGGCGGCGTCTGTTCTGCCGGGCGCGGCCGATCTGGTTATTGAGGGCTCGCTGGCGGTTTCCGGTGCAACGGTCGAAGTTGTGCAACATTTGGAACGGCTCGCTCCGTTCGGGGCCGGTAACGAGGAACCTGTTCTGGTGCTGCATCGGGCTCGGGTCATGCGGGCGGACCGCGTGGGGCGGGAGGCAAATTCAATCCGAGCCTTCGTGGAGGGTGAGAGTGGCGGACCACGCCTTAAGGCGATGATGTTTCGGGCGAAGGAGAATGCGCTGGCGGATGCCCTGTTGGCGCGGGCCGAGGGGGTGCCGCTGCATTTGGCCGGGCACCTGCGGGCCGAGGAATGGAATGGGACTGTCAGCCTGTGCTTCGTCATTTCGGATGCCGCGGTGGCGTGACGCGAAGGTTTATAACCAACCGCCTTAAGCATTGACCGTTGCCAAGGCTCTAGGTGCCAATCGAACTGATGCGGTCTGGATCATTGACGAAGCAGTTCCAAGCGTCCGCGCAGGCCTCTATTATTGCTTCGTAACTGTCCCAAACACGGGCGGACAGCTTGTTGGCGCGGGGAATTCCAAGACGTTCTCCATTGGTTCAACTCGGGGAAGTAGGCCGGGAAGGGCAGCAGAGAGATGTTGTCCGGCACGTCGAGTTCCCCTGGCTGGTGCCAGCCGCCCCTATCGCAGAGCAGCGCTGCGATCGAGCCCGGAGGTGACCTGGGTGCTGATCTCGTGGAGATGCAGGTTCATGCATTCGGAAGTGGCGGTGGGTGCGATGATTGCCACGCCCGCCCGCGCGACGGCCGCAGCGGCGAGAAGCGGAAAGGCGGATTGCCATATATGCCGGACATCTTAGAACGAATATCCAGCCGGTCGAACAAAACTAGTATATTCTACTATTTTTAGGCCAAGATCTTGCAGTTTGGAAAAAACTTTCTATATACGCACAACGCCATGGGATAGCACAATGCCCGGTCCCAAGCCATCCGCGATCGACATCGGCTTCCGCTTGCTCGGCCGGGTTAAACGCCTGCGCGGCTTCCTCTCGATCGGCTGCGTCCAATGCACCCGCGTAACAGCCCCCGGCGAGGCTCGGCGCGCCGCCCGTGGGTTGTGGGAAGAGGACGAGACCCGCGAATGCGGCCCAAACCTGAAGAGCGGCCGTCTCGTCCGCGCCGAAGCCTAAGACGATGCCGCTGTCCTACCTCGACCGGCTTGAAGCCGAGAGCATCTTCATCTTCCGTGAGGTCGTCGCCACCTGCGACAATCCCGTCCTGCTTTACTCCATCGGCAAGGACTCCTCCGTCCTGCTGCATCTCGCCCGCAAGGCGTTCTTCCCCGCCCCGTTGCCGTTCCCGTTGCTGCACGTCGACACGACGTGGAAATTCCGGGCCATGATCGAGTTCCGCGATGCAGTGGCCAAGCAACCCGGCACGCAGCTCATCGTGCACACGAACGAGGAAGGGCTGCGCGCCGGCATCAATCCGTTTATCTCTGGCTCGCGCCTGCATACCGACGTGATGAAGACGCAGGCGCTGAGGCAGGCGCTCGACAAATACCGGTTCGACGCTGCGTTCGGCGGTGCTCGGCGCGACGAGGAGAAATCGCGGGCCAAGGAGCGCATCTTCTCGCTGCGCTCAGCAGAGCATCGCTGGGATCCGCGCAACCAGCGCCCCGAGCCCTGGCAGTTGTTCAACACGCAGAAGGCGCCCGGAGAGAGTTTCCGGGTGTTTCCGCTGTCGAACTGGACCGAGGGCGACGTGTGGGACTATATCGCCCGCGAACGGATCGACGTGGTACCGCTCTAATTCGCCGCACCACGCCCGGTGGTCCGGCGCGACGGCATGTTGATCATGCGCGACGATGGCCGCATGCCGCTGCGCCCGGGCGAGACGGTGGAGATGCGCTCGGTCCGCTTCCGCAATCTGGGCTGCTATCCGTTGACCGGCGCCGTCGAGAGCGAGGCGACGACACTCGCCGAAATCATCGCCGAGATGCGCGCTACGCGAGTGTCTGAACGCAGCGACCGCGCCGTCGACCATGACGGTGTGGGTTCGATGGAGCAGAAAAAGCTCGAAGGCTATTTCTGATGAGTGCTGTGCTCAAATTCGTTCCCCCGAATAAACCGCCGGAGCCGGTGGTCAACGACGCGCCGCAGCTCCGGGTCCTCACCTGCGGCTCGGTGGATGACGGCAAGTCCACGCTGCTGGGCCGGCTTCTGTTTGATTCGCAAGCGGTAATGGACGACCAACTTATCGCGCTCGATCAAGAATCGCGCCGTTGGGGCACGCACGGCGAAAATCGAGATTTTGCGCTGCTGCTCGACGGGCTCGGCGCCGAGCGGGAGCAGGGCATCACCATCGACGTCGCCTACCGTTACTTCTCGACTGAGCGGCGCAGCTTTGTCATCGCCGACACGCCCGGCCACGAACAATACACCCGCAACATGGCAACCGGTGCGTCCACCGCCGATCTGGCCATCATCCTGATCGACGCGCGCCACGGCGTGCTCGCGCAGACCAGGCGGCATGCCTTCATCGTGGCTGCGCTCGGCATCCGCCACGCGGTGCTCGCGATCAACAAGATGGACCTGGTCGGCTTTTCGCAGACGACCTGGCAGCGGATCACCGACGAGTTCACCGCCGCCGCCCGTCCGCTCGGCTTCCAGTCGATCGTGCCGATCCCAATCTGCGCTCGCGACGGCGATAACGTGGTGACCCGCTCGGCGCGGACGCCATGGTTCGATGGCGACCCACTGCTCGAATACCTCGAGACTGTCGACGTGTCGCGGCCGGAGACGGAGCAAGGCTTTGCCATGCCCGTGCAGCTTGTGCTGCGCCCGGACTCCGAGTTCCGGGGCTACGCCGGCACCGTCGCCTCGGGGGCCGTGCGGGTGGGCCAACAGGTGATCGCACTCCCGGGCGGCCAGCGCGCGGACGTCGCGCGTATCGTGACCGCTGATGGCGACTGGCCCGCCGCAGAAACCGGCGAAGCCGTCACAATCACGCTGAACCGCGCGATCGACGTTGCCCGTGGCGACGTGCTGGCCGCGGCCGATAATGCGCCGACCGCCTCGGCTTCCGTCGAAGCGGAACTGCTCTGGATGGCAATCGAGCCGCTAGTCGCCGGGCGCGAGTTCACAGTCCGGCTGGGCACGGCGTTGGCCCATGCGCGCATCGTCAGCATCCGGCATGCCATCGACATTCAGACCTATGCGTATCGCAAACCGGCGTCGCTTAAGCTGAACGAGATCGGACGGGTCGAACTGGCCTTCGATAAGCCGCTCGTCACCCGTCCGTATGCCACGGACCGTACTCTCGGCGCCATGATCCTGGTTGACCGCCTGACCCATCAGACCGTCGGCATGGCCACTGTGCAGGCGCTGATCGACCGTCCGAAATGGCGGCCGTCTCGCCGGCTCGCCATCTACGCGGTGGATGGCGTCGTGATTGGAGCGATTGCCGGGGCGCTTTCCAGCAGTCTGGCGCTCGCCGCCTTGGTCGGTGTGGCCCAGATGCTGCTGCGCCCTGTGGTCGACTCTCTGTTGGAGGCCAAGCCGTGATGGATCTTCACATGGTTGATCCGCGCTTCAGTTTATCGGGCCTGCTGGTCGGCCTGCTGGTCGGCCTGACCGGGGTCGGCGGCGGCTCGCTGATGACGCCGCTGCTCGTGCTCGTGTTCGGCATACATCCGGCCACCGCGGTGGGTACCGACCTGCTCTACGCCTCCGCGACCAAGTCGCTGGGCACGCTGGTGCACGGGTTGAATCACACCGTCGATTGGCGGATCACCCGTCGCTTGGCCTACGGCAGCGTGCCGGGGACGTTCCTGACCTTGCTCGTCCTGTCGCGGGTGGAAATCAGCGCGGCAGCGCAGGGGCACGCCATTTCGATCATACTTGGCGTCATGCTGGTGCTTACGGCGCTGGCGCTGGTGTTCCGCACGCCGCTGCTGGCCGTGAGCTTGCCGCACCTCGAGCGGATTACACCCCGGCGATCGGCATGGCTTACGGTCGCCACTGGGCTGGTGCTTGGCGTGCTGGTGACGATCTCGTCGGTGGGCGCCGGCGCGATCGGCGTGACCGCACTCCTGCTGCTCTACCCGCGCGCCAAGGTGGCGGTCATCGTCGGGTCCGACATTGCCCATGCGGTGCCGCTCACGTTGGCGGCTGGGCTGGGCCACTGGTATTTGGGCAACATCGACTGGGGGTTGCTGGGTTCCTTGCTGACCGGCTCGCTGCCCGGCATCGTGATCGGCTCCGCCCTGGCGTCGCGCGCGCCGGAGATCGTGCTTCGGCCGGCGCTGGCGCTCGTGCTTACGGTGGTCAGCGTCCGCCTCGCGATGTAGCTCAGCCGCGCTATGAGCCGCTTGGCCTTCGTCCGGCATTGCCAATCAACCGCTTCCCACTGAAAAGGATGCTTGCGGCGGCAGGGCGTTCGAGGTCGCGGGCGGAGGCTGAGGCGATAGGTCGGGAACCGGACTGTGGGGCCCATGCCGTAGCCGAGCTAAGCTCACCCGCCAGGCGACGACAGCCAGGGATTGGTCTCCCAGAGCTTCGCGAGCAACGCTTGTTCGGCCTGCATCTGCGCCAACCAGTCTGCGCCCTCCGCCCAGGCCGCGTAATACCCGCTGGCCTCAGCCTGCTCGCCGAAAGGGCCGTCCTTGGCCGCGGCGCGAATGGCATCCACCAGCGAGGCGACCGCGTCCGGCGGCGTTCCATCCGGTACACCGATCCCCCGGGTGATAAAGGCGGAAAGCGGGATTCCGCCCTCGTCCAGCACAGGGGTGTCCGGCAGCGAGCCGAACCGCCGCCGCGCCGCGATGCCCAGCGCGGTCAGATGGCCGTCGCGCAGGTCGCCGATCGCAGTCGACAGTCCGAGCGCGGCAGCCGAGACGTTGCCGTCCAGCACCGCCTGTCGCGCCGCCTCGGAGGATGGGAAGGTGACGATGTTCAACTGCGTCTGAGCCAGCACCTGCAACCGCAGGGCGGCCAGATGGGGCGGACTTCCGGCGGGCGGCGTGCCCAGCGGCACCGCGTCGGCATCGTCGCTCGCTCGCTGGATGATGTCCTGGATGGAATTCGCCGGCTCACTCGATGGCGAGACGAATGCGATCGGCTCGCGCTCGATCTGCCCCAGTAACCGGATGCGCTTACCGAGGGAAGGCTCACCGCGGTCGATCATGCGCGCTGGCAGGGTCGGCGTAATCACCCACCCGATCGTCATGCCGTTCGGCGTAGCATCGCCCAATGCCGCGAGCATTGCGCGCCCGGCATCACCGGGCAGGTTGGTCGGTGCTATGTCATTCCCGGGCAGGTGTGGTGCCAGATACCTGACGAAGTCGCGCGCTGTCCGGTCGGCGGAGGTTCCTTCCGGAAATCCGAGCAGGATGGTCAAAGGCCGCTTCGGTGGTGTCGATTGGACTGCCCGGGCAGGCGGTGGCGCCAACGCCAAGGTGGCCGCGAATCCGGTCAGCAGGCTTCGCCGGCGCACTGTCATCGCGGCGGGGCGGTCACGGATCGGGCGGGCGCCGCTTTAGCGACAACCGGCGCGGCGGCCTCCCGGCGCAGGCGGTGCTCACCCAGGAACAGCAAGATCGGCGCGGCGATGAAGATCGACGATGACGTGCCGACGACGATGCCGAACAACATCACCCAGGCAAAGCCTGATATCGAACTCGCCGCCGAACAGAGCCAGCGGCAGGCTGGCCAGGAACACGGTCATCGATGTGCCAAGGGTCCGGTTAAGGGTTTCGTTGATCGACAGATCGATCAGCTCGCGCAGCGGCATCGATTTGTATTTTCGAAGGTTCTCGCGGACGCGGTCGTAGACGACCACCTTGTCGTTGGTGGAGTAGCCCAGTACCGTCAGGATGGCGGCGACCATCACCAGGTCGAACTCGATGCGGGTCAGTGCCAGGAAGCCAATCGCCTTGGTGACATCCAGCACCAGGGTTACCACCGCGCCCACGGCAAACTGCCACTCAAAGCGGAACCAGATATAAACGAGGATCATCAGCAGGCTGATCACCAGGGCCAGCAGGCCGTTGCGGAACAACTCTGCCGAGACGCTGGCACCGACCGCATCGGTTCGCTGGATGGTCGCGCCGGGGACGCCTTTCTCCAGCGCCGTCCGCACCCGCGCCACCGCGGCCTGGGTCGCCTGCTCGCTCGGCTGGGCGCCAAGACGGATCAGCACTTCGGATGGATCGCCGAAACGCTGCACGCCCTGGTCGGGGACGTGTTCAGCGTTCAGCGCGGCACGGATTTGGGCGAAATCGGCTGGTCCCTGGGTGCGGACCTCCATGACCACGCCGCCCGAGAAGTCGATGCCCAGGTTCAGCCCGGGATAGAAGAACAAGGCGACCGAGGCCGTGGAAAGGACCGCGGAGACGATCAGGCCCAGGAAGCGGCCCCGCATGAAGTGGATGCGGGTGTTGTCGGGCACCAGGCGGAAGCGGGGTTTGACGAACATAGGCGGAGACCCTCAAACCGGCAGCAGCTTCGGCCGCGTGGCGATATACCAGCGGGAGACCAGTAGCCGGGTCAGCATCCAGGCGGTAAACAGCGAGGTGGCGATGCCGACCGTGATTGTCACGGCGAAGCCCTTGACCGGCCCGGAACCGAACACGAATAGCATCACGTGCGCCAGAAAGGCGGTGGCATTGCTATCGAAAATAGTACTGTAGGCCCGCGAAAAGCCATGCTCCAGCGCAGCCAACGGAGGGCGGCCAAGTCTCTGCTCCTCACGGATCCGCTCGTTGATCAGGATGTTGGCGTCCACGGCCATGCCCAGCGTCAGCAAGATGCCGGCCATCCCCGGCAGCGTCAGCGTCGCCTGCAGCAGCGACATAATGCCCAGCATCAGGAACAGATTGATCACCAAGGCGAGGTTCGCGAACCACCCGAACAGTCCGTAAAAAACTCCCATGAACGCGATGACGAATAGGAAGCCGACGACCAGCGAGATCGCACCGGCCCGGATGCTGTCCGCGCCGAGTTCGGGCCCGACCGAGCGCTGCTCCACCACCGTCAACGGAGCCGGCAAAGCACCGGCGCGCAGCAGCACCGCCAAGTCGTTGGCAGAAGTCGCGTTGAACGACCCGCTGATTTGCCCTCGGCCGCCGGTGATCGCCTCGCGGATGACCGGTGCGGAGATTACCTTGTCGTCGAGCACGATCGCGAACCGGTGATTGACGTTCGCTCGGCTGATATCGGCGAAGCGTCGTGCACCGACAGAGTTGAAGGTGAAGTTGACAACCCAGTCGCCGGTTTCGGGACTGGTGCCCGCGCGGGCGTCGGTCAGGTCAGCGCCGTCGACGTCGATGCGCTTGCGCACTGCGATCTTCTCGCCCGGACGGTCCTGCATCTGCAGGAAGTCGTCACCAGGCGGCGGCGGACCACCGCCGTTGGCATTGGCGGTCTCGTCCACCAGGCGGAACGTCATGTGGGCGGTCTTGCCGATCAACTGTTTGATGCGGTCGGGATCGCCGACGCCGGGAAGCTGCACGACGATGCGGCTTTGGCCCTGGCGGGTGATCTGGGGATCGACCACACCGGTTTCGTCGATGCGGCGGCGGACGATTTCAATGGATTGATCGACCGCACCGGCAGCCCTTGCCGCGAGCGCAGGCGCGGACAGGGTCAAGGTTATCGTGCCGTCGGGATCGGATCCAATCACCGTGTCCGGACGGCCGGTGGACGCGTCCTGACCGATCAAGGGCTTCATCGCGGCAACCGCGGCATCGATTTTGGTGGCGTCGCGCAGGCGCAGTAGGACACGGTTTTGGTCAGGTTGCGGTTCGAGGGTCTGATAGAAGATCTGGCCATTGCGCAGAGCCTGGCGGACACCGTCGGCGAGACTGTCCAGACGCTCCTTCAGCACCGCCTTCATGTCGACTTCGAGCAGGAGGTAGCTGCCGCCGCGCAGGTCGAGGCCTAAATGAACGCTGCGCCACGGAAGCCACTGGGCGGGAGACGGGAACAGGTTTGGCACGCCCATAAGCATCCCAAGCAGGCAGGCGCCTAGGATGAGCGTGGTCTTCATGCGGCTGAAATACATCATGGTCTTGCGCGCGGGGCTCCTGGACACCGATTTGGTTGTTTGGCGCGGTGCTATGCGCAGCCACTGCGCCGATTGTCCAGTGTGCGGTTGTCAGATGCGGAGCTGCCATTACCAGGACAGGGGTTGTCGAGACGATGTATCGATTGGGCAACGTGCGCCAAGTCCGGGGATCTGGTACAGAAACTCGATGCCAAGAACCCCGTTTTGCTTGTCTCGCTTTTCTGCTCTCTGGCTCTCGAAGGGGCGCGGTGGCGAAGCCGGCAAACCAATCAAGCGCGGCCTAGCGCTTCCTGTATGGCACGCGCGAGATCGGCTTGCTGGTACGGTTTGGACAGCAGGGCGAGATCACTTGCCTCCGCCTCCGATGCTCCCTGAACATGCCCGGCCGTATAGCCTGAGGTCAGCAATGCCTTGAGCTCCGGACATAGCCGTCGCGCCTCATGGGCTAATTCGACCCCATTCATCCCGCCAGGCATCACGACGTCAGTGAGTAGTAAATCGATCAACGGCGGGTCAGGCGCCGCGAGGATAGCCAGGGCCTCCGGCCCTGAACCGGCAATGATCGACCGGTAGCCGAGATCTTCCAGTTGCATTGCGACGAGCTCGCGCACGTCGGCATCGTCCTCGACAACCAGGATGACCCCCGATCCGGTCCGAGAGGCGAACGAGGCGTCCGGCGTCGCGGATCCAACCACGACTTCCGGCAGGTGGATGCCAATTTTGGTTCCCGAGCCGGGCGCACTCTCTATCGTCAGAAAGCCCCCGGATTGACGAACAAAGCCATACACCTGACTGAGGCCAAGGCCGGTTCCCTTGCCGGTTTCCTTCGTCGTAAAAAACGGTTCGGTGGCCCGCTCAACGACCTCGGGGGGCATGCCCGCACCAGTGTCCGCGACCTCGACCACGACATAATTCCCTGTTCTAGCATCCGCATGACGCGCCGCGGAACGGGCATCGAGCGCCAGATTCCCGCTACGGACGGTCAGTGTTCCGCCGTCCGGCATGGCGTCGCGAGCATTCACAACGAGATTGAGCACCGCGGAGCCGAATTGCGCCGGATCAACCTCGCACGCGCCTGCCGCCGCATCCAGGACGAACTCAACGGCAACGGATTCGCCCAGCATGCGCGTCGTGAGCACGTCGAATTCCCGGATCATCTCGTTGATCATACGCCTCTCCGGCCGCAACGTCTGCCGGCGGGCGAAGGCTAAAAGCTGGCTCGTGAGCTGCGCACCTCGTGTCGCGCCTTTGTGAGCGGTTGCAACCAGCCGAGAAAGGCGATCATCCCCGTCGAGTGCGCGGCCGAGCAGCTCCAGATTGCCCATGATGACCAGCAGGAGGTTGTTAAAGTCATGGGCAACGCCGCCGGTAAGTTGGCCGACCGCCTCCATCTTCTGCGCTTGCCGCAATGCATCCTCGGCCTGGCGGCGTTCCGCGACCTCAGCTTCGACGCGCTGCTCGAGGGTTTCGTTTATCTGGCGCAGAGCATCCTCCGCCCGTCGACGATCGAGCGCCAGACCGACCAAATTTGCGACCGCCTGCAGGAAGTCGATGTCGTGCTCAGTGAAGGCGCCCGGCCCGTCGCTGTCGACCTCGAGCACGCCAAACGGATGGCTATCGCCGAGCAGAATGACGTTGAGAGCGCGGCAGACCCCATGTTCCAAAAGCAATTTAGGCGTTTTGAAGCGGTCCTCATCCGGTAGATGATTAGAGATTACCGGCTTTCCAGTGTGCAGGGCGTAACCGGCCGGGGAGCTGAGCTCCGCACCGAGCCTGGCATGACCAACGACACCGTCGTGCCAGCCTACCCCCGCGCGAACCAAGAACTGGTTCTCGTCAGGAAGGTATTCCAGCACCTTGCAAAAGCGGACGCCCATCCCGAGCGCAGTCATCCGGGTGGCTTCTGCCAGAAGGTTGGCGAAAGTGACATCGCCCAGCGCCCGCCGGCCGAACTCGGCGAGCAGAGCCTGCTGGCGCAGCCGGGCCTCGAGTTCGTCGCGGGTGGCGGGCGGCGATTCGCTTGCAGGCCCCTGTTGATTCGGGAGATCGGTCAACGGAGTGGGATGTAATCAGGCATTGTTGATTAACTATCTGACAGCCGTCTCGGTTGCGAGGCGACCCAACTTCTACTTGTAGGCACCGGCTTTATCATGGGTATCTTGCCCGGTGATTTGTCAACGTGAGCGGTCAGTACGCCCCGACCACGCTTCCGAGAGCGGATGATGATCCTCCACCAGTTTCCGCAGCCGCTCGACCTGGGTATGCGTGTAGATCTGCACCGTCGCGATATCCGCGTGGCCCAGCAGCATCTGCAGGCTGCGCAAATCCGCTCCTCGCGCCAGCATGTGGGAGGCGAAGGAGTGTCGCAACACATGCGGGGAGACGCGTTCAGGGTCGAGGCCGGCCGCCAGCGCGATCTGCTTTAGCAGCAGGAAAAACGCTTGTCGCGTCAGCGGCTGTTTCGGGTCGCGGCCTGGAAACAGCCACAGGCTGTTCGCCTCGGTGACTGCCAGCAGCGCGGCCGCTGCCTCTTTTGCAGCGCGGGAAAGCGGCACCATCCGCTCCTTGCTGCCCTTGCCTCTGATGATCATGACGTCGGCCTTGGCGCCCAATGCCGAGCGGGGCAGTGACAGCAGTTCCGAGACCCGCATCCCGGTGGCGTAAAGCAACTCCATCCCCGCCCGGCCCAGCGCGCCCGGGCGCCCGGACTTGCGAACTGCCGCGTCAAGCAGTGCATCGACTTCCTGCTCCGACAGGAATTTTGGCAACGGCTTTGGCAGCCGAGGCGCATCGAGCTGGCTGGTCGGGTCGTCCGTCCGCATTCCCTCCTTCAACAGAAACAGGTGGAATTGGCGCAGCGCCGACAGCCTCCGAGCGGCCGTGCGGGCCGACAAACCGCTAGCATGCAGCGAGGCCATATAGCGCTGACAAGTGTCCGCGTCGGCTTCGGCGGGATTATGGCCGCGTCCGGCGGCAAATTCGGCAAAATTGCTTAGGTCGCTGGCATACGATTCGATCGTGTTCCGAGCGGCACCTCGCTCGATCGTCAGCATCTCCAGGAACGCGTCGACCTTCGGGTCCATTAGTATGCGATCGCAGAACGACTATTGGTGCGGACCGAACTTGTCGTTTGGCACGACCTTCTCGACCGCCTGCGGGTGTGGCTTCGGCGGGAAGACGCCCAGCATCAGCACGCCGCCCGCGAGGGCGATCAAGCCGGCCAGCACCACAAAGAAGAAAATGCGTATCATCGAGGCTCCTGAAACCCGTTTCCCTCATCGCTCAGTCGTGGCCGCCCCGACAGGCCACCCCGGCGTGGGAGGCTATTTGAAACGCGGGTGATCGCCTGTTCCGGGGCCGGTGTGCTAGCGTTGGGCGTTATGACACGCAACCATACTCTACGGGAGACGATTCCGGTTCCTGACGCGATTGCCGGCCGCAGCGTCGTGCTTGTCGGTCTGATGGGCGCCGGCAAAACCTCGATCGGCCGCAGGCTGGCGGCGCGGGTCGGGCTGCCGTTTCGCGATGCTGATCAGGAGATCGAGCTGGCGGCCGGCTGTACCATTCCAGAACTGTTCGCGCGGTACGGCGAGGCTGCGTTCCGCGATGGTGAGCGCCGCGTGATCCGCCGGTTGCTGGCCGGCGACCCGATGGTGCTGGCGTTTGGTGGCGGCGCTTTTATGGACAAGCAGACCCGTGAGGCGGCAAGGGCCGAGGCGGTAACCGTGTGGCTTCGCTGCACCCTGGCGACGCTGGTCCGCCGCGTAGCGACTCGGGACAACCGCCCGCTGCTGTATGGGCGCGACCGCGAGGAGACGCTGCGCCAGCTGATGGAGGCACGTTACCCCGTGTATGCCGAGGCCGACGTGATCGTCGATTGCGGCGACGAGCCACCTGACCATACGACAACCGGCGTCCTGAAAGCACTGCTGGAGTGGAAGCCGGCCCGCCGCCTCCACGTCGTCCTCCCGACCACCAGCTATGACGTCGTGATAGGCGACAACCTTCTGGAGCGCGCCGGGGCGCTACTGGCGCCGAAATTGCCGCAAAAGCGCGCGGTGGTCGTTACCGATCAAGCTGTGGCCGGTTTGCATCTACAGACCCTGCTAGGCGGGCTGGCCGAGACGGCTATCGAGGCGACCGCGATTGTCGTCAAGGGCGGCGAGGCTTGCAAGAACATGGACACCTACGCCGAAGTGGTGGACCAATTGCTTGAAGCGCGTGTGGAGCGGCGCACGGCGGTTATCGCCCTGGGCGGCGGCGTGGTCGGCGATCTGGCGGGATTTGCCGCGGCGACGACCCTGCGTGGCCTGCCATTCATTCAGATCCCTACCACACTGCTGTCGCAGGTAGATTCTTCGGTCGGCGGCAAGACCGGGGTCAACACCAAGCGCGGCAAGAACCTTGTAGGTGCGTTCTACCAGCCGCGCATGGTCCTGGCCGACACGGGCACGCTGGGGACCCTGCCGCCTCGCGAACTCAGAGCGGGTTATGCCGAGGTCGCCAAAGCGGGCCTAATCGGAGACGCTGCATTCTTTTCGTGGTGCGAGTGCCACGGCCAAGGCGTGGTGTCCGGTGACCGCGACTCCCAGGCGGAGGCGATCAAGCGAGCCTGCGCCTTCAAGGCTGCGGTGGTCGGCGATGACGAGCGTGAGGAAAAGCCCAACGACGGGCGCGCGCTACTGAACCTAGGGCACACGTTTGGCCATGCGCTGGAAGCGGAATATGGCTATGACGGAGGCCTGCTGCACGGCGAGGGCGTCGCTATTGGCCTCGGTCTCGCGTTCAAGTTGTCCGCTCGGTTGGGTCTCTGCCCGCCGGCTGACGCCGAGAGGGTGATCGCCCATGTCTCTTCGATCGGGTTGCCGGCTGATCTCTCGATGCTCAATCGCCGCTTCTCCGCGGCCACGCTGGTCGGCCACATGCGCCGCGACAAGAAAATGCGCGACGGCGCACTGCATTTCGTACTGGCCCACGGGATCGGGCAGGCATTCACAAGCGCCGACGTGCCCCATGATGCCGTGGTTGAGCTGCTGAGAGATGAAGGATGCGAGGCATAGGGGATCGAGTGGCGTCCAGTGACCGAGGCTGTTCCGGCCGCGATGACAGTCAGATTGTCTAACGGTCGCTCCTAATCCAATGGAGCGCGAAGAATATGCGCTCATGGATGCCGCCGAGGACCGTATGTGGTGGTATCGCGCCCTCCATGCGCGGCTTTGCGACGCCCTCAGCCGCGCCCGCGGCAGCGTCCTGGATGCTGGCTGCGGCACCGGCGGCTTTCTTGCGATCTTACGTGTGCGACGCCCCGATTTCGCCCGATTTGGCGTTGAGTGGAACGCGGTGGCCGCCGCTCGCGCCAGAAATAAATCAGGTTCCTGGATCGCGAGGGGCAGCATTAATGCTCTCCCCTTTGCTGACAACAGCTTCGATGCCGTGGTTTCCGCCGACGTTTTGTGTCACTCCGCGGTGGACCCGCCAGTTGCCCTTACCGAGCTCAAACGCGTGTTGCGGCCTGGCGGACTTCTGGTGATGAACCTGCCCGCGTATCAATGGCTGCTGTCCGCGCACGACCGTCACGTGCACAACGTGAGGCGGTTCACCGCTCCTGAGACTGCAATGTTGCTGCGTCAGGCAGGCTTCGACCGGGTGCGCGCGCGCTACTGGAACAGCTTGCTTCTGCCGCTGATGATGGTACAGCGAAAACTCCTTGCGCGTGGCGACGCTATGTCGGACGTCGCCGCGTTTCCGCCATGGCTCGATGTCACGTTGCATGGCATGACGAGGATCGAACGGCACCTTGACTTCAGGCTTCCCGCCGGAGGGTCGGTGCTGGCAATAGCGGGGAAGCCATGAACGAACCGCTTACTCCGGTTGGGATAATCCCACGCCCGCTTCGCGCTGTTGAGCAACTCGCGGCGAGTGGAAGCCTGCGGACCGGTCTGTCCATCGTCGTGCCTGTTTATCGGGGTGCCAATACTATTGCACAGCTTGTCGGTGCGCTCTCAGAACTTGAGCCGGAGGGCGGGTTGGAGGTCGTGTTGGTCAATGATGGCAGCCCCGACAACTCCGCCGAAGTCTGCCGGAACCTGCTAGCCGCAGCGCGAGTCCCATTGGTCTATATCGAGCACGCCAGGAATTATGGCGAGCACAACGCCGTCATGACCGGCCTGCGCCATGCGAGCGGCGACTTTGTGATCACGATGGACGACGATCTGCAAAATCCGCCCGAGGAAGTCATCAAACTGTATGATCATGCCCGATACGGCGGTTGGGATGTCGTTTATACAAGGTATGCGGTGAAACAGCATACGGGCTGGCGAAACCTTGGCAGCGACTTCGCCAACAGGGTAGCCGACCGTCTGCTGGATAAACCGAAGGGGCTCTATCTTTCCTCGTTCCGGTGCATGTCGGCGATGGTCGTGCGGGCAGTGACGCGTTACAGTGGTCCCTATCCATACGTCGACGGCCTGATCACGCAGGTGACCCAGCGCATCGACAGCATCGAGGTGCGACATCTGCCTCGGGCGGAGGGACGCTCGAACTACAATCTGGTCCGGCTGGTGCGGCTTTGGCTGAACCTCGCGACAAGTTTCTCCCTTGCACCGCTGCGATTGGCGATATTCGCCGGTCTGGGAATGTCTGTGCTGGGCTCGATCGGTGCTGTCGGCACGATCGGGGAGGCACTGTTCGTTCATGAGACGCCATCGGGATGGGCCTCGACCATGGTTGTGTTGCTGCTGGTATCCGGCGTGCAGTCGATGATTCTGGGCGTGCTGGGCGAATATGTCGGGCGTACCTTCCTGTCCGCCAACGGCAAGCCGCAGGGAACGGTGCGCTGTATCGTCCGCAACTCGGACCTGGCATGACCGTCTACTGGATAGTGCTCGCGGCGGCGATCTTCATCAGCATGGGCGGGCAAACGTTGCTGAAGGCCGGGGCCGGCGGGTCTGATTTTCTAGCGCAATTGTTGCATCCTTTCACGATGCTTGGGCTTTGCCTGTATGGGGGGTCGGCGCTGCTTTATATCGTGGCGCTGCGACGGATCCCGATGTCGGTCGCACTGCCATGCACTGCATTTTCTTACGTCGCGGCGGCGCTGATCGGGCATTACGGCTTTGCCGAACCGCTGGGAGCGCTGCACCTCGGCGCACTGGCGCTGATCTGTGCTGGCGTCGTAATGTTGGCATTGGCGTAAATGGAACCCCCCTTTTTCGCGCGCCGTCTAGCGATCGCTCTCGGTGACTCCGAGCAGTGACACGGTTTTCGGCCGGCAAATAAACGGGCAGCGTATTGAGCGGCGGGTGTGACCGGCGGTTTCACGTAGCGTCGAGAACCTGCCGTTAAGCCGCCTCGCAGCCAGACACGGCATTACCTGGGGCGCAGCCTACTGAACGTCGCAGACGTGTCCAATGTGCCACACCATGGGGCGGGGCTACAGCGTCTGGGCAATAAAGGCGGTAAGCCACTGCCGGAAATCCGCGGCTTTAGTAGGAAAAGGCAGATGATGCCAAAACAATCGCTAGGAGCTACACTGAGACAATGTGGGTCTCACAACGGTCCGGCCGTTGCCTCGCTGAGATCCCGTCCGCGCGTGAGTGGCTTGTCGGTCTCGTTCTCCATGATGGCGACATTGTCACGCTCCATTTCTGATGATAGTTACCACGCGCTCGTGATCCCGCGTGCGGAAGGTTTGCGATAACACGTCACGTGACAAAAACAGGTTTCGCCTACTTCCCCTATTGGGAACCAGTTCACGATGTTTGAAAGCCGGCCGCGCTCACCGGAAACATGCGTCTCGTCCTGCGTGGCGGGCACCGCGGGCTCGCGGGTCAGTGTTGATGACCTGGCACGCCTGCCGGCGCAACGACTAGCGCGCCTGCTGCTGGAGCGGGCCGCGGAAGACCCGACTTTGTTGAACCGCCTCTACGAGACACTTGAACCATTGAAAGCACTGCGTTCCGAATTGCCCGCCATCGTCGGCGACAGTCCCACGATGCGCCAGGTTGCGTCGCTGGTGCGGCGGTTCGAACAAACCGATGACCCGGTGCTAATCACTGGGGAAAGCGGCACCGGCAAGGAATTGGTAGCGCGCGCCATCCATAACGGATCGCGTCGAGCGCATGGGCCGTTCGTGCCGGTGAACTGTGCGGCAATCCCAGCTGGGCTGGTCGCGTCGGAGCTGTTTGGCTACGAGAAGGGCGCGTTCACCGGCGCGGCATCGCGCAGAATCGGCCAGATAGAATACGCCAATGGCGGAACGCTGTTCCTGGACGAAATCGGCGACATGCCGATCGATCTCCAGGGCCATTTGTTACGCTTCTTGCAGGAAGGGCAGATTCGCCGCGTCGGCGGCCGTGAAACGGTAGGCCTCGATGTGCGGATCGTCTCCGCCACCAATGTGCGCCTGGGTCAGGCCATTGCTGAGGGTCGGTTTCGCGAGGACCTGTTCTACCGATTGAATGTGCTGACCCTGCTGGTACCACCGTTGCGAGATCGGCCGGAGGATATTGCGCCGCTTGCGTATCACTTCCTTCGTCTAGCGCGGCGCGATTTCAATCGTGAGGTGGAAGGAATCAGCGCCGAGGCGATGTCCGCTCTGCGCCGCTATCGCTGGCCCGGCAATGTGCGGGAACTCATGTCCGTGGTACGACGCGCCGTGGTGGTCGGCGACGGCCCGCTGATCGAGGCGGCGACGCTGATCGGACTGGAGGAGCAGCCCGCCTCCCTTCGCAACCCGCTGCCGGCAGCTAAACCCCGGTCACCGGAGGAGCGTGCTGCCCTGCTGGTGACGCTGGAGCGGATGGGCGAAAACGTTACCTCGACCGCCGACGCTTTGGGTGTCTCCCGGGTGACGCTATATCGCATGCTGCGCCGCCATGGCATCGCGCTGAAACGCGGCTTGGCAGAATCTCCCGTCGTGCGTCGGGCTCAGACTGTTCAAGTATAGCCGTTTCGGCTGATGGTGGCTGAATTCGGCCGTCTAATTCGCTAGCGTCCGATCGGCATCGATCAACGCCAGTATAGCCGGCAGCGACATCATTGCATCCGATACGAAACCATCTGCGCAGCGGGCGAGCGTCCATCCGGACCAGTGTCGCAACAGCAGCCAGGAGGCCTTTTCCTTACCGGCCTCGAACACGCCGACGATCGCACCCGCGCCCGCGATGCCCCATGGCCGGACCGAAAGATCCATGGCGGCATCGATGCCCCTGGCACCGGCATCGTTCAGCCAGTCCGACAGGACCTGCCGGTCCGAGTCGTCGAGTCCAGCGTATGTCTGTGCTCGTGGCACCCAGGTCTCCTTGGCCCGGCCGATGGTCAAGCGAACACCCTCACTAGCCTCGAAGCTCACGCCGACCGGCCTTTGGCTTTGGCAGGCTGATCGCGGCACATCACGAACTCCAACTTTGTTGATACGGTATCGGAATCACTGCCACGGTAGCTATAAGCTATGATCCCGGCGCGCTTCATCCGCGGTCGGCGTCCGAGCGACCGGACCAATCGGCATTAGGTTGGGCGGCGCCAGCGTGTCGGCGCCGCGTCGATATCACCTCGTCGTCGTGGCGGCCGGCGTGGTGACGACCGAGGTGCCGCTCGTCGCAGGAGCGACGAGGTAGGTGAACCCGAAACTGGGGTTGGCGAACTGCTGGATGTACTGATTGTAGAACTGATAGACCTCGGCGACGCCCAGCTTCGGCACGTAGACCACATCGTACGGTGCCAACCGGATATCGGCGTTCGGATCAATTCCCTGGCGCACCGCTTTCCATTTGACGGACAGGAACTCCGGCTTGTCGCCCAATCCGCGGCGAATGACGAACACCGAGGAATCGTCGCTGCTCAGCTTGGTGCCGCCGGCCCGTGCGATCGCCTGTGATAATGTAAGGGTCGGCCCGACAGTGATGAACTCACCCGGAGTCGTCACCTCGCCTGCGACATAAACCCGCGTTGGCGCGAACGACTTGACCACGACCGAGACACGCGGATTTTGCAGATCGTGTGCATAGACGGCACGTAACGAATCCGCGAGGTCCGCCGGTGACCGCCCGTAAGCAAGCATATCCGGCACCGCGGTGGTGGAGATGTGGCCATCGGGACGGACTGTGACTTCTTCATTCAATTCTGGATTGAGCAGCAGCCGGACCTCGAGCACATCTCCGACCTGGATGCGATAGGCGGGCAGAGCTGTCGGTGAAACTGTCATGGGCCCGGGCACCAGGGGTGCGGGCGGCAACGTCGGCACCGGCGAGCACGATGCCAGTGCGAACGCACCCGCCAAAACAATCCCAGCCGCGGCGGTTGCTCGGTTTTGCCTGATGGGCTGCCAAATCTCATTGCGCTCAGCGACCGGCGGGATTGCTTTATTCATGTTTAAGGCCCTTATCGGATTGTGCGGCGAGAGATAATTAGGCTGGGTAGCTTTCCTGGGCGCGAGTGGCAACCGGTCACTGTTAGGTTCGATGGGACCCTCGAGAAACGCTCTCGAGATTTATGATCCCTGATCACGTGATCTTTGACTAACAGCGCAAGCTGCGTGCCAACTCTAACTGGCAGAAATTGGCCACTTCAAACGCGCCCGTTTACGTAATGGCGGCGTGAAGTGTTGCGTGCGTGGCTTCTGTCAATCAAGCTAACGGGGCGGATACGCGGGTGCGTAACCGGATAAACGCCGGTCCGACTGCTGGATCGGCGGGTTTGTTGGATTCCCGGACAGGTCACCCACGGCAACGTCGATGTAACGCCGGCTGAGCGGCACGTCATTGGCACTCAAAGCGTCCAGAGCGCGAGCGACATCTATTGCGCCCTTACCCGCCGCCTGTGGAGCTTCGACCGGCCCATCGACAGGTCCGAACACGAGTTGCAACTGCACTTGCTGTAAAAGGCGTCGCGCGTCCTCGATCTGGCCATTCGCCAAAGCTACGCGGGCTGAATTCAGTCGAGGTAATGGCGAGGAGGACGTTTGCCGCGGTCTCGCGTCCGGTGCTGGCGAGGTGTCAGCCTGCGGTGCCGTCGCCGCCGGAGGCGAGAGTTGTCGGAGCCGAGCAAGGACCGACTGGGTGTCGTCACCCTCCTGACGAAATGGTGACTGCTGTGGTGATGGCTGCGGCAGCGGCGGCTGCCGTGACAGCGCCTGCAGTTGCAGGGGCGGCTGCGAGGTAGGCTGCTGCTGCAATGGGGGCTGCGACGAAGGTTGCGAAGGGGGCTGTAGCTGCAGGGGCGGCAGGGGCGGCGGCGCGGATGGTGCCTTTTGAGCCAATAGTGTCTTATTTGCCACCGTGGGCTTCGGGTCAGACTTTGGCGGTTCGGACTTTGCCTGTTCGGACTTGGACGGTTCAGACCTCGGCGGTTCGGCCTTTATCTGATCTGACTTTGACGGCTCCGGCTTTGACAGCTCAGGTTTCGGTGGTTCAGATTTCGCCTGCTCCCGCTTGACCGCCTCGGGCTTGGGCGGTTCAGGCCTGGCCTGCTGGAGCTTGGCCTGCTGTGATTTGCCAGCGTCCGGTTTGGGCGGCTCGGACTTGGGCTGCTCTGGCGCGGGCTGGGATTGCAGGGTTTTTGTCTGCTCGGACCCGGTGTGGCCAAGTTTAGGCGCGTTTGGCTCAAGTGGTTCACGTGGATCCGTGGCGGGTTCTACGCCAGCTTCGCTCTGGGGGAGGAATTTAATCGCGGGTGGCGTGGGCGGTGGCTCTACGCCCACCGATGGGGCTGGCGATGTCAGTCGGGACGCTTCCGGTGGAGATGGGGACGATGCGGAGGCAATCGGCGGCGGCGGCGTTGATGGCAGGAGCGCTACTTCTCCGGGCGATGGGGAACCGACGCGCGGGCCCGAAGCGGGTTCGGGTGGCGCGGGGGGTGCCGCGTCGGGCGCCTGCGGTTCCGCCGTTTCTTGCCTTTCAGCGAGTTCTTCATTGAGCGGCGCAGCGTCCTGCCGAGTTTGCGCGGCACGTTCTTCTGAGTTGCCATACGAAACAGCGGGCGCGTGAGCAACGGGACGATCCATCAATTGGTCCCACTGGTCCCGCGCTTCTTGCAGATAAACCGCGGGTTGGCCATAGAACGCCAGCGCCAGGAGAAACAGCCCGGACCCCGCTGCCACGGCGGATATGGCAAAGCGCACGTCGATCTCCCGCTCAGTGAAGCGTGATCGAAGAAATGCAACACCTGCCGGCCGGCGGCAAGGTACGTCGTCGTGTTCTCCACCAATTACTGTATCTATGACGGTATTGTTCCGCATCGCGTAAAGTGTAACGCAAGCTCTTCATCACCGTCATGTCAGGAGCCTTGCACGGGCTTGCTTTGCGCCACAGGTGTCAGACACCAGCCGCGATTGAATAGTCCAGGAGGCTCCGTCAAAATGCCGCAGGAATTTCACGATCAACTTACTTCCTTTATGCCGAAAATGCGTGTGTGGGCCTTGGCTTTAACACGAAACAGAGCTGCTGCCGACGATCTTACTCAAGATGTCGCGACCAAAGCGCTGGTGGCACAGGATTGCTTCATCCCGGGAACCAACTTTTCCGCCTGGGTTCACCGAATCATGATCAACCATTTTATCAGTAGCGTTCGTAGCAAGCGCGAATTTACTGACATGGAAAATATGCCAGAAGTTGCTGTTGCGGCGGCTCATGAGGACCGTACGGCGTTGCGCGAACTCGGATGGGCCTTAGAGCGTCTACCGCCTGATCAACGTGAAGCTTTGTTCATGATCGTGCTGCAGGAGAAATCTTATGAAGATGCGGCGGTGCAGACCGGTTGTGCGATCGGCACCCTAAAAAGCCGCGTTCATCGTGCGCGATTGCAGCTTCGTGCGTTCCTGATGGGTGATCAAACAAGGATGGCGGCTTAACGCGTCCCAGCCTCGTACACTCTATTGTGCGTGAAGAAGGATCACACCGAACAATCCGGCGTGATCCTTCCACACTTTCCAGGTTTCCCATCCTGCATCGTGAGCGATAGACATCAGTTTTTCCGGGGTATGTTTGTAACTATTCTCGGTGTGGATTGATTCTGCTTCCCTGAACTCGATGCTCCGGCCCCTGATATGCGCCGTTTGATTGCGGGTCGATATGAGGTGCATTTCAATACGACTGTCAGCGTCGTTCCACACGGCCTCGTGTCGGAAGGCGTTGAGGTCGAAGTCCGCGCCAGCCTCCCGGTTCAGTCGCCGGAGCAAATTCAGATTGAATGCAGCGGTCACCCCGGAGGTATCATTGTAGGCCGGGAGCAGCACTTTCGGACTTTTCCGCAGGTCCGCGCCGAGCAGGAACCATGAGCCGGCGCCCAGTGATACTCGAGCCGAGGCGAGGAAAGCTGTCGCGGCCGCAGGGTCAAGATTGCCGATCGTGGAGCCGGGAAAGAACCCCATGCGCGGCGAGCCAAGCGGCGGTAAACGCAGCGGCTGCATGAAGTCCGCGACAACCGGCACGACGGTCAATTTAGGGTGCGTCCGCGCCAAACGCGATTGCATGGCGTGCAATGCCGGAGCCGCGACATCGATCGACACGTAAGTGCTGAATGGATTTTCCGGACGGTCGAACAAGGTCCGCGCCTTGGTTTCGTCGCTACCACCAAATTCGATCAGGACGGCGTCCTTGAACTCGTTGGGGACAGCGGCGGCCGCGATCGACCGCAACAGCGCGGTCTCTGTTCTTGTCAAATAATACTCTGGCAGGCGAGTGATCTCGTAGAACAACCGGCAGCCCTCGTCGTCATAGAACAACATGGCTGGAAGTGTTTTGGGGGTTGCGGTCAGCCCGGCCAGGGCGATCGCAGGGATATCCGCCCGCGTGTGCAGCGGGACAAATTCAGTGTCGTTTGGCACGGTAGCCTCCGCTTTATAAGTCTTTTGCCAGACGAAGGCCGCTAAACTGCCATCGCTTGTCGGGGTGAAAGAAGTTTCGGTAAGTTGGGCGTGTTTGTCCCGCCGGCGTGGCCAGGGATCCGCCGCGCAACACCATCTGGTTGATCATGAACTTTCCGTTATACTCGCCGATCGCCCCCGGCGCTGCTCGGTATCCCGGATAGGGCCTGTAGGCGCTTTCAGTCCACTGCCAAACGTGACCGGTCATTTCGCGCAAGGATGGATCGTCGCTGGCGACCTCCCACTCGAATTCCGTGGGCAGCCGTGCGTTGCTCCAGCGAGCGAAGGCATCTGCCTCGTACCAGCTTATGTGGCGCACGGGTGCGTCCGGGACCAATGGTGCGAGGCCTCCGGGACCCGCCTGAAACCACGTGCCGTCGACGTCACGCCAATGCAACGGTGCAGTCCACCCGGCCTCCTGCGCCGTGGCCCAGCCATCCGACATCCACAGTGATGGCGTCTGATAACCAGCGTCCTCGATGAACTCAAGCCACTCGCTGTTGCGCACCAGACGGGACGCGATGGCGTAGGGTTCGAGATAGACCTGATGCCGCGGGGTCTCATTGTCGAAACAAAACCCGATCGCCTCGAACCCGACGGATTGCAGGCCGGCAGGGCACTCGATGAAGGTCGTCTTGCCTGGGTGGCCGGACGATTCCCGCCAATTCGCGGTCATGGGCGGACACAACGGGTGGGCGGCGAAGGCATGCAGTACGTCGGTTACCAACAACTCCTGGTGCTGCTGTTCGTGATGCAGGCCGAGTTCGATGATCGCGCCTATCTCCGGTGGTAGCCTCGGGATTGCGGCGGCCAAAGAGGCGTCGACGTGCCGGCGGTAAAGCGTAACCTCGTGGGCCGGCGGCCGGGTCAACAAGCCGCGAGAGGGACGGGGATGACGCGGACCGACGGCCTCATAGTAGGAGTTGAACAAGAAGCTGAACGCCGGATCGAACGCCCGATAATCAGGCACATGTGGCAGAAGCACGAACTGCTCGAAAAACCAGGTCACGTGCGCTCGATGCCATTTTACTGGGCTAGCATCAGGCATAGATTGGACGCCTTGATCCTCCTCCGTGAGATCTGCGGCCAAGGCCTCTGTCGCCGCGCGCACTTCACGAAACCGGATGGACAGATCATCAGCGCGTGAACAGTCGTGATATAGCCCAATATCGTCCATTCGTGTCCTCCAGGATGCTTCAACGCAGGCGGTTATTCTGCGGTGTGTTCGGGGCACAATTTCCGGTTACTCGGAACGCGGCTTAATCGGATCGGGCGTGGCAATATAGGATGAGTTGGCGGAACGTCAAAAACCTCCTGGGCGGCGGCCAGCGCCGCCACCCAATCGTCTTAACTGCCCGATCTGACGGTCAGCTTGGACCTGTTCACATCGCCGTCCGAGCGGTCTCGGACGACTCCGAGACGATGAAGAAGTGTCGCAAGGGGACTTGGTCAAGGGCCACGGTCCCGAAAAGGATCATTACGTCTGCTCTGCCGACGACCTTTGACAGCCCGATTCGACATCTCAATGTGGTAGGAGGTTCGGCTGTAAAAGCCACCAATCGGTGTCGTCCGACGAGTCACGTCCCGGCTCGTCACGCACTTGGCTCCTCAGCATTTGTGATGGCGGTTACGGAGGCATCGAATACGATGATTTAGGCGGTCGCTCTGCCATGGTTTGCTCGCGCGGTAGGAAATCAGAGCCCGTGAGCTCACCGCCGCAACGAATCCACGGTCAGGCTGTTCCTGACGATTGGAAATAAGAATATATGGACTCGGCGGCACGGAAGCAAGCGATAGGCTTGGCCTCGCTGTCACGCAACCAGGCTCAATTGGTCTCGTTAAACTGGCTTGGCGGGCATTATGCCAGGGATCGCCAACCTTAAAGTCGCAATCCTCGCCACCGAGGGTTTGCGCAGGTCGAATCAACCGAACCAGTGAAGGCACTTAGGGTGGCCTCGGCTCAGGTGTCGGTGATCGCACCGGCGCGCGGACAGATCCAGGTATAAACCGCCATGAGAAGGGGGACAAAGTGGCGATCGATCATGACCTGGCCAGCGTGTTGCCCGAGCAATTCGAGGCGATCGTTTTGCCTGGTAGGGTAGCGAACCCGGACACTTCGGACCAACCCGCAGGCGGTGTCGTTCGAAGCATTTCGTGACGAAGAACAAGCCGATCGCCGCAATCTGCCATGGGCCGTGGACGCTGATCGCCGACGGCGTGCGCGGGCGCCGTATGACTTCCTGGCCGTCGCTACGGACAGACCTGAAAAATGCGGGCGCGTCTTGGGAGGACAAACCGGCTATCGTCGATGGGACAGTGGTGACTTCGCGCAGGCCCGACGGTCACGCGGACTTCTGCCGCGAAATGGTCAAGCTGTTTGGTCAAGGTCAGGGGCAGAAAGCCGCTTAGCCATTATCTTTTGGAGTTGATCCATACTTCGGCGTTCGATCATGGTCTAAGCTTTTTTTCTGATTACGTGATTCACGCCTCCCACTGGATCAGCCTCAGGGATGGCACTCTAACCCAACCGGGGCAAGGATTTGGTCGACCAGCGATCGAGAAGTCCGCCCTCCAGCCGAGCGGTCATGTCCAAACATGAGCGCTCGGTCTGCCGGTTGACCATTTCGATCTGACCGGATTGTCCCACCAACACTAACGCGTTCGGCGATGCCTCCACCACACGGGCAAAACCGTCCTCGGCCCGCAGGTTCAGCCGGCCACCGGATCTCGGCGCCGGGGCGGCTTCGTCGGATCCGACAAGGCTGTTCAACGCAATGGAATCGCCAGGACTTCAAGCAGGTTATCGATGCCCGCGAGAGCGGCGCGGTAGCCGTCCTGGCAGAGGGTGCTGGTCTTGTTTGACTTGAGGATGTTGAAGGCGAAGCTGCGGAGGCGAGCAAACACGCCGGGGTTGGTACGGATACGTGATTTGTCCTCGCCGATTGTGACGTCCCGGCTGTAGTGGGATGTGGTTTCGATCTTCCAGTGGCCGCTAATGGCATCGGCTGCGTTCACCGCGGTGAGCGTTGTGTTCGAGACGTAGAACGCGGTCTCGGTGGACCAGTCCCACCGGCCACTCGACACGATGCCGGTGAACACTTTGCGTTCGACGCAAACGATCGCGGCGACGTGCGGATGCCATTCTGTGCGGGCGAATTTTTCTGCCGGATCGAAGACCGTGACGGTGCGCCGCTCGTCGCGATTGCCGCCCTTGGTACGACTGCCGATCGCATCGATCGGGGCAGTTGTCGAGGCGATTTCCCGGATCTTCTGGTTCACGCCATACAAGACCGAACGCTTCGTTCAGTCTGCGACGCAACCGGTCACGGTGGCAAGAATAGAAAACAGCAACACGTGGGGTAGGCTATAGAGTTTCCCCTGCGCCCGACGCGGGTCGGGAACCGCAGCCAACAAATCTAGCAACGGTCCAAATCCAGCCAAAGCAACCCCCGGACTTCGGTTGCCGCCCTAGGCGTCATACATTTTCTGAATCGGGAATTCGCTTTTTGTCAGTCACCTTACTTTGCGAGGCACACTGTTGCAGATTGGACTCAGTTCAGGCGGGTTTTCAACGTTGAACAGCCTTGGTCGGATCCGGCCTGCATCGGGATCCTCGTTAGATTAGACAATCAAAATTAGACGATGTTCCGTTGTACTACCAAATGCTAACGAACCGTAAATGCGGTCATGATAAAGCCGTGGCCCAACTTTAACCATTTGTTAAAGTTAATGTTGTATTGGAGGGGTGTCGAGTTGCACCCAGGGACATCGGAATGTCTGGCTATCGCTTGTTGATTGTTGACGACGACCCAACCGATCGGCGGATCATTGCCGAAGCGCTAGCACAAATCGCGCCCGATACCTGCCGCATCCAGCTGGCCGCGGATGGTGTCGCTGCCCTGGCCGCGCTGCGCACGGATGAGTTTGACTGCCTGCTCCTGGATTACAATCTACCCGACATGAACGCATTGGAATTTCTGACCGCCGCAGCGGTTGACGGCGAGCAGCCTTGTGCCGTCGTGCTTGTCACCGGCCAGGGCAATGAGGCGGTCGCGGTCGAGGCGATGAAGCGCGGCGTTCAAGACTATCTGGTGAAAGACCAAGTGAATGCAGAGTCCCTCTGGCGGACTCTGACACGCGCCGTGAGCAAGCAACAGCGACAACAGCGCCTCGCCGGCTCGCTGTCCGATCTCAGGTCGTTGAACCTTGCCCTTGAACAAGAGGCGGTCACACGCAAGGTTGCCGAGGCCGAAGCGTGGGCTGCGCGGGATGCCGCAGAAAGAGCCAGCCAGGCCAAGACGCGGTTCATCGCCATGGTGTCGCATGAACTGCGCACGCCGCTCAACGGGGTCTTAGGTTATGCCCAACTGCTTCGCATCGAAGGCGGCCTGTCCACGCGGCAGGACACACACGTTGGCGCCATGATACAGGCCGGGCGGAACCTGCTCGATCTGATCGAGCGGGTGATGGATTTCGCCAGTTTCGAGAGTGGCCGAGTTCAGGCTGTTCCCGGCGGTGGTGCCGGTCCGTGACTTGGCGGAAGCCTGCATCGGGTTAGTCGGCCCGATGGCCGTGGAGCGCGGGCTCAAACTGAGGGTGGTCCAGTCGCACGATGTCCCGCGGCAGATCGTTGCAGATCCTTCGCGGCTGCGTCAGGTATTGGTCAACCTGCTGGGGAACGCGATAAAGTACACCGATGCCGGCAGCGTGGAGTTGCGTCTTTCCGCTGGCGGCTCACCTGGCGGACTGCGGGTTGAGATCGCTGATACCGGCCGCGGCATCAGTGAAGCCAGCCGAGACTGTTTGTTCAAGGATTTCGAACGCTTGGACGAAACGACTTCGGTCGAAGGAGCAGGCCTTGGTCTGGCGATAGCCGCGCGGATCGTGGGGCTGATGGGTGGCACGGTAAGATACTTGCCCAACTCGGATGGCGCTGACCCGAACGGCACGAACCCGAGCGGCGGCAGTGTGTTCTGGTTCGAGTTGCCGGCGGGGGCGCTAGTCTCGACGGCGGTATCGAGCCCGGTGCAGAGTGTGCCCGCGGCGAGCATCCGGAATGTGCTCTTGGTCGACGATATCCAGATAAACCGCGACATAATCGGTGCCTTCCTGAAGGCGGCCGGTCACGTGGTGACGCTGGCGGACAGTGGCTCGGAAGCGATACGGCTGGCAACCGGGCAGCAGTTCGACGTGGTCCTGATGGATGTGAGGATGCCAGAGATGGATGGCATGGAAGCGACGCGGCGGATTCGCGCGTTGCCGGGCAGCCTTGGGCAGATGCCGATCCTGGCGCTGACCGCCCACACCTTCCCCGATCAGGTGGCGAAATACGCGGAGGCGGGGATGGACGCCCACATCGCCAAGCCGGTCGACTATGAGACGCTGATCAATGCGGTTCACCAAGCCGTCCGGCGGGTCCCGCCACCTCAAAACAAGGCTCGCCCTGCTCCGCCGGCGACCGATCTCCCGCCAGCGCAAGAACTGCCGCCGCGGTTTGACCACTCTGCGTTGGACCGGCTGTTCACGATGCTGCCTCGGGATGAGATTGTCGTCATTTTGGGGTCGCTGCGGGAACGTCAGAAAGAAATGCTGCACCTGCTGGATCAACGGGCAGCCCCGGCACTGCTGGCGGACGTCGCACACGGCCTGACCTCGTCCGCCGCGATCTTCGGCTTCCTGGCGCTATCGACGCTGGCTCGCAATTTCGAATGCGCGGTGACACAAGATGCGGCTCGAGCCGAACCGCTCGTAGCAGCCCTGCGCGCCGAGCTCTGCGTGGCTCGAAGGACACTTGACGCGGTTATGAATGAAAGCCGGATGCAACCGGCTGGCTCGGAGAGCATCGATACCGCATGATTCGGCAACGATCCAGGCTACGCCTGCCAAACCGTCACGATCAATGGCGCGTCGGGCCCAGACGCGCCGGCATCGCGCAGGCGATCAGCAGCGTCAGTACCGCAAACCCAAGCGCCAGCAGATAAGCATTCTGCAGCGCGCCGGCCATCATCGGGGTCAGGTGAGCCAGCTCCGACGGTTGCAGTGCCCGACGAGTGGCCGGATCCAGCAACCGCTCCACCGCATGGATGGCGCCGGGATCGCGACGCAATATCGTGGCGTTCAGTACCGCGCCACACATCGCGGCGCCGGTCGATTGGCCGACGAAGCGCATGAACATGCATGACGACGTCGCCGCGCCGCGCTGACGCCAGGGGACGGACGCCTGGATCGAGACGATGAAGACGGTGCTGCAGAACCCCATTCCGATGCCGATGACCAGCGAACCCGCCGTGGCCCAAATTGGCCCATCGGCAGGCTTCAGGTCCGCCAGCATCGCGCAGCCTAGCTACCAGCGCGACCCCGCCAAGCATCGCGATGAGGC
Source organism: uncultured Pseudomonadota bacterium (assembly GCA_963832865.1). Lineage (GTDB taxonomy): Bacteria > Pseudomonadota > Alphaproteobacteria > Acetobacterales > Acetobacteraceae > Rhodopila. The sequence goes on from CAWHWH010000020.1 coordinate 123,349, forward strand.
GGTAGCTGGTGCGCGTCATGATCCGTCCGGCGAGAATACTGGCCAATGCCCATGTCACCGACATGGCCCCGAGGACAAGGCCACCCTCGACTGCCGGGCGCCCCATGGCGCCTTGGATGTAGGTCGGCAGGAAAGCGGCGACCCCCATCATCATCGCCCCGGCGGTGAAACTCCCGACGCTGCCAACGACGATCACCCGGTTGCGCCACAGCTCGAGCGGCAGCATCGGCTCGGGTGTGGTGCGTTCCTGCAGATACAGGGCGATCAGGGCGATGACCCCGATGGTGATCAGAACGGCCAGAGTTGCTCCGCCCAGCGTGCCGCTCTGCACCATCGCCAGCATCAGACAGCCGAACGCGAGCAGCAACAGCAGTGCTCCCGCCCAGTCGATCCGGCGTGACCTGCGATGAACCTCTTCACGCAAGAACACGCCGATCATGATGATGGCTGCCAGTCCGACCGGCAGGTTGACCCAGAAGACCGCTCGCCAGCCTATGTGCTGCACGAGGAACGCGCCGAGCGACGGCCCGATCACCGCCGACACGCCAAATACCGAGGCAACCAGCCCCTGAATGCGGCCGCGTTCCGCCGGCGTATAGATGTCGCCCAAGATCGTTGCGGCGATCGGCTGGATGGCGCCGGCGCCGCAGCCCTGCAGGGCGCGAAAGCACACCAGCCACGCCATGTTCCAGGCGAGGCCGCACAGGAGAGTCCCGATCAGAAACACCGCAGTGCCGAAAAAGAACACCGGCTTGCGCCCAAACAGATCGGCGAGCCGGCCATAAACCGGGATCGTAACCGCCTGGGTCAGCAGGTAAGCTGTGAACACCCAAGAAAACAGATCGAACCCGCCGAGGTCGCTGACGATCGTCGGAATGATAGTGGCTACGATGGTGCTTTCGACCGCGGCCATGAAAGTCGCGATCAGGCAAGCCGCGAGAATAAGCCGGCGCCGTTGGTCATTCCGCTGTTCAGGCAGGCCGGGACGCGCACTGCGCAGGCTTTCGCCCGCAGTGTCAGGCATTGGTTTCCTCCCAAGGCGTTAGCGCCAAGTGTGTTCTGTCATCGGCCCGACGGCATGACAACTGGCACGGCTTCGGATTGGCAAACAGCACGCAACTGGGGCGATCAACAGCGACGGCGATGCGAAGCCGCGGTCAGCGTGTTCTCTAACAGACACGCTACGGTCATGGGGCCGACGCCGCCGGGCACCGGCGTGATCGCTCCGGCAACGGCGGCGCAGGCGTCAAACGCGACATCTCCAACCAGGCGGCCGTCGGGCAACCGGTTGATACCGACGTCCACAACAATGGAACCCGGCTTGATCCAGTCGCCTTGAACCATCTCCGGCCTGCCCACGGCGGCGATCAGGATGTCCGCCCGGCGGCATTCGGCCGGCAGATCGCGCGTGCGGGAATGAGCGACCGTCACCGTCGCATCCGCTGCCAGCAAAAGCCGCGCCATCGGCCGCCCGACAATCGCGGACCGGCCGAGCACAACCGCGATCGCTCCGCGGGTTTCGATACCGGTGGCACGGAGCAGCTTCATCACGCCCAGTGGCGTACAAGGCGCCAAGGCAAGATGGCCATCGGCCACGTGACCCACGTTGGTCGGATGGAATCCATCCACGTCCTTGGCCGGATCTACCGCCTGGATCACCGCCTGAGGATCAATTCCGGCGGGCAGTGGCAATTGGATCAGGATGCCGTCGACCGCCGGATCCTCATTCAGACCCCTAATCGTCGCCAGCAAGACTGTCTGCCCGGTATCGGCTTGCAGCCGAACCGTGCGGGTCTCGATCCCGGCTTCCCGAGCCGCGCGATCCTTGGTGCGAACATAGACCTGGCTGGCGGGGTGCTCGCCGACCAGGATCACCGCCAGACACGGAATGAAGCCGGCGGCTGCGACCTGTGTGGCAATCTTGGCGCGAAGCGTGGCGGCGATGGCCTTGCCGTCGATCAGTCGGGCGGTCACAAGGTCTCCAATACGAGTGTCAGGACCGAGGCATCGCCGGCCACGTGCAGAGTCTTTTCGCGGCTCATCTGACCCAGCGTGACTGCGACGGCAGAAGCCGGAACATGCAGTGCCCGCGCCAGCACGGCGCATGCGGCGCGATTGGCACGTCCGTTCTGGGCCGCCTCGTTCACGCCAATGCGCAGGCAAGGCCCGTGGGCAGATATCGCGCGCCCCTGAATGCCTGGCCGGCGGGACTTCGGCTGGACCTTCACGATCACGTTGACGCCGTCAGGAAGTGCGCGCCAAAAGACAGTCAAAGCAGTGGTCGCAAGGTACCCAGGATGAGGGATTGGTACACGCTGGAGAGCACCATTCGGGCTGCCTGCAACAACAGCAGCAGGATCAGCGGGCTCAGGTCAATATTGCCGAAGCTAGGGAGGAAGTTGCGGATCGGGCGCAGCGCCGGCTCCGTCAGGCGAAAAAGGAAGTCGCCGATCGTCCAGACGATCCGGTTCCGCGTGTCAAGCACGCCGAAAGAGGCCAGCATGCTGAAGATCGCGGCCAGGATAACGGCCCAGATATACAAGCTCAGCACCTCATCCAGGAGCCAGAATAGCGTCCTGATCATTTGGCGAACACTCCCGATTCGGGCGCGGACCCTAACGACGCCGTCGCCGCTCCGCAACTGCGCTGATATTTGGTGTGAAGCATTTCACAGACGGACAACGATGGATCACTCATAGTCCTGTGGTCGGCCGGTCCTGTCCCAACACTGCATCGGCCGATCGGATCATTTGATCCATGCCAACCCGGACCTGAAACTTGCCCGGCCGCTTCGGTGGCTGGGCATTTTTTTAACCAGCAGCGTGCTGGAACGCGGCAGCCAGTCATGTAAAAACCTCTTACATGCACACCCCTGGCACATGAACACGTTTGGCACATGAGTTGGTCTGGCCCCCCCGACGGCGGTTCAGGGCGCCGCGGCTACCACCATGGCAACCTGCGCGAGGCGCTTATCGACGCGACGTTGGAGTTGATCAGCGCCAAAGGTCCCGCCGGATTCACCATCGCCGAGGCCGCTCGGCTGGCCGGGGTCAGCCCCGCGGCTCCGTACCGGCATTTCCGGGACGCCGACGCGCTGCTGGCCGAGGTAGCGCTGCGCGGCTACGACCGATTTACCGAACGACTGACCAAGGCGTGGAACGGCGGCCGCCCTGAACCGGTGCGAGCGTTTGAGGACCTTGGCCGAGCGTATCTGGCGTTCGCCCGGGAGGAGCCCGCGTATTATGCGGCGATGTTCAACTCGCGGCTGGCCATCGACGCCCATCCGGGGTTGCAGGCGGCGGCCGACCGGGCGTTCGCGGTGCTGCGGGAGGCAGCGGATCAGGTTGCCGCAATGCTGCCGAAGGGTCGCCGGCCCCCGTCGCTGATGATGGCACTTCACATTTGGTCGATGGCGCACGGGATCGCGTCTCTGTTCGTCAAAGAGGGTCCTGCGCGCCGAAAATTGCCGATGCCGGCGGAGGACCTGCTGGAGGCTGGCGTGCTGCTGTATCTGCAAAGCCTGGGCCTGGCGGGAGGCGAGTAGCGATCGGCGTTACGAAGCGCTTCTGTTTCGCTAAGGTTATGGAATATAAGTATCCAGGCGGCGGTTTTCTACCTGAGCATCAGGGCCAACTGAAAAGACCAGATCGATGAAGCGCTTTATTCGACGCACCCTAAAGCACTTCGGGCTTGAAATCCAACGCATTGAAACCATTCGGACTTTGATGGGCTTCGTCACCGATCGCGATATTGATGTGGTTTTGGATGTGGGCGCCAATGTCGGACAGTTCGGAGCCTCCCTGCGTGCTCAGGGCTATCGCGGCAAGATCGTATCGTATGAACCGATTTCGACGGTGTATCAAACGCTCGCGGCCACTACCGCAACGGACCTCGAGTGGGAAATCAACAATTTCGCCCTGGGTTTAAAAGCGGAATATGTAACGATCAATGTATCGAGGTCCTCCGAATTCAGCTCGATCTTGCCATCAACTTGCGCTGCAATTAAATATAATGACGCGGCGGCCATCATCCGCCGCACGGAATTGATTGAGGTGCGAAAACTCGACGATGTCTTCCCCGAGCCGTCGGGGAATACTTTACTTAAGATCGATACTCAGGGCTATGAGCGGCAGGTTCTCGAGGGTGGCCGGTCTCTACTGCCGAAGCTTAAGGGCATTTTGATGGAGTTGCCGATCGTGCATCTATATCAAGGCACGTGGCAGTTTCACAAGGCGATCGAATTCATGGCGGATGCCGGGTTTGTCCCCGCGCAAATCCATCCGGTCAACTTCCATTCCACGGACCGCGTTTCGCTGATCGAGGTCGATTGCCTCTTCCGCCCACGTGACCCGCGCGTCGATTAGATCGCCAATTCGGTGGACGCAGGTTACCCAGTTCCGCGATCTCTTTGCGCCTTGCTTCCGACGCTTTCCGATTGAGGTCACCAGCATCATGCAGGTAGTCGAGACGAGCACGCGACGATCCTGCTCGCGCTAGGACACCCCCACAGCCAGCTTGTTCAAGTAGTAGGCCGGGTCGCCAAACAGCCGCTCTATCACCATGCAGCGGCGGAAGTAGTGTCCTACCGCGTATTCCTCGGTCATGCCGATGCCGCCATGCATCTGCACGGCGCTTTGCGACACATACCGCCCGGCCTGTCCAATGCCGACCTTGGCCAGTGCGATGTCGCGCGCACGTGCGGCCTCGTCCGGATTATCGATCGACATCGTCGCCAGCATCGCCATGCTGCGGCCCTGCTCCTGCGCCATGAACATATCGGCCAGACGATGCTGCACCACCTGATATGATCCGATAGGGTTGCCGAACTGAACGCGAGTCTTGCTGTATTCAAGCGTCATCTCGGTCATCGCTTCCATCGCCCCGACCGTTTCGCCGGCGGTGGCGGCAATCCCGGCCTCGACGACACGTTGGATGATCGGCAGACCCTTGCCGACCGTGCCCAACACGTTGGCGTCAGCGACCGAGACGTTCGACAATGAAACATCCGCCGCCCGTGTATCATCGCGGCTGATATAGCCGCGCCGGGCGACTCCCGAGGCACCCGTATCGACCAGAAACAGCGTGATGCCGTCCGCATCATATCGCTCACCGCCTGTGCGCGCGCTGACGATCATCTTGTCCGCCGCCTCTCCATGCGAAACGACCGTCTTCGATCCGTCGAGCATCCAGCCGGAACCGCTCCGCTTGGCGGTTGTCACGACATCCGTCAGGTCGTAGCGCGCTTGCCGTTCGCCGTGGGCGAAAGCCATTTTCAGCCGGCCCTCCGCGATCGCCGGCAACAATGCGGCTTTCTGCTCCGCGCCGCCGGCAAAGTTCAGTGCAGCGCCGGCGAGAACAACGGTCGGGAAGAATGGCTCCAGCACTAGCACGCGCCCAAAAGCCTGCATAACCAGCATGACCTCCTGCGCGCTGCCACCAAAGCCGCCGTACTCCTCTGCGAACGGCAGCCCCAGGAGCCCCTGCTCGGCGAACTGCGACCAAACCGCGGGGGAGTAGCCCTCGGGCAACGCCATATAGCTCTTGCGCTGAGCAAAGCCGTAAGTGTCGCTCAGCATCCGCGTGACGCTCTCGACCAGCAGGCGTTGGTCGTCGGATGGTTCGAAGTCCATTACAGCCCCAGTACCGCTTTGGTGAGGATGTTTTTCTGAATTTCATTGGTGCCGCCGTAGATGGACGCAGCCCGAAGCATCAGATAGCCACCGGTCCCCGCGCTTGCCGCCTCCAGCATGTCGTCTGGTTCGTTAAGTGCTTCCAATTCTTGCGCCCACATCGGCGTGGCCATTGGCCCGGCGACATCCACCGCCAGCTCCGATGTGGCCTGCAGCAGTTCGGTGCCCTTCACCTTCAAGACGGACGACAGCGGGTCCGGCTTGCCGGCGCCTTTGGCCTTATCGTAGGCCGAAACGACCCGGTACTGGGTGATCTCCAGCGCTTTCATGTCCACTTGCAATTGCGCGACGCGTTGGCGAAACGCCGGGTCCTGAATCAACGGCGCGCCGCAGAAGTTCACCTCCTTCGCCATCGAAACGGCGGCGGTGACCCGCTCCCGCGATTTGCCTAAGCGAGCGATGCCGGTCCGTTCGTTGCCGAGCAGGAATTTGGCCACGTCCCAGCCTTTGTTTTCGGCGTGGACGCGCATGTCCACCGGGACCTTGACGTCGTCGAAGAACACCTCGTTCAGGTGGTGGCCGCCGTCGATCGAAATGATTGGTCGCACGGTGACACCGGGCGTTTTCATATCGACCAGCAGGAAGGAAATCCCCTCCTGGCGCTTGCGGGCGTTCGGATCAGTGCGAACGAGAACAAAACACCAGTCCGCGTTGTGAGCGGTGGACGTCCAGATTTTCTGTCCGTTTACTACGTAATGATCACCCTCCAGTTTCGCCGCCGTTTTCAGCGAGGCCAGGTCAGATCCGGCGCCAGGTTCCGAGAACCCCTGACACCACCAGTCATCCAGGTTGGCCGCGCGCGGTAGGAAGCGCTTTTTCTGCGCCTCAGTTCCGAACTGGATCAACACAGGACCGAGCATGGTTATATTGAAGGATGAAAGCTCGGGCGCCGGCGCCATGAGGTTCTCTTCCAGGAAGATCATCCTCTGGATCGCGGTCCAGCCGGGACCACCCCAATCCTGCGGCCACGAAATCGCCGCCCAACCCTTGGCATTGAGAATACGCTGCCAGCGCACGGTGTCTTCCTTGCGCGGCGGATGGCCAAGCTTCATGCGGTCGCGAGTGTCCGCCGGCAGGTTTTCTTTGATAAAAGCTCGGACTTCCTCGCGGAAGGCGCGCTCTTGCGGGGTGAAGCGAAGATCCATGGATTGGTCCCTCCTACTGGCGGGTAAGTCTAATCCTGGCGTAGTGGAGTGTCCAACCTGGTGCACGAATGGGGCCTCCGCGGTCGACACTATTTCGGACGAGGCAGGGACCCCTCCCGGTAGCGGCCGTGCCATGCCAGTACGCTATCAGCCAAGAACGCGACCAGTGCACACGCTGTGCAGCCGAGCGCCAATCCGAACAGGACGAACAGCCAGGAGGCAATCGCGGTGTCCCGCATGCTTCCGAGGAACAGGACGAACGCGGCGCCGCACGTGGATGCGCCACCGATAGCCGTAAGAACGATCGAGGCATCCAAAACCAGGGTCCGGCGGTATAACCGTGCCAGCTGGGGGCGAAGCCACGACTGGTCCGTTCCGTCGGGCTCGCCGCGCAACAGGTCCTCCACATGCTCCCGATGATCGGACACCCTGCTCAGGCGTGTGTTGAACACGTTCAGCAAGGCCCCGATCCCGGACAGGAGAAATACCGGCGTCAGCGCCACTTGGATAACGTGAGCGACACTGTCGACAGCTTCCCCGATGTCGACGCCAGGCATGGAGCTTGTCACTGGTTCGAGGTTAGAGAGGCTTTGCCGCCGGCGGACGCGTCCCTGCCAAACAGATCACCCACCGCTGGTCTCCGGCGTGATCGAACAGCGCGAAGCAGGAGGGACGGACAGGGTGGCGGTCTTCCCAGGGTTCGCAGGGTCGGGAAAGCTTATCGTCGGCCGGCCGTTGACCAGGTCGCCCAATATGTCGATGGATAGAGCGCCGACCACAGCGGTGCTTCCGCGGCAGGTGACCGAGAGCGTTGCCTTCGGTTTGTCGCCACCGCAGCCGAGGAGCGCAATCGGTAGAAGCAGCAAGCCCAGCCGCCAAGGGCACATCAACGTCTCCATCGATTCAATCGCGAAGTTATCTCGAACGCTCGGCTGGCCGATTGCTTGGTATCTCAGCGGCCATGAAGCAGCCGAAGCATCTCGCGGTATTGGCGTTGCCGCCGGTCGTCGTTGACCACCAAAACAGCCCAGATCGCGGCGGGAATCCATCCCAGCACCGTAAGCTGGAGTCCAAGGCAAAACGCCGCCTGAAATACGTGCCCATTGAGTAGGAGGGCAAGCCAGGGCAGCAGAATAGCAATAACGATCATTGGCGATCCTTGGAGCACAGGTTTGCCGGACGTGACGCGATTAGACATGACGAGCTTCTAACAGATTCACAGACACACAGTCGGGCGCGCGACATCGTGAGGCACAAATGCCGGCCGATTTTTGGCCCTGGAGAGTCAAGGGCATGTCGCAGCATGCCTACCGTTCTGGACGGAGTCGAGCAAGCGGGTTACGGATGGGCAGCCTGGGATCGGGGGAACGCAACCAATGAAGGACTTCTCGGGGAGGATCGCGGTCGTCACCGGAGGCGGCACCGGCATGGGCCGCGAACTGGTGCGCCAACTTGTTGCCGAGGGCTGCAATGTCGCGATGTGCGATGTCTCGGCGCGAAACATGGCGGAGACTCAAAGGCTCTGCGAAGCAGAACGGCCGCGACAGGGCCTACGCATCACGACGCATGTCGCCGATGTGTCGGACGAAGCGCAGGTCGTGCGTTTCAGGGACGCGGTCATGGCGCAGCAGGAAACCGACAAGATCCACCTGTTGTTCAACAATGCCGGAATCAGCGGCGGCGGCAGTATCATCGCCAACAGCCGCGATGAGTGGGAACGCATTTTCAATATCTGCTGGGGAGGGGTTTATCTCAACACCCGAACCTTCCTGCCGATGCTCCAAAAGGCGGACCAAGGTCACATCGTCAACACCAGCAGCATCAATGGGTTTTGGGCGACGATTGGGCCGACGGTGGCGCATACCGCCTATGCTACGGCGAAATTCGCGGTCAAGGGCTTTAGCGAGGCGCTGATCACCGATCTGCGGATACATGCCCCCCATATCAGCGTGTCCGTCGTCATGCCGGGGCACATCGGGACATCGATTCGGACCAATACTCTGAAAGTTCAAGCTGGGCACGACTCGGACGAGCTGACCGCGGCCCAAATCGAACAGTCACGTGCATGGCTCGCATCGATGGGCCGGGATCCATCTGGGCTGTCGGACGACGATATCCGAGTACATGTCGCCGAGCGGGCGCGACGTTTCATTGAAGAGGCGCCGACATCCGCGGCTGAGGCTGCGACGATAATTCTCGATGGCGTCAAGACAGGCCGTTGGCGTATCCTTGTTGGCGCTGATGCTAATCTGATTGATGGGCTCGTCCGTGAGTCGCCCGAGCAGGCATACGACGCAGACTTTTTTGAGAGCTTCGCGGCGAAGGCAGGCTGGCGTCTCGGCCGTTGAACTCTTGCGACAGGCGTGGCCTTGGGGATTTCGAACCGAGCCGGATCATGACGAACGCGAACTTCGTCCATCGGGCTGGAGCTGAGGCCGCCGATACAGGCTGGCGGCCGGCGGCATCGATTGGAGGGACCTGATGTGGCCGAACCGGCAAGCGCCGATCCTTTAAACGCCAATCATGGAGGCGCCGATGAACCGGCAAGTGACAGCATCGGCATCGGGCCAACCGCCGGTCGGACGCCGGCCGGACGCGACCGGCCACTGCACCGGATGCTAATCTACCGGCATTCGGTCGTGGTGCGGATCACGCATTGGGTCAATGTGGTGTGTCTGGCCGTCCTGCTCATGAGCGGCCTGCAAATCTTCAACGCCCACCCGGCGCTCTATCTGGGCAACCTGTCCGATTTCTCTCACCCCCTGCTGTCGATGTCCGCCGTACAGCCCGAAGGCGGCCCGGAACGCGGCGTGACCACCGTGCTCGGGCATTCTTTCAATACCACCGGACTACTCGGCCTGTCGCAGGACGGCGCGGGCCATCCCCTGGAGCGCGGTTTTCCGGTCTGGGCCACCCTGCCCGGTCAGCAATCGTTGGCGGAGGGCCGCCTTTGGCACTTCTTCTTCGCGTGGGTGTTCGTCGCAAACGGCGCGATCTACCTGCTGGCGGGCTTGCTCGGCGGCCACGTCTGGCGGGATCTGCTGCCAACGGGACACCAGCTCCGCCAAATCGGCCGGACCACGTGGGAGCACCTGTTGTTCCGCTTTCCCAAGGGCGAGGAGGCGCGCCACTACAACGTATTGCAAAAACTGGCCTATCTGGTTGTGGTGTTCGGTTTCTTGCCGTTCATGGTGCTGACCGGCCTGACCATGTCACCCCGGATGGACGCGGCCTTTCCGCAGTTGCTCGCGCTGTTTGGCGGACGCCAGTCGGCGCGGACGATCCACTTCATTCTCGCATGGTCGCTGTTTGCCTTCGTGCTGATCCACGTCTTCATGGTTTTGGTCTCTGGCGTGTGGAACAATCTCCGATCGATGCTGACCGGTCGGTATGCCATCGAGGAGGCGGGCGATGCCGCTGAATGAAAAGGCTCGGTTCAATCGGCGCAAACTGATGGCCGGAACCACAGGCGCAATCGGCGCACTGCTGCTCGGCGGTTGTGACCGGCTTTCCGAAGACCCCACTGTTCAGCGCGTGCTGGCCAGTGCCGAAAGCGTGACCCGGCGGATGCAGCGGCTGCTCGGCGGCAACCATTCGCTGGCGCCTGAATACGCCGAGGCCGACCTGTCGAAGGAATTCAAGGCCAACGGCACCCTGGATCCGGACGACGACGACTATCAAGCACTGGCATCGAAGCAGTTCGTCGACTGGCGGCTGGAGGTGACCGGGCTGGTGAACCGCCCGGCGCAGTATTCGCTGGACGAGTTGCGCGCCATGCCCTCGCGCACGCAGATCACCCGCCACGACTGCGTGGAAGGATGGAGCTGCATCGGCAAGTGGAAAGGTGCGCTACTTGGCGATGTGCTGCGGCAGGCGGAGCCTCAGTCGGCCGCTCGGTATGTGGTGTTCCATTGTGCCGATCCGATGGACAATGGCGATCCGAACAGCAAATACTACGAAAGCATCAGTCTGGAGGAGGCGTTCCACCCACAGACGATCCTCGCCTACGAGATGAACGACGCCGTGCTGCCAGTAGCGCACGGCGCCCCGCTTCGACTACGAGTTCGAGCGCCAGCTCGGCTACAAGATGGCCAAATATATTATGCGGATTGAACTGGTGGATAGCTTCGCGCAGATCGGAGGCGGCGGCGGTGGCTACTGGGAAGATCAGGGCTACGCCTGGTATGCGGGCATTTAGTCCTATGGAGCCGGCTTCCGCTGTTCCACAAGCCGCCATGCCTTGCTGACGCGCATTTGCAGGCTGCAGCACCCGTAGCGATTGTGCTCTGATGGAGAGCGGAACAGCAGGAAAACGGCGGTCAGGAGATTTAAGCCGCTCCAGGCGAGGGCGGTGCTGTAGAACCGGTGACGTCGAACATGACGCCAGACATCCAACTACCGAGCGCCATGCCGAGGAGGTCAGGCCTTCTCGAAGTCGATGCGCTCGACCACGGGCAGGCCCTGCAGGAAACGGCGCAGGCAATCGAGGGCCAATTCGACCGCGCCCAGCCGGACCCATTCGCGTCCGCCGAGGATGCGCGACCGCCGAACCTCGATCCGGTTAGCGGTCGCTATGCCGATCCATATCGTCCCACCGAGGTCGATGCGATCGGCGCCGTCATCCAGTTCGATCAGCACCGCAAGGGCATGAGTGGCGCCGGTTTGCTCGCGCGCGGCGTTGGCGACCGCCTCGGTGGTTTCCTGGTTGAGTTCCAGTGGGATCGAGACGCCGAACAGGTGATCCAGATGGCGTGCGACGGTGCCGTGGCGGAAGACATTCTCGGCGCCCGGCAAGTGGGCGATGCGGGCGGCGATCTGGCCAGCGGTGAAGGTTTCGACGGCTGTCAGCGTCGCGTACCGTTCGGTCAGAGCGGATAATGTGACACCTTCTAGCGTCTGGTCGTCCTCGGCGAAGATAAAGTTGCCTAGGCGCTTGCGGACCTCTTCGGTGACGGGTGCAAGCTTGCGGCGCACGTCATCCATGTCTTTGCCGCGAACCGTCAGCTTGGTTTCCAACTGCGGATAATGCGCGCGAAAACCCAGCTTCACGCCGCCGTCCGGGTCCAGGGCTTCGACGCCGGTGAGAAGTTGGTCCACATGGGATTCGCCCAGACCATAGGAATGAAACCGCTTCAGGTGGATCGATGCCGGCGCGCCGGTCCGGGCGAGGAGACGGGGGATGACCTGCTGCTCCAGCATGCGGTGGAGTTCGCGCGGCACGCCCGGGGTGAAAAAGAAGCGCGCCCTGCCGATGTCGAGTGCGAAGCCGCAGGCGGTGCCGATCGGGTTGTCGATCATCTCGGCGGTGGCGGGCAGCATTGCCTGTTTCACGTTGTTCGGCGGCATGGTGCGCATTCGGCGGGTGAAGAAGGACTCCATGCGGGCGAGCCATTCTTCGTGCAAGACGAGTTCGACGCCGGCGGCCTGGGCGGCGACTTCCTGTGACAGGTCGTCGACAGTGGGACCGAGGCCACCGTTGACGATGACGGCATCGGCGCGGGTGGCTGCAAGCTGGAAGGCGGCCAAGAGGGAGTCGCGGTCGTCACCGACGGTGGTGCCCCAGTGGACGGACAAACCCACGTCTTCCAGCTTCTGCGCCACGTAGGAGAAGTTGGTGTTGGTGATCTTGCCGGTCAGCACTTCGTCGCCGGTGCAGATGATCTCGATGCGCATGGGGCTCCCCTCTGGTGAGGCGAGATTAGGGGAAGCGGCGGTGGGGGCAAGCACGGCGAAGGGCGGACGCCGGGTTCCACAGCGATCCCGGCACGGCGAGGCCGGCGCTCGTGGCCCATTGAAATGGGTGTTTAAGAGGAGGGAAGCCTGGCTGCGATCGAGGGCGATTCTTCAGTGCGGATCATGTGCTCGACCACTGCGACGCACGTCGGGGGTGAGTGCGAGTTGACGCCAAGCGATTTGCGTGGTCAGCCTGTGCATAGCACGGTCTTGATCGGGTGTTCTCTAATTTGATGTTACATTGAGGTCTGGCTCGATCGTCTAAATCAATCCGGGTTTATGGGGTCCATCATGGTGGTTTTGCATTGATTCTGGTCAGATTGCTATCCCGCTTAGGCGGCCCACTCCATGTTCGGGGCGCGTCGATCGCGGCGAGGCGTGCATGAAAATGCTACGCCAGCTAACAAACTATGACGATCCGAACTCGTTCGGATCCCGCATGCGGCGGCGCCGGGGGGCCGGGCTGCGAGGCCTGATCGAACAATGTTATGCTGCGAAAGGGGCAGTGCGCCTTCTCGACATGGGCGGCGAGATCCGTTACTGGAATATATTTGGTGCTGACTACCTGATGGCCCATCGCGTATCTATCACGCTGGTCAATTTGTCAGAGGAGAACCTGCCGGATAATCCTAATCCGGCATTGTTCACTACGATTATTGGGGATTGCTGCGACCTATCTTTCGAGGATGACGCGTTCGACATAGCACATTCAAATTCGGTCATCGAGCATCTGGGCGGCTGGGGTTCAATGTCGAAGTTTGCCGCCCAAACCCGGCGAGTTGCTCCCCATTACTATGTGCAAACGCCGGCATTCTGGTTTCCGATCGAGCCGCATTTCGGGGTGCCGTTCTTTCACTGGCTTCCCGAGTCCACACGCATGGCCTTGGTTCAGCGGTGGCAAATCGGTAAGGGTCCGAAGGCCGACAACATGGATCACGCGGCGGTGCTCATCAACTATTATCGATTGCTGGACCGAGCGCAGTTCTCCCATTTTTTCCCCGATGCGGAAATCATGCTGGAGAAATTTGTTGGGCTGACTAAGTCCTTCGTTGCTTTGAAATAATAATAGATGCGTCGCCGATGCAGAACGGCGATCGCTCGCGGGCCGAAGAAGCGCCGACAGATGGCTAGTGGATAAAATCTCACGAATACTGCCGCCAGATTAGATCCACGAGCCCTTGTTTTGGTGGGCCAATTCACTCGACCGCAAGGATGCTTCCGTCGAGGTCGGACCAATAGGCAGCGATCACGGATTGTAACGCGTTCGTCAACCGTCCCCAACCGTTCGATTCGGTAGCGGATTTTCCTGCATCGGGAGCCGGGAGCCTGTGACACCGATGATCGTACTTCATTTATCAGTGCCTTCGCGCTTATACTTCGACCGATGCCGTAAGCAGATTAGCAGGATAAAATGGCCGCCCGATCATCGACGATAGAACCCCGGAAGTTCGCCTCGCCTGCCGTGAAGGCGTTGATGAGCCAGCGCAGCGCCGAATTTGGCGGCCTTTTGCTGGGTCTGTTCGGTCTTGCGATCCTGGTGGCGTTGGCGACCTATGACCCGCGCGATCCATCGCTGAACACCGCCACGACACGGCATGTCAGCAACCTGGCCGGGCCGGGAGGGGCGATGCTTGCCGACATGCTCCTGCAAGGCTTTGGGGTCGTCGCTGTCCTGCCGGGAATCGCGATGCTGACCTGGTCGTGGCGCATCGCCTCGCATCGCGGATTGGGCAGTTTCGTCGGCCGCATGGCCGCGCTGCTGGCGGCGATCCCGATGCTGTCCGGGGCGGTCGCGGCCATCCCAATCCCCCAACACGGGGCGCCTTGGCCGGTGATGGCGGGCTTGGGTGGCTCGATCGGGCAGATCGTTTCCAACGCCGAACTCGGGGCTGGCCATGGGCTGTTCGGGATCGTCGGCGTCGGGTCTGTCTGGCTGATAAGTGTCGCGCTGGCGCTGGTGCTGGGATTGCTGTCCCTGGGCCTGTCCCGCTCCGAGTGGCGCGCCGCCGGACATGTTGCGGGCGTCGCGGCGCGGTTTTCAGTGACGGCCGGCGGCGGCGCGGTCGGGGCGCTGTCGCGGGGGGCCGGCGGGGTGAGCAATGCTTCCGGCTGGCTGGTCAATTTGGTGAGCCGGGGCCCGGGCCTTGAACCGGATGCGCCGCCGGCGGCGGTACGGCCGCCCCCGATCGTGTGGCAAGGGATGCCGGAAAGTCCCAGGCCAGATGATCCGGTCCTGGACGAACCGATCGCCGCGACTCGTGCGTCGAAAACGCAGCAGCAACCGCCGCCGCCACAGCGCAAGCCACAGCAGCAAAGCCTGCCGCTGCAAGAGGTAGGCTGGCAATTCCCTTCACTAAACCTGCTGAAGGACCAGCCGCCACGTGCAGGCACCGGGCCCAGCGAGGAAGCGCTCCAGGCCAACGCCCGTCTGCTGGAAACGGTCCTTTCCGACTACGGCGTGCAGGGGGAGATCGTCGAGATCAGGCCGGGTCCGGTGGTCACGCTATACGAACTCGTCCCCGCGCCTGGTATTCGCAGCGCCCGCGTGATTGGGCTCGCAGACGACGTCGCCCGCAGCCTGTCGGTCACCGCCGTACGCATCGCCACCGTTTCGGGCCGCAACGTCATCGGCATCGAGGTACCGAACAGCAAGCGCGAAACGGTGTTCCTGAGCGAGATTCTCTCCAGCGACGAGGTGCAGAAATCCGCCGGCCGGCTATCGTTGGCGTTAGGGAAGGACATCAGCGGCAAGGCGATCGTCGCCGACCTGGCGCGGATGCCACATCTGATGATCGCCGGCACCACCGGGTCCGGCAAATCCGTCGGCGTCAACGCGATGATCCTGTCGTTGCTGTATCGCATGTCGCCTGACCAGTGCCGCATGATCCTGATCGACCCGAAGATGCTGGAGCTGTCGATCTACGAGGGCATCCCGCATCTGATGGCGCCGGTGGTGACGGAGCCCGCGAAAGCGGTGACCGCGCTGAAATGGACCGTGCGCGAAATGGAGCGTCGTTATCGCGCGATGTCGCAGCTTGGCGTCCGCAATGTCGGCGGCTTTAACGACCGCGTCGTCGAGGCTCGAGCCAAAGGCGAGGTCGTGACCCGCAAGGTGCAAACCGGTTTCGATCCCGATACCGGCCGCCCGACGTTCGAGGAGCAGCCGCTGGCCCTGGAACCCTTGCCGTTCATCGTCGTGGTGGTGGATGAAATGGCCGACCTGATGATGGTGGCGGGCAAGGAGATCGAGCAGGCTGTGCAGCGGCTGGCGCAGATGGCCCGCGCGGCGGGAATCCATGTGATCATGGCGACTCAGCGACCGTCGGTGGATGTGATCACCGGCACCATCAAGGCCAATTTCCCGACGCGCATCAGCTTCCAGGTTATCAGCAAGTTCGACAGCCGTACCATCCTGGGCGAGCAGGGCGCCGAACAGTTGCTGGGTATGGGTGACATGCTGTTCATGCAGGGCGGCGGCCGGATCACGCGTGTGCATGGCCCGTTCGTCTCGGATGAGGAGGTAGAGAAGGTGGTGGCGTTCCTGCGCGAACAGGGCGAGCCGGCCTATTTGGACGATGTCACCGAACCGGTTGAGGGCAATGGCGGCAACTCGGACCCGCTGTTTTCTGGGATCGCGGAGGCCAGCGACAGCGACAAGAGCCTGTTCGATCAGGCCGTCGCGGTGGTGGCGCGCGAGGGCAAGGCGTCCACGTCGTTTATCCAGCGGCACTTGAACATCGGCTACAACAAGGCCGCCAAGCTGATTGAGCAGATGGAAAAGGAGGGAATCGTCGGGACGGCGAACCATGTCGGCAAGCGAGAGATTCTGGTCCGGCGCACACACGACGACATGGACTGCTAAGCCAGGAAAAGGTCGGAACTGTCTGTTCAGTGAAGGGCGCGAGCTGCTAACGCACGCGGGCGTAGCTGAAGCAGTCCCTGGGCTCCTTGTCCATGCCTGGGTGGATCAAATATCGCCGCAGCATACCTTCCCGGACCAGTCCGGCCTTCTCCATCACTCGTGCCGATCGTATGTTCTCGACATCGCACACTGCGCCTATGCGGAAAATCGTGGGCTGGGCCAGCGCCCACCGCACGATTTCTCTCAGTGCTTCCGCCATCAGGCCCTGGCCCCACCAGGCTGGCGCGAGCACATAGCCGAATTCCAGCCGATGCTGCTCGGCTTGGCGCAGGTCGAGCCCACCTCGGATCACGCTGTCCTTGCGTCCCTGCATCACGTAGGTCCTCGCGCGGTGAGGCGGCGTGTCGAGGCAAGCGCGGATGTAGGCTTCGAAGTCGCGGCGTGTTCGATCCGGCCGCCAAATCAGGAAGCGCGTGACCTCCGGGTTACGAGCATAAGCGGCAAAGATCGGTCCGGCGTCCGCCATGGCGATTGGCCGGAGGAAAAGCCGCGCCGTGCGGAAGGTTTCGGGCAGCATAAACTCCGTATGGCGCGATTTGGTCTTGATAAAAAGGGGCTCTCCACGGAGAGATGATCAGGTCGGGTGGGATGCCTGGGGCGGCCTCCATCGTTCTAACGGTTGGGCGTTTCCATCACGACCACAGAGCGTTGATGGCCGGCGATCCCCGCCAGGGCGTCGGTCACATTGCGCACGATGGCCGCGCCGTAGGCGGCTACCGCAAGGACCAGGCAGATCCACGCAACGCCCGGCAGCGCCTGCCTGACCTTAGCTCGCCAGGGCATAGCGCGGGTGCGAGGCCATCCATTCCTCGCGGCTCATGATCCGCCCAGAATTTCTGCAAGTCTGTCCTTCGTCGCCTCCGCTGCGCGTAACAGCGGCAACCGCATCTCCGCCTCCGCGAGGTTCATGATTGCCAGAGCCGCCTTGAGCGGTACCGGATTGCTCTCCAGGAACAGCGCATCGTGGAGCGGTGCCAGCAGATCGCGGATGCTGGCGAAGGTCGCTACATCGCCATTGTCCCAGGAACTGTGCAGCAGAGCGCACAGCGACGGCGTCAGATTAGCGGTGACCGAGATGCAGCCATCGCCGCCGGCGGCGCGATAGGCAGCGGCGGTGGCATCGTCGCCGCTGAGTTGGACGAAATCGGTTCCGCACAGGGCCCGAATACGCGCCGGACGGCCCAGATCGGCGGTGGCGTCCTTAATTCCAATCGCCAGCCCGCGCTGTGACAGCGCCGCCACGGTCTCGTCCTTGATCGCCACGCCTACCCGACTGGGTATGTCATAGACAATCAGGGGCAGGGCCGAGACGTGCTCAAGCATGCGCATATGCGCGATGATCCCCTCCTGCGAGGGTTTTACGTAAGGTGTCGGCCCGCAGAGCAAGGCCGCCGCGCCGCACTTCGCCGCAAGGGCGGCTGCTGCTGCCGCAGCGTCGGTCGAAGGTCCTCCGCAACCCGCGATCACCGGCACGCCGCCCTCTGCGATCTCGACGGCGAGGCGGATCAGGCTGGCGTATTCCGCGGCCTGGAGAGAAGCCGCCTCACCGGTACTGCCGCATACGATAAGCGCCGTGGTGCCACGTGCGATCTGCCGCTGGCACAGGCGAATGAAGGCGGATTGGTCGATCGGGCCGTCTTTGAACGGCGTCGCCAACGCGGTCATCGACCCGCCGAGTGGGAAGGAAGGGCGGGTCATGACACGCTCCGCAGGTCGGCGCGCAGTAACGTCAGGCCGAACCATTGCGCCGAACGCAAACCGGTGAAACCGTTCAGCCGGAGCCGCCGGGCGAGCGCGGCAGCGGCCTTTCCGCCACTGACCCCCACGATCAGACGCCCTCGGGGTGCAAGCGATCGGCGAGCGACCCTGATCACCTCGTCGGCCGAGGGCAACGCCGCTGCCCGCGGCACCAGGACAAGATCGTAATCACCGGTGTCCGGCTTGTCGCCGATCCGCAAGATCGTGGCCGCGAGGCAACCGCGACGGATCAAGCCGCACATCAGATCGAGGCCGTGCTCTGCTACGATCAGAGCATGGGTGTTCTGGATCTTTCCCGCCAGTCGCAAGAGCGGGTCCAGCAGGGCGGGTTCCTGACTGTCAACGGTAGGCCGCGCTTGGACCGGCGCAGGCTCGGAAGTTCGAAGCATTGAAAAATCCTCTCGGCGCGAGGCGCCTTGGTTGAGCCGGACCGGACGGCGCCTCTTGAGAGGCACATCGCGATCTGGCGCCGAGAAGATTGGTCACGTCGGCATAGGAATTCGATTGGTTCTGTCGGGCCGCAGCATATAGAAGGCGGACGGCCGCCGGCTGGCAGTTCGTCAGCGACTGGCGGTCCGCTTCACGCCCTCTTGCTGCTGCTGCGGATTGGCCACCTGCACCTTGCTGCCATCGGCGAGTTCCGCGGGCGGACTCAGGACCAGGCTTTCTCCGCCGGCCAGTCCGTCGCGCAACTCAGCCGTGGTGCCGAAGTCGCGGTAGATCGTCACCTTCTGGAAGTGGATCGCATTATCAGCACCGACGGTCGCCACCTGGAGGCCGGCTGCGTTGAACACAAGGGCTCCGTCGGGCACCACGACCGCAGGCGTCTGGCGCGGAATGGAGAACGTCACGTCCACGAAGAGTCCCGGCCGCAGCACGTGGTCCGGATTGGGCACATCGACCTCAGTGCGCATCGAGCGCGACGACGACTGCAACGCCACGGCACTGCGAGCGACACGCCCCTTAAAGATCCGTCCCGGCATTTCCGGCACAGTCACTTGCGCCTCCACCCCGTCGTGGATGCCGATGGCGCTGCTCTGCGGCACACTCACGACGATGCGCAGCACGTCATCGCGGACGATACTGAACATGGGATTGCCACCGAGACTGTCCTGGGTCAGCAAGTCGCCGGTGTCGACATTCCGGGCGGTAATCACGCCATCGAAGGGTGCCTTGACCTGCTCGAATGCCGTCAGCGCCTGCAACCGGTCTATGCTCGCCTGTTGCGCCTTGAGATTGGCCAGCGCGACCGCCACACCGGCTTCGGCATTAGCGATGCCGGCGGTCTGGACCGAGGCGTTCGCGGTCGCGTTGTCGGCGTTCTGTTTGGTTTCCCAACCCTGATTCGCCAGGGTGGTCTCACGGTATTTGGTGATGTCCGCCAGTTTGGTGTTCGCCTGAGCCGATTGCACCTGGGCCTCTGCTTGCAGTACTGCTGCCTGGTTCTGACCAAGCTGTGCCTGGGCCTGCGCAAGCTGCTGGTCGAGGTCGGGAGCTTCGATGCGCACCAGCAGGTCGTCCTTGTGGACCCTGGCTGCCGATATCAACCCGTCGCTCCGCGATATAACCGGTGGCACGGGGATAGAGGTTGGCGACGTCAAACGCCTCCGTCTGACCAGGCAATGTCAGATCCACAGGTGTATCGAGCTTCTGCGCCACGGCGGTGCGCACCCGCGGGACGAAATCCTCCTGCTCCTGCTTGGTTTCCGCAGCGGCGGCGTATGTCCGCCAGTGCAGGTAGCCGCCGAGACCCAATAGCGCCAGGACCGGCACCAGCACGAACACCAGAATGCGCTTCCGCGGCGGGGGAGGGGGCGTCTGCTCAGTTTCGGTCATACGTAATCTTCCAGAGGTTTGGCTTCACCTCGCCGCAAAACTGCGTAGAGGAACGGCACGAACAGCAAGGTTGAGCAGGTCCCGACCGCGATCCCGCCCAACACGGCGCGCGCCAGGGCGGCGTTCTGCTCGCTGCCTTGGCCGATACCGATCGCCATCGGCAGCAGCCCAACGAACATCGCGCCGGCGGTCATCAGCACTGGCCGGAGTCTGGTCTCCCCCGCCGCGATGGCGGCTTCGGACGCGGTGCTTCCAGTGGTCTCCCGGTGCTCCCGAGCGAAGGTGACGAGCAGGATCGAGTTCGCTGAGGCGACACCGACGCTCATGATGGCGCCCATCAGCGACGGGATGGAGAATGTGGTCTGCGTGATGAACAGGCTGGCGACGATGCCGCAGAACGCCAGAGGCAGCGCCGCGAGGACGACAAACGGGTCGCCCCAGGTTTGGAAGTTGATCGCCATCAGCAGATAGACGGCGACCATCGCCACGATCAAGCCGATGCCGATATGGAAAAATGCCTGATCCTTGCTCTGGATTTGGCCGCGCACCGCGATGTGGTCCGGCGGTTCCAACTGTTTCTGCTGGTCCGCGACGATCTGGTTTATATCGCTTTCCAGGCCTCCGAGATCGCGATCCTGCACCGCCGCATAAACGTCAAAGGTCGGCTGAGTGTTGACGTGGGTCGAGACCGTCTGCTCGCTGCCGCGCGTAAGGTCGCGACGTTGGATAAAAGCTGCAAGGCAGCTGGGCCCTGCGGTGGTGCCGGCCGAGATCAGCAGTGGCGTGTTGGTGATCGCGGTGAGGGTGTCGTTACGATACTCGGGTGTTTGGACCCACACCTGGTAGGGAATACCGGTCTTCGGGTCGGCCCAGAAGTTCGGGGTCACCTGGAAAGCTGCCGCTGAGCGACACGTTCATGTCGGTGGCGATCTGCTGCTCATTCAGGCCGAGTTCCTGGGCTCGCTGGCGATCGACCTTAACGAAGAACTCCGGGGCGTTGGTGATCTGCTGCAGATGCACATCGACCGCACCGCGCGTTAGCCGCAGCTTACTCGCGATCGTCTGCGCCACCTGCAAATCCTTGGCCGCGTGGCGGCCGCTGATCTGAACGTCGATCTGCGATGGCACGCCGAAATCCAGGATCTGGGTGATCATGTCCGCGGCCTCGAAATAGAAGACAGCGTCCGGAAAGCGTTGGTGCAGGACCGTCCGCAGCCGCTTCTGGTAACCAATAGTCGAGCCGTGGCCGGGGGCCAGAGTGACCAGGATCTGTCCGTCGTAGTAGGCCACGAAGGTGCCGTTACCGAAGGCGAAGTTATAGTTCGATGCCGGCAGCCCGATGTTGTCGATGATTGAGCCCATCTCGTTACGAGGAACCACCTGGCGGATCGTGTCCTCGACCTGCTGGAAGAGCTGTTCGGCCAATTCGATGCGCGTGCCGGGTGCCGCGCGCACATGCAGCGTCATCTGGCCGGCATCGATTGCGGGGAAGTAGTCGGTGCCGACAAACATGAACAGGACACCGGCGCAGGCAATGATTACTCCGGCCACGCTCAATGTGATTGCGCGGTGCAGGATCACCCGATGGAGCAGGCCAACATAGGAGCGGTGGAACTTCGAAAAACCACGCTCAAAGCCGGCATGGATGCGGCCGAAGAAGCCCGAGGGCTTCGCATCCGCATCCTGGCCGTGTTTTTCGTTTTTCACCAGCACGTCGATCAGGATCGGCACCAGCGTGCGCGACAAGACATAGGAGGCCAGCATCGCGAACACCACCGCCAGCGCCTGCGGCGTGAACAGGTATTTCGGCGCGTCGGTCAGGAATGTCACCGAAACGAACGCACAGCAGATCGACAAGGTGGAGATCAGCGCCGGCTTCGCGATGCCGGCCGCGCCATGCACCACCGCGTGGCGGAAATCCTTGCCTTCTTCCAACAGCCGGTAGGTATTCTCGATCGCTACGGTTGCGTCGTCCACCAGGATGCCGACCGCCAGCGCCAGGCCACCCAGCGTCATGATGTTGACCGTCTCGCCCAGCGCCGCGAGCACCGCCAGCGAGGTCAGGATCGACAGCGGGATCGACACCAGCACGATCAGCGTCGAGCGCCATGATCCGAGGAACAGCAGGATCATCAGGCCGGTCAGGCCGGCGGCGATGGCGCCCTCGCGGACCACGTCGTCGATCGCGCCGGACACGAACACCGACTGGTCGAATAGCGGGGTGATCTTCATGTCCTTGGGTGCCGCCGCCCGGATGCCCGGCAGCAGAGACTTCACGGTGTTGACTACGGACAGGGTGGAGGCGTTGCCGTTCTTCAGGATGGTCAGCAAGCACGCCACGGACGCCATCCTGGCGAACGATGTTCTGTTGCGGCGGCCCTCCGTCGCGGACGTAGGCCACGTCCCTGATCAGGATCGGTGACCCGTTCACGATCTTGACCGGCACCTGATTAAGCGTATCGACCGCCTCTGGTGTCGAGTTCAGGCGGACAACGTATTGCTTCGCGCCAAACTTGGCCAAACCCGAGGGGACGGTAATGTTCTGCGCTGTCATGGCGTTGGTGACATCGGCCGGGGTCAGGCCGAACGCCTGCAACGCATGCAAATCAAGATCGACCATGATCTGCCGGGGCGCGCCGCCGTATGGTGACGGCAGGGTCGAACCCGGCACCGTCGTCAGCGTCTGGCGTATGCGGTATTGCCCATAATCGTAGAGTTGGCGTTCGTTCTCCTGGTTCGAACTCATTGCCAACTGGATGACCGGAACGGTTGAGGCGGAAAAACGCATCACGACCGGCGGCTGGATGCCGGGCGGCAACACCGCGCGAATCGAATTGGTCGATGCGGTGACCTGCGAGAGCGCCAGGTCGATGCTGACATCCGGCTGGAAGTAGATCCGCGTGATGGTGACGCCCTGTAGCGTCGTGCTTTCCATGTCACGGATGCCGTTAACGTTGTTGCTGAGTGCGAACTCAGTATAGGTGGTGACACGCTGTTCCATTTCCGGTGTGTCAAGACCGGTGTATGTCCAGACGATTGTAACGACCGGAATATTCACCTCGGGCAACACGTCCTTCGGCATGACGATGTAGCCGCCAATGCCGGCCAGGAGGATCAAGATCGACATCACGTAGAATGTGATGCGAAACTTCAGCGCGTATGTAACGAGGCCCATGAGGTCTTATCTGCATCGCCCAACGCATGATGCAAGTGCTGCGCCGCCGCGAAATCAACACAGCCAGGGCGCGCAAAATTAAATCCTTTTATCTACGGATAGGACTGTAACGTAATGAAACAGCCCTGTTGAAGTGTTTTGCTCCATCAGGGCTGTCCCACATGGCCTACGCCGGATGCCGGAAAGTCGGCAGCACGTGCTCACCGTAGAAATGGATCACTCGCGCTTGATCCGGCTGGCCGGAGTGGACGTTTACGATACTGACTCCACTGTCGAACAGTTCGTGCATCTTTTTGATGTGGACCGTTGGATCGCTGCCGACCGCCCAGGACTTCAAGACCTCGTCCATCGGGGTTTCGGCATCCGCTTTCTGCTGAATTTCGACCGCGCTCGGAACGTCATACAGCCCCTTGAACGCTTTTGGCCCGAAGCGCCAAAGCTCGCCGGCTTGCATTGCGGCCTGCTGATCACCAACGACTACATATTGCTCAACCAGGACGGGCATGTCGGCGGGATTCTTTCCGGCGGCGCGCGCGCCATCTTCCCACTCCGACTTGTGCTGCATCCAGGTCAGAGGATCGGTGACAAGTCCATCGCCATGCTGTCCGGCGAGTCGCATGGATTTCTTCCCGTTCGCGGCTGTCAGCAGCGGGATCGGGCGGCTGGGAGGATCATAAAGCTTGGCATTGATGGTATAGTATTTGCCCTTGAAGGAAACATCCTGCCCGGTCCAGAGCTGCCGAATTACAGTAATTGCCTCGACCAGCCGGTCCCAGCGTTCCTGCCATTTGGGCCATTCGCCGGTTGCGATCTGTTCGTTCAGGGCTTCACCGGAACCCACCCCGAGGAAAACGCGGCCCGGATACAGGTGGCTCATGGTCGCGAACGCCTCCGCGACGACCGCCGGGTTGTAGCGCATGGTCGGGCAGGTGACGGTTGTGCCCATCCAACTGCGCGTTTGCGCCCCGAGGGCGCCCATGGTGACCCAGGCTTGGCCGACGTGCCCCTGGTTGGCCTGCCAGGGTTGCAGGTGATCGCTGGTAGATAGGAGATGGAACCCGGCGCGCGACGCATGGGCGCCAAGGCGCAGGAGTTCCGGTGTCGGAAATTGCTCGCTAGCAAGCATGTAGCTGAACATGCCTTTGCGCAGGGCACCAATTTCCTGCTGGGCAGGCGCGGCTTCGGTTTGGCGTGGAGGTTGGGCGTGACCGGTTGCCACACCGATGCCGGTCGCGCCGGCAAGGGCGCCGGTCCATTTCAGCAGGCTACGCCGATCCGGCGACACGGTTGTTTCGTGGATAGTTACGGACGCCATCGAGTTCTCCAGTTGATGCGTGTGGCATCAACGGGGACCCCCGGCGGAGGTTCCGACGCCGGATTAGGCGAGCTTCACGACTTCATGTGCAAGAATTTCGAATGATCGCTTGCGAGCGGCGTGATCGTAGATTTGTGCGGCCACCATCAATTCGTCCGCACCAGTGGCTGCGACAAACGCCTTCAGGCTGTCTTGTATAGTCTGCGGGCCGCCGATCAACGAGCACGACAGCGCGTCAGCCAGTATCGCTCGCCCGTAACGATCCAGGCCGGCTTCGAAGTTATCCACCGGCGGCGGCAATTTGCCCGGCCGTCCGCGCCGCAGGTTCACAAACGCCTGCTGCAACGAGGAGAAAAGCCGGCGTGCCTCCTCGTCGGTATCCGCCGCGAAGACATTCACACCGAGCATTACGTGGGGCTTGCTCAGCCGATCGGAGGCGCGGAAGCGCTCCCGGTAGATTGCGACCGCATCGCCCATCTGGCCGGGCGCGAAATGCGAGGCGAAGGCATACGGCAGACCGAGATGGGCAGCCAGTTGCGCACCGAACGTGCTGGATCCCAGGATCCAGACCTCGATGTCTTCCCCCGCGCCGGGAACCGCCTGCAGCACCTGGCCGGGTTCCGTGGGCAGGAAGTAGCTCATGAGCTCCACGACGTCCTGGGGGAATTGATCCACATCAGCCGCCAGATTGCGCCGCATTGCTCGGGCCGCGATCTGATCCGACCCAGGCGCCCGGCCGAGGCCGAGATCGACCCGCCCGGGGTGAAGAGCTGCGAGGGTGCCGAACTGCTCGGCAATCAGCAGCGGCGCGTGGTTCGGCAGCATGATGCCGCCCGCCCCGATACGGATCGTGCTGGTCGCAACCGCGACATGCGCCAAGGCTACCGCAGTGGCGGCGCTGGCGATCCCAGGCATGTTGTGGTGCTCCGCCATCCAGTAGCGGCGATAACCAAGCGTCTCCACGTGACGGGCGAGATCAATTGAGTTGCGGAGTGCCTGACCGGTGTCGCTGCCTTCGGGCACGGGGGAGAGGTCGAGGATGGATAAAGGGATCATCTGCTCCATATACGAGGTGATCCGGATCAGAGAAATACCGCGATTTGTTTGATCATCTGATTCACGCCGAGATCGCACGCCTGAGACGTTTTGCTCAGGGCAATCGTGCTCAAATAGGGTTTCACTATGCATATCTCGTTTGACAACAGCTACGCCCGCTTGCCCGACCGGTTCCATGTGAGACTTGACCCGACGCCGGTTGTGGCGCCGAAGCTGGTTCGGCTGAACGCGGCGCTGGCTGAAACCCTGGGAATCGATCCTAATGAGCTTGGCGGTCCGGAGGGTGTGGCCGTGCTGGCGGGCAACCACGTAATACCAGGCGCGGAGCCGATGGCGCTGGCCTATGCAGGCCACCAGTTCGGCCACTTCGTGCCGCAACTCGGCGACGGTCGCGCCAATCTGCTGGGGGAGGTCGTCGGGCCCGACGGAATTCGCCGTGACATCCAGTTGAAAGGTTCTGGTCAGACGCCGTTTTCCCGAAGTGGCGACGGCAGGGCAGCGCTGGGGCCGGTGCTACGCGAATATCTGATCAGCGAGGCGATGGCGGCGCTGGGTGTGCCGACGACGCGGACACTCGCCGCCGTAACCACAGGGGAGTCGGTCTGGCGTGAGACGAGGCTGCCCGGCGCCGTGCTGACCCGCGTCGCCGCGAGCCATATCCGGGTCGGGACATTTCAGTATTTTGCCGCCCGGAGGGACGAGGAGGGCGTGCGGCTGTTGGCTGATCACGCGATCGCGCGGCACTATCCGGAGGCCGCGGGGGCGTTGAACCCCTATCGCGCATTCCTGGAGGGGGTGATCGCGCGGCAAGCCGATCTGGTGGCGAAGTGGTTGCTGATCGGGTTCATCCATGGGGTGATGAACACCGACAATTGCTCGATCGCTGGCGAAACGATCGATTATGGTCCATGCGCGTTCATGGATGCTTACGATCCCGGTGCGGTGTTCAGCTCGATCGACCACCAGGGCCGCTACGCTTATGCCAATCAACCACGCATCGCGCTGTGGAACCTGACCCGGCTGGCTGAGTGCCTGCTGCCATTACTAGATGGCGATGAGACTGCGGCCACAGACGCGCTCGCAGCCTTCGCTCCTCGCTTTCAGGCGGCCTATTTTGCCGGATTGCGGCGAAAGATCGGGCTGCTGACTGAGCGGGAAGGGGACGATGAACTGCCTCAGTCGTTGCTGAATCTGATGGCAACGGATGGTGCTGATTTTACTTTGACCTTTCGGCGTTTGTGCGATGCCGCCGAGGGACCGGCAGGCGACACGGCGGTACGCGCGCTGTTCAAGGACGCCGGCGCGTATGACGCCTGGGCCGCGCGGTGGCGGGTTCGGCTGGCGGCGGAGAAGCCGCCTGCTGACGCGATGCGGGCGGTAAACCCGGCGTTCATTCCGCGCAACCATTTGGTCGAGGCGGCGTTGGCCGCCGCTGTTGAACGTTCGGATTTTCAGCCGTTCGAGGATTTGCTCGCGGTGCTGTCGCGACCTTTCGACGACCAGCCCGGACTTGCACATTACGCGACGCCACCGCGGGACGAAGAAAGAGTTTTGCAGACCTTCTGTGGCACGTGAGGTCAGCGCGACGGAGTGGGTGGTTTATCCTTTGCGTCCTCCCGCCGCCGAGCCTGATCCTTTCGCTTGAGCAGGTTCGCGCGCAAGGCTGCGGCCTCTCGCGCCGTGCGCCCGGGTTTAGCCGGTGGTTTCGAGGGCTTGTCCGCGGGCGGATCTCTCATGCGGGTTTTGGCAACTTGCGCATCATTGCCTGACGTTTGCAGATTGCCACCATTTCGTCGCGCTGATTCCAGCAGGTGTGTTCGAATTCGACGATTCCGACATCGGGGCGCGATTTGCTCTCCCGCATCGCCAATACCTTGGTCCGAGCGCGGAGCGTGTCGCCGTGGAACACCGGCTTGGGAAACTTCATCTCGGTGAAGCCCAAATTCCCGATGGTTGTACCGATCGTTGTGTCGTTGACCGTCATCCCGACCATCAGGCCGGCGGTGAACATCGAATTGACGATGCGTTGCCCAAACTCCGTTCCCGCCGAGAAATGCGCATCGATGTGAAGCGGTTGGACATTCATGGTCAGTGCGCTGAACAGGGTGTTGTCCATCTCGGTAACGGTTCGCGTCCAAGGATGTTTAAATTCCTGGTCGACCGAAAACTGTTCATAATAAAGCCCTGCCATCTCCTGTGCTCCCCTCAGATCCACCCGAGTCAACCGCATTCAGGCGCAGATGCCAAGAGGATACCAGTTTCCTGATGTGAAGGGAGAAGCACAAGCGGCCAAAACCGCGAGGCGAGAGGACCGAGGCAGGGAACTGGGGCGGATCGCCCTGTAGTAGCAAAGAAGGCCTCGTAATGGGGCTGGAGCGAAGGGGGCGGGTCAGGTGGTCGTGTTTTGCGGAACAACTGGATGACAGGATGACGTCGATAGACACGACAAACAAGCCGTTCATGATCGAGAAACGGCAAGTGTACGAAGCCTACAAGGCGGTCAAATCCAACAAAGGTGTGGCCGGGGTGGACGGGCAGACGATCGAGCAGTTCGAGGCCGATCTGGGGGGCAATCTCTATAAGATCTGGAACCGGATGAGCTCGGGCAGCTACTTTCCGCCGCCGGTGCGGGCTGTCACCATTCCGAAAAAGAGTGGCGGCGAGAGGATTTTAGGTGTGCCCACGGTCGGCGACCGGATCGCGCAGATGGTGGTCAAACAACTGATCGAACCGGACCTCGATCCAATTTTCCTGCCGAACTCTTACGGCTACAGACCGAGAAAATCGGCTCTGGATGCGGTTGGGGTCACGCGAGAGCGGTGCTGGAAATACGATTGGGTGCTAGAGTTTGATATAAAAGGCCTGTTTGACAATCTTCCGCACGAACTATTGCTAAGGGCGGTTCAGAAGCATGTGAAGTGCAAGTGGGCGTTACTCTACATCGAGAGATGGTTGACAGCGCCCATGGAAAAGGAGGGATTGCTCATCGAGCGAACTCGCGGCACCCCGCAAGGGGGAGTGATTAGCCCGATACTTTCCAATCTTTTCCTGCACTATGCTTTTGACCTCTGGATGACGCGGACACACCCCGGCCTCCCATGGTGTCGGTATGCAGACGACGGGCTGGTGCACTGTCGCAGCGAGCAAGAAGCTGAAGCCCTCAAGGCTGAGCTTCAAGCCCGCCTGGCAGAGTGCGGCCTGGAAATGCATCCTACCAAAACCAAGATCGTCTATTGCAAGGATGGTAAGCGCAAAGGGAGGAGACCGGTGGGGGGATCGACCGTGGCGGACATTACGAGATCTCAAGGTCTCGTGAAATCAACAGGCTACGATGCGACCTCCGCATACTTGCAACGCGTTGTCGCAGACGCAACGTCATCCGGAGTAAGAAATCTAATCAAAGGGAACAAGTGTGCGTGCGAGGGCAAAACTGTGGCTGGCGTTGGCACTATTGGTTGCCGCCGCCCCCGTATTGAACGCCTGCTACACTGCCCGCGGCGCGGGTGAAGACTTAAACGCCGCCGGCAAGAGCATCGAGCATTCCGCCGACAAGAACACGAACTACTGACCGCGGGGTTAGCTCGTAGACAAGTGAGGTTACAGTCAAACGGATAAGGATCGTGTTGGGGGTGCGGCGCATCAGGTAAAGGGCGCCGTCAAGGAAGCCGTGGGCAAAGTTACCGGCGATACGAAAACCGAAGCCGAAGGCGCGGCTGAAAAGGCAGCCGGCAAGGTCCAGAACGCCGTTGGCGGCGTGAAGGACGCGGCCCGGGAAACGCTCGAAAAATAGGAGGACCCTGATAGATGCCCACCGTTCTGCTCGTCGTTCTGATCGTTGTACTGCTGGCTGTATTGCCGACATGGCCGTATAGTACTGGCTGGGGTTACTATCCCAGCGGTGGTCTGGGTCTCGTCGTTGTGATCGTCATAATCCTGCTGGTGATGGGACGAATATAGCGTTGTCATGGCTCGCGGAAGTGCGCGCCGTGACAGCCCGGTGCCTTTCAGGCTGCCAACTTGTCCGCGCGGATATCCTTGATGTCTCGGAACGTCAAGCCCGGCGCGAGATCTTCCGCGCGACGCATCATGAATGCTGAGGTGGAGAGAAAAACCGGGTCGCCATCGACATCGTCGGCCATGGCATTGCGATTGTCCGCGATGAACTTGACCAAGGCCGCCTTATCTGAAGACGACACCCACCGAGCAAGAGAAAACGCAGAGGTTTCAAATCCGATTGCGACGCCATACTCGGCGCCCAAGCGGGCCTGTAGCACGTCTAATTGCAACGTGCCGACGACGCCGACCAGCGGCGCCGATCCGTCCTGCGGCCGGAACAACTGCACCACGCCTTCCTCCGCCAGTTCCACCAGCGCCTGACGCAGTTTTTTTGCCTTCATCGCGTCGTCCAACCGCACCCGGCGGAGGATTTCGGGAGCGAAATACGGCACACCAGTGAATTGAATGTCCTCGCCCTCGGTGAGCGTATCGCCGATCCGCAAGGTCCCGTGGTTCGGAATGCCGACGACATCGCCGGCGAAGGCCTCATCGGCGATCTCGCGCTCACGCGCGAAGAAGAATTGCGGCGCATGCAGCGGAATGGATTTACCAGTGCGGACCTGCTTCAGGCGCATGCCCCGCACGAGGCGCCCGGAACATACACGAGCGAAGGCGATGCGGTCCCGATGGTTCGGGTCCATGTTCGCCTGAATCTTGAACACGAGCGCGGTGAGCCCCGGTTCGGTCGCTTCGATAATCCGCTTGTCCGCCGGTTGCGCCCGCGGTTTAGGGCCATATTCCGCCAGACCGTTCAGTAGGTCATTGACGCCGATGTCCTTGATCGCGCTGCCGAAATAGACCGGCGTCAGGTGGCCCGCGTTGAAGCTGTCAAGATCGAATTCAGGCAGGGCGGACCGCACCAGATCGACCTCGTCCGCGACCGCCTGCATCCGAGGATCCGACTGCGGCAGGTCGCTGGTCAGGTGCATCTCCCGCTCGCGCAGGTCGTATGTTCCCGCGAACTCCGACGCCCGCCCGATCGGCCAGGTCACTGGGCAGGTATCAAGCGCAAGAGTGGACGCCACCTCATCCAGCAATTCGATCGGATCGCGGGACTCGCGGTCCATCTTGTTGATGAAAGTGATGATCGGGATGTCGCGCAGACGGCAGATCTCGAAAAGTTTGCGCGTGCGGGCCTCGATGCCTTTGGCGGCGTCGATGACCATGACGGCGGAGTCGACGGCTGTCAGCGTGCGGTAGGTGTCTTCGGAAAAGTCCTCGTGGCCTGGTGTGTCCAGCAGGTTGAAGACACAATCAGAATACTCGAACGTCATCACCGAGGTAACGACGGAGATGCCGCGGTCGCGCTCGATCCCCATCCAGTCGGACCGCGTTCGGCGGCGTTCGCCCTTGGCGCGCACGTTGCCGGCCAGTTGGATCGCGCCACCGGCCCTCAGCAGGTGCTCCGTCAGGGTAGTTTTACCGGCGTCTGGGTGGGAGATGATGGCGAAGGTACGGCGGCGGGCGATCTCGGCGGTGGGATCGGTCATTCAGAAGCTTTCGTCAGGTCGGACGATATATAGTAACGGCGGATCAGGCCGTCACGTCTGATTGCCAGGCTCGCCTTCGGGGTGGTCAACGAATGAAGCAGCGCGCGACCAAGCCGTCCCGGCAAAAGCCGCCCGAACCGGCCTCAGTTCGCATCGATCGCATCGGCTCGGAGGGCGATGGAATCGCGCGCCTCCCGGACGGCACGCCGTTGTATCTTCCGTTCACGCTGCCGGGCGAGACCGTCATGGCGCGCGCCTTGCAGTCGCGGGGCGACGGCTGGCACGCGTTCGCTGAGCGCGATTTTTCAGGCCAGCGAGGCCCGGGTCGAGCCGCCATGCCGCCATTTTGGCCGCTGTGGCGGATGTGTGCTGCAGCATTGGCGGGATGGGGATTATCGGGCCTGGAAATCTGGGCTGCTGTCGCACGCGTTGCGACAGGCGGGCTTTCTCGCCGCCCGACCCGCTCGACTACGTGCCAGGCCTGCCGGGGGAGCGCCGCCGCGTCGACTTTGCCGTTCGCCGAGCCGCTGGCCGCATCATCCTCGGGTTGCACAAGCAGCGATCGTCCGAGGTGATCGATCTGACCGAATGTCTGGTGCTGCACCCCAGGGTGATGGGCCTGATGGAGCCGTTGCGCGCGCTGCTGCGGGGGCTGGGGGCGGTCCGGCGAGAGGCATCGGTCGTCATCAATCTGCTGGAGTTCGGCCCGGACATGCTGCTGCGAACGGACGCCGCGTGGACGCTTGAGGATCGGATGGCGCTGACCGAGTTCGCTGCTGCGCATGGCTTATCGCGGGTATCCCAGTTACTGGGGAACGACGTGCCGGAGACGATCGCGCTGCTGCGTCCCCCCACCACGGTGCTGTCCGGGGTCGCGGTCAGGCCGCCGCCCGGGGCGTTTCTGCAAGCCACAGCGGAGGGCGAGCGGGCGATTGTCGATGCGGTGCTGCGGGGGATGCCGGCGAAGCTCACCAGCAGGACGCGGGTCGCCGAACTCTATGCCGGGTGCGGCACGTTGACGTTCGCGCTGGCTGATGTGGTCCGGGTGGCGGCGTTCGAGGGCGACATGGCGACCCACGAGGCGCTGAAGCAAGCGATCAACCAGGGTGGCATGGCTGGCCGGGTCGAGGCGTTTCAGCGGGATCTTGCTCGTCAGCCGTTATCGGAGAAGGAGCTTGCGGCCTTCGCCGCGGTTGTGCTTGACCCGCCGCATGCGGGAGCAGCGGTGCAGATCGCCCGGATCGCCGCCGCCGGTGTGCCGACCGTGGTCTATGTCAGTTGCAACCCGGCGACGCTGTCCCAGGACGCCCGTGTTTTGCACGGTAGCGGCTACACACTTGGCGCGGTCACGGCCATCGATCAGTTTCTTTGGTCCGCCCGGCTAGAAAGCGTGAGCGTATTCCGCCGCGGTTGACAGCAGGCGCGGCGAGGCCTGTAGAAAACCGCATGAGCGCTCGTTCGACCCCGCCGATCCCACCTCATCCGGATGTCGTTATCGAATCCGAACAGCGCGTTTGGTCGGGCCGCTTTCCGCTCGATGTGGTCAAGTTCCGGCAGCGGCGCTTCGACGGCGTGATGTCGGGCTCTCGCACGTGGGAAACTTGGCGGCGCGGCCAGGCCTCGGCATTGCTGCCCTATGACCCGGTTGCGGATGCCGTTGTGCTGATCGAGCAGTTTCGCTTTCCGGCGCTGGTGGCCGGGGTCGATCCGACTCTGGTCGAACTCCCCGCCGGCCTGTGTGAGGAAAGTGAGGATCCCGCCGAGACCATCCGGCGTGAAATGCGCGAGGAGATGGCTCTGGACGCCGACCGGGCGGAACGGATCGGCGGCTTTTTGCTCACGGCCGGTGGTTCGGATGAATTCTGCCACCTGTATGTCGGGCGTGTGGTCGCTCCGCCCGCGGATGGGGAAGGAATCGCGGGGTTTGGTGGAGAAATCTCGGAAAACGAAGATATTCGCGTACGGGTATGGGACGCCGAGGATGTCATCCAGGCGGCGTTCGCCGGGTGCTTTACCAACTCCATAACGGCGATCGCGTTGTTCTGGCTGGCGAGTAGGCGCGACTGGCTGCGACAGAAATGGATGACCCCATGACCACTCGTCTGTTCCTCGACGACGCGACCTTGGCGACCACCTCGGCAATCGTGATCGCCAGCGGGTCGGAAGGAATCGTCCTCGATCGCACCGTGTTTTATGCACGCGGTGGAGGACAACCAGGGGATACCGGTTCACTTCGCTGGGATGCCGGCGAGACGCCGATTGCCGAGGCGGTGAAAGGCGAGGGGGATGCGATCCTTCATCTGCCCGCGCCGGATGTTGCACTGCCGTCTGTTGGCGCGGTGGTGGAGGCGGCGATCGACTGGCAGAGGCGCCACGCTCACATGCGTATGCATACAGCGATGCACTTGCTGTGCAGCCTGATCAAGGGCGCGGCGGTCACCGGCGGGTCGGTCGGGGCGGACAAATCCAGGCTCGATTTCGACCTGCCCAATCCGCCGCCGAAAGAGGAAATCGAGGCTGGGCTCAATGCCCTCATCGCCGCGGATTATCCTGTATCCATCGAGTGGGTCGATGCATCGGTGCTGGATACCGATCCCGGTCTCGTGCGCACGTTGTCGGTGCAGCCACCGCGCGGGACTGGCCGGCTGCGCCTGGTGCGCATCGGCGCAAACGAGACGTTGATTGATTTGCAGCCCTGCGGCGGAACCCATGTTTCACGAACTAGTGAGATCGGGCGGATCCGAGTGCAGAAAATTGAGAACAAAGGCAAACAGA
The DNA here is from genome assembly GCA_963832865.1 of uncultured Pseudomonadota bacterium. Taxonomy (GTDB): domain Bacteria; phylum Pseudomonadota; class Alphaproteobacteria; order Acetobacterales; family Acetobacteraceae; genus Rhodopila. The sequence continues at coordinate 157,300 of CAWHWH010000020.1, forward strand.
ACCGGCGTATCATCATCGTGCCGGGCTGATGTGTCCGCCCCTTTCCGTTCGCTGAACAATCGGCCATCTGCTTCGGAAGTTGCATTGGCATCCCCACTTGAGGGGAAGGAGTTTGTTTCAGAAAGGGAGCAGTTCCATGTCCATCTCCGATGTCTTGCGCGGCAAAGGCCACCATGTCGTAAAGGTTCGCACAACCGATACCGTACAGGCCGTGGTGCGGAAATTGTCCGAGGAGCGCATCGGCGCGGTCGTCGTCGAGGATCAGTGGATGCGTCTCGCCGGCATTTTTTCGGAACGCGATTTCGTCAATGCCGTGGCCGAACACGGTGCCCAGGCGCTGAGTTTTTCGGCCGAGAAACTCATGAGCGCGCCAGTTGTGACGTGCCGCTCGAGCGATCGGGTGGAAACCGCGATGGCGGCGATGACGATGGCGAAGATCAGGCACTTGCCGGTTGTCGATAATGGTCAGTTGGTCGGCATCGTAAGCATAGGGGACCTGGTGAAGTATCGCCTCGATGAGAAGGCGCTTGAGGCCAACGTCTTGCTCGACATCGCTCGTTTGCACGCCTGACCCGTCTCTGCGTTGATGCAGCCCGATCCACGGCTTAAAGCGGTAGTGGCTCGAGCTGCGAAAGTAGTTGGAGCTGCTTATGCTGCCAACTCGCGCATGATAGAGTACAGGTCAGACTTTGCCTCGAATCCGATGCCGGGAAGCTCCGGCAGTGTCACGATGCCATTGCGGACCTGCGTGCCATCGGGGAAGCCGCCGTAGGGCTGGAAAACGTCGGGGTAACTTTCGTTGCCGCCTAGCCTCAGGCCGGCGGCGATGTTGAGCGACATTTGGTGGCCGCCGTGGGGCACGCAGCGCTTCCAGGACCAGCCACAGTTTTTCAGCATCGCCAATGTTCTTTGATATTCGCATAGACCATAGGACAGGGCGCAATCGAACTGCAGCCAGTCGCGATCGGGACGCATGCCGCCGTGACGGATCAGATTGCGGGCGTCCTGGTGGCTGAACAGGTTTTCACCAGTTGCCATCGGGCCGGGATAGAATTCGGCCAGCGCCGCCTGTAGTTGGTAGTCCAGCGGGTCGCCGGCTTCCTCGTACCAGAACAGGTCGTAGTCTCGCAGCATCTTGGCGTAGGCGATCGCCGTTTCCAGGTCGAAGCGGCCATTCGCATCGACCGCCAGCCGGGCGTGAGGGCCAATTTCGTTAAGGACAGCTTCGATGCGACGGCGATCGTGGGTGATTAATTCACCACCGATTTTCATTTTGACCACGTTGTAGCCGCGCTCGAGATAGCTGCGCATTTCGGCGCACAGTGCGGCGTCACCCTTGCCCGGATAGTAATATCCGCCGGCGGCATAAACGAATACGTTTGGGTCGGCGACGATACCGTGACGTTCGGCCAGCAGGCGAAATAGCGGTTTGCCGGCGATCTTCGCCACCGCATCCCAGATTGCCATGTCGATCGTGCCGACCGCGACGGAGCGGTCGCCGTGGCCGCCGGGCTTTTCGTTGCGCATCATCGTGGCCCAGACTTTGTCAGGGTCCAAGTTTTCGCCGGTCTCGTCGAGTAGGGAGGCGGCTTCAGCTTCCAGTATGCGTGGCGAAAAACGCTCGCGGATCAGGCCGCCCTGGCCGTAACGACCATTCGAGTTGAAGCCGTATCCGACGACTGTTTTTCCGTTGCGCTGCACATTGGTCATCACCGCGACGAGGCTGGAGGTCATCTTGCTGAAATCGATATAGGCGTTGCGAATCGGGGAACTAATCGGCTTGGTGACCTCACGGACGTCGACGATGCGGAGCGGCATAGGGGGCCTATTCGGGCTAGAAGGGACGGACAATGACCATGATGACGATAACGACCATTAGCACCGTTGGGATTTCGTTGGCGACGCGGTAAAATTTTTGGCCACGCCGGTTGGCGTCGGCCATGAAGTCCTTGCGCCATCGAGACATTGCCCCGTGGAAACCGGACATCAGGACGACGCAGAGCAATTTCACATGCCACCAGCCGGCGGACCAGTCGAGCACCCCGGGGGTGAGCACCAGGATGACGCCAAAGATCCAGGTGGCGATCATGGCCGGGTTCATGATCTGTTTGAACAGACGATATTCCATGATCTTGAAGCGCTCGCTCTCGGCGCTGCCAGGCCGCAGGTCGCAGTGATAGACGAACAGGCGGGGCATGTAGAACGTGGCCGCCATCCAGGCGATCATGGAGATCACGTGGAAGGCTTTGGTCCAGGGATAGAGATTGCCGAGGAAGCCGATGGTCATACTGCAAGCGCCAGGAAACAGCGGAGCAAGTTCAGTTCGGGCTCGGCTTCGGCGGCCGCTACATCAGTGATGCGGTAACATCGCTGTTCGCTCTGGCCTATTCCAGTAAGTGCTGCGTCCACAACCGGTTGAATAACGCGGAGGACAACCGTGCGTGAAGCGGGGATGGGGCATATACCTGGGTGAGTTCCGAGGAATTGTTTGGTTGGGTAAAACGGCTTCAATCCATGAGCCCCGCCATAGTCTCCAATTGCCCGGGATCGCCTGGCGGGACCATTAACAAAGCGTCGTCGATGCCCAGATCCTCCAGGCGCTTCAGTCGGTCCTTTGCCTCCCGGGGCGAGCAGGCCAGCGAAATCTCCGGTACATGCGTGATCGGCAGGTTCGCCGGAGGATCGCGGAAATCAGTGAAAATATTGGCCAAAAGTGCGCGTTTGCCACCCGCTTTGCGGAACATCTTCAGGCCAATCGCCAGGTCGTCCCACGACGTATAGATCCCTGATGCGATCCACCCTTGCAGCACCCTCGCCGACAGGTTGATCCACCGCTCGCTGCGCCACGCACCGAGCAGAACCGGGGGGCCGCCTTCAGTTCCGGGCCAGATGGACAGGGCAGGGCCGTAGATCGGCTCGCCGGCCCACACCCGTTGCATTATTTCCAGGGATGCGGTCAGTGTCTTAAAGCGAGCGTCATAGTCGGCCTGCACCGCGTCGAAATCATGCCTGGTTGAGCCGCTGCCAACGCCGAAGCGAAAGCGCCCTTGTGCAAGCGCGGTCAGCGTCACCACCCGCTGAGCCTGCTCGACCGGATGGCGCAGCGGCACCTGCACGACGCATGTGCCGAGTTCGATGCGTGACGTCTGCGTCGCCAAGGCACCCAGCAGGATGAGCGGATCAAGTGTCGGCTTGCCGCGCGCGAAAGCATCCGTCACCCACAACCCGTGAAAGCCGAGCGCCTCAACTTGACGGGCAATGGTCGTGACATAGTCCATGACGTTTGATCCGGATTCGGCCGCGGATGGGACAGTGACGATGCCGATTCGCATGTGGCGATATCCTTGTGTGGGTCAGTGAACCTGGCCGCTAAGCAACGGCTAGCACCCGGTGAACCTCGCTGGTCGCTTTTCTCGAAATGCCGTCACACCTTCGTCGTAATCGCGGGTGAGCCCGGCCTGACGCTGTAGTTTTGCCTCCAGATCGAGTTGGTCGCTGTAGGTGTTTTCCATGCCCTGCCAATACATCTGTCGGATCAGGCCCAGCGAGCGCGGTCCGGCAGCCAGGCCGTGGGCCACTTCCAATGCCCTCGGCATCAGCGCATTGTCCTCTTCCAGTCGATTGATCAGACCCCACGACAAGGCGGTTTCGGCCGGAAGCCGCTCGGCGAGCAGCGACAGTTCCATCGCCCGCGCCATGCCGATCAGCCGGGGCAACAGCCACGATGACCCGCAGTCGGGCACCAGCCCGATGCGCGCAAAGGCCTGCAAGAACGACGCGGATCGCGCGGCGATGCGAATATCGCCGGTCAACGCCAGGCTCATGCCCGCGCCGGCGGCCATGCCATTGATCGCGGTGACGATCGGGATTGGCAGCGCGCGCAGCCGCCTGAACATTGGGTTGTACCAGCTTTCCAAGTCGCTTTTGACCTTACCATCGGCCTCGGCGGCCCGGTCGCGCGATGCTCGGTCAGGATCGTTTAGGTTGGCGCCCGAACAAAACGCGCGCCCCGCGCCGGTAATCACCAGGCACCGCGCTGAACTTGCTTCAACCCTATCCATCGCGACCGCCATGTCTTCACGCAGCTTCAGACCGAAAGCGTTCAGCACGCTTGGGTCGTTGAGCGTCATCACCGCCACATCGTCAGTCGTTTCGAGGATTATCCTACCGTGGTTCATAGTATATGCTTCCTGTTCCCCGCCGGTTCGTGATTTGGAGGGGGTGTACCATGAACCTGCTGGCTGAAATGGTCTAGCGCCTTGCTCGACTGCAACATCATGGCGAGGACGCCATGAGCGATTCGGATCTGCGACGATGCGCCGACAAGTGCGATAGTGCGATGGCCCAATTCGCGATGATTGCAGTGAACCGAAAGGAACGCCCAACGACGGAGCGGTTCGTCAGTTGATGGCTGCGTTTCGCCGAGTTGATGCCGATGCCTAGGCTCATGCATACGCGGCGCGGATGTAGATCAGCGGGCAACTGCGTCAGCGCTAAGCATCTGGGCGGCTCTCAGGGCAATGGCGTGGAAGTGGCCGACCTGTCATTGCAGACAGTCAACTGGAACCTATTCGTAGCCAGGGTGCCGATCCGTTCTCATCGCGATTGAGAACCGATGATGGGCTCGGACGGTCGGCCGCACTGACAAAGGCAGGTCGTCGTCCGCGCCAAAGATATACCACGTTCGACAATCCGCACTTCAATGCCTCATGATTGATAGCGTTCGCCGCCAAAGCTCGGTCGGCGCAAGACTATGGCCCAACGAGGCGCGTCCCGGCTGGCCCGATGCGGCTCTATTCAACAGGAGGCTGCCACGAGACCGCTTATACCTCTGCCTCCGACGAGAATAGCAAGCCGCGATCTTTTGAGGCCGTCAGACTGAGGCGGCCCCTCAGCGGAGTGGCTGGAGACCTAAAGTGGCGGCGGGAGTTAATCTAAGGCGTCGGGGAAATAGCCGACAGGGGAATAAGTGGTTTAGGGGGTGACTGAGCGACGGCCGCGCGCCGCGGGCTGGAGAGCGTGACTGCTTTCGCAGAGACAATCACGCTCCGAACCGTCCTCGAACGAAGAAGATGTTTACCTCCTTGCTTGTTAACCGGGGCCTCCTCGTTCAGTCCTGTTAGCCGCGGGCACCGGCCTTACGGCTCGCCTTACGGCCAGCTTTCTTCGGTGGCGGCGCGACGGTGCGACTCCGACCCAAGCCCATCTTCTTTGCCAGGGTAGACCGGGTTTCGGCATAATTTGGGGCGACCATCGGATAACTCGACGGCAAACCCCACTTAGCCCGGTATTGATCAACCGTCATATTATGCTCTGTCATTAGGTGCCGCTTGAGCATCGTCATCTGCTTGCCGTCTTCAAGGCAGACAACATAATCAGGAAACACCGATTTAGTGACAGGGACCGCCGGTTTCGCTGCCTCGACCGGCGCGGCGGTCTCGCCAACACTGGCCAATGTCTTGTACACCTCCCGAATGAGACCCGGCAAATCCTCGACCGAGACCGGATTCTTCGTCACGTGAGCACTTACAATCTGAGCCGTTAGGCCCAACACATCTTCTGCCATCTATTTCTTTCCTGCGACTCAGTCCGATCAATATAGGACAGCTTGGTGAATAGCGCTATAGTACTTTGCGTATTTTTGTGACCATGGACGATCGCTTAACGCCGCCTGGTTTACGATCGGAGCAATCGGGCCGCCGTTATCCTTGATTAACAGGGGAAAGTTGGCAGATGGAGGCAGAGTTGAGTCGGAAAGTTGCGCTGGCAACGGGTAACAAAAAAGACATCGGCGCTTGGATGCCGGCCGAACTTGCCTGAGGATCCCCGCATCTTTGTCTTGTGGCTTCCCCGGACTCGGAGAACCAGCGGCGGGTCGGCTATGCTTCTAGAAGATCGCGAATATCACCGTTCAAGTTGTTTCGGACCGATCTGGGCGGTCCAACCGCGACTCGAAAGCCATTGCGCAGGCAGTCGCACAATCTGGCCGCCGTGACCTGTTGGCGGATTGCGCTGAACCAGCCAACTCCTTCAATTGGACCACGAAGACTGGCAGCACGGCTTCGCAGGCGCGACCGAGTTTTGACTCCGGGCTGCCGCTGACGTTTCTTCCTTTCGCGGCACTACCGTGATCGGAGGAGGTCGGCGGGTCGCTTACCTCGCCTCGAACGAAGCTTACATTCATCCGGGGCTTCATTGTCGGCGTCGCTGGTGTTGGCGCGGCTCGATCGCTCTAAAAAAGGGTGACCTGTGCAACGCAGGCTGCCTGTGCTGTGCGAAAGGCCGGTCGAATGGCTTGCTGGTCAGGCGGGAGGCGTTCCGTTCGATCTGCGATATTGTGGGCGGTGTCTAGGGGACCGTCCTGCATCATGCTGTGATCCGCGTCCCGCGGCGATGCCGATTCGCCAAACAGAAACTGGAGGGTTGCATGGCACGACGCAAAGAGGGGGTCTGGGCGTCTATATCTACAATGCCGGATAGCGATTGCTCGTGAAAACAATGAGTTGGAGCGCGCAGACTGTCTCGGTCAGCCTGAACGCGCTCCAGCCTATCGTCCGTCATTGCCAAGGAGAGAGTTTATGGTCCTCTAACGGCGTTCCGGGAACAGCCGGACATGGACGCACTAGACGCGCGCCGCAGGTCTGATCATTGGTCCCGGCCTAGAATTCCAATTAGCATTTTCACGAACGGTTTTACATCGGCACGCGGGCCATTGGAAAGATAGCGTTCTCCAACGCAAGTAAGCCTTGATCTTTGGGGGACTTTGGTTTGTTCTCGTGTCGAGACCATTTAGGAAAGAGCACCAAAATGGAATAGCGAGCCGAGATAATATTTCTATATCGTATTCAACGGCCTGGGCGGTTGGCGGTTGCCCCGCAAGGGCCGATCGACGAGTTTGATTGGAGAAGGAGATCGAGCACCCTCGGCAGTCTAGCATCGGGACCGCGGAATGACCACTGCCCAGCCGTTGCGACTCCCTCACTGCGGTCGAGTAGATGTGGCAATTTGAAGGTATCATTTTGGATCAGATCGCCTCGTTATTCGCGCGTGGGCGATTTGCGGCGGGTCGAGGAGATCCCGGGCGGATGAGCGGAGCGGCTTTGCCATGGTAGCATTGAAGTAGGCGATGAAGCTCTCAATACTCTGCTGCAGATGCTGCTTGGAGGTGAAGTTGTCGCGGCGAGGAGTTTGCGGACCAGGATGGAGAACCAAAATCTTGATCTAATCGAGCCAAGAGACGTGCTTGGGCGTGAAGTGGAAGGTGATGCGGTGACTGGCATCGCGCAGGAATGCCTCTCGTGTCGCCATCGACTGGAGGATGCCGGATATCCCCTTCTCTCGGGGTCGTCGTTGATGCCGCTCTACCTGCTATCGCGCCGCCACGCCGGCGGATGGTGCCGCATCCCGCCACCGGCGCCGCCAGTCGCCGGCGGTCTTGCGCCAAATCCCCGGTTGCTGTGTGCGGTTTCGTCGATGCCCAGGCCGGCTGCCGCCAGGAAGACGATCCGAGCCCGTTCCGCTAATCTTTGTGGCGTTGAATGCGCCCGCACCAAATCGTTCAGTTGCCGTTCATACTCATCCGCAATTGCACCGGTGAAGCCTTGTGAGCCGGCACGATATCCTCCCCTGCAGACCGAGAGGACCGTCTCGCATTACTGCTGGATTCACATGGCCTTAAGCTCCGCGAGTTCATTTGTGCGAAACCGTGACGAATGCGCCTCGGTTC
>CAWHWH010000021.1:0-97078 GCA_963832865.1 uncultured Pseudomonadota bacterium
TGAGACACCTAGAGCCCCGCCGATCGCAGACCAAGTGACTTTATGGAATCGGAGCGTATCGACGACCTGCTGAAGATGTTCGCGATGCGCCTCGGCTGTGACACTGAGCGGGCCGAGCAGCGCTATCAGTCGCTCCTTCGGCCAGGATTTTGGATTGAATGCGCGGTTCAGGCCGGCGCCTTCTCCCCGCATAATGACCTCGCAGACCGCTACGCACTCATTGCAGATGTGAATGCCGCCTGGGCCAGCGGAGATGCTGGCGACCCTTGCGGGGAGCACGCTCGCGGCGAGGGCGCGTCGGCACATTGTCGTTGCACAGGACACGACCGAGATCAATCTCGGGCCGACCGCGGGGCCAATCGCCGCGGGCTCGACGCGACCGCTCCGGCGATGGGCCAGGAGGACACTCAAACGGCTGAAGGCAGGCCCAACTCGGGCGGGCGCTTGGTTGCGGCGAGTGGCACAGCAAGAGCCCGATCTGTTCGCCCACTGGGCCGTCACCTTCGCCGGAATGGCTGAACGATAGGAGCGGTATGAATCGAGAGGATTCACGTACCGCTGCGTGAGAGCCCGGAGGTGAAATCCCTCTGGGCTACTTGACCAAACAGTTCGCCGACATCCTGCAGGTCAAGGAGGTGTGGGTCGGTGATGGCGAGCGGTGCAAGCGTTATCGTCAAAACTTTACCACCTTCTTGATTTCGCGAATCGCTTGAGAAACGCAACTCGATCGAACGCCTCCCTTCACCCGGATACGTTAAGGAAATGGTAATCTTTTGATCGCATCATCCCATCATGCCGTTCAGGAGTTCCGGCTTTGGCCGACATCCTCTGAACGTCACGACAAATGTGGGCGTTCAATAGGGATGATCGGCAAGAGATGAATGCGCGACATTATGACGTCCCATCATTTTTCCAGCCTTAGTCTCCGCTTTCCACACGGTCATAACGGCACAGCATCAAGACAGCCGCGCCTTGCCGGAAGGGTTGAATGAATGTCGATTGCGGCACTTCTATCTCAGAAGGATGCCAGGCCCCAGCGCCAAGAGCGGGAATTCTCCCCGTCGATCGACCTTCCCGTCGGTTTCATTCCAGCCCTGTTCTCGGGTGGCGACGCTCGCATCGCGACCGATCCACTCACTGGCTTAAACAAGTATCTCTGCCCACCGATGCCGGCACCGGACCTTATATGTGTCTCGTCATGCACCGCATCACCTGTTTTAGTTCAGGGATTGGACCGAGCGCTTGAGGCCTTTTCCAACATCACCGAGGCGCAGTCGCCGCGGCAGCGAGCGGACCGGATTGCCGTCCTCGCCGACCAGATCGAAACACGAATACTTCGGTACTTCGGTGTTGGCACGCTGGCGCGAGCGTTCCTGTTGCCGTCTGGCACGGATGCCTTGTTGACGACGGCGATGCTCGTTGCCGCGGAGCGGCCGGGCAAGGCGATGACGGCCATTCTCCCGGCGGCGTCAGAAACCGGTAGCGGAGTGCCCATGGCGGTCGTGTGTCGTCTGTTCGACGGAGCCGGCCGCGGCACGCCCCTGACCGACTGCCCTGCGACATCGGTCGAAATCCCGCTTCGGTCAGCCAACGGTTCGCCGCGATCCGACGACGAGGTGAACGACGCCTTCGCAGCCGCAACCGCCGCGGCGAAGGACAGCGCCGTCGTTTATCTGACGCACGGCACGAAGACGGGGCTGATTGCGCCGGTAGCGCCACCCTATGGGGCGGATGTCATCGTCGACGCCTGCCAGGCGCGCATAGGATCGGACACGGTAGAGGCTTACCTAAGGCGCGACTGGCCCGTCGTTGTGACGGGATCGAAATTCTTTGGCGGTCCGGCCTTCTCCGGCGCCGTCCTGTTCCCTCGAGCCCGGTTATCGGCTGTCGCGCGGAACATGCTGCCTCGCGCTCTGCACGGGCCCCCTGGGCTGGGCACGACTCTTCGCTGGGCGGCGGCCCTGGCCACGATCGACGCATTCGAGCCGACGGCCGTGAGCATGGCGGAAATTCTCTCCCATCGGGCGGCTTACGTAGAACAGGCATTAGCGTCCAATCCCGCCCTGGTGCCGATTGCCGGTCTGCTACCGCGCGGCCCAGGGTGGGCGGACCTGCCCAGCATTTTCACATTCGGAGTACGCGATCCGATAGATTGCCGGCGGCTGCTGTCGGCGGCAGAACTGCGGCCGCTTTATGAGCAGTTGGCGCTCGGAGGTGTCCTGCTCGGCCAACCGGTCAGCCTTGGGTCATTCGGTGGCCTGCGGCTCGCTATCGGCGCCAGGGACTTGCTCAGTTCTGGCGATGGCGGGTTAGCGCGGGTTTTCGCGGCACTAGAGGAGGCCGCAGCACCGTTGCACGGTATCGGTTATGGCCGGCATGCGGGCGTTCCCTGAACTCGTTGAACTGAACGCGCGCAACGGAAGGCGCGGGTGATCAACCGAGCGAGCAACATTACATCCCGACGTGGCAGGTCCAGGAGACGACATGAGGAACGTTGCAAGGGCATTGCCGGCGGTTGTCGCCACTGAACTGGTGGCACTTTACAGCCCTGGAAACTGGGCTCAACTGGTGACCGCGGCAACCAGGTCCGCCGCACTGCTGGTCGGTGAACTGCCGAAAGCGCAGAAACTCAGTCTGCAAGCCAACAACACGACCAATGATCGTGGCGATCATCCCGGCCGGGACGCGCAGTTCGGCCATATCGACCAGAGAGCTGCGCTGGCGGCTCGCGGGAGCCGGTGATTCGTTCGACGCGAAGAAAAAGAGACTCGTTGGACTTCAAAAAACGCCGGTCGGGAATGGCATCCGCAAGACAAAGCGGAATAGATGCATCGACGCTAGCGCTCCTTCCGGCGCAGGCAAGGAGACGGAAAATCGCAGCAGGGAACCAACCAAAAGGATTCGTACCAGTCCTGCGCGAACGGCGTCGCGTTACCCATGACGCCGCAAACGTAGTCAAACGATCAGATCACCTTCGGGCTACACAGTCGGCCCGAAGATGGTCCATGTCACGCGAAGTCTAAAGTCAGGGCAGGGTCGTTGTATTCAGCAGCGCGTCGATGCTCTTGAACAACGCCCCTCCTTGGGTGGCTGCGGTGGCGGGGGGCCGATCGCGCGTATTGATGACGCAGGCCCAGTCACCCACGCGACTTCGCCCGGGTGGATGCGCCCGGCGTGCTGCCCTCTCGGGCGGCCCCGTTGGCTCGCGGCCCGTTGCCCCAAACCCGCGTGCAAATGAATGAACTGCGTCATCGCCTCGGCGGACGCACCCATGCCGTCGTTCGGGTCGTCAACTTCATTGATCTCGCCATCCCCGCCGTAAACTGAAGGGACGAGAAGCTGCGACGTCAAGTTGAGCGGACTGAGGCCCAGCCCCTGATCTTCCACGATCGCCTCGTTACTGCTACGCAGCGACGCGAGCGTCGAAATCACCTGAACCTCGTTGATGCCAGCCGGCTGCAGCAACGTCTTGTTGACGTAGGCGGCGTACGCCATGCCGCCGACGTGTTCGAAAACGGCGCCGGCAAGCAGATACCCGAAGTTCGAATAGTGATTGGCCGTCCCAGGAGTAAAGTCCACCGGCCGCCCGTTACATGTAGCGCACGACGTCCAGCTTCGTCACCGGTTTCGATAACCCAAGCGCCAGGGCGATTGTCCACATGTTGTAGGTAGGATTGAAACCGGACCCGGTCCCGCTGTCGTCGTAGCCGCCCGTGAATGGTGTCGCTGCGGGGGTCGGCTGGGTGGGAGAAGCCCAGCAAGGGATAGACCGTCGTGGCAGGTTTTAGCTTGCCGGAATCGTAAAGGGCCTGAACAGCGCCCTCGAGGAACATTTTGCTGCAACTCGCCAGGAGAAACCGATCCGACCGTTCAGTCACCCGGCAACCCGCTTCGGCCCAGGTGAGGCTCTGGAAAACTTCATCACTCCGTTCTTGGCAATTGCAAGCTGGCGGCACGGACGCCGTTGGCCCGCATGAAGGTCTCCATCGACTTGTCGAAACCGGCAAGCGAGGCGACCGCGGCTCCCGTCGCGAACCATTGACGAGCGGACGGAATATCCTGTTTGGCGAAGATCGCCGCGTGGACTGGGGCGTTGGTGGACCCGCCGCCCCGGATGCAGATGGGGTAAAGCCCGTTGGCAACCTGCTGATTGAATTCGGTCTGAGCGGCGATGCGCTCGTCCGCCAACGCCAGCCTTGCTGTCAGCGCCCCGATCAGCGCGTCCTTCTCGGCGTGGCTCCGTTGGGCGGGCGCAGGAAGCAGAAGCACCCGCCGTGTGCACTCGACTCCGGCGTAGCCGTGTCAAGAACTTTCTCACGCCAATGGCCGAAGCAAGCGGAACGCCGATCTTTAGGCCGGAAAGGATGCGGTTAACCGGGGTGAGCAATTACCAACTTTCACGGGTCGTACTATTATTGGATCGGCTTCCCTGCAGGAATACTTCTCGGCGACAAAATGTTGCCGAACGGGCCCATTTATTTTTTGATGCTAATGTGATACGAAATTCTGATCAATTTATTTCCGATTATTTCAGTTTGCCAGCGATATCCGGCCTTCATCCGCTTGCTGACGGGATCGCCAATTCAGTCTAGCCTAGCCTCGTGAGCCCTTCCATCGCGCTGCCCGACGCCCCCTCAGTGGTCGCGGGCCACGGTCGCGCCGCCATCCTGACGTCGGACGGCGAACTCCTGTTGTTGCCCACCGCCGAGGCTGCTGCTCTCCTCCGCACCCTTTCGCCGCCAATTCTGGTCCATGCTCCGGCCACCTACCGTCGGCTGGGCATGCGCCCCCGTCCCGCATTCGACCTGCTGGACCTGTTCGCCTTCGTCCGCCCCGCCCACACCGCTGCGCCGACGCCGCGCGGCGTGTCCATGGCACTCGACGAAGACCATCCGCCGATCGGTCTGGAAGCCGAGGTCGTCCGGCTGCCCGACCTCGCTGCCGCGCTGATGCACCAGCTTTCCCAGGGCCGCGATACCTTGCTCAATCGGGATGCCGCCGTCCTCGCAGCCCGCATGCAGAAAGCCGGCTGGGGTTGGGGCGGCTACATCACCCATGCGCTTGGCCGCCCCGACGCGCCGGCCTCAAACGAGCCGCTGAAGGTCTGGAAGAAACTGCCGGACTGGGAAGATGCCGCCCCGCAGTCTCCGCCGTCCTCCCACCCCGTCTCGGAATCCGAAGCCCGTCTGCGTCTCGCCGCCATGCTCGGTCCGCACGCCGAACAACGGCCGGGGCAGGGGGATTACGCCGGCGCCGCCACCGCCGCTTTCGCACCACGGGAAGTCCGCGGCGATCCACACATGGTCCTGGTCGAGGCTGGTACTGGAACCGGCAAGACCCTCGGCTACCTGGCACCCGCCAGCGTCTGGGCGGAGAAGAATAAAGGCGCCGTCTGGATCAGCACTTTCACGCGCCACCTGCAACGGCAGATCGACAGCGAACTGGAACGCCTGATCCCCGATCCCACCGAACGCCGCCGCCGCATCGTGGTCCGCAAAGGCCGCGAGAACTACCTCTGTTTGCTGAACCTGGAAGACGCCATAGCCACAGCTTCCGGCGGCTTCATGAACCAGAATGTTATCCCGCTGGGCCTGATCGCCCGTTGGGCCATGGCGACCGACGACGGCGACATCCAAGGCGGCGATTTGCCCGGCTGGCTGCCGGAGCTGTTCGGGGGGGCCTTGATTGCCTCTTTGGCCGACCGCCGCGGCGAATGCATTCATGCCGCGTGCCCGCATTGGCGACGCTGCTTCATCGAGCACACAATCCGGCGCTCTCGAACGGCCGATCTCGTCGTCGCCAACCACGCTCTGGTGATGACCCAGGCCGCGTGGGGCGGCCTTGACGACAACGCCGTGCCCACCCGCTACGTATTCGACGAAGGCCACCATGTGTTCGGCGCGGCCGATAGCGCCTTCTCGGCCGCGCTCTCGGGTGGAGAAACCGCCGAGCTGCGGCGCTGGCTGCGCGGCGCTGAAGGTGGAAGGTCCCGTGCCCGCGGTCTGCGCAAGCGGCTTGAGGACCTGGTAGCCGATCGTTCCACGCTCGAAGTGCCGCTCGACGCCGCTTTGCAAGCCGCCATAGCGTTGCCGCCGTCCGATTGGACAAGCCGCATGCAAGAAGAGGGCCCGGAATTCGATGCCGTCGAACCCGCCCGTCCCAATCCGTCCGAAGCCTTCCTGCGCCTGATCCGGCGCCAGGTTCTGGCGCGCACTGGCGGCGCGGACGCCCGGCAGAGCATGGGCTCCATGGAGTGTGACGTTTTTCCGCTGAACGAGGATGCTGCGCAGGCCGCTGACCGGCTGGCCCGAGCGCTGGCCCGCATCGCTGAACCGCTCGCCACGCTACGCGAACGGTTGCTCGCCCGCCTCGATGACGAAGCAGAGGACTTGGACGAAGCCACCCGCAACCGCATCGAAGCCATCGGCCGCTCCCTGACCCGGCGGGCCCTTAACCCGCTGCAAGCCTGGCAGAGCATGCTGTGGAGCCTGACCGAACCGCCACCGGAACCCGGAAGCCGCCCCTCCCATGTCTTGTTTTTGAAGCTGGACCGGCGAGACGGGTTGCGCGACCTGGATGTCGGGCTGAATCGTCACTGGCTCGACCCTACTATACCGTTCGCCGCCACTCTCGCGGCGCCGGCGCAGGGCTTGCTGATCACCTCCGCCACCCTGCGCGATTCCGGCGACCGCGACCCCGAAATCGCCTGGGCCTCCGCCGAGGCTCGTGTTGGGGCGCTCCATCTGCCGTCCCCCGCCATCCGAGCCGCCGTGGCATCGCCGTTCGATTACGCAGAACAAACCCGCGCCTTCGTGGTCAGCGATGTCGCCTCTGGCAACCTCGATCAACTCGCAGCCGCGTATCGCGCGTTGTTCATGGCCTCCGATGGCGGCGCCCTCGGCCTGTTCACCGCAATCAGCCGGTTGCGTGCCGTCCACGCGAAAATCGCTTCGGAGCTAGAGGCGGCCGGAATTCCGCTTTACGCCCAGCACGTCGACGCCATGGGCAACGCCACCCTCGTCGACATTTTCCGGGCCGAGGAAGAAAGCTGTCTGCTCGGTACCGACGCCATGCGAGACGGCGTAGACGTCCCGGGCAATGCGCTCAGGCTCGTGGTGTTCGAGCGCACGCCGTGGCCGCGCCCCGACATTCTGCACCGCGAGCGGCGAATCCACCTGTCGGACGGCGACCCGAAAGGCTACGATGATCGCATCGTGCGGCTACGACTGCGCCAGGCCTTCGGGCGGCTGATCCGCCGAGCCTCCGATCGCGGGGTCTTCGTGCTGCTGGACCGGCAGGCACCCAGCAGATTGATGTCTGCTTTCCCCACGGGTGTGGTGGTGCGGCGCGTCGGTTTGGCACAAGCTGTCGGCGAAACTGGTGCTTTCTTGCGGAATCGTGCATTTTCGACGCCAAAGTCGCCGGCTTAAGGCATCTGCCTTGCCTGACAGACAGGAGGAATTCGATGCGTTCCCGTGATGCGATCGACGCACCCGAGGCGTTGGTTTTGACCATGGTCCTGGTATCCGCCGCCGATGGCGGAATGACCGACCGTGAAATCGGCATAATGTCCACTCTTGTGCAAACCTTGCCGGCGTTCCAGGATTTCACTCGTGAAGCGCTCGCCGACGTGACTGAACGCGCAGCCGAACTGCTGCACGACGATGACGGACTGGCGCACGCCGCGCGCCTCATGCTCGAGGCCCTCAACCCCAAACTACGCGAAACCGCCTACGCGCTGGCCTGCGAGGTCGTCGCCGGGGGCCAGGGAGCACGGCGGCAGTCACTGGACATGCTGGATTTTGTGCGTGGCGAACTGGGGCTAGACCAACTAGTCTCGGTCGCCATCGAACGCGGCGTGCGCGCCCGTTACCAACGTGTTGAGGCTTCCGACTGAGATTTTTGGGGCAGATCAGCACCGCTGCATACGGGATTTCAATGGTATGCCGGGCAAGTCGCCCTGCGCCTGTAAGCCGGTTGAGACCCTGCGCCGCAAACGGCTTTCGCCCCGAAACGTCGGCCTCGTTGTGGGACTAGAACGGGCGTCCCAACCAGGCGCCAGGTAGTGGACTAGGCGTCCTAAAGCGCCCGAAGTATGCTGAAGGCTGTTTGTCCGGGACTTCCGTGACATCACGAGCCAAGTGACCCCAACCGAGTCTGCTGGCATGCAAGCAAGCGAGTTTTATGGGACGAGGTGAGCCTCACTTTGGACGTCCTCGGCTCTTCCGCTCAGCCAACCGGCCTCGCCCCCAACGGCACGCACCGGTGCGTGTTCTGTCGCGAGGAAATTCAGCCATCCGCGTCGCTCTGCCCGCATTGCAGAAGCAATCTGGTGCCGTTGCAACGGCTAGCGGATGAGGGCGTCGCGCTGGAAGCACGGGTTGCTGTGCTCGAGCAGGCCGTTGCGACGCTGCGGTCGGCAGGTTCAGCTGCCCCCGAGCGCGAGTCGTCCGCTGTCGTGGCCAGCGTGGATGCGATCCCTCCGACGATCCTGGGAATCAAATGGCCGCACATGGCGGACAACATTTTCCTTGGGCTGGTCACGCTGATCGCCGCTCATTGGCTCGCGGGCTCGCTGCCAGCCGACAAGCGGACCGTGTTCGGCTTGGTGGCTCTGGTCGTCGCCTTGCCCTTTGGCTACCGGTTTGAGCGCAACTCGAGAAGTGACGTGGCCGTCCAGGTTATCGCCGCGCTCGCCTACGGCTGTCTCGGGACAATGGCGCTCGGCCTGCTCGACATGGCCGCCGCCGATCTCACGCCACGATCGTTGAGCGCGCCGAGAATCGTCGCCTCCGTCGCTGCGATCGCGCTCAGCCACTTCGCGGGAAGCGCGTTGGCGCACGCCCAGCAGAGTCGCGCGGATCGGGCGGCAAGTATCGCCGCCGCGGCCCCCAGTGACCTGCTGCCGCATCTGGGAGCAGCCAAAATCAAGACGACAGCCGAGACGGTCAAGGCGCTCTACGAGGCGATTGCTCCGATCGCTGCCGGTACCGCCGCTGTCTGGGCGGCGTTCAATCACATCCTTTTCTGATCGCGCCGAGGGATGCCGCAGATGTCGCCAGCAACATCGGTCGCGCCAACGCCGGTCGCCAACATCAGCAGACGCCGTCTCCCGCCGCCTGCCGCGCTGATCGTCGGCGTGCTGTTCGTCGCGATGATCGGGCTTTCCATCTGGTACCTGACCCGCAGGGAACCCCTGGTGGTCCAAGGCGAAGTGCAGTCGCGCACTTTCGACATGGCGGCGCGCGTCGATGGCCGGATCGGGCAGATCGTCGTGGCACGTGCCCAAGACGTGATGCAGGGTGCCCCACTGATCCGCATTGATAATCCCGAACTGCTGGCGAAGCAGCGGCAGAGCAACGCGGATCTGGGTGTAGCCGAGGCTGAGCTGGCGCGTGCCAAGGCGGGGTTCCGCCCGGAGATCATTGCCGAGCGCAAGGCGGGGATCGCCCGCGCTGAGGCGGAACTAACGCTCGCGCAAAAGACGTTCGATCGTACGCGGACACTCGTGGCTTCGCACGACTCGCCGCAAGCACAACTTGACCGTGACAGCGCGGCGCTGACCACCGCGGAACGCACGCTCGATCAGGCCCGGCTGTCCTATCAGGAAGCGGTGGCCGGCTTTACTCGCGAGGACCTGGCGATCGCGCAAGCCAAGGTCGAAAGCGCGCAGGCCGGTGTGCAGACGCTCAAGTCACTCGTTGACCAGATGGTCGTCGTGGCTCCCGCGGCCAGCCAGGTCTTCCGCATCCCTGTGGAAGACGGTGAGTTCGTACTCCCTGGCGTGCCATTGATCTCGCTCGTCGACCTGAACGACATGTGGGTCCAGTTCGATCTGCGCGAGGACCTTACGCGCGACCTGAAGGTAGGATCGAGAATTGACGTGCGTGTCCCGGCCCTCGGCGATCGGATCGTGCCGCTGCAAGTGCGCGTGGTCGAGTCCAAAGGCGAATACACCGGCTGGCGCGCCACCCGGGCGACTGGCGATTTCGATCTGCGAACCTTTGAGATCCGAGCCTATCCGATTGAGCCCGTGGAAGGCTTGCGGCCAGGCATGAGCGTCTACACCGACTGGGGAGCGCACAACTCGTGATACCGGCGCGGGCAGGGTTGTTCGCAGTTGCGGCGCGGGAAGTGCGCTGGATCGGGCGCGATCCGGTGGCGCGCTTCCTGCTGTTCGGCGTGCCGGTCATTGCCTTCGCCCTGCTCGGCTTCACGTTCAGTAACGCTGTGATCCGCGGGCTCGACGTCGTCGTCGTCGATATGGACAACTCGGCGACGTCGCGACTGTTCGTGCAGAGCCTCGCGGCCGCACCTGGGATTTCGGTTGCAACGCGCGCCGACGACCTCGCCGCAGCCGCATCGGCTATCCGTGCGGGACGCGCGATAGCCGCGGTCTACCTGCCGCCCGAGTTCGGAAAGGACGTTCTGGCGGGTCGTGCGCCGCGCGCGGTCTCCTTCACCAACACTCAGTTCTTCACGCCGGGGAGCAACGCGGGAAAAAGCATTAACGATGCTCTGACGGCTGCCAGCTCCGCGGTGGCGCCCGCGCACGCAACAGCCAGCGACCATGCGGAGGCGGGTCCGGGGTTGGTGGCGGAGGAATACGTGCTGGCC
This sequence comes from uncultured Pseudomonadota bacterium, assembly GCA_963832865.1. GTDB lineage: Bacteria > Pseudomonadota > Alphaproteobacteria > Acetobacterales > Acetobacteraceae > Rhodopila. The sequence goes on from CAWHWH010000021.1 coordinate 10,618, forward strand.
AATCCGGCACTTAACTACGCGCAGTACCTGCTACGCGCGATTCTGCCGACCGTGCTGCATGTCGTGGTCGCGATCTCGGCGGGGCTTGCCGTCGGCTCGGAGTTCAAGCGGCGAAGCTTGCGCGCTTGGTGGGACATCTCGGGCCACAACATCGCCAGCGCCTTGGTAGGCAAGCTGCTGCCGTACTACGTCGTCCATATGCTGATGTTCGTGCTGATGGTCGGGATCCTCGATGTGTGGCTAGGCGTCAGCTTCCGCGGCAGCGCCGTGCTGCTGGCGGCCTCGGCGACACTGCTGATCGTTGCCTATCAGATGATCGGCTGCCTGATGCAGCTGCTGGCCCGCAACATGGCACTCGGTCTCAGCCTGACCGGGCTGATCGTCTCGCCCGCGTTCGGCTATGCCGGTGTTGGTTTTCCGGTGCTGTCGATGGGCGAGTTTCCGCGCGCCTGGGGGTCGATCCTGCCGCTTCGCTGGTATATCCAGATTTTGTTCGATCAGGCCTCGCGCGGGGCGGCGGTTCGCATCACGGCCGAGCCGTTCGCCGTGTTGAGCGGGCTCACCATCGTCCTGATTCTGCTGGTCTGGCTCTGCTTCCGCGGCTTGGTCCGGCGCAAGCTGTCGATCCCCACGGAGGCCGAGATCGCGCCGCAGGCCCCGGCGGCCGGCTTCGGCGGGGCGTTCGCAGCTGAGTGGCGGCGCGTGCTGGGCGATCGTGGTGTGCTCGGGCTTTTTGTGCTGGCGCCCGCGGTCTACGCCGTTTTCTACCCACAGCCCTATCTCGGCCAGATCGTGCGCAACGTTCCAATCGCGGTCGTCTACCACGACAACAGCGAACTCGCCCGCGGACTGATCCAGACGCTGCAGGCGCACGGCAACATTCGGGTGGCCCCGATGGCGAACAGTTACCGGGAGGCAGAGGACGCGATCTTTGATCGCCGCGCTTTCGCGGTCCTTGGCATCCCCCCCGATACCGAGAAAAACGTGTTGAAGGGTGTCACGGCTCGGCTGCCGGTCTATGCTGACTCGACATACTTCATCCTGTTCAACCGTGCGCTTCAAGGCATGCTCGAATCGGTGCGGGCGTACGAGACGGATACGCTCACACACGGTGCACGGCCCGACAGCGCCGGCGTGCAAGCTGCCTTGCGACTGGTGCAGCCCGTCGACCTCGTTCAGGTGCCGCTGTTCAACCCGACCGCCTCCTATTCCAGCTACGTTGTTCCAGCCGCCTTTGTGCTCATCCTGCATCAGACGCTGCTGATGGGGGCTGCGATGCTGGGCGGCGCTGCATTCGAGCAAGGCGGCGCCGTGAGAGGAGTGCGGGCGGCATCTATCGCGATCCTCGGCCAAGGTTTGGCGCATTGGACAATCTATCTTCCAGCCATGCTGCTTTACTTCGTCATCATGCCGCGGATCTACGGCTTCTCGACGCTAGGCAGCGTTTGGGCGCTCGCTGCGCTCTCTATCCCGTTCATCCTGGCGACGAGCTTTCTCGGACAGGCGCTTGGCCAGTTGTTCCGCCATCGCGAGACTGCGGTGCTGCTGGTCCTTGCGAGTAGTCTGCCGCAGTTCTTCCTGGTCGGTGTCTCCTGGCCCGCGGAGGCCCTCCCTGGTGTGCTTCGGCAGTTGCGTGAGCTTTTGCCGAGCGTGAACGCGATCGACGGCATGGTCCGGATCAACCAGATGGGGGCGAGCCTGGCCGAAATTCGGCCGGATTGGGCACGCCTCTGGGTGCTGACGCTGCTGTATTTTGCCTTGGCTGTCGTCTGCGCGCAGCTTCGCGCAATCAGGACATCGCGCCATGTCGCCGCCATCTAGACGCCTGCTCCTGTTTGCTGTTGTGTCGGCGATCGCGGCGGCTGCGGCCTGGCATTGGCGGGGTCTTCTGCACGCACAGTCCTTGGAGCCGATCGTCGGCATTGTCCGTACGACGGAAATCCGCATTGCCCCCGAGATCAGCGGCCATCTGGCGCGCTACCTGGTCGAGCCCGGCGGCACGGTGCAGCCCGGCCAGGTCGCAGCCGTCCTTGACAATCCGGAGCTTTGGGCCGCTGTCGGCGTTGCACGGGCGCAGGGCAACAGGGTGCGGTCGGATCGCGACCGGGTATATGCTGGTCCCCGAGAGGAGCAGGTGCAGGAGCTCCAGCGAGAGGTCCAGAAGGCACAGGCGGTGCATGCCCAGGCGGTGCAGGAGCTCGGTAGGGTATCCGTGTTGGCCAAACGATCGGATTCATCCCTCGAAGCGCTTGACGAGGCCAAGGCCGAGGCAGCGCGCAATGCCGCGGATATCGATGTTGCCGAGGCTCGCTATGAGGCCGCGCTTCACGGCCCGACAGCGGAGGAGCGTGAGCTCGCCGACGCCACGCTCGCCGCCTCGGAAGCGGCCCGCGATGTCGTCGAAGCGCGCGCGTCGAAGATGCTGCTTCGGGCGCCGGTAGCCGGAACGATCGCCATCGAGGCGGCCGAACCGGGTGAGGCCGTCGTGCCCGGTGAGCCGGTGCTGACGATGGTCCCCGAACAGGGGACCTGGTTTGGCTTCAATCTGCGCGAGGACCAACTGGGCGACTTGGCGATCGGGGCAGCCGTCCCGATACGCTCAAGCGGCAGTGCCGAGGCGGTCGGCGCAAAGCTGGTTGAGCTGCGAAACCTGGGAGAATTTGCTGTGTGGCGGGCGGCGCGCGCCACCGGCGATCACGACCGCAATACGTTCTTTCTGCGCCTGGATCCGGTCGCCGGAACGGACGTAATGCCGGGTCAGACGGTGTGGCTTGCTCGCTAATGGAACCGGTCCCGCTCAACGGATGGCTGGCATTGTGATCCTCGCCAACGCCAGAGGGTTGGAGGTCGGGGAGCCGGAAGACAGCGCCATAGGTGCGTCCCGTTTGCTACCGGCGCCCAAACCTGTCATTTCGCACCTATGGGCCTCCCATGACCTAGCCTCGCCGGCGCAGCAACAGGGGTGGCGATCTTGAGACTGATCCGCATCGCCGCCTTCCTCGCCGGGGTGCCGGTGGCTGTCCTCGCCGTCATGGCCGCCGCGCAATGGGCCGACTTCTGGCCCGCAATGGCAGGCGTCGCCGTCAGCATCGTCGCCGCTGGCATCTTCGCCCTGATCTGGGGGCGCGACCTGGATCTGCTGGTCGACCAGGTGCGCCGCATCGACTCGGACGAGCCCGGCCCTGTCATCGGAGCCGAGACCCCGATCCTGATGGCCGCGCTCGGCCGCGAAATCGAACGTCTGTCCCGCCGCCTGGCCACCCGCGCCGCCTTGCAGGAACAGCACCGCCGCGCGGATACGCTGATCCTGGAGCGCCTTCCCGACCCCGTCATCGTTCTCGCCCGCGACCGCTCGGTTCGTCGCACCAATGCCGCGGCGCGGCTCGCGTTCGGTGAGGACATGCCGGCTGTGCTGCGCCATCCCGGTGTACGCGGTGCGACCGATCGCGCCTTGTCATCCAATTCCCCCCAAAGCACCGAGATCGTGCTGCGCGCACCCGTCGCGCGCGACCTCTACGCGACGGTCGTGCCGATGGATCCACCATTGGCTGATGGTGGGCAGACGCTAATCGTTCTGTCGGATCGCTCTCGCGAGCGAGTGGTCGAGCGGATGCGCGCCGATTTCGTCGCCAACGTCAGCCACGAGTTGCGCACGCCGCTCGCCTCCCTGATCGGCTTTGTCGAGACCCTCCGCGGGCCGGCCTCCGACGACCCCCCGGCGCAGCAGCGCTTTCTGGGGATCATGGCCGAGCAGGGCGCGCGGATGAACCGCCTGATCGACGATCTGCTGAGCCTGTCGCGGATTGAACTCACCGAACATCAGCCGCCGTCGGAACCGCTCGACCTGACAGGGGTGGTACGGCGGATGGTGGCGGGGTTCGAGCCTCGGCTGGCGGAGCGGAATGTCCAACTGGCGATGCGGATCGACCACGACCTGCCGCTTGTCGCCGGCGACGCCGACCAAATGGCGCAGGTTTTGCAGAACCTACTCGACAATGGCCTGAAATACGGCCGGGACGGTGGCGTTCTGACGCTGGAGATGACGCTGGCGCAGTCCGGAAATCGATGGCCGAACCGGACCGGAATCATCGTCGCGGTCGGCGATCAGGGCGCCGGGATCCCACGTGAGCATTTGCCCCGGCTAACCGAGCGGTTCTACAGAGTCGATAAGGGACGTTCCCGCGCCGTGGGTGGCACCGGCCTTGGATTGGCGATCGTCAAGCACATCGTCAACCGTCATCGCGGGCAGTTGCTGATCGAGAGCGAGGAAAGCAAGGGCACAACCGTCAGCATCTGGCTCCCCGCCATCAATGTCCCGGCGCGGCTCGCTGATGCGGATTGATGGATCAGCCTCGCGTCCAGTTTCATCCATGTCCTACAATTCAGTGCACAATTCAGTTGCCTGCCAGCCTCGCGGCACCTGAATCCAACGGATCGAGGACTTATGCCCGCCGCTCGTACCCTGACGCTGTTCCTCCTCCTGGCTCTGGCAGCCCCGCTTGCGCGAGCCCAGACAAGCACTCTGGACCCTGAAGCGGTCAAATCGAGCTTGGAGCAGTTTCTCTCGATTGCCACTTTCGGTACCGTAGCGGTACGAGACCAGGGGGCCGCGGTTACCCGGAGCGGCGCAAACTATCAGGTGCGGCTGCCCCTCGACGGGTTCTCGGCGCCTGCAGACGCCGCCGTCAATGCGGTCGCCCATCCGACCGATCAGGGGTTGCTGGACGTCACGTCAATGACGTTCCCGTCAGCTGGGACAGTGGAAACGGCCCGGGCAAACGGCTCGCCTGCGCCGATCGCCTATTCAATCGGTCACCAGGCGATCACCGCGAAGGTCGATCCCGGCCTGACGATGCCATCATCCTATGCGGCGGACTTCAAGGCCATCCGGCTGTTGTCCGAACAGGGCGAACAGCACGGCGAACAGACAATCGATCGTTACAGCATCAATGGCACGGTTTCTGCCGATTCCGGTGGCCTGCTGACACTTGCCTCGCAAGGCAGTGGCACAGGCCTTCGCTTCATCGGACACGGCCCGAACGGCTTTGCCTCTGACGTCGCGATCCGGGCCTCGGCGGGCCACTTCTCGGTGGAAGGTCTCGACCGAGTCCAGGGCACCCGTCTGCTTACGGCCTTGCGCGCTATCCCGGCTGTCGGAAAGACCTCCGATCAGCCACCGGGCCTGGCCTCGGACCAGCGCCAAGCCCTGCGCGCCATCGTCGATGCCACCGGCGGATTGCTCAATCGGGTCGAGGCCGAGGAGATCTTGGAGGACATTCGCTTCGCCGCGGGCACGGGCACCGCCGCCGGCAGCGGGACTGTACGCCGCCTGCGCCTGAACATGACAGGCGACGCTGTCGCCGAACGGCTGAACACCCAGTTCGGCATCGCGCTGGACGGGATTTCGTCATCCGCGCTTTCAGCCGAGAACGCCGAGTTCATCCCGCATCGCGTCGATCTGAAGACCAATTTGTCGGGCGTGCGGATCGGCCCATTGATGATGCTCCTGCGCGCCGCGACCGACCCGGGAATGGATCCCGCCACGCTTCTGGCGCAGGCGATGACCTTGTTGGCCGATCCGCAGGTCCGGATCAGCATCGAGGCACTCTCCTTCGATTCTGGGCCACTTCAGATCAAGGGATCAGCCAAAGTCGTGCCGCGCCCGGATGGGCAGCTTGGCGCCGACATCCACATCGCGGCCAGCGGGATGGACAAGCTGCTGGCGCGGACCCAGAGCCAGCCGAACCTTCAGCAGGTCATCCCGATGGTGCTCCTGGCGAAGGGCATTGGTCGCCCGGATGGCGAAAACCTGATCTGGGATATCAGCCTCGGTGGCGGACCGATGATCGTGAACGGCATACCGCTCGGTCAGGCTCCCGAAAAAAGGCGATAGAGCACGACGTCGCGGCTGGTGCGGTCCTCCAGTTCCAGCGTGGTCTCGATCCGATACGACGCCAGCGCCTCCAACCCCGTCCTCGGCAAATACGCGCGGCCGGGATCGGCGATCCAGACCTCAGCCGACCTAGCCATTTCGATCAGCCAGGGCATGATGTGGTCCGTCATCGACGCCTCGTAACAGACGTCGCCGCACAGGATCAGGTCCCAGCGGCACGCCGCACCCACCACGTCGCCCGTCGGAACAACTTCAACGTTGTTGGCCTTGGCGTTCAGTCCAACCGCCGTGAGCGCCAGCGCATCGATCTCCGCAGCTTCCACCAGAGCCGCTCTCGCGAGCGCGCAGGCGATCGCCGCGACCCCGCCACCGGCTGCGAAATCCAGCACACGCTTGCCGGCGGCCAAAGCCGGATTGTCCAGGACATGGCGAGCCAGGGCCAACCCGCCCGGCCAAGCGAATGCCCAGAATGGCGGCTCCATGTTTCGTTCCGCCAGCCAGGCTTCTGACGCCTGCCAGATTGGCGTGATCTCCGTCGCGAGATACAGTCTTACCTCCGGCACCTGTCGCGCCGTGGTCAGGACGGTGTTGGCCCTGATGAATGTCTCGGCGTCGTGTCGCCCAGCGCCGGTTGTCATGCACTGGTGAGCTTTGCCGTTGTCGGTCGACGGTGACCGGGGCAAGTCGCGAGTGCCGCCGGTCCGCCCGATTGTAGGACTCGCCAGGCTTTGGAGTGTATGGGTAAAAATGCAACCATTCGATGGAGGGCTATTTTCTGTAGATTCTCTCGATAGTGAATTATTATAAAGCCTTTGCAGATGCCTAGTGGTCAGCCGCAAGGCCCCATCTCGCGGCGATAGCGGTGAAAGGCGAAGTCAATCCTGGCCCTCGACCAATCCATTCAATCCACCTGCGCATGGCTTCATTCGCATGCAAACCAACGGCCGGATGCCATTGCCATCACCAACGGGCAGACCGGCATTTCCTACCGCGATGTTGCCTGTAACGTCGTGCGGATCATGGATGCCCTGGCCGCCGCCGATATCCGGCCCGACCTGGTCATCGGGGTGGAGACCGCCGACCGGTTTCTACACCTCCTCCTGCTACTGGCCTGTGAGGCGCTGGGCGTCACCACTATCTCTCTGCTGGCGTCCGAGTTCGGGCCGCCCATGAACCTGGGACGCCTTTGCGACCGCATCCTGGCATCGCACCCGCTTTCGGGAACGGATGCCGCGAAGACATTGGTGATGACGCAGGAATGGGTCGCGCGGACGCTGCAGGTCTCCATCGGCGATCGTCAATTGGACGTGCTGAAGCGAGAACCCGACCCCAACGGCCTCGTCAGGCTCATCAAGTCGTCCGGAACAACGGGCGTGCCCAAGGTCATGGGCATGACACATCAGGTGTGGCAGCGATCGATCCAGACCGACCTTCGCTTTATGCTACCCAAAACCGGGCTGCATCCGCGTTTCCTTTGCCTGTATCAATTTTCGGTCCGTGGCTGCCACCGCTTTGCCTGGGTGACCCTTCATCTCGGCGGGACGATCCATTTCAGAAACTGGGACGCCGCCTGGGGCGTGATTGCTTCGGGCATGGTGAACTTTGGGCTGTTCATCACCGGCGACCTCGAAAAGCTCGTCCAGGGCGCGCCGTCCGGCGAGGGGCCCTTCGATTTCCATATCGACGTGATCGGCTCCGCTGTTTCTGCCCGGTTGAGGCGCGAGACACGGCGCAACCTCGCCGAAAGCATGCTGGTCACCTATAGTTCAAACGAATGCGCCCATGTTTCCGTCGTCGATGAGAACAATGTCGGCACGCTACTCCCCGGCGTTCAGGTCAAGATTTGCGACACGGCCGGCGACCCCGTGCCGCTCGGCCAATCCGGCCTGATATGCATTAAGTGTGACACAATGGTAACCGGATATATCGATGAGCCGGAACTGTCGCGGAAGACGTTCATCAATGGCTGGTTCCATACGAATGATCTTGGCTGCCAGCCATCATCCAAAGAACTCGTGGTTCTGGGCCGAGCGGACGAGGTGCTGAATATCGGAGGGCTCAAGGTCTCACCGAGCCAAATCGCGGAAGAGATCCGGGCGATTGATGGAATTCTTGATGCGATGGTGATACGGGCTTTGAACCCGTCGGAGATCAATGTGCTGGTCGTCGCCGTCGAAACCGGACCGGGCGGCGGGCCGGACGGCCTCGCAAGTCTGATCAGCCCGATCATTCAGCGGTATGCCTCGGTTTACGAGCTGCTGCTCCTGGCTGTCTTCCCGCGTACCGAGACGGGCAAAATCCGTTCGGAAGCTATCCAGGAGGCGTATCAACGAGCCTTGCGGGCTAAGAAATCGAGCCTTGCATGCATGAAATCTGACGAACGGGTCCCCCAGATTTGATCCACCAGGCTTTGATGGCGTGGGTCCGCGTATAGTGCAGCGACCCTCCGGGCTGCATCTGTGACGTCTTCGAGGGGAGTGATGACGGCAGACTTCGCGCTCGAAGTGACTGAAAAGTCCGGACTACATAGCCTTTCTCGCCCGCGAGAAGATGACCCGGATGAAGACGATCAAAGCCAGCCCGCTAGGATTGCCAGACCAACCGCCAGCCCGACCTCACGGTTCGCGCGAAACAGCCGGAGGCACCCCGCCGGATCGTGGATATCCAGCGCGATCACCTGACGCGCCAGCAACGCCGCAGGCAACGCCAGCATCGCGTTGAACCACCCGCCCAGCCCGGCTAGCCATCCGGCCAGAACAAGCGCCGCCACAACCGCTGCGTAACACACTGCCAGGAACGGTCGTGTATGCGCCCCAAACAGCCGAGCGGTTGAATGCACCCCGGCCAGCGCATCATCCTCCCGGTCCTGATGGGCATAGATTGTGTCGAAGCCCAAATCCCACAGGATCGCGGCGATGTAGAGCGCCACCCAAGCCGCATCCACCCGGCCGGCTGCGGCGGCATACCCCATCGGCGCTCCATAACCGAAGGTGAACCCCATCATGAGCTGTGGCCACCAGGTTACCCGCTTGGCCAGCGGATACAGCGCGACCAGCAACAACGACGCCACGCCCAGCGCCTGCGACAGCCGATTGAGTTGCAACAGCACCGCCAAACCCGCCAGCAGCAGCACAGCCAGAAAACTGAGCGCATGACGCGGCCGCAATGCCCCCGAGGCCAACGGCCGTCCGGCAGTGCGAACCACCTTGCGGTCTATGTCGCGATCCCACAAGTCATTCACGACGCAGCCTGCCGCCCGCATCACCAGACTGCCGAAAGCGAACAGCAACACCAGCCGGAGCGTCTCGGCCACCGGCACACGAGCGAGCAAAATCCCCCAAAGTCCCGGAAGAAACAGCAGCCAGATGCCGATCGGCCTGTCCAGGCGTGCCAAAAGCAGATAGGGCAGCCAAGCCCGCGGCAGCCAGGCAACCCAGCCAGTGGCGGCAATATCCGTATGCATGGCTGGAAATGTGTTCGCTGTGCTATGGTTCCGTCAATCATCATACACCAAAGCGATGATCCGCTTGTACGTCGAAGCACCTCTGGCTCCCGGCATCGCCGTCGAGGCAACCGAGAGCCAGGCCCACTATCTCAACGTCGTTATGCGCCGGGCCGTCGGCGATCCGGTCCGCGCGTTCAACGGCCGCGACGGCGAATGGACCTGCCGTGTCGCCACCCTGTCGCGCGGCAAGGCGGTATTTGCCGTGGAAACCCTGTTCCGCCCGCAAGCAGCCGATAGGGATCTGTGGTTGGCGTTCGCCTTGCTGAAACGCGACGCGACCGATCTGGTCGTGCAAAAGGCGACCGAACTCGGCGTGTCAGCCCTCCTGCCGGTCTTCACCGAACGGACTAATGCCGGGCGCGTCAACCTCGATCGTCTCCGCGTCATCGCCATCGAAGCGGCCGAACAGAGTGAGCGCCTCACCGTCCCCGAGATCCGTCCAGCCCAACAGCTGCATGAACTTTTGGCGGCATGGCCGGCCGAACGGTCGCTTTTCGTTGCCCAGGAGCGAGCCGACGCTCGGCTGCTGGCGCCAGTGAGAGATCCCGCAGCCCTGCTGATCGGTCCCGAGGGCGGCTTTGGACCGCGCGATCAATCGATGTTGGACGGGTGCCGTTCGGCCCGACCGGCCTCCCTAGGACCACGCATACTACGGGCCGAAACAGCAGCCATCGTCGGTCTGGCCTTGTTGCAAGCACCGGGATGTGGCTAGTACCTCCCTTTAACTGGCGCGCCTATCGGCGCGTCTGACCGCCCGCCGGCGATATCAACCGAATGCTTTGGGAACCCTATGTCCAATCCCGGAGACACCGACGACACACCGCTCACGTCGGTTCGACAAATGGCAGACTATTTCTCGGCCGGCTGCAAGCCACGCGAGCAGTTTCGCGTCGGCACGGAGCACGAGAAGTTCGGCTTTCGCCGCGCGGATCTAGCCCCACCGCCTTACCTCCCGGCGGATGGTCAACCGGGCAACATTCGCGATGTGCTCGCCGGTTTAACCCAATTTGGCGCCACCCCGATCCTGGACGGCGAGAACCCGATTGGGCTGAAGCAGGGCGCGGCCTCGGTCTCTCTTGAACCGGCAGGTCAGTTGGAGCTGTCTGGCGGCCCGCTGCAAACCTTGCACGAAACCCGGCAGGAATTGTACAGCCACTTCGCCCAGGTCCGCGCGGTCTGTGAAGCTCTGGACATGGGCTTCGCCCCGTTGGGGTTTCACCCAACGGCATTTCGCGCGGCGATGCCGTGGATGCCGAAAGGCCGGTATGCCATCATGCAGCGCTACATGCCGCTGGTCGGTAGCATGGGTCTCGACATGATGACCCGCACGTGCACGGTCCAGGTCAATCTCGACTTCGCCTCGGAACAGGACATGCGGCGGAAACTTCGCGTCGCCCTTCTGCTGCAGCCGCTGGCGACGGCAATGTTCGCCAACTCGCCCTTCACCGAGGGCAAGCCTAACGGCTTCCTCTCTTATCGTGCCCATGTCTGGACCGATACTGACAACCAGCGCGCCGGCATCCCCAAGGTGATGTTCGAGGACGGATTTGGCTTCGAGCGCTACGCCGCCTGGCTCATCGAGCAGGTGCCGATGTACTTCGTCTATCGCAATGGCGGCTACATCGATGTCGCTGGCGAGTCGTTCACCGCCTACATCGCCGGCCACGTCTCGGCGTTGGCCGGCATTACCGCCACGATGGGCGATTTCGCTGACCACGTCACGACCGTCTTCACCGATGTCCGGCTGAAGCGCTTCCTGGAAATGCGCGGCTCCGATGCCGGCCGGCCCGAGATGATGCTGGCGCAGTCGGCGTTGTGGGTCGGTCTGCTCTATGACGACGCCGCGCTGACCGCGGCTGAAGCGCTGCTCCGCGGCGCTGGCTGGGAAGATGCGGTCACCGCCCGCGCCGCTGTGACGCGTCAGGGACTGAACGCGCCATGGCGCGGCGGCACGCTGCGCGACATTGTCGCCGACGTAGTGACCATCGCAGAGGACGGATTGCGCGCCCGATCCCACCGCGACGCATTGGGCGACGACGAATGCGTCTACCTGGACCCGCTCCGAGCGATCGCTGCCGGCGCGCTCACCCAGGCGGAGCATTGGCTGGGTCGATACCATGGCGCCTGGAATGGCCGCGTCAGCCCGATCTTCGCGGAAGCCGCCATCTGAGTTTTGCCGGCAGGCCCTAAGCCTTCAGGCCCGACATGGCGAGCGCTTGCGTTACAGCGCCCAAATGCTTGCCGACCCTAGCGCACGCCGCCAAAGCGACGCCCCGAATGTCCCGAACTACCCCCGTTCATCCGCCTTGCGGTAACCCGGCCAACCCTCCATAACCCCGCGCCTGATGGCCATTACAGACGACGTTCGCAGCGTCCTCGCGCCTCCACACCCCGCCGGACGCCCCTTCATAGTGGGCGGCTTTATCGCGTTCCTGCTCGGTTTCGTCCTCGGATCCTGGCTGATCTGGCTTGCCCTGATCTTCACCCTGTTCTGCCTGTTTTTCTTTCGTGACCCCGAACGCGTTCCGCCACCCCGAGCGGACCTGTTCCTCGCCCCGGCCGACGGTCGCGTGGTCGCCGTTAAGCCTGCCGCACCGCCCCCGGAACTTGGCCTCAGCACCGGCCCGCGCTGGAAAGTCTCGATCTTCCTTTCGGTGCTGAACGTTCACGTCAACCGCGTGCCTGCCGACGGCGTGGTCACCCGCATCGCCTACCGCCACGGTGCTTTCGTCAGTGCGGGCCTAGACAAGGCCAGCGAATCAAACGAGCGCAATGCGCTGGCGATCCGTTTGCCGAACGGGCAGGAGATCGCCGTCGTTCAGATTGCGGGCCTGATCGCACGCCGGATCCTGTGCTCCGTGCGCGAAGGCGATTCGGTTATCGCCGGTGACCGGTTCGGTATCATCCGCTTCGGCAGCCGCACAGACCTCTATCTCCCCGAAGGTGTTCGCCCGTTGGTCGTGGAGGGCCAGACCATGATCGGCGGCGAGACCGTCATCGCGGAGCTGCCGTTCCATGAGCGCCCATTCCTGAACGCCGTTCCTTGAGTGCCCGATATCATGAGTGACCGCCCGCCGTTTTCGCCGATCCGCCGGTTGCGCCGTTATCGGCCTCGCCCGCGGAACCGTCCGCGCTTCAAGGGTCCGTCTTTCAACCGCATGGTCCCCAACCTTATGACCATGCTGGGCCTTTGCGCCGGCCTGACCGCGATGCGATTCGGGCTGGAGGGGCGCTTCGGCGCCGCCGCCGTTGCCATCGCGGTCGCGGCGCTAATCGACGGGTTGGACGGACGGCTTGCGCGCCTGCTCAAGGCCACCTCCCGCTTCGGGGCGGAGTTCGACAGTCTGTCTGATTTCCTGTGCTTCGGTGTGGCGCCGCCGTTCGTGCTCTACTTGTGGTCGCTGCAACGGGGTGGAGCTTATGGCTACGTGCCGTGCCTGATGTTCGCAGTGTGCATGGCGCTGCGATTGGCGCGGTTCAATGCCTCGCTGGATGGAGCACCCAAACCTGCCTACGCCTATAATTTCTTCACCGGCGTTCCAGCTCCGGCGGGGGCGGCCTTGGCCCTGTTTCCGCTTTTCCTTGGGCTCGAGGCGAGATCCCTCGGCTTGGGCTGGCTGTTGGACGTGGCTAAATATCCCCTGTTCAACGCGGTGGTCCTGATCGGCACCGCCCTCCTGCTGGTCTCGACCCTTCCGATCTGGAGTTTCAAGAACTTCAAGGTCCCGTCCGAGTATGTCCTGCCGATGCTGCTGGGCACTGGCGCCTACGCCGCGGTTGTTGTTGCCGATCCGTGGGGCGCGTTGGCCGGAGCCAGTTTGCTCTATCTTTGTATGCTGCCCTTCAGCGTTCGGAGCTTCCGGCGGCTACGGCGAGAGGCCGAAGCACCCCGCGACGAGATCGAGGCCACACATCGGGAAAGCGCCTGATTACTTGCGGCGCAGACGCCGGGCGTTGGCACGAGACCGCACCAGGTAGGGCGCCACGACAGCCGCGTGGCCTTGGCCGGACATCAGCGCGAGGGTCGAGGCCTGCGCCGCCGCGGCCTTCTCCATGACCATGCGCTGATACTCAGCAACGCTAAGAGTGCCCTGAGCCATCATGAGACTGCGGTGATAGATGGTTTCCCAGGACGATAGCGTCAGTTGGGTCATCATGGCGGGAAAGTTGCGGCTGATACGTTTGCTCATGCAAGCTGACGTGAGGCGACCGAAGCGGCGACGCAAGTCTCGTCGTTCGAAAAGTCGCAAAGCTCGCAAAGACGTTTGGTAGCGTGACCACCAATTGGGGAAATTTCGAAACCAACAGAATCCAGCGCCGAGAGCGGAGCTAGCCTAATTCGCGGTTCTCTTGCGCGCCCTAAGGCGTCCATCTGTCGGTAAGAGGGCAGTTACTCAGCCGCTCGCCTCGGCATTTTGGCCGCCGTCTTTTTAGCTGTCGCCTTTTTGGCTGTGGCCTTTTTCGCCGCAGCCTTCTTAGGGGACGCTGAGGTCGCGGCGGCCCTCTTTGGCCCCGCCTTTTGCTTTCGTTTAGCCGCTTTTTTGGCGCCAGCCTCTTTCCGCGCCGGGGACTTCGCCACGGCCTCGGACGCCGCCGTCTTCGCTCCCGCCTTGCCCTTCCGCCCCGCCGCCCTGCGTGGCTTCAGCGCCTTGCCCTTTTCCGCGAGCAGCTTCACGGCGTCGTCCAGCGAAATTTCCTCCATCGCCACCCCGCGCGGCAGATTGGCAACAGTCTTTCCGTGCTGGACATACGGCCCGAACCGCCCCTTCCGCACGCTGATCAGATCCTTGCTGGTCGGATGTGGCCCAATCGTTCGCACGCTAGCCATTTTCTTCGCCAGCAAATCAACCGCGCGGTTCAGCCCAAGCGCCAGTACATCGTCGTCCCGGTCCAACGACCCGAACACCGCGCCCATCTTCACGTAAGGTCCGAACCGGCCAATCCCGGCCTCGATCTTCTCTTTCGTCTCCGGATGCAGCCCAATCTGCCGAGGCAGCGACAGGAGTCTAAGCGCCTGGTCCAGCGTCAGGTTCTCACCATCCATCCCGCGCGCCAAGGACATCCGCTTGGGCCGGACCTTTTTGTCCTCGGAGGTTTCGCCCTGCTGCACGTACAGCCCGTAAGGCCCGCGCCGGACGGTGATCTCCTCCCCCGTCTCCGGATGGTGCCCAAGCGATCGCATCCCCTCCTTCAGGGTCTCCCCGCTCTCTTCACCCGCGTTTATCGCCAACCGCCGCGTGTATTGGCAGGCGGGATAGTTGGAGCACCCGATGAAGCTGCCGAACCGCCCGAGCTTCAATCCCAGCCGCCCGTTGCCGCACGCCGCGCAAATCCGCGGATCGGACCCATCTTCCCGAGCCGGAAAGAAATGCGGCCCCAGATCCTGATCGAGCGCACTGATGACGTCGCTGATCTTCAGATCGCGGGTCTGCTCGACTGCCCTGGAAAATTCGGCCCAAAAGTCACGCATGACCTGGCGCCACTCCAGCACCCCGGCGGAGATCTCGTCGAGCTTTTCCTCCAGCCCGGCGGTGAACCCTGTGTCGACGTAATGTTCGAAAAAACTCACCAGGAATGCGGTGACCAGGCGTCCGCGGTCCTCCGGAACGAAGCGTCTCTTATCCAGCTTCACGTAGTTTCGATCCTGCAGAACGGACAGGATCGAGGCGTAAGTGGAAGGCCGGCCGATCCCCAGTTCTTCCATCTTCTTCACCAGGCTCGCCTCGGAATAGCGTGGCGGCGGCTGGGTGAAATGCTGGCTCGCGTCAACTTTCTGGCGCCGGAGCGGATCGCGCTCGCTCATCGGCGGCAGCATCCGGTTATCCTCCTCTTCCGGCGCCCCCTCGGGCTTATCGTCGGTATCTTCCCGATACAGCTTCAGGAACCCGTCAAAGGCGATGATCGATCCGTTCGCCCTTAGCTTCAGCCCCTTTCCATCGGTAACATCGACGCTTACCTGATCCAGTTCGGCCGACTGCATCTGCGATGCCACAGCCCGCTTCCAGATCAGCTCGTATAGCCGCCGCTGATCGTGGTTCAATCCTTGAACGACGCTGTCGGGAGTGCGCGTCACATCGGTCGGCCGGATCGCCTCATGTGCCTCCTGCGCGTTCTTCGCCTTGCTGACGTACTCGCGCGGCGCGGCAGGCAGGTAGTTCGCGCCGAAACTGCCCTTGACGTGATCGCGAATGCTGGCGATGGCTTCGCTTGCCATCTGCACCCCATCTGTCCGCATGTAGGTGATCAGCCCTGTGGTCTCACCGTCGATATCGACGCCCTCATAGAGACCCTGCGCCAGCCGCATTGTCTGCTGTGCCCCAAACCCAAGCTTCCGCGACGCCTCCTGCTGCAGCGTCGAGGTCGTGAACGGCGGCGGAGGATTGCGCTTGACCCGCTTTCGCTCGACCGCGCCGACGGTGAATGTCCCGGCTTCCACTGCCGCTTTGGCGGCGAGCGCCAGGGTCTCGTTGTTCAGGTCGAACTGATCGAGCCGCTTGCCGTTCAGATGGGTCAACCGAGCGGTGAACGGGGCGCCGCCAGGGGTCAGGAACAAAGCCTCGATGGTCCAGTATTCACGCGCCCGGAACACCTCGATCTCGGCCTCGCGGTCGCAGATCAGGCGCAAGGCCACCGACTGGACACGGCCGGCGCTGCGGCTGCCGGGCAGCTTCCGCCACAACACCGGCGACAGGGTGAACCCCACCAGATAGTCCAACGCGCGCCGAGCCATATACGCCTCGATCAGCGGCTGATCGAGTTCGCGCGGATGGTCGATGGCGTAGCGAACGGCGTTGCGGGTGATTTCGTTGAAGCTGATGCGGTGGACCGCGACGCCCTTCAGTGCGTTCTTATCCGCCAGCATTGCTCGCACGTGCCAGGAAATCGCCTCTCCCTCACGATCCGGGTCGGTGGCGAGCCACAGCGTCTTGGCGCCTTTAAGGGCCTGTGCGATCGCGCCGACCTGCTTGTCGCCCCGCGCGTCCGCCTCCCAGTCCATCGCGAAATCCTGCTCCGGCCGGACGCTGCCGTCCTTCGGCGGCAGGTCGCGCACATGTCCGAAACTGGCGAGAACGGTATAGCCGCCACCCAGATAACGGTTGATGGTCTTGGCCTTGGCGGGGAATTCGACGACAACGACATCTGACATTGACGGGTGCGGTATCCTACTCAATAACGACCGGCGAGAGCGCTACGCGGCTGCCAGACAGGGTCTCTACACGCCCCGCCAGCTCCAATTCCAGTAGAACCGCAACGGTGACTGACGGCGACAAGTGGCAGCGCCGGACCAGATCGTCAACCATTGTCGGCTCCGGTGACAACAGCGACAGGATCTGCGCCGCGGCATCGGGCTCGTGTTCGTCCGCCGCCGGCCACTCGAACGGCGCCGGATCCGCCTCGCCGAACTCCCTTACGCGAGACGGCGGGACGGCGGGTTCCAGCGGCAGGTTATCCAGCACATCGGCGGCATTTTCCACCAGGATCGCGCCCTGCCGTATCAAATCGTTACCGCCGCGCGCACGCGGATCGAGCGGCGAACCAGGGACAGCGAACACCTCCCTGCCAACTTCCTGAGCTATCCGGACGGTGATCAGGCTGCCGGATCGCAGCGCCGCCTCCACCACCACGACCCCAAGCGATAGGCCGGCGATGATCCGGTTGCGGCGAGGAAAATGCCTGGCCTGCGGTATGGTGCCAAGGGGCGCCTCCGAGATCAGCAGATGAGCTTCACCAATACGCCGGTGCAGGTCGGCATTCTCTGGCGGGTACGGCTGGTCGATCCCACCCGCGATCACCGCGATGGTTCGCCCGCTACGCATCGCGCCAGTATGCACGGCGGTGTCGATCCCTCGTGCCAGCCCGGAAACCACCACGAGCGTCGCCGCCAGTTCGGCCGCCAGAGTCTCCGCCATCCGCTGCCCGTTCGCCGAAGCGTTGCGTCCGCCCACCGCCGCGATACATCGTTTTTGCGCCAACCCTGCGTCGCCGCCAAGAATGAGACACGGCGGCGCATCATCCATCATCGCCAGCAACGGCGGATATTCCGGATCGCCCAGAAAGATCATCCGGCCGCCGGCGGCGCTTGTGCGTTCTAACTCGCGCTCCGCCTCCGCCGCGGAAACCACCGGCGCCGTCCCTGACCGCCCACCCGCCCGCGCGAGGCGCGGCAGTGCCTCGAGGGCCGCGGCGGGTGAGTGATAGCGATCAAGCAGGCGGCGGTAGGTAACCGGCCCGACGCCCTCCGTGCGAACCAGCCGAAGGCGGTCAATCTGCTCGGTCCACTGTGCCATGAAGGCGGCGCCCTTCGATGCCGCCGGCGGGACTGCGGGCGGGCCGGCTCAGGCACGTCCCGTCTTGCTCCCGCCGATGCGTGGTTCGGTACCGGCGAGCAAGCGGCGGATATTGGCCTGATGGCGGACGAACACCAGCACGGCAACGGTAAATGAAAGCTTAACGACGCCGAATTCTTCCAGAACCAAGGCAGCGAAGGGGGCAAAGCTGAAGGCCGCCAGCGACGCCAGCGACGAAACGCGCGCGAGGCCCGCGACTAGCAGCCACACGGCGCAGGCGGCCACGCCGATCGGCCAAGCTGCCGCGACCAATACCCCGAGACCTGTGGCTACTCCCTTTCCGCCTTTGAACTGCAGCCAGATCGGAAACAGATGTCCCAGGACCGCGGCCAGGCCAGCCAAAAGAGCTGTGTCCTGATCATACAACAGCGCCCGTGCGGTCAGCACGGCCGCGGCACCCTTCAGCCCGTCCAACACCAGGGTGGCGGCGGCGAGACCCCTTCGCCCGGTGCGCAGAACATTGGTGGCGCCGATATTGCCGGACCCGATGCCTCGGATATCCCCCAAACCGGAGATCCTGGTCAGCAGCAGCCCAAAGGGAATCGAGCCCAGCAGGTAACCCAGGAGGCAGAGCGGCACCGTCAGCTGATCATCAGACATCGAGGTGGCTTCGCGCTCCTTTCATCACGGGATGCCTGGCGCCCCCGCGCCCTCATCCGACGTCCGAAACCACGACGACTGCGTCTCCGCAGGAGCATATGCGTTCAAGGGGTGGATGCCCTCAGGCAAACTTGGAAAAATCCGGTTTTCGCTTCTCCATGAACGCCGCGAATGCCTCCGCCGCTTCGGGGGAGCACAACCGGTCGCGGAACAACGCCAATTCTTCCTCGATACGTCCTGGCACTTCGGCGCGTCCGTTCTTTATCAGGTTCTTGGTCTGCCGCACAGCGATCGGCGGCAATGCGGCCAACCTTTCGGCAATGCCACGAGCGGTTGTCATCAGATTCTCATCGGCCACGACCTGATTGACCAAGCCCCAGCTGAGGGCGGTCTCGGCATCAAAAGTTTCCCCCAGAAGCAGCAGCGCACTGGCCCGCTGATGCCCGACCAATCGGGGAAACAGCAGCGAGCTGGCGGCTTCCGGAACCAGGCCCAGACTAGTGAACGGCATGGCGAACCGCGCCGACCGTGCGGCAACAACCAGGTCCGCGTGAGCCAGCATCGTGGTGCCGACGCCGATCGCGGCCCCATTCACCGCGGCTACCAAGGGCGGCGTCAGCGAGGACAATGCGGCGAGGAACGGCGAGGCGTGCGTCGACCCATCCGTGGCCACCCGGCTTTGAAAATCTTTAATGTCGTTGCCGGACGTGAACGTATCCCCCGCCCCGCTCAGCAGCACCACTCGAACCGAAGCATCCGCGTTCGCATGGCGGAACGCCTCCGCTACCGCGGCATACATTGCCCCGGTCAGGGCGTTTTTCTTGTCCGGCCGGTTGAATAAGACTTCCAGTATCGGTCCGGCCTGCGTGACGAGAACGTCGCTCATTGGATTTCCCCTATGACAGACCTTTAGACTATCCGATCAGGTCGTGGACCTGCAGCGTCAGGGCGGCGACCAAATCGGCGATCTGGCGTTCAACAAAAAGGAATTCAGGCAACCGCTCGATCCGCGTCTCGTCCATATAGAGTGCCCGAGCGATCTCGATCTGCAGCACGTGCACATCGTCGCCCGGCCGTCCGTAGTGCCTCGTTATATAGCCACCGGCATAGGGGTCGTTGCGCCGGACCAGATAGCCCTTGCTGCTCAACAGCGTCTCCGCCGCGCGGGTGACGCACGATGCGCACGCGGACCCGTGCAAATCGCCAAGGACGAAATCGAGCGGCCGGGCGGCGGCCCGTTTGCCTTGTCCGCTGGACGGCATGGAATGGCAGTCGATCACCAGGCAATAGCCGAACCGGGACTTCATGTCCTTGATCAAACGTGCCAAAGCACCGTGAAATGGTCGCCAGTAGGCATGAATCCGACGCTCCGCTTCGGCGAACGGCAATTTCGCCGAATAGATCGCTTCGCCCGACGCAACCACCTTTGCAATCGTTCCCAGACCCGCACTGACCCGCGAACTGGTGGTGTTCACCCAATCTGGCAGCGGGTCGGCGAACATTGTTTGGTCCAACTCCCATGCCTCTCGGTTGGCATCGCAGAAGGCGCGCGGAAAATTGGCCGCCAGCAGGGGGGCACCACACGCCGGCGCCGCGCGAAATAGCTCATCGACGAAGCAATCCTCACTGCGCCGCAAACTAAGCGCACACAGGCGTACCCCGGACATCAGGTCAGCCGAATAAACCCGTCCGGAATGCGCCGATGTGAAAATGACGGGCGCAAATGGCCGTTCGGGCACGAGCAGCCGGAAAGGGTCGATTTCGTCGGCTTCTGGCAGCGGTGTCGGGCCGTCCATCCACACATCAAAGACGGTGCGGACCAAAATGTCACTATGCTGAATTCACCCATCGCACCGGCAATGCAGGCGGCCGAAAACCCCCTTGCACCGGGCAGTGGTTTCCGCCGACAAATGGTTATGGGCACGCACTACTATACTGTCACCTGGGACCAGCTTCATCGCGATGCCAGAGCCCTGGCGTGGCGGTTGATGGGGTCGGGTCCGTTCACCGGCATCGTCGCGATCAGCCGCGGAGGCCTGATCCCGGCGGCGATCATCGCCCGCGAACTCGATCTGCGTCTGGTCGAAAGCGTTTGTGTGATCACGTATCAGGACGAGCAACGCGGTGAACCGGTGGTCACCAAGCCGCCGGCCGCCGCGGGTGATGGCACGGGCTTTCTCATTGTGGACGATCTGGTCGATTCGGGCACCACAGCCCGCGTCGTGCGTGCCTTGTTGCCAAGGGCCCATTTCGCCTGCGTCTACGCAAAGCCGGAAGGACGTCCGACCGTAGACAGCTTCGTCACCGAGGTCTCGCAGGACACCTGGATCTTGTTTCCCTGGGACACCGAGCCCCAGTTTATCGAACCGCTGGCCCGCCGCGGCGCTTTGTAGACCATACGAACCCTGAATCTGTTCGATCACATGATTCAGGCGCGGGGACGTTTAAGTCGGCGCGATCGTCTTCTGGGCGACATCGGGTGGCTTCCGGACACACAATCTCGGACAGGCCGGTTCGGCACGACTTCGACGTAAGGGGCGTCCATTGCCTTGGCATCAGCAATTGGGGTGGTTCCACCGCTCCAGGAACCATGCGGTGGTCCGGACCACGGGACAGGCGCTCAATCACGCCTCGAAGGCGGTCCATCGCCTGTTGCTCTTCGCAACCGGGTTTCTTGTTATAGCAAGCTGTCTGCTCGTGGGCACTTCATGGCGCCTGTCGCAGGGTCCGATCGACCTCGGCTGGCTTGCCGATCCCATCCGGTCTGCTCTTAGCAATGATGCGGGTGCCGGGCGTGTCTCATTCGATGGCCTCGTGCTGGCATGGGAAGGGTTCCACAGGGGGGTCGATCACCCGATCGATCTGCGGATCTCCAACTTCATCGTAACCGATCCGGCGGGCAGAAGGCTGCTCACCGCACCCGACGCCCACCTCACGCTATCCCTGGCTGGCCTCATGCTGGGACGAATTGTTCCGCGGAGCCTCGAGGTAGATCGCGGCGAGTTCGCAATGACGCGGGAGATCTCGGGTTCGGTCACCCTCGGCTTCGGTCAGGACGGCGACAGCAGCTCAGACCTGGGGTCCCTCGACCTACGTCAGCTTCGGGACGAGTTCATCCGTCCGGTCAGGAGTGATTACGGCCCCAGTCAGAGCCGATGGGATCAGATTCAACGCGTACATTTCCGCGATACCGCCGTGACGTTTCGCGATCGAGGATCGGGGCTCGTCATCCTGGCGTCCGGCATGGACCTCGACTTGGTCAGGGCAAAAATGGACGAGTCCACGGTTCCCTCAAGGGGCTACTCTCGTTGAGCGGTGAGCAGACGTCAGTCACGGCGGCGGCGGATCTGACGCCGCGTGCCGGCACCAGCATGAGTGTCCGATTGACATCGTTTCGCCCGGCCGCGATCGCGGAACTACCGTCGTCCTTAGCATTCCTGACAGACCTGGACGTGCCGGTTTCGATCAAGGCGGCGGTCGAACTCGATGGCGGTTTCAAACCGGGCCAACTGCGAGTCGCCGTGCATCTGGGCAAGGGCCGGGTTCGCATCGGACGCGGCGACCTCCCGCTGCGTAACGGAGTGATCACGATTAGCGGAACGACCGGCGAGATCGTCATTGAGCAGGGCCGTTTGGACTTGGCCCATCCGTCCGAGGGTGCGCCTGAAATCGTCGACATCACGGGCCGGATCTCGCATGCATCGAACCGGCTAGCAGCGTCCCTTTCGGTTGGACTGACTCGAATCGACCTCGCGGATCTTCCGCGCTTGTGGCCGGTGGGCGTAGGTGCCGGCGCGCGCCCATGGGTTATCGAGCATGTCACTGGCGGGATGGTGACAAACGGCACTGCGTCGCTGGTTATCGAAGCTGATGACTCGTTGAACCACGCGGATATAGTGAAAGCAGCCGCCGACCTGGACGCGTCAAACGCATCCTTCACATGGCTCGACGACACTCCGCCGATCGAGCAGGCGGATGTTCATCTGCATCTTGTCGATTCCGACACCCTGGACGTCCAACTCACGTCCGGCCGTCAACGTGTCAACGATCACGATGCTGACCTCGGGATGAAAGACAGCGAGATGCGCATCACGGGCCTGTCGCTCCCCGATCAGACCGCGAAAATCCACGCGCGGGTTGACGGCCGGCTCGCAAGCGCACTCGCACTACTGACCGAACCCCGCCTGCACTTGCTTTCCGCGCATCCGATCGGCCTGAACCCTGCTGCAGGTGACGTGTCCGTGGGGCTCGACCTTCAGTTTCCGCTCGAAAACAAGCTTCGGATCGATGACATCCAGATCCGTGCCCTGGCTCGGCTCTCGCACGTCAAGGTAACGGATGTTGCAGCCGGCCAGGAGCTCGACGACGGAGCCTTTGATCTCGATGTCGACAAGGATGGTCTCCGCCTGAAAGGTCGCGGCACCCTTGTCCAGGTCCCGGTTACGCTCGATGGCACGATGGACTTCAATTCGGGCGCCGCTGATCAGATAACCCAGAAAATCGCACTGACCGGGCAGCCGGAGGCGGCGCAGCTTGATGCTGCCGGCTTGCATGTAATGGATGTCGTCAACGGGCCGATCCCGATGACCGCGGTTATCATCGAGCGGCGCAACGGCGACGGTTCGATCTTGATCGGCGGCGACCTGACGCAGGCTACGCTGGAACTCGGCCCTCTCGCTTGGCGCAAACCGGCAGGCTCGGTTGCTAACGCCACGGTCACGCTGCTGATGTCTCGCGATCGGCTGACGAAGATCGACCGCATCGCTGTTCAAGGTGATGAGGTGACGGTGAAGGGATCGGCAAACCTCGTCGATGGTCACGTCCGGTCCGTGCTTTTGGACAATTTCCGGCTCGGTCGAACCCAGGGACATGGCACGATCCATATCTCTGCAAATAACGAGTTCGACGTCGTGCTGCAGGGCAGCCAGATCGATCTATCGACGAAATTGACTGAGAAGTCCACCGCTGCGGACACGTCAAACGTTGCACCTTCGACCAAACCGCCTTGGAGGCTCGACGCCCGCTTCTCTCGCGCGATCCTCGCGAACGGGCAGAGCGCGAGCGACATTCTAGCGAAAGCGACGGGAGCGGGAGAAAGTATAATCACCCTGGATGTCATCGGCGCGATAGGGGCGGGTGCCGATTTCTCCATCAAGATCGGTTCCAAAGGAGCCAACCGCCGGCTATCGGTCGAGGCAAAGGATGCTGGACGTTTCCTGCGCGGTATTGACGCGGTTCGGACCATGGAGTCCGGCCATTTGACCTTAGATGGTGGAATCGACAACTCGGTGGGCTTTTATCCGCTGACCGGAACAGCGACGATCGATGGCGTGGTGGTCCGCAATTCTCCGGCTCTGGGTAAGTTGCTTCAGGCTATTACACTCTACGGCTTGGTCGATGCGCTCCGGGGGCCGGGGATGACATTCTCCCATATCGTAGTGCCGTTTCGATACGATGGCGCTAACCTCAATCTCGATGAGGCGCACGCCGCCAACTCTTCGCTCGGCCTGACGGCAAAAGGTCGTATCAGTTTGCCATCAGGGAAGGCCGCGCTCACAGGAACGATCGTTCCGGCCTATTTCTTCAATTCGGCGCTGGGGCGGCTTCCTCTGGTCGGAAAACTGTTCAGCCCGGAGAAGGGGGGAGGCGTCTTTGCGGCGCGTTTTGGGCTGGAAGGATCTATTCAGGATCCAGTCATCTCGATCAATCCGATCAGCGCCCTGACACCTGGATTTCTACGCGACATTTTTGGGATATTCGAGAAATCCGGGACAACCCCACCCACCTCGCCGCCGAAATCACGCTAGACTAGCTGCCGAAAAACTTTACCAAATCTTAAGAGCAATGGCATGTGGATTCGTATGCGAAAGATCGCGGCCAACTCTGACCGCGGACCTCGGATGGAATTGACCAAATGACGGCGATACAAGCTAAATGTTGGCAGTCGAGCCTCGCTAACGAACAAATCCCGCGAGAGCAAACCGTCCGTCAGTTGAGCGGACAACGGTCAGCATCAGATGATTGATCGAAGCGCACCGAATCCACCCCCCTTCCCAACACCTCGTAAAACGAGTGCTGCCGCAACAGCGCCGCAGCGCGCTGCGATCGTTTTAGTGTGGACCTATGCTGTTTCGGTCCCGCTATGATACTCAACAACGACTTAGCAAACCGAAGCGGGTCGTCCTCGCTACCGATGGTCGTGACCACGTCGTCCGGAAGCCCGCGTAGCGCATGCCGTGTGGCGAGCACCGCGCGTTCATACAGCACTGCTTCCAACGTCTTGATCGCAACGCCCCCGCCGGTCACGATAGGCAGAAGTACCAAATCACAATCATCGTAGTAAGTCCGCAAATCCTCAACGACCCCGACGAACTCGACCCCGCTCGGGTTCACATTCCTCATGACGGAGCGAATGCCGCCGCACACCCGCAGCAGGGGGGGAAGTTGGTGCTCGCACAGCCTCAGCACGGCTGGCCAGACATGCTGAAAAAACCACTGCAAATTTCGCAGATTGCCCGGATTGTCGCTTGCTACGATCAGCAATCGGGCGACTCCGGCAAGCGGCCTTGGCCTGCAGGGAACAACCTTGGGCAGGGGCAGCACGTGGTCAAGTCGATCGCGATCGATATAGCGGGCCGCAAGATCAAGCTCTGTTGACGAAACAAAGCACAGCCGTTCCGCCTTCCCGGCGATTTCCATCTCATCGCGCAAAGAGTCCTCGAACCGATCGACACGCCCCGTTATCGCATTCTTCAAACTATAATGGATAAAATTCACTGTTTGGACATCATGGGTATCCAGAAAAAACGGCCGGTCACCGATGAATTCTCGTGCGTAGTCGTACGTAAAGTAGTGATTTATATAAATCTGCGAGATTTTCGCTCGACGAATCGCCCGCCGTAGGAATCGTGGCTTAGCCGCGAGCCCGTGTCGAAACGATATCTGGCGAGCCAGCGTCCAGGGGAACCGGCGCAACAGACCGCTAAGCTGACGTGCCATATGCGGCGCGCTGGTCGATCTGCGTGCCGAAATATACAAGGCCGACCGCATGGCATCCTGTTCCGCCCTGACACGAAGATCACGGCTTGCCGGGTCGAAATTCTCACGATACGGCCAAATCGCGATATCGATTAGCAAGGCGTCGCGTTCCCGGAACCATCGGGCTAGATTCCCAAAAGTCGTGCCGCTGCCGCAATTCATCCAATCAGGCCGAACGAATAGCACGACATCGCGAACGCGTTTTGGGTAAGACAAATCAGGGCCGATCCAGGCGTGCCAATCGATCTGGTTGCATGGAGTGGTGAGCAGCCGAGGGTAGTCTTTAGCCGAAAGGAAGGAAAACACTGACGGAAGCGCTTTGCCGTCTGGTTCCGTGGCGGACCCAAAAGCCGTCGTCGGGCTCGGATCGATGACTAAGCCGCCGTCTCGAAGCACCTGCACACCCAGCCAATTCAAGTCCACCGTGGCAGACCGGTCCAGCCGATCGTTCGGCGTCACTACGATCAGATGAGGCGTTTCGGTCGAGGAATAGGTGTGAGCCAGCCTCGCCACACGCAGCGCGAATCCAGCATTCACAGTGAATACGATCACAGCGTGGATATTGTCTGCGTCGAACAGGAATTCGAGCAGCTTTTCTTCGTTCTGATTGAGGCTTGACTCCCAGCGGGCGGGCGATTCGATCAAATGGAACGACACCATCTTTTGGTGCAAACGATGTCCCAGTCGTGCGACGGCTCCCACTACGCCGCCGTCGATCCCCCGGACCGACAATCTCGCCGCTCCAGCAAATTTCGGCCCAACATAGGTGTCCAGGCAAAATACGTCGTACCGTGCGGCGCTGCCGAGCTGATGGATCAACAAGGTGGCCGCGCTGTAGACGGCCATTCCGTGCGCTAAGTAGGCCTCGTCAAACACTAAAACGACCCGCTTGCGCTTCAGTCGGGGCCGTCGTTCAAAAACGAAGTTTCCTTCGATGTCGCTGTCTTCGGAACGCACCGATTGGTCATCAAGCACCGACTTCTTCTCCTACGCTCGTAGCGGCAGCCACGTTTGCTTGGTATCGAGACTTGAGGGTTCAAAGCAAACCGATCCTGGCTTGCGTAGCCATAAAAAAGCGAATTCCACACCGAAGGCTTGCGCCATCGGTGCTCAGAGTGCCCGTCCCGGAGCTCCAATCCATCTCCGCCGTCGGTTCGGCTGGGGCGACAACAACGCCCCAATACCCAGCAGCAACGATGATGCCGCTTGCCGCCAAGCCAGGATGGCATCCGGTGACTGCCGGACCTGAGGTGACGTTTCCAGCCAATGGCTGATGGCACCGGCAAGGCTAACCGGGTCAGGCTCACAGAGCATCGTATGGGGGATCCCAGACAGTTGCTCTGACAGGCCGCCGACGCGCGTCGCTATCACAGGCCGGCCGGCCGCAATCGCCGCCGCGGCAACGCCACTCTGGCTGGCCTCATGGTACGGCAAGATCAGCGCGTCCGCCCAGCCGAAGACCGTGCCGATTTCAGTCTCGGCGGCCCAACGATTCTCGACCATTACATTATGGCAGGCCCGCAGTGCGTCGAGATCCCCGCACTCCCGCCCACGTCCGACAATTCGTACCGCGATTGGCGTCTCCGGTGGCAACAAACTCATCGCCCCAGCCAGCAGATCAAGCCCTTTGTATGGTAGAAGCCGGCCAAAAAATAACAGACGGGGCGGTCCAGGCGGGCGCGGACGGGCCGGCACATCGAAAGCGAACGGCGGATGCGGTAGAGCAATCAACACCTGTTTCGAAGAAATAATATTCTGTCGCTTCAGCTGCGTTCCGACATGGCTGCTCAACGACACCAAACCGCCGGCGCAACGACACAGCAGGCGTTGCAAGGTCATTTGCATAGGATATCCGTCGCCGGGATGCACCTCGGCTTCATGCACCACGACCAGCAGTCGGATGCCCAGCAGGCGCAGGGCCGCCGCCATAACCAGATCCAACGGCCCGGGCATCGCGCAAATCCCGATATCCGGACGATCACGGCACAGCTTGAGCATCAGCAACGGCACCGCCAGGGGCACCGTAAGAAGCCTGGCCAGAAACGAGACAAGACCCCGATAAGTACGAACCGGCATCTCGCAGCGCGGCGGGTTGGGACCCGCCATGATTTCCGCATCACGGCTGAGCGACAGCCTTACCGCCACACCCGGATCGCCACGCAACGAGGCAGCGAGACAGGCCGCAAATCGTGGTCCGGCGCCGCGCCGCCCCCACTGCCAAACGAGTATTCTCATAGACTGGATTGGCCGATCCTGGAGCGCGGCCAATGCAGCACCAACCACATCGGCAGCCACGCTTGGCGCCGCAGTGTGGCTCGGGTATGCTACCGCCCCAACGGGTGTTCCGCACTCGTGGATTGCATCCATTTCGGACCCAGGTAAAAGCCAGCGCCAAGCTGATATATTTGCTCTCGACATCCGCACCCCGGTGCAGATATTAAACAAAGTCGCTCATAACGAGTTGGCCATGGCAAGCGCAATGGCCAAATAGCCTTCCAGGGGAGACGTCCATGCAGAAAAGAACTAAGCCCGGGTTCGGCCGCCGCAGCCTGCTCAAATCCAGCATGGCGCTCACTGCCCTCGCTTCGCCACCGATCATACGCGCGCGCGGCGAAACCCCGGTGCGCATCGGCATGGTCGATCCGCTGACCGGCATCCTTTCCGCTCTTGCTGCCAGCGAGGTCGAGGGTGCCAAATACGCCATCGAAAGAGTAAACCAAAGGAACGGTATCCTCGGCCGTCAGGTGGAGCTTCTGGTCGAGGACTCCGCCAACGACGTCGGCACCGGCGTGCAAAAGACCCGCAAGCTGATCGAGCGCGACAAGGTCGACGTCGTCTTCGGCGACGTGAATTCCGGAATCGCGTACGCCATGGCGCAGGTCACCGCGGAGTTGAAGGTGTTCCATATCGTCCTCGGCGGCCATACCGATCCGATCACCGGCACCGATTGCAAATGGAACGTCTTCCGTATCTGCAACACAACGTCGATGGACGCCGCCGCGGTAACCGGTGATCTGGTGAGGCGGTTCGGCAAGAAATTCTTCTTCATCACCCCCGACTATGCCTATGGCCACTCACTGCAGGATAACTTCATCAAGAACCTGAAAGCCCTCGGAGGCGAGTATCAGGCGGAAATGCTGCCGATTAACACGTCCGAATTCTCCGCCACGCTGATCAAGGCCAAGGCCTACAAGCCAAACGTCCTGCTGAACAACATGGGCGGCCTCGCGCAGATCAACTGTATGAAGCAGTTCACCCAATTTGGCATGCAGAAGGAAATGGCGCTGGGCGGCGCGCTGTTCGAGCTTGAATCCGTCAGAGCGGTGCCGAAGGATGCCCAGGCCGGCACCTGGGCGATGGAATGGTGGTGGGATCAGCCCCAGGTCCCAGAGGTCGCGGCTTTCGTCGCGGACTTCCGCAAGGCCACCGGGAAGACGCCAACCGCCCGCCACTGGTTCGGGGTCGTCGCGGTCGAATCCGTCCGGCTGGGAGCCGAAAGGGCCAAGTCGCTGGAAGGCCCGAAACTATCGCTGGCGATGGAAGGGATGGAACTCCCGCCGGAGGTCGCACTTCAGTCCGGCCACGCTTTCTACCGCGCGGGCGATCATGAACTGATGTGCGACATCTTCGTCGGTGACGTTCACCCGCCCACCGGCGACAATCCCGACGCTGTCTTTACCGCCACCACGATCGTACCCGGCGAGAAAGCGGCCGGTCCGGTCTCGGAAACTGGCTGCAAGATGGTCCACCCCGCCTAGCCCCGGAACCGGAGGGCGGCCGATGCTGCAACTTGTACTGTTCAACGTCACGAACGGTCTCATCATTGGTGCGTTCTACGTGCTGATGGCGTTGGGCCTGTCGCTCATTCTGAACCTTTCCAACGTCATCAATTTTGCCCACGGCAATTTCCTCGCCTTGGGCGGATACATGGCTTTCGTGCTGACGCCCTATGTCGGATTCTGGGGAGCACTTCTGGTGTCCCCCCTCCTAACGGCCTTGTTTGGGTTCATTATCGAACGCCTGATGATCCGTCGGGTGTATTCGCGCGATCCCGTCTACAGCTTGCTGCTGACATTCGGGTTGGCCTTCATCATTCAAGACGTTTGCCGCTACATATGGGGGCCGAACGGCTTGCCCATGACCATCCCGGACATCCTATCCACCCCCCTGTCCGCCGACCTGTTCTTCATCACCTGGTATCGGATCTTCATGGTCGCCATCGTCATCGCGGCGGTCGTGGGTCTGTTCGCCTTCCTGCGCTACACGCGCGTTGGCATCCGTATCCGTGCCGGTACGCTGGATCTGGACACCGTCGCCGCGCTCGGCGTGAATGTTGGCATGTTGCGCTCGTTTAACTTCGCTATCGGCTCCCTGCTTGCCGGGCTGGCGGGCGTGCTCGCCGCCGGCCAGATCGGGCTCAACCCGAACATGGGCGACGACCTGCTGATGCCCAGCTTCATCGCCATCATTGTGGGCGGCGTCGGCAGCTTGACCGGCACCCTGCTGGGCGGCCTGCTGATCGGGGTCGCTGCCGCCTTGACCACCGTCGTCTGGCCCGCCGCCAGTGAGGCCGTCATCTATGTCATCATGCTCGTCGTGCTGGTCTTGCGGCCGCGAGGCCTCATGGGCGAAGAGGGAATGCTGACATGAGCGCGACTACCGCGCCCGTAACGGCTGCAACCGTCCAACCCCGCCCATGGCTGACCGCGGCTATCATCTGGACGCTGCTGCTAACAGTTCCCTTCTGGCTGCCAATGCTCGGCGGGTATACCGCCTTGGCTGGCCGCGTCCTGGTCCTCGGCCTTGCCGCGATGTCCTTCAACCTGCTGCTCGGCTTCACCGGCGTCATGAGCTTCGGCCATGCCGCCTATTTCGGGCTGGGCGCGTACGGCGCCGGCCTGACGCTGAAATACCTCGTCGCCAGCACCCCGCTGGCCATCCTCGCCGGGATCGCGCTGGGCGGGCTGGCCGGCACGTTGTTCGGCTTGCTGATCGTGCGGCGCCGCGGGGTGTATTTCGCCATGGTTACCGTTGCTTTCGGCCAGATCGCGTTCTACGTTGCCTATAGCTGGGACAGCCTTACCGGCGGATACGACGGCCTGCGTGGCTTCTCCCGCGCGCCGCTCGACCTCGGCTTCACGAGCATCGACATCGCAGAACATGACATTACATTTTACTATTTCCTGCTGGTCGTCTTCGCCATTGCCACCGGCCTGCAAGGCCTGCTGCTCGCGTCGCCCTTCGGCCGTACTCTGGTCGCGATCCGTGAAAACGAGCGGCGCGCCCGGTTCCTCGGCATCCCGATCGAGCGCCACATCTGGATGTCTTTCTCTATCTCCTGCTGCTTCACCGCGCTGGCTGGGTCACTTTACGCGTTGCTGAACAACTTTGCCGACCCGATGGGCCTACACTATACGCTGTCAGGAGAAATCGTCATCATGACGGTAATGGGTGGCATGCGTGCCTTTTGGGGACCTCTGGTCGGTGCCGCGTTGTTCGTGGTGCTGCAGGATTACATCTCGTCCATGACTGTCAACTGGATGTCTTTCGTCGGCCTGATCTTTGTCTTGGTCGTTCTGTTCTTTCCCCGAGGTCTCCTTGGCATGCTCCAGCGAGGGACCTCGAAATGATCATGCTTGATATTCGCGACGTCACGAAGAAATTCGGCAGCCTCGTCGCCGTCAGCGAAGTGTCGATGCAGGTGGCGGCGGGGGAGCTTCGCGCCATCATCGGCCCCAACGGCGCCGGCAAGACCACGTTCTTCAACATGATCTCCGGGTTCTTCGAGCCCACTGCGGGCGAGATCGTGTTCGACGGTGAGACCGTGACGAAAATGAAGGTCACCGAGCGCGTGGCCATGGGTATGGCGCGCACTTTCCAGATCACCGAAATTTTTCCGGAATTGTCGGTGCGGGAAAACATTCGCATCGCGGTCGAAAGTGCCCAAGGCCTTCGCCAGCGTTTCTGGCTCAATCACCGCCACAAGACCGAGGTGAACCGCGGCATCGATGAGGCGCTGACGCAGGTCGGCCTGACCGGCAAAGCGGACCGGCTGGTCGGGGAACTTTCCCACGGCGACCAGCGCGCCGCGGAGATCGCCACCGCCCTGTCGCTGAAGCCTCGGCTGCTGCTGCTGGATGAACCGACCGCCGGTATGGGCGAGCACGAGACCTTCGCGGTCGCCAACCTGATACGACGTCTGCACAAGAACAGTGCTTATACCATCGTCCTGATCGAGCACGACATGCGCGTGGTGTTCAACTTGGCCGATCGCATCACCGTGCTGGGCGAAGGCAAGATGCTGGCGGAGGGCACACCGGCAGAGATTTCGCAAAGTCCGATCGTCCAGGAAGCCTACCTTGGGAAGGCCGAATGAGCGCCCTGACAGCCGAGGGGCTCAATACCTACTACGGCAAGAGCCACATCCTGCACGATGTCGGTCTGACAGTTGCCGAGGGCCAAATCACAACATTGCTTGGAAGGAATGGTGCCGGGAAGTCCACCACGTTACGCAGCTTGGTCGGCCTGACTCCGCCACGCTCCGGCCGAGTGGTGTTGTTCGGCAAGGACATCACCGGTATGGCGCCATACCGCATCGCCGCCTCCGGCGTTGGTTTCGTTCCCGAAGGCCGCCGCGTCTTCGCCAACCTGACCGTAGACGAAAACCTACACGTCCCGATCGAGCGGCCCGGTCCATACGACATCGACAGAGTTTATCAACTGTTCCCGCGTCTGGGCGAGCGCAGGCAGAATCTCGGCCGGCAGTTGTCCGGCGGCGAACAGGAGATGCTGTCCATTGGCCGCGCCCTGCTGTTGAACCCGAAACTGCTGATCCTGGACGAGCCAAGCCAAGGGCTGGCCCCGTTGATCGTAAGGGAGGTGTTCCGTATCATCGCCCAGATGCGCACCGAGGGCATCTCCGTCCTGCTGGTGGAGCAGAACGTGCGCATGAGCCTGGAAATCTCCGATCATGCCTACGTGCTGGAGAACGGCCAGATGGTCTATTCAGGTCCGGCCGCCGAATTGCGTGCCGATGAAACCCGCATTCAGGCGTTGGCCGGCGCATCGGCCGAGGAATGGAAACTGGAGGACTTGCTTCCAGTATGACGCCGATCTTGCACTCTTCGCGGGACGCTGCGGAGCTGCTTTCGTGTCGTGGCCTGCGGTCCTGGCCACAGTGATTCTTCCCCGCCTCCCCTCCATGCGCCTTGATGGCCGGCGAGCCCTGGTCACCGGGGCGGGTCGCGGCATCGGCTTGGCTGCCGCGGCGGCACTGGCGGAGGTCGGTGCTCACGTCACCCTGCTTGCTCGAACCGCTGCCGAGATCTCCGAAGCTGCCCGAGCGATCGAGCAAGCCGGCGGCCACGCCGATACTTTGGCGCTCGACGTTACCGACCTGCCAGCCGTCCGCGCTTCGATCAAAATGGCTGATCCATTCGACATCCTGGTCAACAATGCCGGCACCAATCGCCCGCGCACCTTCCTCGACGTCACTGAGGACGACTACGACGCCATCACCGGCCTGAACCTGCGCGCCGCCTACTTTGTCGCACAGACGGTCGCCAAACGGCTGGCAACCGCGGGGAAGGGGGGATCGATCATCCATATCTCCTCCCAAATGGGCCATGTCGGCGGCCAGAACCGCACGGTCTATTGCATGACCAAGCACGGTATCGAAGGCCTCACCAAGGCCATGGCCATTGACCTCGCCCCGCTCGGGATCCGCGTAAATTCCATCGGTCCCACCTTCATCGATACGCCGCTGACGAAGCCGTTCTTCCAGAACACGGTCTTCCGCGACGACGTCCTGCGCCGCATCAAACTCGGTCGCCTCGGCACCGTGGAGGATCTGATGGGCGCCGTCGTGTTCCTCGCGAGCGACGCGGCAGCGCTAGTGACCGGCACGGCGCTGGTGGTCGATGGAGGGTGGACCGCGGAGTAGGGCCCGCGCACATCGCCCTGGATACAACTCGTCTGTCCTCGGCCATCCTTAGCTACGCCAGTTTCGCGCCAGCCCATACACGCTGATCGCCCCCCAGAAGCACTCAAGCACGACCGACGGTAAGTTCCAGGCGTCCATCAGAGATACGAGCACCAAGGTGGCGGCCAACAGATTGACGGCCGGGAAGCGCCAACCGCTGGGCTCCAACCAGCCTTGCAAAGCGCCGACGTAGCTGGCGATGAAGCAGCCCGCCCCGAGGATGCCGCAGACGGTAAAAGGATCGAATCCCATCGTGGCGAAACTAGCGGACCATCGGTCCGCGCCGCTATAGCCCGTCCACTTCTGCCTCTGCGCATAAAATGGCCCGCGGATCGGACTGGCGGGTTTGAAGTGTCGTGCCGCGGTCGGAAGAAACGGAGATTACCGACGGGAGTTCGCGACCCTACCGGAAGGCGAATTCCTCGTAGCCGCCTTTGGCAACCTCGTCGGTCTTTCGCCGGAAATGGACGCCGTTGCCATTGTAGCCGAGGACGCGGCGCACGGTCCGGCCCTCGACGTTACGGTTCACGCCGGTCTGCCAGGAATCGACCTTGGAGGCGAGCAACGGTTCGGCCGCTTTGATCACGGTCTGCGTCCAATCGTCCACGTGCTGCGGCCTTGTTTCCACATGGGTGTAGTTGTTTTCCTGCATGAACCGCAGCATGCCGGTCTGAAATTGCACACTGTGTTCAATGGCCTGCGGAATATTGCCGCGAGCGGTGTGCGGACCCAGCACCATTAGCATATTCGGAAAACCTTCCGCGAGCATGCCGAGATAGGTGCGGGGGCTTTCGGCCCATGCATCCCTCAGCCGCAGGCCATTGGTGCCGCGGATATCAATGCGATCGAAGGCCCCGGTCACGCCATCGAAACCGGTGGCGTAGATCAGGACGTCGAACTCGTATTCCTGCTTGGTGGTCCTGATGCCCTTCGGAGTGATGCACTCGATCGGCTCGTCTTCGAGCGTATCGATCAACGTTACATTATCGCGGTTGTAGGCCTCGAAATAGCCGCTCTCCAGCGGCACGCGGCGAGTGGCGAAGCCGTGGTCCTTCGGGATCAGCTTCTCCGCCACCCTCGGGTCCTTCACCCGCTGGCGGATTTTCCTGGCAATGAATTCGCTAATGGCGGCGTTAGCTTTCTCGTTGACCCCGATATCTCGGAAATTGCCC
The DNA here is from genome assembly GCA_963832865.1 of uncultured Pseudomonadota bacterium. Lineage (GTDB taxonomy): Bacteria > Pseudomonadota > Alphaproteobacteria > Acetobacterales > Acetobacteraceae > Rhodopila. The sequence continues at coordinate 45,155 of CAWHWH010000021.1, forward strand.
AACCAGATGCCAAAGCCGGGTTCGGCGTACAGCTTCTCCCAGAACGCCTCGCGCTCCTCCGGCGCCACGTCCAAGGTCTTGCGCGAGTCCGCCTGATGGATAAACCACATCGGCGTTGTGGCGCAGTAGGCGTAGATCTCCTCATATCGAGACTTGATCTGCTCCATCTCTTCCTTGGTGATCTTGGCATTGTGCAACGGCGCGGCCCAGTTCGGGCGTCGCTGGAAGATGGTGAGTTGCTTCGCCTGTCTGGCGATCTCGGGGATCGCTTGGATGGCAGTCGCTCCGGTGCCGATGATGCCGACGCGCTGGCCAGTAAAGTCCACCGGCATGTGCGGCCAGCGCGCGGGGTGGTAGGCGGGCCCATGGAAACTGTCCCGGCCAGGAATGGCCGGCAGGGTGTGTGCGGAGAGGATGCCGACGGCGGTGCAGAGGAAGCGCGATTTCGCCTGCTGGCCGCTTTCCAGGGTCACGGTCCATTGGTCCGCGGCATCATCCCAATGTGCGGCCGTGACTGTGCTGCAGAACTGAATGTCGCGGCGCAGGTCAAACTTGCCGGCGACATGGTTCAGAGTACTCCAGCGTGTCAGCCTGGGGGGAGAAATGCTCCTTCCAGTCCCATTCCTGCATCAACTCCTTCGAAAACGAATAGCCGTAGGTCCAGCTTTCGGAATCGAAGCGGGCGCCGGGATAGCGGTTCCAGTACCAGGTCCCACCGACGTTGGTGCCCGCCTCGAAGACCCGCGCGGTCATGCCGAGTTCGCGCAGGCGGTAGAGCATGAACATGCCGGAAATGCCGGCTCCGATGACAATCGCGTCGTAGGTCGCGATCTCATCCTGCGCTGACCGCTCCGCCAGGACGTGCGTGTCCGGCATGGTTGTGTCTCCCTCTCTCGGCGTGCGGCAGAAATCCACAGCGCTTCCCGTTTATCAGGCGGTATTTGCCACCGACCATTCCGTGCTTGTCAACGCTGTGGCTTCAACTGGATAGGCCGCGCAAGGATTGGAGGCCGGCGGGGGGCGAACTATCTTCTGGACAGGCTCGCGGTTGGCAGGATTCCGGAGGGCCGCATTGACTTCAATCAATCTGCCCCGCCATGGTGGATTGATTCCACGGTGATGTGTCCCTTATCTGGCCTTACCGGTCCGTCCGCCCATGAACCCAGCAAACCTGTTTCACCCTGCCGTCGCGGCGTGGTTCACCAACCACTTTGCAACACCGACACCGGCGCAAGCGCAGGCGTGGCCAACGATCCAGGCTGGCGGCCATACGCTGATTGCTGCCCCGACCGGATCCGGCAAGACCCTCGCCGCGTTCCTGACTGCGATCGACGGGTTGATCCGCCAAGGGCTGGCAGGCGGTCTCGCAGACGCCACGCAGGTGGTCTACGTCTCGCCATTGAAGGCGCTATCCAACGACATCCAACGCAATCTGGAGGCACCGCTCGCCGGCATCCGGGAGGCGCTGCGCCAGCGCGGATTGCCTGATGTCGAGATCCGCACATGGGTGCGCACCGGCGACACACCACAGGGCGAGCGGGAGCGCATGCGACGCCGTCCGCCGCACATCGTCGTCACCACCCCGGAGTCCCTTTACATCCTGCTCGGCTCCGCTTCCGGTCGTGCGATGCTTGGCACCACGCGCACGGTCATCATCGACGAAATCCACGCCATGGCGCCGAACAAGCGCGGCGCGCACCTGGCCCTGTCGCTCGAACGTCTAAGTGCGCTGTGCGGCGAGGGCCTGGTGCGAATTGGCCTTTCGGCGACACAGAATCCGATCGATTTGATCGCAAACCTGCTGGTCGGTGAGGCAGCTGACGGCAAGCCAGCCGCCGACGTCACCATTGTCGATACCGGCCATCAACGCCCACGCGATTTGCGGCTTGAAGTGCCTCAGTCGCCCCTGGAAGCGGTGATGTCCGCCGACGTGTGGCAGCAGGTCTATGACCAATTGGTGCAGCTGATCGAGGCGCACCGGACCTCGCTGGTGTTCGTCAACACGCGACGCATGGCCGAGCGTGTAGCGCGCCAGTTGTCGGATCGCCTGGGCGAGGCGGCGGTCACAGCGCATCACGGAAGCCTGGCGAAGGAGCAACGCCTGGGCGCGGAGCAGCGCCTGAAGCGCGGCGAACTCAAAGCGCTGGTGGCGACCGCGTCGTTGGAGCTCGGTATCGACATCGGCGATGTGGATCTGGTCTGCCAGCTTGGCTCGCCACGTTCGATCGCAAGCTTTCTGCAACGTGTTGGTCGCTCCGGCCACGCCGTCGGCGGACTGCCAAAGGGCCGGCTGTTTCCGCAATCGCGCGACGATTTGGTGGAGTGCGCGGCCCTGCTGGACAGCGTCCGGCGTGGCGAACTCGATCGGCTGACCATTCCGCACCAGCCGCTCGACGTGCTGGCCCAGCAGATCGTTGCCGAGGTCGCAACGCAGGACTGGCCCGAGGCGGCGCTGTACGACCGCCTGCGCCGCGCCTGGCCGTACCGCGCGCTGACGCGAGAGGACTTTTCGGCGGTCATACACATGCTGGCCGAGGGGTTCGCCACCAGCCGCGGCCGACGTGGCACGCTGATCCATTACGATGCCGTCAACCACATGCTGCGCGGCCGGCGCGGCGCGCGAACTCACGGCACTGACCTCGGGCGGCACGATTCCGGACACCGCCGACTACCAGGTGGTGCTGGAACCCGAGAACCAGACCATCGGCAGCGTCAACGAGGACTTTGCCGTCGAGAAGTCTCGCTGGCGACATATTCCAGCTTGGCAACTCGGCCTACCGGATCATGCGCGTCGAGCGAGGCATCGTCCGGGTGGAAGACGCGCATGGTCAATCGCCCACCATCCCGTTTTGGCTCGGCGAGGCCCCGGGCCGCAGCGACGCGTTGTCCGCGTCCGTGTCCCGCCTGCGCGCGGCGGTCGCGGCGCGCCTACGCCGGGATCCAACCGGTGAAGACACACAACGCTGGCTGATCCGCGAGCTGGGCATCGCCGAACCCGCCGCGGAACAGTTGCTCGAGTACCTGTCTGCCTCGTTCGCTGCCCTTGAATGCCTGCCGACGCAGGACACGCTCGTGTTGGAGCGCTTCTTTGACGAAGCCGGCGGCATGCAGTTGGTCATCCATTCGCCGTTTGGCAGCAGGATCAATCGCGCCTGGGGCCTCGCCTTACGCAAGCGCTTCTGCCGCAGGTTCAACTTCGAACTGCAGGCCGCGGCGACCGAGGACAACATCGTTTTGTCGCTCACCACCACGCACAGCTTCGATATTGCCGAGGTGGCAGGCTACCTGCACGCCGCCAATGTCCGGTCGCTGCTGATCCAGGCCGTGCTCGATGCCCCGATGTTCGCCGCCCGCTGGCGCTGGGTGGCGGGTGTCGCGCTCGCATTGCCGCGTTTTCGCGGCGGCAAGAAGGTCGCGCCGCAACTTGCCCGTATGGAAGCGGAAGACCTGGTCACCGCGGTATTTCCCGATCAGCTCGCCTGCGCGGAGAACGTCGCGGGCGATCGCGAAATTCCCGACCATCCGCTGACCAATCAGGTGATATCCGATTGCCTGCATGAGGCGATGGACATCGAGGGGCTGGAACGGCTGCTGGCGCGACTTGAAGCTGGCGAAATTCGTGTCGTCACCCGCGATTTGACCCAGCCATCGCCGCTCGCACTGGAGGTGTTGTCGGCGCGGCCTTACGCTTACCTCGATGACGCACCGCTGGAGGAGCGGCGCACCCAGGCGGTCATGGCTCGTCGCTGGCTGGCCCCGGAGAATGCCACCGAGCTTGGCCGGCTCGACGCGGATGCGATCGCGCGGGTGCGTACCGAGGCCTGGCCTGACCCGGTCAACGCTGAAGAACTGCACGATTCGCTCCAGTGGCTCGGCTGCCTGAGTGCCGAGGAAGCGCAGACCGCACCCGAGTGGGCCGGCTGGCTGACAGACTTGGCGCGCGACAATCGCGTGACCTGGCTTAAGACATCTCAGGCGACGCTATGGGTGGCGGCGGAACGGTTGCCGCAGTTCCTGGCACTGTGGCCAACGGCTCATCTCGCACCGACCATTGGGTCACCCGCCGATCAGGCGTTGCGTAGCTGGTCCCAAGACGAAGCCTTGACGGAGGTTCTGCGTGGCCGGCTGGAGGGACTTGGCCCGGTAACCCCAGGCGCGTTGGCAGCACCGCTCGGACTGGAGCCGGACGAGATCAGTGCAGCGCTGCTTGCCCTGGAGGCCGAGGGCTTCGTCCTGCGCGGCCGTTTCAGCCCCGGCATCAACGTCGACGAATGGTGTGATCGCCGTCTGCTCGCGCGCATTCATCACTACACTGTTCGTCGTCTGCGCGCTGAGATCGAACCGGTCGCCGCGCGTGACTTCCTGCGTTTTCTGTTCGACTGGCAGCGGGTGACCGACGAGGCGCGGCTTGCAGGTCCAGATGCGGTGCAAGCCGCCGTCGCATTGCTTGAGGGCTTCGAAGCGCCGGCCGCTGCGTGGGAGACAGAAATCCTCCCGGCCCGCATTGCCGCATATGAGCCCGCATGGCTGGACGACCAGTGTCTGGCGGGACGCATCACCTGGGCGCGGCTTGCGCCCGGCCACGACAACAGCCGCGACCATGCTGCCATGTCCGGCCGCGACCGCAGCGCAACACCAATACGCACCACGCCGATTACGCTGCTGGTACGTCGTCATGCGCAATTCTGGACTTCAATGGCAGGGCCGGCGAACGGCTTGCAACCGAGTAGACGAGCGCAAACGGTACTCGGCTGTCTCCATACGCTAGGCGCGTCATTCTTCGATGAACTGACCGCGGGCAGTGGCTTGCTGCCCTCGCAGGCGGAAGAAGCGCTTGGCGAGCTCGTGACTCTTGGCCTCGTCACGTCGGACAGCTTCGGCGGGTTGCGCGCGCTGCTGGTGCCGTCTGATCGGCGAAGGCCGTTCGCTGGCGGAATCAGGCGACGGCGGAGCATCAGCTTCGGCATGGAAGATGCGGGCCGGTGGGCGCTGACGCACCGTTCACCATCGGACGCAGCCGAACTGCAGGCCAATCCAGCGTCGATTGAATACGTGGCGCGCACGCTGCTGCGCCGCTACGGCGTGGTGTTCTGGCGCTTGCTCGCGCGTGAGGCCGACTGGTTGCCGCCATGGCGCGATCTGCTGCGCGTGTATCGGCGCCTGGAAGCGCGCGGCGAAATTCGTGGCGGCCGCTTCGTCGCCGGCTTTTCCGGTGAGCAATACGCGTTGCCCGACGCTGTCGGTTTACTGCGTGAGGTGCGACGCCGGCCTGCTTCCGGGGAATGGATCTCGCTGTCTGGCGCGGATCCGCTCAACCTTGCCGGTATCCTGACGCCCGGCGGAAAGCTTGCCGCGCTGACCGGAAACCGGCTGCTGTTCCGCGATGGCTTGCCGGTGGCCTCACTCGCTGGTGGTGACGTGCAATTTCTCACGAGCCTCGACGTCGCTACCCAGTGGCAAGCGCGCAGGACCTTGCTGCGGTCTGCCGCGCCGGCTTTGCTCGCGGATCTGGGCTGACACCGTCTCGTCGAGAAGAGCCTATGTCCAATCTTTTCGTGAATCTTCCCGTCGAGACCAAGGATGAGGTGTTCACGGAACTGCTTTCGCGGCCGGGCGCGCGGATCGAGCGAATTGTTTCGAACGGTCAATCTACCCCAGAGGATACGCCCTTCAATCAGAACCACGACGAGTGGGTTCTCCTGTTGCGCGGTTCGGCCAGTTTATGGGTCGACGGAGACGGTGAACATGATCTTCATCCCGGCGATCATATGCTGATCCCAGCTCGTCGCACCCATCGGGTGACAAGAACAGCGAACGACGAACCGACCGTCTGGCTCGCCGTGCACTTTTGTTGAGCCAATACGTCCGGCAGGGCAGAATTCACGCTAACGCTGGAAACGGCCTGCTGACCTCATGCCCAACGTCGACTGCCGCGGCGCTCACCACTTTGCCCGAAACGTGTCAAACTTCATCGCCGCCGCCATCTTCTCCGGGTCCGGCATGAACGATGCCAAGAACGAATTTCGCGCCAAGGTCGCGATGTCACTCTCGGTCAGGTCGAGCGCCTGTTGTATAGCCACGAAATTCTCGTTCACGTATCCGCCAAAATATGATGGATCGTCGGAGTTGACCGTAGCAAGCGCTGTTCCAGCATACGCTTCAATGGATGCAACGTAAGGTCCGGACATGTTTGCAGCGCCCGGTCCTCGCCCGCATGAGCAACGGCCAAGAATCCCTCCCGGCGCGCCTCGGCAAAGACCCGTGCAAACTTCGACGGCGGGTGGCCATTCTCGGTCGAATTGAGTCCCACAGCGAAGAAATGCTCCCTACACCGACACGCATGTCGCAGCGTGTCGAACGCCTGTTCCTCCGGCAGGTGGCGAAGGAAGCACATGATCAGCCTTGAGGTGATGCCAAAATCCCGAAGCCCCTTGTCGAGGGCGTCGGTCAGGCCAGACAGCACGGTGTCGAACGAGATCCCACGATCCGTGTGTCCTTGCGGGTCGAAGCAAATCTCCACATGCGTTACATTTTGGGTAGCGACCTTCTCCAGGTAGGCAAATGCGAGATCGAAAAAATCCTCCCGGACGCGCAGCACGGACATTCCTGTGTAGTAAAGGTCAAGAAAATCCTGCAGCGAGGCAAACCGATAGGCGTCTCGTATGGCCTCCACGCTAGCGTAGGGCAACACGACATTGTTCCGTTCGGCGAGCCCCATCATCATCTCGGGTTCCAGCGTGCCCTCGATATGAAGGTGCAATTCTGCCTTCGGCATTGCGGCGATGAAGCGGTGAAGGCGCGCCTGATCGATAGGATTGATCCTTGTGGCCATGGGCACGCCGTAGCTTATCCGATCGCCCGACTGAATGCGAAACGCGCTTGCACAGCCGCCAAATTCTTTTACATGGCATCAGGCCGCAACCGACCCCTGTCAAAGCCCCTGCGCGGTCGCTGACGTGATGGCTGACTGAATCAACTGCATGCACGTCGCTCGATCCCGCGCCGCCAGAGCTTGCCGCGCTTGCGAAATCTGTACGATCGTCGGATTGTCGCTGGGATTATCAGTCTGCCCCAACGGAACCGAGCGGTCCAGCATCCTGGTTTGCGCCATCTCTAACGCCGATTGCGCCTCACCCGCATGGCCGGAGGCCAGGGCACTTTGAGCTGCTCGCAGATAGTCCGAGGGCCGGCCGCCTTCCGGCACACCGGCTGACGGAAGCGGCGGCAGGGCCACACCCCTGTCAGATTGCGCCAATGCAGCCGTGGACAGAGCAAGTGCCAACGGCGCCGCCAAAAAGAGGGTACGCATTAAATCCGGGCTCCTGAGCAATAGTTCCGACAAGTGACTACGCGATCCCCGTTCTGAAACCAAGGCGCGACAGCAGATCAACGCCAGCGACGATGAAACCACAAATATTGGCCGGGATGCTCGCGCACCCATCCCTCGATGACGGTGGTGATCATCTGCGTCGAGGCCTGAATATCGACCTGGCCGTCCGCCCCGTGCGGAAGCTCGTATGGCCCGAACCCATCGATGCGAAACCCGTGGTCGGGCAGGCGGATAACCCGGACCCCGACGACCGGGCAATCGAAACGCCGTGCCAGTCGAGCGACCGTAGGGTTGGCCTTGCATCGCCGGCCGAAAAACGTGACATCGACACCACGTGAAAAGTGCTGGTCCACCACCATGCCCAGATGCTCGCCGGCTGATAGGACCGCCGCCATCTCCACGGCCGCCTGAGCCCGCGTGCGGATCATCCGCCCCATCAGCGGGGCGCGGATTCGGATGATTTCCCTCGCTACCGCCTTGTTGTTCGGCATCCGGTACACGACGGCCGAGGGCAACCCATGCGCCGCGGCGGCAATGGCGGGTAGCTCCCAGTTGGCCAGATGCGCGGCGAAACACAACGCCGGCTTGCCGTCGGTCCGCAGCAGGTCGAAAAGTGGCTCACTATCGGTCTGGATGCGTGCTCCGTTGGGCTGGTCGCGATCGAAATCCCAGATTTGCGCCATGTGCACGTACTCACCCGCGACGCGGCCGAGGTTGTCCCAGGCTTCTCGCAATGTCGCCTCGATCCAGGCCGCATCCTTGCCGGGGAACGCCGCGCGCAGGTTTGCCTGGCCGATGCGGTGGGCCGGCAGATACGGCCCAAATCTCCGGGCAGCCGCGCCGCAGAAATCCGATGCGCGATCCGGGTTGGTGCGGCCAAGCAATCGGATCAGCCACTTGACCAGGCGACCCAGGATGCGGTCGCCATAGAGCGCGAGTTGCAGACCCACGCCGATCAGAGTTCGATCAGGATCTTGCCGAACACGTCTCGTGTTTCCAGCCGATCCACGCCGGTTTGGAAATCGGCCAGGCCGTAAAGCGTGTCGATCACCGGCCTCACGCCGGACGCGATCCGGTCAAGCGCGCGCGCCAGTGCCGGCATCGGCGCCCCGAACGATCCGGTGATGCGGTATTGCTGCTGAAACAACTGCATCAGGTTCAGGCTTCCAACCGGGCCCGAGGTCGCGCCGCACGTCACCAGACGTCCGCCGCGCTTCATCGAGAGCAGCGAGCCGGCCCAGGTGTCGGCGCCGGTATGTTCGAAGACGACATCGACGCCCTTCTTCTTCGTCAGCTTGCGCACAACCCCTTCGAACCGGTCCTCGCGATAGTTGATGACATGGTCGGCGCCGAGCGCCATCGCTTTCTCCGCCTTGTCCGCCGACCCGACCGTTGTGATCACCGTGCAGCCAATCGATTTCGCGATGCGGATGGCGATACTGCCGATGCCGGAGCCGCCGGCGTGAACCAGCACCCACTCGCCGGGTTCCAGATGGGCATTGTCGAACAGCATGTGCTCGACGGTGCCGTAGGCGACCGCAACGCAAGCCGCGTCCCGCATGGCGACGCCGTCGGGGATCTTGAGCAGCAACCGAGCAGGATGGTTTGTCAGATCCTGCGCGAACCCATCGATATGGAACCCGCGGACGCCAGCGACATTCTCGCACAGATTGTCACGCGCTCGGACGCAGGCTGGGCACCTGCCACACGTCAGGGCAGGGTAGGGGACTACGCGGTCACCCGGTTTGACGCTGGTCACGTTGGCCCCGATGGTCACCACCTCACAGGAGGCCTCGGCGCCGACAGTCAGGGGATAGAGGCGCTTGGCGAAGGCCATGCCGCGAAAACCCCACACGTCGATGTGGTTCAATCCAACGGCGCGCACGCGAAGCTGCACTTCATCGGGTCCGGGTGCCGGTGGTGCGTCGCGATCCACCAGCGCGACCTGACGGTCGGCCAGAAGCTGGAGCGCACGGATCATGGCCATGAAAACAAGTCCTGAAGGATTGCAGGCTGCCCACTAAGCGGGCTTGACGGCCGGGGCAATCCCCGTCCGGTCAACGCGCCGGTTGGTGCATTTTACGGTCAGCCGGTTGCGCGGGGAATTTAGGCCCGCATCGACGTCTGAACCTCGCCCAGGCCCGAGAACACTGTCTCGATCGTATCGCCGGGGGCGATCGGGAACTGCCGGGTAAACGAACCCGTCATGACGATCTCCCCTGCCTTGAGGCCTCTGCCAAAGGCGCCCAGCTTACCCGCCAGCCATACGATCGAATTCAACGGGTTCCCTAAAACCGCATCCCCCGTCCCCGACGCAACCAGGCCGCCATTGACCGACACCCTCGCCTCGATTGCTGTCGGGTCCGCGGGCAACGCTGCCGGCGCCCCCAGGATCACCGTCCTCTGCTGAGCATTGTCCGCCAGAGCCAGCGCGATCTGCTCGGTGAACGGCCCGCGGGTCTCGATGATCTCGAGCGACGGATAAACCACATCGATAGCCGCTCTGGCTTCCTCCAGGCTGACCGTCCCGGACAGATCCACCCTTAACCGCATGCAGAGTTCGTTCTCGAACCCCGGTGCGATCAACTCCCCGGAACCGAAAACATGCCCAGATGGCTTACTGTCCAGCACACAGCCAAACACCGGCTCATGGAAGCCGAACTGCTGTTGGATCGCCCGAGCGGTCAGGCCAACCTTCCAGCCAAGCTGACGCTCCCCGGCCGCACACCGGCGTTTGATTAGCCCAAGCTGGATGGCATACGCCTCGTCAACGCTCAGCTTCCCGAAGTAGGCCGGGGGGAAATAGATTCCCTGCCGGCGAGCCTGCCAGAATGCCTCGATCAGATCCGTGGTGTTCATGCTTCCCCCTTTGGCGGCGCTTGTCAGCCATCGTCGCGGCGCCTACCGTTCGGTTTTGATACTCAGGGAAACGTCGCCATGAAACTCCTCGTTGTCCAGGGGGCCGGCATGAATATGCGCGGCAAAACGCAGACCGAGATTTTCGGCACAATGACGCTGGACCAATACAACCAGCACATACTCCAGTACGCGCGTGAGTTGGATATCGCGGTCGAAATCTTTCACTCGAACATCGAGGGTGAGGTCATCAACCGCATCTATGAGGCCAACGACAAGGGGTTCGACGCGGCGCTGTTCAACCCGGCCGGCTTCTCGCGCGGCTACCCGGCACTGACGGCGGCAATCAGCCAGGTCAAGTTCCCGGTGATCGAAGTTCACATCTCCAACCCAGTGCGGCGCGGGCCGGTTTCGGATACGGCCACCGTCAGCCAAGGCATCGTCGCCGGCTTCGGTGTATCGGGATACTACTTGGCGATGCGCGGGCTCCGGGACACGGCCAAGCGGCCTTGAGATCAGAGGCGAAGTCGCGCGTGCACCGATCGACGCATTGGCGCCGGCGACTTGTCGTTTCACTTCTGGCGCTGGTGCTGGCCGGCGCGTTCGGTGTCGGTCGCCCGTGGGCTCTGGGTGACAAGCCGCGCGCCGGCGAGACCATCACCCAGTATCTTACGCCAATCATCCTTCAGGAACTCTTTCCCGGCGCCGAGCGCATCGGCGAAGTAAGTGGCGCACCTCCGGCCGCCACCGTTTACAAGGGCGACCGCCCGATCGGGTACATCTTCTCGACCTGGGACGTGACGCAGTCCCGCGGGTTTGCCGACCGCCCCCTGGTTTTGCTTGTCGGTCTTGCTCTTTCCGGCCAGATCACCGGTGTGAAACTGGTCCATCATGCCGAGGCAATCGGCATTCTGGGCCTGCGCGACGAGGACTTTTTACATTTCCCGGACCAGTTCACCGGGTACAACATCAGCAACCACTTGCAAGTCTCACGAGAACCGGCCTCGCCGCCGGCGGGCCAGGACAACTCTTCGCCTGGAGCAACGCAAGCGCCAGTGAGGGTGGATGCGATCGCGCATGCGACCACGAGCTCGATTTTCATGGGCGACGCGATTGTCCGCGGTGCACGTATCGTGGCACGCAGCCGCGGGATTTTACCGTCCGCGAACAGGCGCCTGAGCCGCATCGACGTCGATCGTTTCGAGCCCGCCGATTGGAGTGCGTTGGAGGCCACCGGAGCCGTTGCTCACTTGCATCTCACCTACAAAGATGTGCTCGAAAAGTTACGTGTGCGTGGCGCCGCTCGGATCGTCGGAGGCGATCGTACGGCCGCCGCCGAAGCTCCGTTTCTGGATCTTTATGTCGCCCTGCTCACGCCGGCCGGCATCGGGATCAATATCCTGGGCACGCAGTGGTACGACAAATACATGTATGCAGCCGGGCGCGGCACCGACGATCAGCTTCTGCTCATCGCCGCCGCCGGCCACTTTTCCGTTCTCGGCATTGACTGGGAGCACGCAGACACGCTCGCTCCGGTCGAGCTTGTCCAAGGTGAGAAAACCATTCGTGTGGCGGCGAAGGAGATCACTATCCTGCCGTTCCTGCATTCGGACGGCACCCCCCAATTGTCGGAACGGGGCTTGGTCATCCTTCCCGGCCGAGAGGAGCTTGATCCTGGCCGTCCGTGGCAAGTCCGTCTGCTCATTCCGGGCGCAACGGCCGAAGGCAAGCCTGTCTTTGCCGATTTTGCGCTGCCATACCGGTTGCCCGATAAATACCTGCTGACCCCGGCCGCAGGATCGACCGCGTCCGAAAACGAGGTCGACGAAACCTCGAGTTTGGCTTGGTTGGCGATTTGGCGCGCGCGTTCCGGCGAGATCGCGGTCCTCGGTGTTGCCCTGACGGCGCTTACGGCAATTCTTTTCTTCCAAGCCACCATCAGTCGCAGGCCGCGACTGCACCGATGGATCAGGATCGGCTTCTTAAGCTGGACCCTGGTCTGGCTCGGATGGTACACGGGCGCTCAGTTGACCGTTGTCCTGGTGATCACCTGGATCCACGAGCTGGTGACCGATTTCCGTTGGGATTCGCTGCTCGCAGATCCGCTGATCGCGATTCTGCTCGGGTTTACCGTCGTGAGCATGTTCCTGTGGGGACGTGCAGCCTTCTGCGGCTGGCTTTGTCCATTCGGAGCGCTGCAGGAGCTGACCAACACGATAGCCCGCCGCCTCCGGGTTCCACAGCTCACTATCCCCGTCGCGCTGCACAGCCGTCTGGCGGTGGGGAAATACGTGCTGTTCGTCGCACTGGTGGGCGTCTCGTTCGTATCGTGGGACCTGGCGATGGCAGGCACCGAAATCGAGCCGTTCAAGGCCGCGATCATTCTACGATTCATGACGGAATGGCCGATGGTGGTCTACGCCTTGGCACTCGTCGCTGCGAGCCTGTTCGTTGAGCGTTTCTATTGCCGCTTTGCCTGCCCACTCGGGGGCGGACTTGCCATCCTCGGCAAAGTCCGGATCTTCAACTCGCTGAAACGCCACGCCGAGTGCGGCAGCCGGTGCCACGTTTGCGAAACCGTCTGCCCGGTGGGCGCGATCAAGCGCAATGGCCAAATCAACATGAACGAATGCTTCTTTTGCCTGGACTGCCAGGTCACCTATTATGACGACCACACTTGCCCGCCGATGGTCTGGCGCCGCAAGCTTTTGGAACGAGCTTCCGAGTCCCAGCCCACGCCGGTCAGGGCGCCAAGCCGATGAGGACCGGCGGCCTGGCGCGCCGGCGTGCCATCACCATCATGGGGGCGTTCGCTGGCATGCCCTTGTTGGCGGGCGACCGTCGAGCGCCGGCTGCGGCAGCCTTGTATCAATGGAACGGCACATCGTTGGGATCGCCATCCCGCCTGCTGCTTTATCATCGCAGCCGCGCCACAGCCGAGCGGGTTGTGGCCCTCTGTACGGCCGAGATCGAGCGACTGGAGCGGATCTTCGCGTTGTATCGCGATGATAGCGAGCTCGCTTGCCTGAACCGGGACGGCCGGATCACGGCGCCCTCACATGATTTGCTCCTGGTCCTGTCGGAGTGCGGCCGGCTGTCCGGACTGAGTGGCGGCGCGTTCGATGTGACGGTGCAGCCGCTGTGGGACGTTTACGCGACACATTTCTTCGGCACGCAGGCACTGCGGCCGGAGGGCCCTGACCCCCGCGCCGTCGCGGCCGCGCTAGGGCTGGTGAACTGGGAGGACGTCGAGTTCAGCGGCCGGCAGGTCGCGTTGGCGCGCCCCGGCATGGGCCTCACGCTCAACGGCATTGCCCAAGGTTACGTGACCGACCGGATTATCGGCATCCTGCGCGACAACGGCTTCGACCAGGTGCTTTCCGATTTTGGACGAAGCGAGATCGGCGTGCTCGGACGGCATCCTGATGACCGGCCATGGCAAGTCGGCCTCGCCGATCCGCGGCAGCCGGAGAAATTCTCCCTCGTCATGGATCTTGTCCAGGGGTCACTTTGCACATCCGGCGGCTATGGAACGAAGTTCGAAGCGACCGGCAAATACCATCATCTGTTCGATACCGCGACGGGCGCCAGCAGCGGTCATTACATAGCCACTTCGGTATTCGCCCCGAGCGCCATGGTGGCCGACGCACTGTCGACGGCGCTTTATGTGACGCTGCCTTCACGCGGGCGGGACCTGCTGGCCAGCTATCAGGATGCCACAGCTTTAGTGACGCTGCCGGACGGCGTGATCCAGCGTCTTCCCCACGCGCGACATATATAGCATTTTTCCCGACACACTATTTTTTAAATCATGCTTCAGCCGCGGGATAGCCGTAGGCGAAGTAGCAGGCCGTCCCGGCCGGGGTTCGGTCAGTAAACGTCGGCCAACCAGTCTTCGGAACGCAGCCCGTCGACCCGACTGAATTCCCGCAAATTCCCGGTGACGACGATTAATCCGCGGCTGCGGGCGTGGCCGGCGATCAGCGTGTCGTAGCCGCCGATGACTTGGCCCCGCCGCTCCAATTGTCCACGAATTTCCGCCGCATGAGCCGCTGCTGCGTCATCCAATGGCAGCACCTCAAGCCGGGCGGTAAAGCGATTGATCTCCCGCCGATTCTCGGTCGACCTGTCGGATTTCTCCGCGCCCACCAGTAGTTCGGTCAGAGCGATCGTGGAGATGCAGAGCGCATCGGCCTCCCGACTGAAGCGCTCTCGCAGGCCGGCCGGTCGATCTCGCAGGACGCGGATACATAGATTCGTGTCCAACATGTAGCGCAGCGTCAAAACGACTCGCGCTGCTGCACTGGCGGCTGTTCGCGCTCCCCGATGTCGATGCCCGGATGGTCGAAGAAGTCGTCCCACACGGAATCCGCGGGCACGATCACCCGGCGCGCGCCATCCCGCAGGATCGTGACCTCCCTAACGTCCGCCGGAAAGGCGACGTCCTTTGGTAGTCGAACGGCCTGAGACCGATTGGTTTGAAACACGGTGGTGCGCGTCATACGAGCAATTCCGAGATTGGATATCCCTGATGTATATCCTCAGTCTGTGAAGTTCAAATTAAATCCGGGCGAGCACACCGATCCGTGGCCCAACCACATAATTGAGCTGGACCAGCATGATGAACCCGATGCTCCAAGACGTGCTGAACAGGCACAGCGCCGCACCGACCGCATACAGCGCCTGAGCAACGAAAATGCGCCGCCCACCGACAGGTTGATCATCGCCGACACATCGGGCTCCACCAGCCCGGCGTGCTTCGCGTAGCGTCAGCTTGCCAGCAGGAGCGCCCCGAACGCCAGGATGTTCAGCCAGTAGACCAACAGAGCCGTCCGCAGCGTGATGAACTCCGCCATCAGGGCGGTGGAAAATGGCATCAGGGAGATCGTGAACAAGAACGCCAGGTGGATCCAGGTCGGATGCCGGTCGCTGCGAGCGAAATGACTGAGTTGCGTCTGTTGCCCAACCCAGAAGATCCCGAGCGTCAGAAAACTCATCAGGTAGATCATCAGCCGAGGCGCCAGTTCACCCAAGGCGGCCAGCAGCGCCTGATCGCTCTCGATCGCTCGGCCGGCGGGTACCTTCAGATCCAACACCAGCAACGTCATCGCCGGCGGAAAGCCCGTCGCTAAGCGCCGCCAACCGCTCCACGCTCTGACCCGCGATCGCATTGTAACGCGCACCCATCCGCCCCAACCCCTGTCGCTCGTCCCGTGCTTTCGCCCACCCCTTGACCTACCGGCCCTTGAGCTACCAGCCCTTGAGCTAATGGCAAGACCAGCGGATGATCGCCCTCCGATGTCCCTGGAGGAACCAAGGCATGCCCGAGAATTCCGCCGACAAGGCGATGTTTACCGACAGCCAGGAGCGTCTGCCGTTGAACGGCATCAAGGTGCTGGACCTTACGCTCGCCCGTGCCGGGCCCACAGCGGTTCGTCACTTCGCCGATTGGGGGGCCGACGTCATCCGCATCGAGCCGCCGTCCGAGGAGGCGGAGGGCGTTACCGGCCGCCGCCACGGCTTCGACTTCCAAAACCTGCACCGCAACAAGCGCGCGATCACCCTGAACCTTAAATCAAAGGAAGGCCACGAAGCGTTCATGCGTCTGGCCGCCAACGCCGACGTGATCCTGGAAAACATGCGGGCCAACGTAAAGCACCGGCTAAAAGTCTCTTATGACGATGTGAAGGCCATCAACCCGAGGATCGTCTACGGCAGCATCTCCGGCTTCGGCCAGGACGGCCCATATGGCCCTCGCGCCGGGGTCGATCAGATCGCCCAAGGCATGGGCGGCCTGATGTCCATCACCGGTGAACCCGGCCGCGGACCGATGCGCGTCGGCATTCCGGTCGACGACCTTACCGCCGGCAACCTCCTGGCGCTCGGCTGCATGATGGCCTTGTTCGATCGCGAGCGCACGGGCGTTGGCCGCTGGGTCACCACCAGCCTGCTGGAGGCGCAGGTCTTCATGCTCGATTTCCAGGCGAGCCGCTGGCTAATGGAGGGCGAGGTTGCCGGTCAGGCCGGCAACGATCACCCAACCGGTATTCCGACCGGCGTGTTCCCAACCAGCGACGGCCACATCAACATCGCCGCCAGCTCCGCGCGCGTGTTCATCCGCTTCTGCGAGGCGATCGGCCGCATGGAGTGGCTGGAAAAGGAGGAGTGGAAAACCCAGGTCGGCCGCAGCACCGACCGCAAGGCGATCAACGCCGCCATATCCGAAATCACCGTGACACAGCCGTCGGATCACTGGATCGAGTTGTTCGAGGCGAACGGGATCCCCTGCGGCCCGATAAACTCGATTGACCAGGTGTTCGCGGATCCGCAGGTCAAGCACCTCGGCATGGCAACGATGATGAAAAGCCCTCATGTTGGCGAAAAGGAAGTTGTTGCATCCGCACTCAACATCTCCGGTTTCTCCAAAGCCATCCGGACCTACACCCCGGACGCCGGCGAACACGGTGACGAAATCCTGAAAAGTGTAGGCTACACCGACGCCGAGCTGAATGATATGCGACAGAAAGGAGTTATCTGAATGCTGCCGGATCACGCGGAGACCCGCCCCTACGCGGGTGGAAAAATGCTGGCGGCGAAGGATGACGGCGTCGGTCTCGTCACGTTCAACCAGCCGGAAAAACGCAATGCGATGTCCATGGAGATGTGGACCGGCCTCGGGGAGATCTTGGACGAATTTGCCGAGGACAGCAGCGTCAGCGTGGTGATCCTGACGGGTGCCGGCAACAAGGCGTTCGTCTCGGGCGCCGACATCAGCCAGTTCGAGAAGAACCGCAACAGTGCGGCGGCGCAGGAGGAGTACGACCGCGCCACCGGGATCGGACGCGACAAGTTTCACGCGTTCAAGAAGCCGATCATCGCCCGCATCCGCGGCTTCTGCATGGGTGGTGGTCTGGCGATCGCGATGGCGACCGATCTGCGCATCGCCTCGGCGGACAGCCAGTTCGGCATTCCCGCCGCTCGGCTTTCCATCGCTTACGCGCCGGACGCGGTGAAGCGCTTGATTGATCTGGTCGGGCCGGCGCATGCGCGGATGATCCTGTATACCGCCAAGCGGATCGATGCGGCGGAGGCCGAACGGATTGGCCTGATCAACAAGATGACCTCGGAAGAAGCGCTGAATGACGTCGTGCTGGATATCGCCCGCACTATCGCCGACAACGCTCCGCTGTCGGTCGCCGCCTCGAAGCTGACCATCAACGAGATGCTCAAGGACGAGAGCCAACGCGATATGGACGCGATCAAGAAGATCGGCGAGCTTTGCTTCAACAGTGCGGATTACAAGGAAGGCCGCACCGCGTTCATGGAGAAGCGCCCCCCGCGGTTCATCGGGCGCTGAGGCTGGTGAAACTTCATGGCTGGGGTGCCCGGATGCAGCGATGGCCATAGTTTCTTGACGCCAGGTTCCGACAGCGGCGGCGGACCGCGCCGCTTCGGTGCGAGCGTAAGGGTGACTTGCTGGTATGACCCCGGGGTCGCGGCACGATGGGACGGGCCACTGGCCGAATAACCGGCCAAGCGTTCGTCGAGAGAACCACAAGAGCGGTCGACACCCATCTCCGCACCTCTGGCGGCAACGCCATGACGACACCCATCTCGACTGGTCGGGCGGCAGCAGCGGGGGGGCGACTGCGTAGAATGATCGCCAAGCCACTAGTGCGGCGCGCCGCAAATGGGGACTCCATGGCTGCTTGGGGTGAGTCCCGATTGCCACAGTCGGAGGTAGAACGATCTGCTTCGCATTCAGCGTGCCTGAAAGGGGGAGTCAAACGCGCCGAGCCATGTCATGGCGAATGGCCTGTTCGTCCCTCGATTCGCTGAGGCCCCGATGCCGCGTCTGTTCGCCGATCCTATCGTGATGACGGTTCCCCACGAGCAAGTGCTGACCCGCCTGGTCCGTGCGCACACCACGCCGCAAAAGCTGGCGGAACGGGCTCGGATGATCTTGCTGGCGGCGGCCGGGACCGGCGTTCGCGAAACCGCGCGTCAGCTTGAGGTTTGGCCGAAGACCGTACGCCATTGGCTGCGGCGTTGGCGTATCGCGGCCGAGGTCGCCCCGGTCGCCAGCGATTGGCCGACGCACCGCGTCCGGGCGCCCCGGCAACCTTCACGCCCGAGCAGATCTGCGCGATTGTCGCTTTGGCCTGCGAGCAACCAGAAGGAAGCAATTTGCCGCTGAGCCATTGGAGCCGCAGCGAACTGGCCCGATGTGCCATCGAGCGCGGCATTGTTGACGGCATCTCAAACAACTCGGTCGGGCGCTTTAAAAGAAGCCGCGCTTCAGCCCCATCGCTTGCGGGGCTGGCTCACGCCCAAGCCGGATCATCCCGGCGTTCGAGACGAAACTCAAACGTTGCGGCAACCAGGTCAGGGGGGGCACAGCCGCTTCAAAGCGCTACGCCCTCGAGGCATGTCACGGTTCAGAGCAGCGGTCGCCGCCGGTTCGCCGACGGGAATCTGGCGCATGTCAGGGCATCCAGCAGTCCAATCGGCCGTGCCCGGCGGCAGCTAGGGCGCTCAAATCCCGGTGCAGCGCGCGGTGGCTGCCGTCACCCATGCGCCTTAAAAACCCACGTCCGATCGCGTGATTGCTGAGGGTCGCGATCATCGCGCCTCGGTATCCCGTGCGGCTATCGAGGAATAGGTAAAGCCCGTTGGCGTAGATGGAGAGGCCGAGTTCTGTGCCGCCATCCTCCCTTCTCTGTGGCTAATTGGACACAGATGACCAAAAATGGTTAGCCAACGTAAGAACGTTCTTCTAGAGCGCGGCAGTTACTGCATAAATGCGGTAGAATAATATGCGGTAACTCCCAGGAGGACCATCATGAGACAAACCATCGCCCCGCCGTCAGATCCGCCGCGGCTAACTCCGAACCCGGAGCAGATCGCCGACCCGTGGCAGGAAGTTGTTGATCCTAAGAAGCACAAATGGATACGTCTAGGAAACGATCTAATCCCGATCGGCCTTGACCACATTGGACAGCATCTGGCAACGGCAGGCGCACCCGGTTCGGGCGCTGATGCCTCGCTTTAGCGCGACGACGCTCGCGCCTCTCACGATCGGTAGCGGTCGCAGGGCCTGGCTCGGCAGCTGAAGTCATGCGGCGCCATTTGTCGAGGTTCATGAACACAGCTGGCCCGATCCCGCTGAAACAGAAACGAATCTCGTCTGCTCTGTTCGGAGCCGTGTCGTCCGACGCACATAGATAGGGCCTATTTTAGAGTGTTTGTCCATATCCCAAGCGGGCAGAAATACTGCAGCGTCTCTTTCGGGAAGGTCTGCAAGGGAAGCGACGACGCCATACGGAGACCATCGTCGAGAGCATTCCAGCAGGGTTCGGCATTGGTGATCCCGAAACGAACGGGTATAACGCGGGCATAACAAAAGGAGCACGTTTTGGTATGATCCTTTCGTTCAGCTCTTGCAGCGCGTAGCTCAAGCCCTGTGGTCAGTAGTAATCGGGTAGGCAAGTCGTTCCAGAAATGTATCAACAGAGACACGAAATCATCGCGGCAGTTACAGCGACCAAAGCCACCTCGCTAGCCATGTTGTGGCTTTAACAAGAGCAACCCAGCTCCGGCCCAGCAACCGACGTGTGGGCGAGCCTCTGTCCCCTTGATCGGAGAGCAGGGGGCTTTTCGTGGATGTGCTCGGCGTCAACAACGGTCCCCTCCCGTCAGTGCCTCGAACAGACGTCTCCATTTGTGCTTCTTTAGGATCAACAACTTCCCGCCACGGTTCGGCGATCTGCTCCGGGTTCGGAGTTAGCCGCGGCGGATCTGGCGGCCGGGGCGATGGGTTGTCTCATGGTGGTCCTCCCGGGAAGTTACCGCACATTTTTGGTCATATGTCGCCAATTAGCAACAGAGAAGGCAGGTGGCGGCACAGAACTCGCCCTCTCTATCTACGCCAAATTACCTATTTCTCGTATTGCGCGTCCGTCCCACCGAATTTGCGTTGTCTCTCAGCTATTGTGGGTCAGACAGCCGCCTCATTCTCAGATAGTGTGCGCCGGAAATCACTGCTGTCCGGTTAACTGACGGACGACCGCTCTGAACGCCAGGAATTATGCGGATTTCAACGTAAAAACCGGTGTCCACAATTTGAACTCGAAGCATGCTTCCGGGGTCCTCCCTGGCGTCTCCGATGAACACCGGCAAAACGCTTTTCGCTCAATTGATCGACATCCTCCCGCGGAAGACCTTGGCCGGAAGCAGCATTATCCGGAGCCTCTGCGCCGCATCCGCTTCGGGGACGCCGAGACCGGCAAGATGTTGGTACTCCTAACGAATAACTTCGATCTGCCGGCGTTGACCATCGCCGCCCTCTACAAAAAAAAATGGCAAGTGGAGCTATTTTTTAAATGGATCAAGCAGCACCTTCGGATCAAAGCAGTTCTATGGGACCTCGGAAAACGCGGTCAAGATCCAGATATGGATCGTGTGTCAGTCTATGTGCTCGTGGCGATCGTCAAAAAGCGCTCCGCCTGGACGCGTCGCTCTACACATTGATGCAGGTCCTTTAGGTGACAATATTCGAAAGAGTTGCGATCGAGACAACATTATCGTCGGAGACATCCAAATGCGATATTGTAACAGAAAATAGCCAATGCGTCGGGCATTCTGGTTGGCCCCACGGATCGGATCCGGAAGGTCGCCGCGGACCACGGGTTCGACATCGGCGGCATGGAAATCATGAATGCTCGTCACAGCCATGAGTTGGCGGCAAACGCAGTCGAACTCGTGACAGCCGGCCGAGCCGAGACCCTGATGAAGGGTAGCCTTCACACCGATGAGTTGATGGGGGCTGTTGTGTCCCGTGAAGCCGGCATCCGGACGGCGCGTCGGATCAGTCACTGCTGCATCATGGACGTGCCCAATCAACCCAATGCGTTGATCATTACCGATGCCGCCGTGAACATCGCACCGACGCTCGACGAGAAAGTGGATATCGTTCAGAACGCCTTCGATCTCGTGCACGCGCTCGGATTTCCCGAAGTCCGGGTGGCCATTTTGAGCGCGATGGAGACGGTGACGGCAAAGGTGCCCTCTACGGTGGAGGCAGCCGCCCTGTGCAAAATGGCCGATCGGGGTCAGATCACCGGGGCGCTGCTCGATGGCCCCCTCGCGCTGGACAATGCCATCAGCGTTGAAGCGGCGGCAATCAAGAGCATTAAATCGCCCGTGGCGGGGCGTGCGAACGTGCTTGTCGTCCCGGATCTCGAGGCGGGCAACATGCTCGCCAAGAGCCTGTCCTTTCTGGCGGGCGCCGATGCGGCCGGCATCGTTCTCGGAGCCCGCGTCCCTATCATCCTAACCAGTCGCGCCGACTCCCTGCTCACGCGGCCCGCCTCTCGCGCGGTTGCCGTGCTGGTCGTCGCGGATCGGCGCAAGGCCATAGCTGCCTCCATTCACTGAGGGAAGTTCGCAATCAGCGATGAAATAAGACCTGTTCTTTCCGGACAGAAGGTACTCATCGTCGGCATCGCGAACGATCAATCTATCGCATACGGGTGCGCAAAAGCATTCCGAGAGGTGGGCGCCGACCTCGCCATCACCTGGCTAAACGAAAAAGGGCGCCCCTACGCACGAATACACCCAAATTCCGAAACAGCCAGGGTCACATCCGGGCGAACCGGGCAACTCGATGCGCTCATAGACCTGCTGCAGGGTTTGCGACGCGTCCGGAAACACCGCTTGGCATTTCGGGCAGGTGGTCAGCCGCCGGTCGATCGTGCGATCCGGTTCGGATGCAGCGTCCGACCGACACCGGGGCGGCTTTGGCGCGGCGGGCGACCTGCACCAGGTGCCGGGAGGTCTGGCTTGTGTCCTTGCGAGGGCGGCCTCGATGAATTGCCGAGGGTCTTCGGCGGCCGAGTTTGGTGGCTGAGCCGCGCCTCCAGGGCCGCGATGCGTGCGTCCTGCGCGGCGATGCGCTCGTCCGCCAACACCAGCCTTGCGGTCAGCGCCGCGATCAGCGCTCCTTCTCGGCGTGACTCCGTTGGCGGCGTAGAAGCAGAAGCACCCGCCGTGTAGACTCGACTCGGCGTAACCGTGTCAAGAACTTTCTCACGCCGATGCGAAGCCGCGTTCCCCGGGTCCACTGAAGACGCGCGCGGCGTCGGGATTGAGGGATTTCGAGCTGCTGCTTAACGAGGCAGAGCAAAAAGCTCCTCTCGGCGAGTTGGTCGATATCATCGATGTTCGCTTCGCCTGCGCCTATCTCGCGATGCCATTCGCGAGACGGCACAGGTCATTGCGCAATGCGCATGGCTGGGAGCGGTTCTTGACCCAGAGCGGAACTAAAGCGCCGAGCCCAAAATCGGTTCCGCTACCTCATCGATCTCAGTCTGGGTCGTTCCCACCGACGAGGAGCTCATCATCATCCGCCATCCAACGACCGTTTTGGCGAGAGAGTCCGTGAGGTCCACATAACGTCAAGATAGTCTGCCACACAGATGCGTCTATTGTCCGGTGAACATCGTTGACCGAGTATTCAAGAGGCGTCCCATGACTTGCCCGTTCGTATGGCTACACCCAGGGGACCCCTCCGCCCGGGCTGGATCTATTTTATGAATAGATATAAATAGAAGAATAGACACCAACTAGAGACACCTCGGCGGCAAGCTACGAGCCTAGGAGCGCCGAGCACATACTTGACGGGGAGATCCCCGCCTCGGCCTTAATACCACTCGCTATTGAGGGAACCAATTTTCATGACGAGCGACCCCAAACGCACCCCTGACTGCGCATCCGCTTCGAAATCAACTCCATCCAGCCTCACACGAGGGTCCGCGATTGACGTCCGAAACTTTGCAGCTACCCATATTTTGCGGAACGGAACAACGATCTTGATCAGGGCCGTTCGGCCGGACGACAAGGCACGGCTGCGTTCTACTTTCGGTAAACTCGAAAAGACGACGGTTTACATGCGATTTTTCGGCTACAAAGAGGAATTGACGGACGTCGAACTTGAGCAGGCTACAAACGTGGACTTTGATCAAGTTGTTGCACTCTGGGCGACCACTGGTCCGAGCCACGCGGAAACCATTATTGCTGGAGCGCGGTACGTTCGCGATCCCGACCCTGGTTCGCGGCGCGCCGAGGTGGCATTCACCGTGGAGGAGGACTACCAGGGGCAAGGGATCGCCCGTTGTCTATTAGCTCATCTGGTTGATATCGCCCGTGGCAAGGGCCTGTTGCGGTTTGATGCCGACGTGCTTGCGAACAACCAGCCGATGCTTGCGGTTTTCGCGCGGAGTGGGCTGCCGATGCAGCGGCAAAGTTCGGAAGGTGTCGTCCATGTCACGCTCTCTCTCGACGCCGGGGCTTCTTAGCATTATTTGGCCATACGGGACCTCTGTCGACACCCCTCCACTGAACAGGCTGTAACGGCTCGACCCAAGAGGCTATAACATGACCGGCTCAGCCATGGATGGCGCCGCGCGCCCGACGACCCACCCTGGGTTGTCTGCCATGAGCCTTGCCGCGCTCGGCGTCGTCTTCGGCGACATAGGCACTAGTCCACTCTACACACTGAAGACCGTGCTCGACGTAACCGGCGACCATCCGCCACCGGCGGCCGCGCTCGGCTCGCTGTCATTGATTGTCTGGACCCTGCTGATTATCACGTCGGTTAAATACGTCGCGTTGGCGATGCGGGTGGACAACGATGGCGAGGGCGGCATCCTGGCGCTGATGTCCCTGCTCGGGGTCAAGCGGGAGCAGCGGCCCATGATCGTCGTGGTCGGGCTGCTCGGCGCCGCGCTGATTTATGGTGACGGCGCGATTACACCGGCAATCTCGGTGCTATCGGCGCTAGAAGGCCTTGAGATCGTGACGCCCTCAGTGAAGCCGTATGTCGTGCCGGCGGCGGTGGTGATCCTGCTGTTGCTGTTCGCGGTACAACGGCTCGGCACGGGGAGAATCGGTATTGCGTTCGGCCCCGTGATGTTGGTCTGGTTCGCGGTGATCGGACTGCTCGGTATCTGGGGGGTGGCGCACCATCCGGGGGTGCTGCTGGCGATCAATCCAAGCTACGGAGTGGACTTCCTGTTTTCGAATGGCGCCACCGGCTTCGGGGTGCTCGGGGCGGTGTCCTGTGTGTAACCGGAGCTGAGGCGCTGTATGCAGACATGGGCCATTTCGGCGCCGGGCCAATCCGGCTGGCGTGGTGGGCCCTCGTCCTGCCGTGCCTGGTGCTGAACTATGCCGGCCAGGCGGCTCTGGTCGTTTCCGGGGCGCCAACCGCGGACAACATCTTCTACCGGCTTTGCCCCTCCATGCTATTGGTGCCGCTGGTATTGCTGGCAACCGTCGCGACCGTCATCGCCAGCCAGTCAATCATCACGGGCGCATTCTCGATGACGCGGCAGGCCATCCAGCTTGGCTGGATGCCGCGGCTGCCGATCACCCAAACCTCTGCCCTGGGTTACGGGCAGATCTACGTCGGCCCGGTGAACTGGCTGCTCATGTTGGTAACGATTGGATTGACCGTCGGATTTGGCAAGTCCGACAACCTGGCTGCGGCGTATGGGATCGCGGTGTCACTAACAATGCTGCTGACGACGGTGCTATTATTCATGGCGATGCGGGAGATCTTCGGTTGGAACACCGCGGTGGCCGGCGTGGCGGCTGGCGCGCTCGCGGTGGTGGACGCCGCCTTTGTCGGCTCCAACCTGCTCAAGATCGCCGATGGCGGCTACGTCCCGGTGCTGCTTGCCCTAGCGGTGTTCGGCACCATGGTCGTCTGGCATGTCGGCGCGGCGGCGGTCGGACGGCGAGTGCACGAGCAACTGTTGCCGATCGACGTCTTCACGGAAAAAATCAAGGCGCAGGGTATCCCTCGCGTGCCCGGCACTGCGGTGTTTCTTACCCGTACTCAGCGCGACGTGCCGCCCGTGCTCATGTGGCACGTAAAGCATAGCCGGGCGCTGCATGAGCGAGTGTTCATCCTGACCGTCATTACGCAGATGGTTCCGCTCGTGTCGCCGGAGAATCGCCTTACTTTCGAGTTGGTAGTGCCGGGCATATGGCGAGCGGTCGCGAATTTCGGCTTCATGGAGCGGCCGGACGTACCGGCGGTGCTGCGTCAGGCGCAGCGTAGCGGCTGCAGCATCGACTTGTCCGACGTGACCTACTTCGTCGGACACGAAACGGTGGTTCGATGCGACGACCACAAAGGCTTGCCGGCTTGGGTGGAAACGATGTTTGCCTTCATGCAGCGCAACTCGGCGCACGTGACAGACTATTTTCGCTTGCCGCCCGACACCGTCGTTGAGGTCGGGCGAGAGGTGGCAATCTGATCTAGGCTTGACACCCACGGCATCGGCAAATTCCGGCGCCCTGCTGGCCGTGACGGCCGCATGAATACCTCATGATCGTTTTGCGGCAGAGATCCTGATACCCGCCAATGCGCTACACTCGGCGGATTGCTCGGGGGCCAAACTGTAATCGTCGACCATGAGAAAGCGCTTAAGCAACCTTCGGTCTGGGAGGCGCACCCCCGCACGAGCGCGGCTGATTATAATCGCCATGATAGGCTGCTTGGGCTGTATCGGAACCATATTGGGCGCCGAACCGGGGGATACTCCCCTGCGCGTCGCTGTTTATGACGTAGCGCCCTACGGATGGGTTGGTCGCGATGGCCTGTTTTCCGGCCTCAGCGTGGAGCTTTGGCGACGTGTCGCCGAGGACCTTCATCTGACCTATAGATTAACACTTGTGTCGCAAATGGATGCCATCCTCACGGGTCTCGAGCGTGGGCAGTTCGACGCGGCGATCGGCGCGATCACCATTACGCCGGGTCGGCTTGCTCGGGTCGATTTTAGCTACCCCACGCATCGCTCAGGTGTCGCAGTCGCCTTCCCCAAGCAAGCGGGCCCTATCGCAGCCGTCCTGTCCTATGGCGCGGGCGTCAAGGAACTCAGCTTCTTGATCGTTCTCATCCTGGCGCTGCTCTTGCTGATCGGCGTCCTGATGTGGACGTTCGAGCGACCGCGTCGAAACGCGACGCAACTCTCAGATTCCTCTGTCACGACGCTGAACGAGGGCATCTACTGGGCGGTGGTAACGATGACCACCGTCGGCTATGGCGATAAAACACCGAAAACGCCAATCGGTCGGTTTCTCGCCGTGCTTTGGATGCTGGGGAGCCTGGCGCTCATCTCCTTGCTATCGACGAGCCTCGTCGCGCATATGACCGCCGATCGCGTCGAAGCGGACCAGATGCCTCGTAATGGCGATCTCGACGGAAAACGGCTGGCTGCAGTGGCGGATTCATCGGGCGCCGAGTATCTCGAAGAAGAGCACTTCCAGTATTCCAAATACACCAACCTTCGCGAGGCGCTCGCTTCGCTGGCCAGTGGCAAGTCTGACGCTGTAGTCAATAGCGTGGGCGCCTTGCAATATTTGATCTCGACACAATTTTCCGGGGTAATTCCAATGCCGCGTGGTCTTCTTGCGACGGCTTATATGGCATTTGCATTACCACAGAATTCGCCACTCAAGAAGTCCCTCGACAGCGCACTAATAGAGATCACGGCAAGCGTAGAGTGGCGATCGTTGGAGGACAGTTACTTCGGGAGGTAGAATACGATACGTCACCCGTTGGCGGCTTCAGCAGTTCTGCACTCGATTAGGCAGCGATCGCTGTGATTTTGCTGCGGGAGTCTCCCTTGTCGACGCGGAACTTTTGTCAAACCTTAGTCATACCTCCTGCACGATCTGCTGAGCTTCATTCACCAGGGTCTCCAGGTGCGCCTCGTCTCGGAAGCTCTCGGCATATATCTTGTAAACAGCTTCCGTGCCGGACGGGCGCGCGGCGAACCACCCGTTGGCCGTAACGACCTTCAAACCGCCAATCGGCGCGTCATTTCCGGGAGCACGCGTCAGCTTCTGGACGATCGTTTCGCCGGCCAGCTCCGATGCCTTGATCGACTCGGGCGACAGCTTGGCCAATTTCGCCTTCTGCTCTGGAGTCGCCGGCGCATCGATCCGAGTATAGTAGGCAGTGCCGAAATCCTCGGTAAGCGCCTCATAGAGCTCTCCCGGATCCCTGCCCGTGCGCGCCGTGATCTCGGCAGCCAGCAGGTTCATGATCGGTCCATCCTTGTCAGTCGTCCAGACACTTCCGTCGCGGCGCAGGAAGCTGGCGCCTGCACTCTCCTCGCCGCCAAAACAGTAGTCGCCGTCGAACAAGCCGGGCGCGAACCACTTGAAGCCGACGGGCACCTCGGACAGGCGGCGGCCCCGCTTCTGCACGACCCGGTCGATCATGCTGCTGCTGACCACGGTTTTGCCGATAGCAGCCTCCGCCGGCCAGTCGGGCCGATGGGTCAGCAGATAGTCGATCGCCACCGCCAGGTAATGATTAGGATTCATCAGCCCGGCGCTCGGCGTGACGATACCGTGCCGGTCGGAATCGGGATCGTTGGCGAACGCCACGCGATAGCGGTCCTTGAGTTCGACGAGACGGGCCATGGCATACGGGCTCGAGCAGTCCATCCGGATGACGCCGTCATGGTCGACGGTCATGAACGAGAAGGTCGGATCGATCACCGGATTGGTGACCACAATGTTGAGGCCGTAGACCCGGTTGATCGGCTCCCAGTAAGCCAGCGCCGCGCCGCCTAGGGGGTCAACGGCGAGTGACAGCCGAGCATCGCGCACCGCGTCCATGTCGATGACGTGCCGCAAATCCTCGACATAGGGCATCACCAGATCGTCCTCGCGCGTCGTCTCCGCGCCGATCGCAACCGCAAACGCCACCCGCCGCACATCAGCTTGGCCCGGACGCAACAAGTCGTTCGCCCGCTGCTCGATCCATTGCGTCACGTCGGTGTCGGCCGGGCCTCCGTTGGTCGGGTTATACTTGAACCCGCCATCCTCCGGCGGATTGTGCGAGGGGGTAATGACGATGCCGTCGGCGAGCCGATCGCTCCGCCCCTGGTTGTAGGTCAGGATGGCGTGGGAGATCACCGGTGTCGGCGTAAAGCCGTCGTCGCGTTGGATGATGGTGACGACCTCGTTGGCCGCTAGCACCTCGAGCGCCGTGCGTTGCGCCGGCGCCGACAGCGCGTGCGTGTCCTTGCCCATGAACAGCGGCCCGGTCACGCCGTGGGCCTGCCGATAGTCGCAGATCGCCTGCGTGATCGCCACGATGTGCGCGTCCGTGAACGAGCCGCGCAGCGAGGAGCCACGATGCCCGCTGGTGCCGAAGCTCACGCGCTGCGCCGGGTCGGCCGGATCAGGCCGCCCGGCGAAATACGCGTGTTCCAGCCGGTTGAGATCGACCAGCATCTCCGTCGGAGCCCGCTTGCCGGCTAGGGGTGATAAAGCCATGTCGCCCACTCCGCCTACACGACCGGGCAGGGCTGGGCGTGCCAGATTTCCGCCGCGTATTGCGCAATGGTCCGGTCGCTGGAGAACTTCCCCGAGCCCGCGACATTCAGGATCGCCTTGCGGGCCCATCCGTCGCGATCCGCGTACAGCGAGCAGAGCTCCCGATCCGCCTCCAGGTAAGCCGTCAGGTCCGCGAGGTGCATGTAATGGTCGCCGTTCTTCAGCAATGTGTCGTGCAGCAGGGTGAAGGCACCCGGCTCGTTCCGACTGAAATAGTCGCTGGCGATTAAGTCAAGCGCCTCCCGCGTCTCGACCTCATTCTCGTAGTGCCAGTGCGGATCGTACCAGCCGCGGCTGTCGGCGACCTGCTGCGCGGTGAGGCCGAAGAGGAAGAAGTTCTCTTCCCCCGCCTCCTCCGCCATCTCGATCGTCGCGCCATCCCGCGTCCCGATGGTCAGCGCCCCGTTCATCATGAACTTCATGTTGCTCGTGCCGCTGGCCTCGAAGCCGGCGGTCGAGATCTGATTCGAGACATCCGCGGCCGGGATCAGCCGCTCGGCCAGCGAGACGCAGTATTCCGGGAGGAAGACGACCTTGATGCGTCCTCGGACCGCGGGATCGCCGTCGATCGTGCCAGCCAGATTGTTGATGAACTTGATGATGAGCTTGGCCAGGTGATAGGCCGGCGCCGCCTTGCCCGCAAAGAAGAACGTGCGGGGCGTCATCTCCAGGTCCGGGTTCGCGCGCAGCCGATTGTACAACACGATGATGCGCAGCGCGTTGAGCATCTGGCGCTTGTATTCGTGGATGCGCTTGATCTGACAGTCGAAGATGCTGTCAGGGTCTACCACCTGCCCGGAGGTTGCCTGCAACCAAGTGGCGAATTGCGCCTTGGCGCCGCGCTTGGCTTGCAGAAAGGAGCGGCGGAACCCGGCGTCTTCGGCAACAGGTCGCAACTCGGCAATCTTGGCGAAATCGGTGATCCAGCCGTCGCCGATCGCGTCGGCGATGACGCGTGACAGGTCCGGATTCGCGAGGAAAAGCCAGCGCCGAGGTGTGACGCCATTGGTCTTGTTGTTGAAGCGCTCCGGGAAGATCTCCGCCAGGTCGCGAACTGTCGTCTTGCGCAGCAGCTCGGAGTGGATAGCCGCAACGCCATTGGTGCTGTGCGAGCCCACGATCGCCAGATTTGCCATACGGACCTTGTCCTCCGGCCCCTCCTCGATAAGGCTGACTCGCTCCACGCGGGCTTCGTCGCCGGGAAAGCGCCGGCGCACGTTATCGAGGAAGCGCTGGTTGATCTCGTAGATGATCTCGAGCTGTCGGGGCAGCATCTGCTGGAAGTAGCGAAGCGGCCATTTTTCCAGCGCCTCAGGCAACAGCGTATGGTTCGTGTAGGCCAGGGTCCCTGCGTGAGGTCCCACGCCTGGTCCCAACCGAGTTGCGCGTCGTCGAGCAGGATGCGCATCAACTCCGGCACCGCGAGGGTGGGGTGGGTATCGTTGAGCTGGATCGCAACCTTGTCAGGGAGCTGGCTCCAGTCGTCATTGTCGCGGCGGAAACGGCGCACGAGGTCGGCCAGCGAGCAGGCGACCAGGAAATATTCCTGTGCAAAGCGCAGCCCCTGTCCCATCTCGGTGGAGTCATCCGGGTAGAGAACGCGGGTTAGCGTATGTGCTGCGATACCGCCCACCAGGGCGCCCACAAAGTCGCCCGTGCTAAACTCCCGGAAGTCGAAGGAATCGTGCGCCACTGCACTCCACAGCCGCAGGCTGTTGATCGTCTTGCCGCCAAAACCGACCACCGGCCGGTCATAGGGGATGCCCGTCAGGCTCGAGGGGCGATTGGCGACGACCTGCAGGTGTCCCTGGTGCATCTCGAAGGAGCAGCCGAACCTGACCTCGACAGCCTCGCCGCGGCGCGAGACCTCCCACGGGTCCTGCCAGCGAAGCCAGTTGTCCGGATACTCGCGCTGCCAGCCGTCCTCGATTGCCTGACGAAAGATGCCATACTCGAAGCGTAGGCCGTAACCCATCGCCGGAAGCTGCATGGTCGCCATCGAATCAAGAAAACATGCTGCCAGCCGTCCGAGGCCGCCATTGCCCAGCCCGGCATCAGGCTCCTGCTCAACCAGGCCCACCCAGTCGAGGCTTTCCTCACGCATGGCGCGGTCGATGAACGGATGCAGCAGCAGGTTCGTGACGTTGTTGGACAGTGACCGGCCGATCAGGAACTCCATCGACAGGTAGTGGATCCGCTTTGGGTTTTCCTGATCGTAGGCGCGAAGGGTCTTGATCCAGCGCTGCGAGAGAATGTCGCGCACCGAGCGGGCCAGAGCCTCGAAGCGCTGTCGCTCGTAGGCAGCGGCCGGGTCGACCACGGCGTCGAACCGAAGGTGGCGCTCAAAGAGTGCACCGGCTCCGCCGGCAAACGCGACGGACCCGAAATCGCTAAGCGTGAGCTGTTCCGGCAACGTGTCGATGTCCGTGGCCTCATCCATGATGCTCTCCTGCGAAGCTGATTGCGCCTCTGTTTCCTCAACGCTACTTGGCGCGAGGCCTATCCAGATCTTGACGGCAGCCGCGCCAGCCGTGCCGGGTCGAGCAACACGGGTTGAGCCCCGAGTGGTCCGATCCCGACAGAAGCTTCCTGGCGGTCGGGTGAATTGGCCCCCAAAACAACGGCTAGTGGATGAAACCCGGCGGCTTTATCCGTCGGATTTTATCTACTAGAGCGGCCATTTCCAGTTGACGATCTCGGGTGCATCGATCCCTTCCCTGTGGGCATGGTTTTGACAGTCGATTTGCAGGTCCCTGAGCGAGTCTCGGGCATGCGACCCACGCGTCTGGAGGGCCGGAACGCGGTCGATCGCGTCCATCGCCAAAGTAAAACGGTCGACCTGGTTCTCGATGGCCAGTTCCATCGGCGTATTGATATTGCCCTTCTCTTTGTAGCCGCGGACGTGGAGATTATCGTGGTTGTTCCGCCGATAGGTCAGGCGATGGATAAGCCACGGGTAGGCATGGAAATTGAAAATCACCGGCTTGTCGGGGGTAAACAGCGCGTCGAACTCGCGGTCGGAGAAGCCGTGCGGGTGCTCGGTGTCAGGTACCAGCCTGAACAGATCCACAACGTTGACGAATCGAACCTTCAGGTCGGGGAAATGCTGCCGCAGCAACGCCGTGGCGGCCAGGGACTCCATCGTTGCAACGTCGCCGCAACTCGCCATGACAACATCCGGCTCGCTATCCTTGTCGCTGCTGGCCCAGTGCCAGATTCCCGCACCCTTGGTGCAGTGCTTCACCGCGGCATCCATGTCGAGATACGACAGATGCGGCTGCTTGTCCGCGACGATCACATTGACATAGTTTTGGCTACGCAAGCAGTGATCCGCGACCGAGAGCAGGCAATTGGCGTCCGGTGGAAGATAGATGCGGGTCACCTCAGGGCTCTTGTTCGCAACTACATCAAGAAAGCCGGGGTCCTGATGGGTGAAGCCGTTGTGGTCCTGGCGCCACACGGTGGAGGTGATCAGCAGATTGAGCGAGGAGATGTCTGCGCGCCACGGAAGCTCTCGAGATTTCTCCAGCCATTTGGCGTGCTGATTAAACATTGAGTCGATGATGTGCACGAACGCTTCGTACGTGGAGAAGAAGCCGTGCCTACCGGTCAGCAGATAGCCCTCGAGCCAGCCCTCGAGCGTATGCTCGCTGAGCATCTCCATAACCCGTCCGTCGGATGCCAGCTCGCTGCCATCCTCGTCCTCGGGGAAGTACTCTGCAAGCCAGGTCTTCTTGGTCACCTCATACAACGCGGTCAGCCGGTTCGAGGCGTTCTCGTCCGGGCTGAAGACGCGGAAATTGTGCGGGTTGTCGCGGGCGATGTCGCGCAGGAACTGGCCCAGCAACTGGGTCGGCCCGACCTCAACCGAGCCTGGTTGCTCCGTCACGACAGCGTAGTCGCGGAAGTCCGGTAAGCGCAACGACTTGCGCAGGAGCCCGCCGTTCGCGTGCGGGTTTGCGCCCATGCGACGCGCGCCTTTCGGAGCAAGCTCCCGCAGCTCCGGCTGCAGGCGTCCCGCTTCGTCGAACAATGTCTCCGGCTTATAGCTGTGCAGCCATTCCTCGAGCTGTTTCAGATGCGCGGGTTTCTCGTGCACCTCCGCAAGCGGCACTTGGTGGGCGCGCCAGAACCCCTCGACCTTGTGGTTGTCTACCTCTTTTGGGCCACTCCAGCCTTTCAGGCTGCGCAAGACGACCATCGGCCAACGGGGGCGCGTGACCGGGCCGTGGCCCTCGCGCGCGGCTTTCTGGATACGACGGATCTCCAGAACGCAATGTTCCAATGTTGCGGCAAGGGCCTGATGCATCGTGTCCGGGTCGGAACCCTCGACAAAATAGGGCTCGTAACCGTAGCCGCGGAACAGATACTCCAGCTCCTCGTGCGGGATGCGGGCAAGGATCGTCGGATTGGCAATCTTGTAGCCATTCAGATGCAGCACTGGCAGCACGGCGCCGTCGCGAACCGGATTGAGAAACTTGTTGGAGTGCCAGGAGGTCGCCAGCGGCCCGGTCTCGGACTCGCCGTCGCCAACCATGACCGTGACGATGAGATCGGGGTTGTCGAAGGCCGCGCCATACGCGTGCGACACCGAGTAGCCGAGTTCGCCGCCCTCGTGGATCGAGCCCGGCGTCTCCGGCGTGCAGTGGCTGCCGATCCCGCCCGGGAAGGAGAACTGCTTGAACAGTCGGTGCAGCCCTTCCTCGTCCTCGGAGATATCGCTGTAGATCTCGGAATACGAACCCTCGAGAT
Source organism: uncultured Pseudomonadota bacterium (assembly GCA_963832865.1). GTDB lineage: Bacteria > Pseudomonadota > Alphaproteobacteria > Acetobacterales > Acetobacteraceae > Rhodopila. The sequence continues at coordinate 78,513 of CAWHWH010000021.1, forward strand.
AAACATTGGAGAGTAGCGCCGGCGCGCCGTGACCCGGCCCCGCGAGGAAGATAACGTCAAGGTCGTACTTTTTTATCAGACGGTTGAGGTGCACATAGACCAAGCTCATCCCGGAATCTGAGCCCCAGTGGCCGAGCAAACGCCGCTTGATATGCTCGGGCTTCAGAGGTTCGCGAAGCAACGGATTGTGCCGAAGATAAATCATGCACGCTGACAGATACATCGTGGCGGCCCAGTAGCGTTGCGTGCGCTGCAGCTCCGCCGGTTTCAAAGGGTTGCCGCTCACGCTGGACCGCGCCGGGCCATATGCACTTATCGATTTCGACTCCGTCACGACAAACTCCTGCGGTCAGCACCGGTCTCATGGGGCAAGTTAACCTGCGGCGGCCCCAGATCACAGGGGCCTGGCCGCCACATCCATTGCCATCGGACTCACGACGCAGGGTAGCTAGTCCTGCAGATGCGGAAAGCGAAGTTTCTGTGAATGCCACGGTCGGCAATCGTCGCGTTGAGAACTCGTAGGCAGCACCAAGCTGATCCGAGGGGGACCCGATTGGGCCTGCTACCAGTTGCGAGCCACCGCAGCTGGCAATCCGCCTCAGAGGCGTCAGGTCACGCGCACCGCGATGCCCTACAGATACAGCCTTTCGCGAGCCGCCACACGCAACTTACCGCCGCTTCGCGAAAAAATCTTCGCGAAATGCAACGCATCGATGGTCGTCATAAAAGTGACACATAACACCATAAGCCTGGGGGTCTCATGCTGGACGCTACCAACGACCGGCGGCCGCGCCGTGGTCATATCGCGTTACACGGAACCGGAACCGGTGCTTGTGCTTCAGCGGCTCAAGATCAACTTGCCCGAGCAACCGCCGCCCAGGATTACAGAGGACGGCATTCCGAAACACAATGACCGTCCACTCTGTGGTGCCGACCTTGCGCCACCACGCCCTCGGAAATCCGACCGTTTGAGGGATTGTTGACCGCGAGTTGCGAAAGTTGGGCTAACCAAACTGCAGCGAGCCGGCGTGCATCCTCCAAGCTGCGGCGCATCCTCCAATTCCATTTGGGCTTTCCGTTATCCTGAAGCCACCTCGGTCCTTTCCGCCACTGTCGATGGCTTGGCGAGTGATGATAGCGCGCCGCGGATGCCCCCAGCCACTCAGCCTCATCCCTTGGCCAACTCGGAAATACGTGCTGACCCCCATTGAGGATCTCGAGGGCCTTCCAGAGATCAAACCAATCCGGTTCACCACTAATGGCGTGAAGATTTCGGCGCCCAGGATCGGCCGCACCGGACGCCAACGCAAGCCACGCAAGCTGACGACAAGTCTCCTCCAGCGCCCGCACAGGTGGGCCGATCACGCAGAATGCGCGCGACCTCGTACGCGGCCCTGCCCGATGCGTAGGCAGTTCCGCACCCCCACGCACGTCCGCTCTCTCGCTTCTGTATCCCAACCATGGCACCAGCGACCGGTCTGGACCCAAGGGCAAACAGAATGCCGTTCATCTGGCCGATTAGGCGCGGAGCCATCTCGTGGACCTAGACACCTGAAGGCAACCTGCCAAACTCGCGAGCGAGGAGGGTCGTTGACACGACGGTTAGGGGGCGCCTCGATCTCCGCCACCTGGATTGGATCGGAGGTGGACATTCTCCGGAGGTCCTCCAAACCCAAAGGATGGCCATCAAGGGATACGGTATGTTCCCTTCTCGAGGCTCATCGCTCCTCGTATTCGCGCCCCGGCTGATAGGTCATCACGCACACGTGATCCAAGCTGTGTGTCTGGCACCGCCTGGATGAGCCGCCCGTTCTACTATATAGTTTTAGTACCGTTCTCATTAATGGATAGACAGGGATATTCCGCAGATCCGTCATAACAGACTAAAATATAGAGTATATCAGTTGGGTAGGCGGATAGCGTTGGTCAAAACGTTGCTCAGTTTGCCTTCGCTATCTCGTTTACCCCGGTGGTTCGACTCCCGCCTTTGGAATCGAACCCACCTTGGGCCTCTGCTCAGAAATGTGGCCGCCGGCCGCTATCGCTGAAGGGCGGCACGCGCGAAGCGATCCTCTCCCGCTTGCGCTCTGGCCGCAGCCAACGGTATCTGCACCCACGCCCATCGGTGGTATAAACGGGGCGCGGTTCAACCAAGGAGGGAGCCATGGAAGTAAGCGATCGGCAGCCTATCGAAGTCCAAGAGATTCTGAAGATTCAGGACCGAGAGGAGTTGAGACGTGCCGCTCACAAGATTGCATGGGCGCAAATGAATGGCAGCATCGACGCCGCGAACCCGTTTGTGGAAGTAGATCCCGACCGCTTCACGACAGGGGATGGGCGACCCGAAGATAGGCCGTCGCATACCGCTGACTCCGTGGAGCCTGGAGTTTGATGGCCAGCGATTTCCAGAGGTCCGCATCGAGAACGCTTGGGTGAGGATGCCCGCAAGCCGGACCGATCCCAGGCACCCGTGGGTCTGCCGGACCGTTCGCAGTAGGGAAAAGTCGCTCTGCAAGCGGGTGCAGGTGAGCCCAAACTCCTCGGGCGGGCTTCCAGGCGATGTATTCGTGAACTACCTAGGCGTGCCGTTGGTCTGGATTCCGCACAGCTACAATGGCTGCAAGCAACACGGACCGTACGAGCATTTGCTGGTGGCCCCAGCACGCGAAGGGATAGCGACCTACACCGGCATCTTGTGGGATTTAGTTGAACCTGGAACTCCATCGGGTTGATGGGACACTCGGCGGCCCTTGACCGGGGTCTTCTTCCAGGTGATGGCGGTGGCATTGAGGGCCGTCTCATCGGGAATGACGGTGATCTCGTAGGTACTGGCCGATCCCATGCGCGGGCCAGTCCGACTGCGGCAGGAAATGACGGCCGAGGTTGAGCAGGGTCACTTGGCGGACCTGCTTGCCGGTACGGAGCGAGGCGACGAGGCGGTGGGTGAAATAGGCCTGGCTGGTCGCTTTGCTCCGGGTTCCGGCGCGACGGACGAACATCCGCCAGAGGCTGGTCCGGGCGACGGAATTCCGTCAATGGGGCATCCAACAATTATATCACTACATGACGGGTTCTGGACCCTAGCCTAGTCAATGCAGGGGATTTTTGGAAAATTTACGCAAATGGGGCCCGGAATATCAAAAATGGGTTAAGTAAGACGTGCTTGAGATGCAGTTCAGCTGGAACCACCCGGTTCCCCTGTGAAGTTCGCCAATGAATTGGCCGGCTGCTGTCATCTGAGCAGCATAGACCGATCGGCATCGACACTGCACGGCCGCACGGCCTCCTTCAATCTCCTGGCTGGTCGGAAATCTATTTGCTGGCCTGCATCTTGATCACCTCGCCGATGTCACGATGACAGTCGGCATCCAGGCAACTGTTCGATACGGTCACGATCGATCTGGCATCGCCGATCGACAAAGCGGCTCTTATGTGGTGCCACCACGATCACTCCCCTGGCGGAACAATCAGATAGTACTTCCGCCCTCCGATAATCTTTCCTTCTGTATCCGGTCTGTCATTTGACGCCTGATGGGCCTCGCCATCGCATCGGGGTATTCCCAAGTACGGTGCTGGATCGACTGGCTTGCCAGCGAAGTCCATCTCAAAATACAAATGAGCACCGGTCGTGAGACCGGTATTTCCTACGACGCCTAACTTCTCGCCGGCCGCAACGGTGCGCTTACCCTCGGCGAATGCTGGCATGACCATACCGAAATGGCTGTAAATTCCGACAAAGCTTTCATGCTGCACCAGCATTTCAAGGCCACCTGGACCCTTCTTCTGGATGCGGATTACTGTGCCGGGCGCGGTCGCCAGAATCGGTGCGCCTGCCGGTGCCGGCAGATCGATACCATAATGGTAGGAGCCGGCCTGTGGTTGGTTCGACAGCACGCGCGGGCCAAATGGCGATGAGACACAGGCCGGACTGATCGGCGGCCGTAGGATCACCGCCTGCCGCAATTGAGCGGCGCATGGACTCGCCCAAATCAAAACGGTTACGGACGCAGACGTGATCATAGCGGATGTCGGGATCATGGCACCCAGCGTACCACAAAATTGCCATCCCTGGGAGAACACCCGCACCTCGCAAGCACCAACCTGTCTGCCGTTCCGCCGACCATGGCCAGACCATCGCTGCTGAGCGTCAGACGGTCTCGACCTATCAATGGGGCAGTTATCTGGTCGAACATCATGATTCCTCGATTTGCGGCTGCGGCACATGGTCCCGTTCACCGGTCTGGGACCGCGAGGCGAAGCGTCCCATGCCCGGAATTCAAGGTGCAGTGAGCACATGGCTGCTTGAGGATTTCGACCTGGGCGCGCAGTCGATCGAGGTCATCGATTGCAAGACGCTTTGGCGAACCGCCGAGGCCACGAAGATGCACTTGGCGGTGGGGCACCCACTCGGCCCAGCCAGGGTGAGCCACCCTGACTTCGGCCGCCGCAAATGGCGCCCGATTGTGGTGCGATAGACGGACTCGGTACGCTCAACGTTGTCACTAGACCGTCGTTATCGTGGAACACGATCAACGACGGTAGCGCCACGGACCGGCATGCACAGGGCGTCCTGCTGATCACCCTCTCGGCGGTGGCATGCAGTTCGACGGGGTTCTTCACGCGCTTCAGCCATATCAACCCGGACGATGTTGTTCTGGCGGGACCTGCTTGCCGGGCTGATGATGCCATTGTCCGCATTCCTTCGCTGGCCCACTAGGCGGCGCGGGTATAAGCGAGCTTTTCCACGACGGGCCGCAACTTCATCACCGTGGCTTCGTCCAACTCGAATTTGACGCGCAACGTGCTGCCGGCCTTCTCTGCTTCGGACATTTGGCAAAGTAAAGCCAACGCCGTCGAGATGCAGTGCCCCGCGTGTGTCCAGAGGTAGCGATGGCCCGCCATGGAGGCTGGCACCGCCTTCCGAAATGTCGATGACATGCGCGCTGCTTACGGCCTGACCCGGTACGCTAAGACGGCAGGGCAGATCAACCTGATGCCGTGCCACCCTGCGACGATCCACCTCAATGTAGAGGTGCGAACCACACGGATCACGGAATGGCGAAGATCGCCCACAGCAGTGTTTAGGGCAGCGGCGATTTCGCGCACGTCGGCGGCGTGCCTGCCGGTTTGCTCAGCTTCGGTCGAGACTTCTGTGGTGCGGCTAGTCATGTTGTTTGCGGCCAATGCCGTTTCGGCCACGTTGCGAGCGATCTCAGCCGTTGCCGCCCCCAGTTCCTCTACTGCCGCTGCGATCGAGCCGGCGATGGCATTCATCTCGCCGATCGTCTGCTCGATCCGCGCCACTGCGGCGGCTGAGACCCCAGTGGCGCTGCGCACCTGACTGATGTGCTGCGCGATTTCCTGCGTAGAACGAGCAGTCTGGGTAGCGAGGGCCTTCACCTCGGAAGCCACTACGGCAAAGCCCTTGCCTGCATCGCCGGCGCGTGCAGCTTCAATCGTAGCATTCAGTGCCAAAAGATTGGATTTAGCAGCGATCTTGCTGATCATGTCGGCAACCGCCCCGATGCGCGCCACCTGCTCGTTCAGGACATCAATGGCGGCGCGGGTTTCGGCCCGAGCAGCGACGGCGCGACCGACTATTTCGGTGGACTTGGCCATTTGACCGCCGACCTCGCGGATTGAGGCGCTTAGTTGCTCCGCTGCGCTCGCCACCGTCTGCGCGGTCGCAAGTGCCTGCCCCGAGGCGACTGCTGCCCTCTGGGCCGAATTGCCGGTCGGGGTGGCGGAGGCATTCATTTGTTCTGCAATCCCCGCCATAGCATTGGTGCGTATCGCTACCTCTTGCAGCGCCGTTGTCGTCTCGGCCTCGATTGTTTCCGCCATACCAACCAGCGCAGTCTGCTTCTCTGCCGCAGAACGCCGATGGTCTGCCTCCCGCGCGGCGGCTAAGCTCTCCCCTTCACCATGTGTTCCTTGAACACTAGCCCGAACTTCGCCCTGAAAATTCACCAACTAGCTGATATCGCTCAATTTCCTTTTTGAGCTCTGTCTACATCGGCTACCCCAACAAGGTGGTCGAAATTCAATTCAAAGCGGGTGCCTCATGCCAAGTTGTGTTCGCCGCGATGCATATTCGATCCACCGGACGACTCCTTGTCAAGACATTTTGGAGCCAAAACATGACTACGTCCGTACCCATGTTTTGAGCTATTTCAATGTATTAGTCGAAAAAGGGCGCAAAGTTCGGACTAGCACAGACCCGACCATGTCGCCGACCTCGTCGCGCCGGTCTACACCGGGAATCACGATTGCGAGGTCGCCGCTCGCCAATCGCTCCATCGCGACCTTCAGACCACCGAGCGAAATGGTGATATCCCTGTTAATCAACCACCCTACGAGGATAGTGGCGGCGACGATTATCCCCCCGATCAAAGTAAGACGGAGCAAAGCAGCGTGGAAGACGACGGCGAGGTCATCGACGTAGGCGCCGGCAACGAACAGTTAATCCCATCGCGCGAAGCGGGCGGCATAAGAGACCTTCTAGAAAGCTCAGTGTGCCCCGGCTTGGGAAACAAGTAGGCCACCACGCCGTTGTCGCTGCTCCTGAGTTCGTCCCGGATTAAGTCGGTGATCGGCCGGCCGTGCTCGTTGACGGTGCTGGCCGGCGCCGGCTTGCCCTCCATTGCAGGATTGGCACCGCGCAGCACAACCATGTTGTCCAAGGTCTGGGCATAGATGGTCGCCCCTGACGTGGACCCCGGAGACTGGACAGATAGCTAAGAGACGCCCTTAATATGGCGTTGTTGCAAAGGGCAAACTATGGCGAATGTGGTGCTTGTCCGGTAGGTGCCACTTCGCTGGGCGTCTCTCTTGGTGGTGTAGAGGCCGTTGCCGGGCAGCAAACTGCCGCTTACCAAATGTGCATCGCTCTCCGTGAGGTAGCGATTGTAGTGCTTTTCTATCATGGAAATCTTGTGCGGCGCCACAACTGGCGGCACCATTGACGACGAGGGTGTACCGGTCGCGGGCGTTTTCACACGCTTGGTTCCAATCCTTTATGCTAAGGCTGACGGGGTTGTTCGTGGGCACAGCCGCGAGACCGACACCAAAAGGGCTATCCCACACCGTGCACGACACCGCCCACGAACACGGCCGGCTGTTCTTCGAAGTTTATGGCGTCGGTGTCTTCCTCACGGTCGTGGAACTGGGCAGCCAGGACGTCAACGGGTCCCTGCGCGAGCACTGCCCGGAGGGCGTCCACTACATCGGTCTCGATGTCATGCCGGCAAAAGGTGTCGATCTCGTCGTCGACCCTGGAAGCTCCCTGCCGCTCGCGACTGGCACGGCCGATGCCATCGTCACCAGCTCGGCGTTCGAGCACGATATTTGCTTCTGGGACACGTTTCTGGAGTTGACACGGATCCTCCGCCCCGGCGGCTTGCTGTATGTCAACGTACCGTCCAATGGCGACTTTCACCGCTACCCGCTGGATTGCTGGCGGTTCTACCCTGACGCCGGCGTCGCTCTGGTGCAATGGGCCGGCCGCCGCGGTATCGAGATCGAGTTGATCGAGTCCTTCATCGGACTGCCGCACGCCGAGCGGTGGGCGGATTTCGTGGCAGTGTTCCGCAAGGCGGGGGGGACGCCTTTGGCCTCCAAGGGCCGCATTTCCGACCGCGTCCCGGGTATAAACATCCACCGGCTCGAGCTGCCGGCCGGCGAATCGCTCGAAGCCGAGACCGAGAGTATGCCGGATACCACGATTGCGGCAAATCTTTCCACTGAACTGACAGCCGCGCACCAGGAGAACGCGATGCTCTCCGCCGAGTTGGTAGCGGCCGGGGAGAGCAATGCGAGGATGTCGGCGAACCTAGCCACCGCCTCGGCGGATCTGGACGGCTCGAGACGGCATAACGATGCGCTGTCGGCCGAGCTTGAGACGACATCGGCAAAGCTTGAGACGACATTGGCTGAGCTTGAGACGACCTCGGCAGAGCTTGTGACGACCTCGGCAGAGCTTATGACGACACAGGAAGCAGCCGCCGGGCTGCGACGCGACTTGAGCGGCGCGGAGCTGCGGATTGAGGATCTCGAGATCGCGTTGGCGAATGTCAGGCGAGACCTCGCTGCCATGGAAAACAGCACATCATGGCGGATGACTGGTGGCCTGCGCTGGCTGATGATCGGGCTGCGCGGGCATTAGACCAACGTCCCCGTCGAAATTGGTCTATGGTCGCTGCCGAGCCCTCGCTGGTCTACGGGTACGGTCCTCAGCCGCAGCACATGGGTTCGCGGCCAAGTCCGCCGCAGGCGTCCGCGTCGTGCCTATCCACTCCCAGCTTCAGTCGGCGGCAGCTTCGGAGGGCCCTGACGAAACCAGTAGGTGCGCCAGAAACACTTGGGTCATCGGTAAAATCGATTTGCACGTGTTCCTTAGCCCTTTCTGCTGGGCTTACGCGAGGTTACGAGATTATGCGGTAACAATAGTGGTAACCAGTAAATATTTCGTAATTTCCCGGCTATACGTTCGGTTGTACTGCCAGTCGCATTCCGAAGTTTCCAAAATGCGTGAAAATGATGGCGAATTCTACTCGTGCTATTGCCGCGATCTTCGGGTGTGACCCGGATGACTTTGGGAATAGCGCGACCCCGCGACGGGGCCCGGCGATGCCCATCAGACGCCGGAGTTGCAACGGCGCTGATGAGGACCGTCTTGTCTGGCCATCCTGTTGTTCAAAGCAACGTTCCCAACGCCGGACAACCTGCCAGCCTCACATCCCCTGGACCCCGAGCCTCAGTCGCTGTAGTGGGACGAACACCATGGACCGCATCGCGACGATCGACCGCAAGACCCTAGAGACCGACATCTCCTTGACCGTCAATCTTGACGGCACCGGGGCGTCGGAGATTGCCACCGGGATTGGCTTTCTCGATCACATGCTGACTGCGCTGGCGCGCCACAGTCTGTTCGACCTCAGCGTCCGGGCCGATGGCGATCTGCATATCGACTTCCACCATACAACTGAAGACGTGGGTATCGTTCTTGGTGCGGCCTTTGCTCGGGCGCTGGGCGACAAGCGCGGCATTCGCCGGTTTGGCAACGCGCTGATCCCGATGGATGAGGCGCTGGCCGAGGCTGCGGTCGATATCTCGGGCCGGCCCTTTCTGGTCTGGAATGTCGATTTCGAACGTGCAAAGATCGGCGAGATGGACACCGAGTTGTTCGAGGAGTTTTTCCGCGCCTTCGCCTTCAACGCAATGGTAACGTTGCACATCACGAGACGAGCCGGCCAGAACGCACATCACGTTGCCGAAGCCTGTTTCAAGGCGACCGCTCGGGCCCTGCGGATGGCGGTGGAGGCGGATGTGCGGGTGGGTGATGCGATTCCGTCCACCAAGGGGGCGTTGTGAAGATCTATGCCGCGCTGTTGAAGCCCGACTCCGAACCGGTGCTGGTGCGGGAGGGCTTTGCCTGGGGCGCCCTGTTCTTTGGGCCATTGTGGCTGGCTGGGCATCGTGCCTGGATTGCCGCCGCGATCAGTTTGGCTGCTTATGTTCTGCTGGCCGCCCTAGCGCCCGGGGCCGTCGACGCGATCGTGGCTGTCGGCCTTGCGTTGATCCTCGGGTTCACCGGCCCCGACCTTCGATGCTGGGCAATGGAACGACGGGGTATCTGCTGGCGCACGTCCTTGCCGCCGGCGACCGGGACGACGCCTTTGCCCGGCTGCTGAACCTGCGTCCCGATTTGGCCGTGCGCTATCGGCCGGAGCCCCGCTGATGTACATCGCCGTCGTCGACTACGGCAGCGGGAACTTGGCGTCAGCGTCCCGCGCCCTGGCTTTGGCGGCTGATCGGGCTGGTGTCGGGGCTACGGTAGCGGTCACCGCTGACCCCGCCCTCGTTGGAGCGGCTGACCGGATCGTTCTGCCGGGGCAGGGAGCGTTCGCCGACTGCGCCGCGGGCCTTGCCGCCGTACCGGGCATGCGGGACGCGATCGAGACGGCGACGAACCAGGGCACGCCGTTCTTGGGCATCTGCGTCGGTATGCAACTGATGGCCGAACGGGGGCTGGAGCATTCGATCACTCCTGGCTTCGGCTGGATCAAGGGCGACGTGGCCGAGATGCCAGCGGTTGGTTTGCGGCTGCCGCAGATCGGCTGGAACGGGCTCGATTTCGCACCGGCTTCGCACCCGCTGCTGGCGGGCCTGGATCCAGGCGATCACGTGTATTTCTGTGCACAGCTATGCACTGGTTCGCGGCGCGCCGGCGAAACTATCGCGACCACCGAGTATGGCGGCACCGTCCCGGCCATAGTGGCCGTCGGAAATAGAGCGGGCACTCAGTTCCATGTGGAGAAGAGCCAGGACGTCGGCATCCGCCTGCTGGTCAATTTCCTGCGCTGGACGCCCTGACCATGGCCGACTCCCCGCCCGACGCGGAACCCGAACTGCTGGCTGAGCAACTCAAGCGGTTCAACGATACCGACCTGAACGCGCTGTGCGAGGCGACTGATGCCGCCATCATCGACGGTGGCGGTTTCGGCTGGGTCTATCCGCCTGGCAGTCGTGCGCTGGAGACTTATTTTCGCGGTGTCCTGTCTGTACCGGAGCGGGAGTTGTTCGTTGCCCGCCTGAACGGGGACATCGTCGGCTCCGCCATTCTGGTTCGGCCGCCGCGCAACAACGAGGCGCAGGCCTTCGCCGCCAGCCTGATGCACTCCTACATCGCGCCGTATGCCCGGGGCCACGGTCTCGCCCGGATGCTGACGGGGACGGTAGAGGAGCGGGCCCGCGAGCTCGGTTACCACGTCCTGAACCTCGACGTGCGTGAGACCCAGGAGGTGGCGATAGCGATTTATCGAGTCGCACGGTTATATCCGTTGGGGCGAGCATCCCGAATATGCGCTGGTACGCGGCAAGTCGGTCATCGGCTTGTTTTTCTACAAGCGGCTTCGTCCGCCGAAACATGGCACCGGCCAATGACGGATCGACGTTGTATCCTGCGCTCGACCTCAAAGACGGTCAGTGCGTCCGCCTCCGCCGTGGCGAGATGGATCAGGCGACGGTTTATGCAGAGACGATCCGGGCGCTCAGGCGAAAGCGTGGCAGGCGGCCGGGTTTTCCTGGCTGCACGTGGTGGACCTTAACGGTGCCTTCGCCGGCAAGCCGGTTAACGCCGTCGCCGTGCGCTCGATTTGTCCAATGTCACGATCCCTGTGCAGCTTGGCGGCGGCATCCGGGACCTTCCGGGGATCGCCGCCTGGCTCGACGCCGGCATCCGTCGCGTGATCCTGGGCAGCGCCGCCGCCAAGAACCCCGCCTTGGTGATCGAAGCCTGCAAGGAATTTCCCGGGCGGATCGCCGTCGGTATCGATGCCCGCGACGGATTTGCTGCTACCGAAGGCTGGGCCAAGACCTCCGCCATGCCGGCCACCGACCTCGGGCTGCGCTTCGAGGAGGCCGGTGTATCGGCGATCATCTATACTGATATTCACCTGTGATGGTATGTGATGTTTGCGTCTCAATTGGAGCAGACAATCAGAATTGTCTCGGCGGCTGACGACGCCGATCGCCTCCGGCGGGGTGGGCAGCATGGCCGATCTCGCGGCGCTCAAAGCTGCGGCGATGGAGACGCGAATTGAGGGCGTTGTGGTCGGTAGGGCGCTGTATGACGGCCGCGTCGATCCGGGGGAGGCGCTGGCGCTTTTCGGGGCCTGAGCCGGATGAATGTGTACGTCATGGGTTGTAACCCTCTTTGCGTGCCGTGATGTGCATATGTTCTTGCATCCTGGACCGGTGCGCTTTCTAAAGCTTTGCCGATGTTGAAACTCCGCGTGATACCCTGCCTGGACGTGAAGGACGGTCGCGTCGTCAAAGGGGTTAATTTCGTAGCGCTGCGCGATGCCGGGGATCCGGTGGAGCAGGCTGCGATGTATGATGCCGCCGGCGCGGACGAACTTTGCTTTCTCGACATCACCGCGAGCCACGAAAACCGCGACACTATAGTGGACGTCGTTTCGGTGTACCGCCGCCCGGGTGTTTCTGCCGCTGACAGTCGGCGGCGGCATCCGTTCGGTGGAGGACATGCGCCGTCTGCTGCTGGCCGGGACGGACAAGTGCAGCATCAATTCCGCCGCCGTCGCGCGTCCCGAGTTGGTGCGCGAGGCGGCGACAAAGTTCGGCAGCCAATGCGTGGTGGTCGCGGTCGATGCCAAACGGACCGCGCCCGGCTTGTGGTCGGTGTTCACCCATGGCGGCCGCCGCGACACGGGCATCGACGCGATCGCGTGGTGTCAGCAGGTCGTGTCGTTAGGCGCGGGCGAAATTTCTGACGAGTATGGATCGCGACGGCACCGGAACCGGCTTCGACCTTGACCTGCTGCGTGCGGCCTGCGGAGCCTGGGTCAGTGCCAGTGATTGCGTCGGGCGGTATCGGGACGCTGCAACACTTCGTCGAAGGTGCGCGGGCAGGGGCCACAGGGTTGCTCGCTGCCAGCGTCTTTCACTTCGGCACACTCACCATCGGCCAGGTCAAGCAGGCCCTGGCCGATGCCGGCCTGCCGGTTCGCCCGCCACGCAAGGCGGCCTGAGATGGCGAAATCGACCAAGGGCAAATCCGATTCCTGGCCGGGAATGAAGCCGTCGCGGAAGCCATTCGGCAAGTCGAAAAAGCTGGTGTCGCCGAGCGGTTCGCGACTCCGAATGGGTCGGATGCCGTTGTCCTCGATCGTCTGTTCGGGGTCGTCGAGAGCCGACGCGATGCCGATCCCACGATCTCAGCCATTCGGCGCGTCTGCTGTCGCGCGGGCCGGCCAAGGTCGCACAAAAATTTGGCGAGGAGGCCGTCGAGTGCCTGATCGAGGCGGTCGCCGGCAACCGCGACGCCCTGATCGCCGAGAGTGCCGATGTGCTCTACCATCTGCTGGTGCTTTGGGTATCCTCCGGGGTCGACGCGTCCGACGTCTGGGCTGAGCTCATTCGCCGGGAAGGGGTCAGCGGGATCGCCGAAAAAGCCGCGCGCGCGAGCACGATGGTGGTCCGCCGCAAGCTGGGCACATCGAAGATCCCGTAAACCCTGGCCGGCTTCTGGCGACTGGCACATCAACAAGCGCTGGCCGTAGAACAGTGTCGAACATTAGTCGGGATTTGCCCAGGAGATGCTCCCATGTCGGTCAGCGGCCTGCCACCCTATGACAGCCAGAACATCTTCGCGCGAATCCTGCGTGGCGAAATCCCTTGCAAGAAAGTCTATGAGGACCCGTTCGTGCTCGCGTTCCACGACATTGCTCCGCAGGCGCCACTTATGTCCTGGTCGTTCCGAAAGGGTCCTACTGCTCGTTTGCCGACTTCAGCGCTGAGGCCAGTCAAGACGAGATCGCCGGCTTTATCCGCGCCGTCGGCAAGATCGCCAAGGATCTGGGTCTTGAGGCGTCGGGCTACCGCCTTCTGGCCAACACGGGCGAGCATTCGGGGCAGGAGGTCCCCCATTTCCATGTCCACCTGTTCGCCGGCCGTCCGCTCGGCGGACTATTTCGGTTTAGACGTGTCCGGAGGACCGATTGTGGCTGCGCGAACGCCCGCCGCGACGGCCTGACCCGATCGCTGCCATCAACTGGGCTCAGTCGATATAATCCGACGGATAGTGCCGCCAGATGATATCCACTAGCCCTTGTTTTGGTGGCCGATTCACCCGACCGCAGGATGCTTCTGTCGCGATCGGACCGGCTAGCTGCTCGCTTGCAACTGTTCCCGCATGTGGCGGGCACGCGCCAGCACCTTGTTCTCGATATCGGCGACCGTCGATTTCGGCAACGGTCGCGTCGACCCATTGGTTGCCCTGCAGGACCTGGCGGTAAATGTTGACCCGGACTTCATCGCTGCGCAGATCGCGGCTTAAAATGTAGATCGTTGCTTTGAAGCGCTCTCCGCTGGTGCCTGGCGGAGTGTACCAGTCGGTGATGATGACGCCACCAAACGGATCGGCCGACGCCAGCGGCATGAAGGCGATGGTGTCGAGCGCCCCACGCCACAGGAATGCGTTGACGCCGATTCCGGCGCTGCTCTGGGCCTGATCCTTGCTGCCGCCCTTGCCGACGCCGAAGAGGGTGCCGTCCTCGCCGCTGGGCCGCGCGGCTGACGAATTGCCAGGTGCGCCGCTGCCGAGAGCGCCGAAGTTCGCAGGGGTTGGGTTCGGCTTGTCGGCGCTACAAGCCGTGAGCGTAAACACGGCATAAAAGGCCGCGGGAAGCAGCAAGGCGGGTAACGGAGGCGCTCGCATAGCGATGGCTGACCTTGTGTTCCAAAACGCTGAAAGGGGACCAGTCTTTAGCCCTGGGTGGGTCTCTCAGCAATCGCTGATTTGGCCAGCATTACTTGATCAAGGCCGGCACCTGCGCGGTAGGACCGCACGGCAAATATTGGCGGCGCGGTTATTGCCAACGCTTCGTCGTCCGATCGGGTGGTCGGATTTATCAGGTCAACATCGTCGAGACCATCAGAGCCTGCCCTTCACGCCGTTGTATGCTCCGCCGGCGGCAGCGTCGGAGCGGTTGCTCGCGGAGTTGAAACCGCCCTGATGTGTCTCTATCGCTCGTTGTTGCTGTTTAAGGGAGGCACCGCCGGCGGATCGAGAGCCAACTGACCTTGAGACGGGTTCACAGGACACTACCTGCGTCAGCGCCGGACCTCCGGATTTTCCCAGAGTCGCCGTCCAGGCCAAAGGAATCGCGACTGATAAAACTTTGGTATTACTTATATTCAGTATTAGTGGCAGGCAATTGGTCTGCAGTGCACGCTGGCTAAATTTTGTCACCGTCGTTGCAAGGTCAGCGAGGAACTCGACACGAAGGGGGGGGTTCGAATTCGGATATTGTGACATAGTCTCCCAGATCTTGGGCTTTCCGCGTGATCAAGATGTTAGTCGAACGAAGAATCCACTGCGTCCTGCCCGAGATCTGGATTAGCGTTGGATTGCGCCGCGGTCGCGGCTCCGGCGCCATTGTATGGTGCGTGGACGATAGTCGATGCTCGGGCGGTGATACGTCTTCGCCCGGCGCCATATCGGTCGACATGTGCTCGACCTGTTGCAGGTGCTGGATCGCCCGTCGGATTCGCTCGCCGTGAACATCCTGAAAGGGCAGGCCTCGAAGATGGCGCTGACCTTCTTCGTTCACCACTTCCATCGAGGCGGTATCGTGCTTACCGTTCGCAGCCAGTTGCCGATCGCTTCGGCGGCCTCCATGATCCGGTTCGCCGCCTCTTCGGTTGCTCGACCACCGCCTCCAACTCCAGTCCGCTATTGCGGGTGGCCGCCGCGCTCGGGGCCGCGACGACGCTGGCAATCTGTTGGCGGATCGCGGAAGTTGTTCCGGACAGGTTGACTTCGCTGAAGTCGACCATCTGGACGGTGGCATGAATCTGCCGCGTTGAGTTCGGCGATGCGGCGATCGAGAAGTAGCACGCAGACCGTCCATTTCATCGCGGATCGTCGCCGCGACAGCCTGTTGGATCTCGCCTGTCTGGTGCGCCAGGCTGTTGCCCGCCTCATGCCAAAGAGAGGGCATTTTCAACCCATCTTGGTTGATGTCCAGTTAAACGCCCCGCTCGCTCGTGGGACGTTTAGCCAGACGCCGGTCGTGCCACGCGAGATGTCCGGTGGCTGCGTCGCCACATGCGATGCGGCGAACCGACTGCATCCGTCGAGAGCGCGGTGAAATGTTCCCACCCGTGGAAGCGCTCCGGCAGATTGTCGCAACACTGTGTGGTTCAGGCCCAAGGCACGATCGACACTCCGCTGCGGATGCTCGGCTTCAAAGGGTGGCGAGATACACTGGAACCAGTTCGACGAAACTCGTGCGCTAGTCGCTGGAGTTTATGCCGAGGGCAGCCTCTGCCCTGGTGCGCGGCGCCTGACGCCTACCAGATAGACGGAGGTAGTTGGGATTGGTCCACGCCAGGCCGGGTTTCGCGATCTGGCACTTTGTCCTGAAACTGGATCATGTCGGCGTTGACCCTGGCGTTGACCCAACGCAGACGCCGGGCGTGCAATCACCAACGGAGGCGGAGGGACCGCCGGCGTGGACGACCCTATTGCCACCGCCGTTGGCGCAGGCGGACATCGGCTGAACTCGACCCGATGATCGCACAGATGCTGATCGCCGCAGGAACCCTTGTCATGATGTTTCGCCTTTCCTCTTCTATGGCAACCAAACGTCAGGTCAACCGCTTTGGCCACGGCGGGGGTTCGTCACTGTCGTCTTCGCAACCTGGTAGGATGGCGGCTGCCATGAACCGGAAACTCCAGGTATAGGGTTGCCGTTCGGAAGCCAACCGAGATCCGGACAGGGTTGGCGATCACGCGTAGGTCTCTGACCGGAAGGCCCTATCACGGTAGCGTGAATACTAAAATTTTCCGCTGGTTTGCCGCTTTGATTGCCACACCCGGCACGCATGTTCCGCTCTGGTTACGCAGACGGAGACATGTGGGTCCCCCTCCTGGGACAGGGCAAATGCGATTTTTAGAAACTTTATGGCCGCGTGCTCGGCCTTTTGGGGCGCGACCTTCGGATCGCGGGGTTTCTGGCTTTCGCCAACCTCATGGTTGCGGGTTTGCAGTTTCTCGATCCGGTGCTGTTCGGCCGGGTGGTGAACCTGGCTGTCCCGATCCGATCACCTGCCGCAGAGCCAGATGTGGCATGAGGCCGCGATCCTTTTAGGCATTTGGGTTTGCGTTGGCATCGGCGGCATCCTTAGCACCGGTCATTGCTGTGGCTCTACAGACCGAGCGGCTGCGCATCGGCATCGTATCAAGTCGATGGGGCGGTGTTTGAGCATGTGCTGAATTTGCCATTGTCCTTCTCATGGCGGACGCATTCTGGGCGTCTGATCAAGGCGATGCTGTACCGGGACGGATGGGCTGTTCGCGACGTGGCTAGTGTTCTTCCGCGCCACAATTGTCCACCATTCTGTCAGCCGTCGTGCTGCTGCCGATGACCCTGTTTCTGAACTGGCGTCTAGGGCTCGTGCTGATCGTGCTCGTCGCGGTGTTCCTGTGCTTCACCGCCGATCGTGGTGAAGAAACCGAAACCGCGCAGCGTCCGGGTCGAGGGTCTGAATTCGATCATTGCCGGACCGCGCAGGACGCGCTGTCGAATGTCATGGTGGTGCAGTCCTTCACTCGCCTGTCGGCCGAGGCGCGGGTTGTTCAGCGACATCGCGGATCAGGTGATCCGGAACCAGTTCCCGGTACTGAACTGGTGGGCGCTGGTTAACGTGATGACGCGGCGGTCCCGGGCACGCTGGCGGTGATCTCGATAGTGTCTGTCGGCACGTGGCTGCACATGAACGGCATGGCGAGCGTGGGTGATCGGTCAGCTTCATGGGCTTCGCCATGCTGCTGATCGGACCGCTGGAGACCGCGGCGTCGTTCGTGTCATCGCTATTGAGCTGCCGGCGCTGGAAGACTTCTTCAGGATTTTGGATGAGCGCAGCTCGGTGCCTGAGAAAGACGAGCGCGGACGTTGTGGGCGCCGCGAGGAGAAGTCCGGTTCGAGGACGTGTCCTTCGATATCCCGCCAGCGGCGCGCGCCGGTGTTCAGCGATGTCACCTTCAAGGCTCACCCCGGCAGCTGTATTGCTCTGCGTCGGGCATATCGGCGCGGGCAGATCGACGGCGGTGGAGACGCTGCTGCAACCGCTGTGGATCCCACGTCCCGCGCATAACCATCGATGGCCAAGATTTGCGCGACATAACGCTCGACAGTTTGCGATCCAATAGGTGCTGGTGTTCCAGGAAAGCCTGCTGTTCAACCGCTGGATCCGCGACAACCTGATGGTTGGAAACCCTGATGCGACCGATGAGGAAATCGAGCAGGCGTGCGAGATGGCGGTGCCCACGAGTTCATCGTGCGTCAGGTGAATGGCTACGACACGCTGATCGGGAACGCGGGACGACGCTGTCCGGTGGTCAGCGCCAGCGGTTGGCGATCGCGCGGGCACTGCTAAAGAATCCGCCGATCCTGATCCTCGACGAGGCTACCAGCGCGTTGGATGCCGCGACCGAGGCGCGGGTTGGAAAGGCGCTGAAAACACTGATGGCGGGCCGCACGACATTCGTGATCGCACATCGGCTTTCGACGGTTCGCGACGCCGATGAAATCCTTGTATTCGATAACGGCCGTATCGTGGAGCAAGGAAGCTTCAGCTCGTTGCTTGCACGCCGGGGGCACTTCGCCGATCTGGTGGAGACGCAACTTTCGCCGGCCGTTCCACATCTGGTGGCGGCAGAGTGATCGGCGGTCAAGGACGTGTGACTATCTGAAGTGAGAGAGGCGCGCATAATCCTCCGGGTTGGTGCGTCTTTCACTTTGGGAACTGGAACTCTCATGCTGCGGTTAGCGCTGTTTTTTCTCGTTGTTTCAATCGTGGCCGCGATATTCGGCTTCGGAGGTGTTGCTGCCGCATCGGCTGATATCGCTCGTATCCTGTTCTTTATTGCTATCGTGGTGTTCGTGGTGTTGCTGGTTGCCGGGCTGATGGCAGGCAGTACTTTGTGGTAGCGTTTTGAATGAAGCAGTAGTCGGCGGGGTCGGATCGGGAGGCAGCCT
>CAWHWH010000022.1:0-19370 GCA_963832865.1 uncultured Pseudomonadota bacterium
GCAGGAAATTGATGAATTGGGCGCCCGCAAAATAGGCCGGGTAGGAGGTGCCCGTGGCCAGCACCACCGCCGAGACCAAAATGATGGGGATCAGCACGGGATTCGCGAAGGCGGGGCCTCAGCACATGCGCTGCATCAGCCGCCCCGTGAGATAGGCCGCTACTGTCACGGCCAGCCACAGGAGTGGCTTGGCCGCAAGAGGTGTCCATAGATGCACAATGGCCGCGTTCATGATCGTGCTCGCGACGGTTCCACCAGAGATATAGCGGCCTCGTCCGGCGCCTCCGACCACCGCGTCACCCAGTACATCACCAGGCCCGTGACGGCGATGCTCAGAACAGTTGATCCGAGCAGAGCGGCAACGATCGATAGCCATTGCTGCTGCAGCAGACCCGCTTCCGCGATGATGCCGACACCCGCCGGCACAAATAGAAGCCCCATATGGCTGATCAGCACGTCGGCGGCCCGGTCCAGAGAAGCTGGGATGGCGCCATCGGCCTTCCCGCCGCGCAGTGCAAGTATGGCGGCGAGAAGGAACATTCCGATCACGGGGCCAGGTATCGGCAGATGAAACACCTCCCGGACGGTTTCACCGATGAGCTGGCAACCGATGAGGCATAGGATCGCGGTCAACATGGCACATGCCTCAGGGCTGGCTTTCGCCGGCATCGAACCAGGTGCCAAGGCCCGCGTCGCGCGCCGCGAGGAGCCCGAGGGCGGACCAATCGAGGTCCGCCCATCCGTTTGCCACCAGTCCAACGAGGCGATCCCGCACGAGGCTCGCAGCGGGCATTGGGACGGCCTCATGCTCGGCTTCCGCCAAAGCCAGCCGCAGATCCTTTATCGCGAGCGGCACGGCCATACCTGCGGGACTATAGCGCTGATCGACAATCTTGCCGCCATACGTCCGGTGGACCTTGGAATCGAACAGCGAATTGGTGAGGACATCAAATGCCAGGTGCTGGTCGATGCCCCCCTTCCGCAACAGCGCCAGAACCTCCCCCATGCACTGCAGTGTCGTAGCGGTTAGCACATTGCCTGCGAGCTTCATCAGGTTCGCAGCAGCAGCATCCTCGCCGACGACGAACAGCCGCTGGCCGAGGCGCTCGAGCAACGGCCGTGTCTGTTCCAGCGCGGCGGGCCTGCCCGCGGCGAGCACAAAGAGCTGACGGGCCTGGGCAAGGTCGGGGTTGCCCAGCACCGGTGCTGCCACATAGGCTTGGCCGCGCGCTTCGTGCTCGGCTTCAAGCCGTCGCGACAGGCCGGGGCTGACGGTGCTCATTGAGATGTGGACGGCGCCGGGCCGCATGACATGCACCAGCCCTTCGGGATCGAGGGCGACGGCCGCCAACGCCGCGTCGTCGGGCAAAGAGGTCAGCACGACGTCGCAGGCCGAAAGGTCGGCAAGTTTGGAGGCGCCCTCGACTCCTGCCGCCCGTAACGCTTCCACATGCGCCGGATCGCGGTCGTAAGCGAGCACCCGATGTCCGTCAGCGATCAGATTGCGAGCGAATGCCGCACCCATGTGGCCGAGTCCGACGACGCCAACAGAGCAGCGCGGAGACGCCGTCATTATAGACCCGTCCGGCAAATTTCTGGTCGCCAAAGCCGCTCTTGTGGATGCTTGAACGGTACTTGAACCTGCCGATGTCATCGTGTGCTCCTGAATCCTGCGTGCGATGCGGCAAATGCGACCACCCCTTGCAAAGACAATGGCTCTCCGAGCAAATAATTGTTGCGCAGAAGGGAAAGATGGAAGTCGATGGATTGTTTGGCCGCCATGTGCGCCTTCGTGCGGTCGGTCGATCTGGGAAGCTTCTCACGGGCCGCGGCCGAGGCTGGCGTGAAGGTTTCGACCGTTTTCGCGCTACGTCAGTGGGCTCGAAGCAGACTTGGGAGCCGCGCTTCTCAACCGTTCGACACGCAGTCTGCATCTGACTGAAGCCGGATGTTCTACGAGCGAAGCGCGCAGATTCTCGCCGATGTCCAGGACGCGCGCTACTCTACGGCATCACTGAACGAGCGTGCGCAAGGATCACTTCGGATCAATGTCCCCACTGCGTTCGGCCGTCGACATGTCATGCCGCACATCAAGGACTTCCTGGCGGCCTATCCCGATAGCAGGCTGGACGCGACGCTTACGGATGCAACGATCGACCTGATCGAAACAGGGATGGACGTCGCCGTCGGGATCGGAGTGATCGTGTGGCGCGGTCGGTCGGCTGCCGCGCTGGGCCCTATGGGGGTCAGGCTGCCTTCTTGTCCAACGCGCGCTTCTTCGTTCTGCCACCACAGCTCGATCGACTTGCCTTGAGCAGCCGGCGGAATGACGGCGGCGACAAGCTCGGCAAAGTTTATGGGATGGCCCACCCCTCTAATCCTGCAATGTAGCAGTTCTCCATGGCTCCATCCTCTCAAGGTTCAAAGCCTCCGGCAAACCCGGCGCGGTCCAGCCTGCCTCGTTGGACCCCCTATGGACCCCCGGCGGGGAAGAACTGATGCCGGCGCACAGAATTGAACTGTGGACCTACTGATTACGAATAAGCGATACTTCCGCGTCACAATTCGCCATGGGTCCCCAAAGCCCGCATTATACCTTAGACTTTCTGAGGATCTGCTGGTCTAGTGGTGTCACAGCCGCCACGCGGACCCACAGCGGACCTTGCTGCCGGGTCCGCAGTGGGTCCGCAAGAGAGGTCCGGACCATGCCCAAATTGACCGACCGCTTCCTGACATCCTTCAAGCCAGCCCCCGGCAAAAAGGACCGGCTAAGCGCGCCGATTTTTCATGCTGGAGGTTTCCTCCGCACGCGCGAATGATCACTCGTACTTCGCCGCGATCGCTGGGGAGATGGCCAACGGCGGTTACGAGGCCATGTTGTATGATCTGCTCGCCTTTGACCTGAGATTCTTCAATCACCGCGCCGCACCGAGTACGGCCGGGTTGCAGACACAAAAAAAGCTATCCTTGCCCGTCGCTGAAGACTGGTGGTTTGAGACGCTGTATCGGGGCTACGTCTTCAGGTCGAGGATTGGCCTAGAAGAATACTTCAACGACTGGCACGATTGGGTTGCAACCGAAATCTTGTTCGACGCCTACGCGACACACGCGAAGGCCCGCGGCGAGCGGCGTCCGATCGGGCGCGAAGCCTTCGGTGCATCTTGGTCCGCATGGGCGGAAGGGGAACCAGGCCGCGCAACGCGGTGATTGGCGAGCGCATCGCAGACGTGGCGAACATTTACGGAGGCACGAGCCGAAAAGCTGAGTTGGTGCGTTCCGGGAGACCCTACGGGTACGATCTCGGCAATCTCCAAATCGCGCGGGCCGCATCTGAACGCGCGACGGGAATAAACATCAACTGGCCGCCCGACGATGCTCCGGAGATATAGGGTCTAGGTTCGGACCTGGGCTGGGTTGCTGCACCAACCCGGACCGGCTGAATCCCGCAATACTCCTAGCCCGGTCCGGGGGTCCGGGTGGTCTGGGTAGTTTTCCTTGAAAAGTTTCCAGACAGCGAAATTTGCGTGTGGGCGTAACAAGCTCGGTAATCTGATCCGCTTTCTTGGAATTTGTATAGTACTACGCAGACCACCCAGACCACCCGGACCACGGATTGATATATATTGTGTTTTGACGGCCCGGGTGGCGGCGTTAAGCATGATTGAATACGGTCCACCCAGGCCACGTCGAGGCCGGCGCGGGACTGTTCCGGGGTGGATGCGACGAATGATGACCCGTTTTCTGACTCAGGCCGGCTCGATGCGCAGGTCACGCAGCAACCGGGCAAGGGCCTTCTGGTAGGGGTCGTGGTCCTTCCAGTTACGAAAATCACCGATGTTGCGGTTGTTGCGCAGCTTGGTCGCCCGAGCCTCGTTGATTGTGAACGTCGCTTCGTCAATGCGGACACGAAACAGGACGACCGTTTCGCCTACCAGGTCCGCAGGGGGGTAACGGCCGCGCACTGGCAACGACAGCCGATAGCAGAACTTGAAGACAGAAGAACTTGTAGGAGTTCGTCGCATCGTGGATGCGTGCGTGGGGGATCACCCAATTCAGGTAACGCCGCTGCGCGCTTGGACCACGACTAGAAGGCTCGCCACCGCATGGAGAACCGTGGTCGCCCCGGGAGGTGACCATCATCAGCGGCACACCCGACGCTTCCTTGCTGCGGAACCCTTCGGCAAGCGGCAGTCGAGCAGATTGAGTGACGCGGTAGGACTATAATGCGGCGCTGAACTGGATCGCAGCAAACGCGGACTAGGCTGGCGAGCGATCTGCACGCGATGAAGCAGTTCTTTGCCATTTTCCAGTCGGATTATGCGCGGACGGTGCACACCGCGCAGGGCGAGACGCACCGACGCACGTTTCTTGACGTGCGTCCCCGACATTCGCCAGCGAGCGAAGGACAATCCTTTGAAGGCATAATCCAGCCAACACTGGGTATGCCTTGGGACGGCGGCACGAGCGGCTTGGAAATCGGTTCAAGAGCGAGCACGGGCGCGATGTCGGTACCAGATCTTCCGAGTAATCACATTGTTGACTAAGTCCATCCTTAGGTAAACAGTCTGTTTACTATATTTTTTGCGGGATTATAGCTTCCAAGACTGCCACTAGGGCGTTAGCTTCGGTGCGCGCACCCGATTCGCGGTGCCGCCTTAGGAGCAGAAGGCATGCGTTTAAAGGTCGGACAAGGTCGACCTGAGCCGTCGATTCTTCAGGGCCATCGACCCGACACGACCTTGTTCTCCACCTTGCAGGGCCTCCAGATGCAATCGGGCGTGACGGTATCGGCACTGCGCCGGCTCGTGCTGAAGGAACTGACCGACAAGGCGCGAGGAGTTCACCTTGCAAAGGGCCAGCGATGGCCTCCGGGCAGTGCAGAATGCATGGCGGCGCCAGCACCGGCCCGCGCACTTCGGAAGGACGACAGCCGATCGCGCGAGCACGGACGGTGCATGGCGGTTACTCGGCTGAAAATCGCCAGGTGGCCGCGATGATCCGAGATCTGAAAGCCGAGGCGAAGCGGCTGGTGGAGCTGTCGTGATGTGCCGGTCCCGGTTCGCGCCGCTGATGCGGTTCACTCGGTCGCTGGTCCACTATGTCAAGTGAGGGGAACACTGCAATGAGCACCCTGCTAATCCCTGATACCGTTCGCGACATGCCGTTGCAGCCTTCGATGCCTGGCGGGAGTTTGGTGGAACTAACTTCCCACGAGCTAGCCAACCTGTTTCCGCCTATGGGTGGCGAGGAATTCGCCCAACTGGTCGCCGACATCAAGGTGAACGGCCTGCGACTTCCTATCGTGCTGATGGGCAACAAAATTCTGGATGGCCGTAACCGCTATCGTGCCTGCAAAGAGGCAGGTGTACCGGTGCGGACGGAACAATACGACGGGACCGAACCTCTGGAGTTCGTGCTTTCCGCCAACCTGCACCGCCGGCATCTGAACGAAAGCCAGCGGGCAATGATCGCGGCTAGGTTAGCGAACATGCCAGCGCATAGATCGTTGCGAGATAAGTCCGCAAATTTGCAGACTTCCCAGCCCGATGCGGCTGCCAAACTGCACGTCTCGCCCCGGTCGGTGGCCGATGCCAAGAAGGTCCGCGACACCGGATCGGCGGTACTGGTCAAGCGGGTGGAGTCTGGCGAGGTGGCTGTCTCGGTCGCGGCCAAGATCGCCAAGATGCCCGCCGCCGACCAGGCGAAGATCGATACCCTGGCGGAACCTGCCTTGCGAGGGGCGGTGAAGAAAGCCGAACGCGCCAAGCGGGAGTTCTGACCTGGGGGACGCGACCCGTGCAGCATCGGAATCCATCGGCAGAAAGCTCTACCTCGTGATCTACGCCGATCCGCCCTGGCGATTTGAGCCATATTCCCGCGACACCGGCATGGACCGCGCGGCCGACAATCACTACCCGACGATGGCGGGCGATAACCTGGCGGCCTTGGAACTGCCGGCGGCGGATGACTGCGTGCTATTCCTGTGGGCAACGGTGCCGATGGAGCGGGAGGCGCACCGGACCATGGAGGCATGGGGATTCACCTACAAAAGTCAGTTCATCTGGGTGAAGGACCATGCCGGCACGGGCTATTGGAACCGAAACCAGCACGAAATCCTGCTGATCGGCACGCGCGGTAACGTGCCGGCGCCAGCGCCCGGCGAACAGTATCCGTCTACCATCGAGGCGCCCGTCACGACGCATAGCACCAAGCCCGATGCGTTCGCGGGGATGATCGAGAAGATGTTCCCCACCTTGCGAGGATTGAGATGTTCGCCCGCAAGAAGCGCCAGGGATGGGACCGCTGGGGCAACGAAGCCCCCGAAGGACCTGGCACGGTCCCCCTTGGATAAGGCGGCGCACCGGTTTACGAGAGCCGATCGCCGTCCGTTTCGACCTGACACGAAACCGGCCTAAATCGTCCGATTAGAATATTTTGCTTATCGGACATCCCTGTCCTACAACTTCGGGGATAAATCGGACATGAGGCTGCGCAAACCAATGATCATCGGATACGGGCGCACCAGCACGACAGACCAGACCGTCGGCCTCGCAGGGCAGGAACGCGACCTCAAGGCTGCAGGTGCCGCCAAGCTGTTCACCGAACAGGTCTCCAGCGTCGCCCAGCGCGCCAGACTGACCGAGTGCCTAGCCTTCCTGCGTGAAGGCGACGTGCTGATGGTCACCAAGCCCGATCGTCTTGCGCGGTCGACGGCCGAGCTGCTAGCGATCGAGGCGGACCTGTCCAAGCGCGGCGTCGGTCTGGTGGTCCTGAGCATCGGCGGCGAACGCTTGGATACTCGCAACCCGACCTCGAAGCTGATGCTGACGATCCTGGCTGGCGTGGCGACCTGGGAGCGGGAAGTCATGTTGGAGCGGCAACGGGAGGGCATCGCGAAGGCTAAGAAAGAGGGGAAATACAAGGGCCGCCCAGCTTCGATCGACGCGGCGGAGATCAAGCGTCTGTCGGCTGATCTGGGTCCCGGCGGCTATGGCTAAGCAACTCGGTGTCGCTCGCAGCACCGTCTACCGGCTGCTCGGACAGGCGTCGCCCCTCGGATGAACCAAGCTGCCAGGACCGCGCCCGCTGTGGCGCGCAATCGTGAGCCGATCCTGCGGGTGCTGCGCGATTGCCTGCCGCCATCGGCGCGGGTACTGGAGATTGCCAGCGGCACGGGCGAGCATGCCGTGTGGTTTTGTAGCGCGTTGCCCGCGGTGACATGGCAGCCGACCGATCAGGACCCGGAGGCATTGAGGAGCATCGCCGCCTGGCGTGATAGGACGGGCGTGCCGAATGTATTGCCCCCGCTGCCGCTTGACGCCGCTGCAGAGACCTGGCCCGTCGCCAAGGCGGATGCCGTCGTCGCGATCAACATGGTCCATATCGCCCCCTGGGCCGCCACCGAAGGGCTGGTTACCGGTGCCGCGCGCATCCTGAGCGCCGGTGGGCTGCTCTTCCTCTACGGCCCGTTCCGCGAGGGCGGCGTGCATACCGGCGCTGGCAACGCCGCGTTCGATGCCGATCTGCGGGCGCAAAACCCGTCCTGGGGCATACGCGATCTCGACGACATCACCGTGCTCGCCCACCGGCACGGGTTCGCGGCGCCCGAACGTATTGCGATGCCGGCGAACAACCTGAGCGTGGTGTTCCGCCGGCGCTGAATAAGATGGGGACCGGTGCTTCACCCAAACGGTTTGCGGGTGCCAGCGCCACGGCATCGGTCAAACGCAAAACGGCGAACCCGTGAGCGCGGCCCTGGCGATGATTTACTTGGACACGACACTACCGGGACCATGCCGACGACCCGCCGGGAAGAACTGGTTCTCGGGCCGCGGCAAGCCAAGATGCGCGCGCAGGGTGGTCCCCTCATACGCGCTGCGGAAGAGGCCCCGGCGTTGCAGCTCGGGGATGACCAGCGCCACGAAATCATCAAGGCCGACCGGCACGGTCGGGAACATGATGTTGAACCCGTCGCAGGCATCAGTCTCCAGCCACGATTGCATCATGTCGGCGATCTCAACAGCGGTCCCGACCATCTCGAGCCCGCCGAAGCCGCCGACCAATTGGGCAAGCTGACGGACGGTCAAGTTCTTCCGGCGTGCCAGCGCCACAAGCGTATCGCGCCCGCTTTGGCTCTGGTTTGACGGCGGGATCTCTGGCAACGGCGCATCAAGATCGAAGCGTGAGGCGTCGATGCCGAGCCGGATGGATAGATTGGGCACCCCGCTCTCGGGATGCACGAGACTGTCGAGCAAGGCTTTCTTTTGCTGTGCCTCCTCGCTGGTGTGTCCGGCAATCACGAGCGCGCCAGGCAAGATCTTGACGTGATCGGCCGAGCGTCCCGCCGCGGTCGCCCGCGCCTTCACATCCCTGTAGAAGGCGCGGGCTTCATCGATCGTCCGGCTACTCCCGAAGACGACTTCGGCGGTTTCGGCGGCCAGTTGCCGACCGGCCTCCGAGGCCCCGGCCTGGACGATGACCGGCCAGCCCTGGACCGGCCGCGCAATGTTCAGCGGGCCACGCACCGACAGATACTGACCCTGATGGCCAAGGACGTGCATTTTCTCCGGATCGAAGAAGATGCCGCTCGCCTGGTCGTGCCGCCACGCATCGTCTGCCCAACTGTCCCAAAGACCAGTAACGACAGCCTGGAACTCGCGCGCCCGCCGGTAGCGTTCATCATGCTCGACGTGCTCGGTCAGCCCGAAATTGAGCGCCGCATCGGGATTGGCGGTGGTGACGACATTCCATCCGGCGCGGCCATTGCTGATGTGGTCGAGCGAGGCGAACCGGCGGGCGATATGGTAGGGTTCGTCGAAAGTCGTCGATGCCGTCGCGATCAACCCAATCCGTTCGGTCGCCATCGCAAGAGCCGAAAGAAGCGTCAGAGGCTCGAACGAGGTTACCGTCGCGCTACGCCGTAACGACTGCATCGGCATGTTCAGCACGGCCAGGTGGTCCGCCATGAAGAAGGCATCGAACTTCGCCCGTTCAAGCGTCTGGATGAACCGCACGAGGTGCTTCAGGTTGAAGTTGGCGTCGGGGTAGGCGCCCGGATAGCGCCACCAAGCCGTATGGATACCGACTGGACGCATGATGGCGCCAAGATGAAGCTGCTTCGTCATGTTGATCGGCAATATGCAAAATTGCGGTATTTACCGCAAAATTGCGTCAATAACCGCCACGGAGCCAAAGCAGGTGGTTAGCAAGGGGAAGGGGGAAGGCGGCAAAAACCGGAGTGCATGCCTTCCTCCTGTCTTGTCGGCGTCAACTCATGACGTAGTCCCACGTCTCCGTCATCGCCCGATCGGCGAGTTCGTCACAACACGGACTGCGGCGTTCTTGTACCAGGTGCCGACCCGACCTGGGTGACGCCGGCGGCTGTTTCCGGCACCACCCCCGCGATCTCGGTGTCCGGGCTGAACGGACGCTGGTAGCGGCCGGTCCACGGATGTCGCGAATGACGCGCTCCGAGCGTGGCGAACCCGACCAGAGGCCTTCGCCTGTCAATGGACGAACGCATGCGGCTGACGCTGAAGCGCGAAGGCCGTGGCAAGGATTGTGCCGGCGACTCAACCGAACTGGAAAGCGGCCTGGCGGAAGACCGAGTGTAATCTCTACTTTGCGCGCGGGGTGACATTTCTAACGGGGAGAGATATGGATTTTTAACCGCTCGGCGAGATCAACCGCGCTTCAATTCGGTCCGCTTTTCGACAGCGGGGTGTGACTCCGGTTCGGGGATGATCACGCTTGGAAACAATCCGCTTCAATTCGGTTTCGACAGCGGGTGAGGCGGGGGGCGGTACCGCGTTGCGGTCACGGCATCCTCCATGTCTTGTGCGCCTGGATACCCAACCGCCATTCGGGATGCGCGAGACAATAAGCTGCAGCCTTTGCCGTGTTGCGCTTGGTCCGGCGCGGCGCGGCCATCGGCGACAAACCAACGATGCAGCGCAGAGAACGAGGCGAACCGTTCAGGCTCCGCGCCGGGTTGCGGGTAGACGAGTTTGAGTTCGTCGGCGTAGCCCAGCACCAACGTCGTCCCGGCCTTGGGACTGACGCACAACCAGTCAACGTGGGCGGGCAGCGGTTGAGTGCCGTTGGTCTCGACGGCGGTGTAGAACAGGCGAGAGCGAAGCGCCGCCAGCAATGGCGCATCGACCTGTAGCAAAGGCGCCCGTGAGGCGACCATGCGATGCCCAAGATGGTTGGCAGGCCATAGCGCGAGCACGGCATCCGCCAGAGCCTCCGCATCGAGGTAGCGCGTCTCGCCGACGAACTCGGTATCGCAGAAGCGGCAGGCCGCCGTCGCCCGGTCACGCTCGCGGCCAGACCAGAGATTGCAGCCAGCAAAGCGAACGAACACGGCCACGCGGCCGATGACCGCGCCCTCTCCCTGCGCGGTCAGGAACATGCTGTGGCGGAATAAGTCATTGCTGCTGCATCAACTCGGCAACGGACGTTTCAATATCCTTTAAGCGCTCCAATAGCCTGGCGAATATATCTCAGGCACCTCTTCCGGGCAGTTGCGGTCGGCTACGTGGAAGTGCAACGCCGCGATCATGTTCTCTAACGACATCATGCGGCGAACAGGTCGGCTTGCCGCGCCGCACAATCCAGCATCGGCAGCGTCACGGCGAAACGGCTGGTGCTCGATCCGTCGATACTAATCTGTGCCGGTAGCAACGGCCATCCACACCCGGCGCTCGGTACTCACACGCGCCACATGGTAATAAATGCCGCGGCACTGACAGCACCCATCAAAAGCAAAATCGTCTTTGTCTGATCCAAGCTGGTGTGGCCGCGCGTTCACGGCTAAAGGTCGCTCCTGCTTCAGCTTGCTTGAACCGGACGATGGCGGCTTCGGCAGCGGCAATGGTGTAATACGTGACGGGCAGCCATTCATAAGGTCCGCCATCTTCGGAGACGAGAACCGACCAACTATCGCCGGCATCATCAACCTGCACCGCTCGATATATTTTCATATCAGCAACAAAAGCTCATTTTGACGGGACAGCCAAGCTAAACTGACCGAGCGATTTAAGAGCCCAAGCCCCCACGACCCCCCGAATTCGAATGCTTCCAAGTCTTCCGGCGCCGCAGTATCGAGCGTGATTGAGTGTGGCTGATGCCGAGGTCGGATAGCAGGTTCCCTCCGTTCCTGGTCTCCGGTCCCTTGACTCATCCCCGGAGCGCGCAGAGGGTCCGCAACTGATACACAAGTATTCCCAAAGCAAATTCGCCCTTGGGGTTAGGCAGTGGGCTTTTTTCGTTCGGCTCGCCCGTAATCTGATCGGCGCCGGTCCAACTGCCGTGCGTAAAATCTGTAGACTACGGATGGCCGCGCGGCTCTGCTACGGCAGGGTGCTTGAACCCGACAAAGCGCTCGCTATCATCGATGATGTCGGGGCAAGTTTGCGGCGGCGGTGCTTGCGACGACCCACGGCATCCCCCCGGACTGGATCAAGACAGCGCTCGGACACATCACGCTGGCGGTTGGCACAGGCCGCGTCCGGTCGCTCGCCGTCGGCGGCTGGTACGCCTTCCAAGGGTATGAACACCCTCACGCGGTGGCCCCCGGTTTCGTTGACGCCTGGAAGCAGGCACGTGGTTTATCGTGACCCATTATCGGAGACACGTCGCGGCGACGCAGAAACGATCCCCCGCCGGCCACAACCAGGGCGGAAATCGGCAGTCTCGCGTAGTCGAACCGACGCTGCGGGCGAATCGCGCGCAGTGGCGGAGCCGCACCGTCCCTACCCACCCCGACCGACGCTGAGGCAGTGCTCGACCTCTTGGGAACATTGACTAACACCAACAAACTCCACTGTGTGCCGCCGCTGCCTGAAAGCGCAAAAAAATGCCCGACCGCATTCTCGTCATCGAGGACGACGAGGCTACCCGGTATTCCTACGAACGCGCTCTTTTAGGTGCAGGATATCCGACGATTGGATATCCGAGCTATTTCGCCGCAGCGGCAGCCATCGACCAAGGCGTCGGCATTCTGCTTGTGGTGGATCTCCAGTTGCCCCCTGGGACACCCAACGGGTTGTCGATTGCGCGGATGGCGCGGCGCCATCGTCCCGGCCTTCCGATCATTTTCATAACGGGTTACCCTGACCTGGCTGGCCTGATAGACGCGGAGATGGGAACGATGTTTCTGAAGCCTATCGACCTCGATTTGCTCATTTCTACTGTGCGCGAGCGACTGGCTCCACGGTAACTGCCGACGCGTGACAGGCGATGAAAAGCGTCCATTGCTCGACCCGCGCAATTATGCGCGCCGCTCTGCTCGCCTGCCCGCCTGCCAAGCCGCGCGCGCGGAAGATCGTGCGGTGCGCGCCACCATAGACGCGCTCATTCGGGCTACAGCTCCCGCGATAGAGCGGCGTGCTCGCATCTTCCCCATGGCGGCGATCTCGCTCGTAGGCCGCGTCGAGGGCAATGCTGCCGTCGTTGCGGCGAGATCCCCGCGGCTTGGGCTGCTTACGCCCTCTACCGGCGTCAAGACCTCTCGCTACCGGTTCGGTAGGGTGCCCCATCGCGCCACAATGGCGATCTTTGGTTGTCTCCGACGGTTCGCGTTGCTCGACAGATGAAGGCTTCGGGATCGTCTCCGTTGAGCTGTTCATACGCCAGCTCTACGTGGCAATCTCGCACCCTGCGAGCGGTTCCGGTCATTAACGCCGCTCGGCGTGATGGCATCGAGCGCGATCCGCTCGGCGCGCTAAACGTCAAGCCAAGATCGGCAGCGATGCCGGCAGCGCGCTCGCCGGCCTGGATGCTTGGGCAGTTGTTGGCGAAGCGCGAGACAGCGAATGGTGCGGCGCAAGCCGGCGCCAAAGGCGCGACCAGAATGCCCGTCGCAGCAGACGGCACCGTTAGCCGACCTCGGCATCAGAAAACCCATTCGAGGCCGCCCTGACCGTCCCTGGGCGTGTCACGACCGGCGGTATCATCGCCGCACAGGCCCCTCGATGTGACTACTACACCAACCCATCACAGGCGATGGCCGACCACCGCGAGGGGATATCCAAACGATACCCCCTTTGACCGCCGGCGGCCTGTAGATGGTTCGCACCCCGAATTGGGCCGATGTGGCGGGCAACAAATCCCGTGCGGTTCGTTGATCTCTCACCTTCATGTGGCGCCAGGATCTGTACGGATCGAAAACACTAACAAAATGCCGTGGCAGTACGCCGGTATTCACAGCCGTAACGCTCGGGCTGACCCGGTTCAGTTGGGCGATGCCGCCGAATTGGGCCGAGCGATACCACTGTATGCCCATCGAATAGGCAGGAAACGTCGTGATGAACGATATCGCGAAAGCCCAATCCTGGTACGTTAATTGCGTTGACTGCCTGGAGGCTCGGTATGACAACGGTTTAAAGATTTGGCATGCACAGGAACAGGATCCCGACGACGGTGCTGACCGGCTTCCTTGGTGCAGGGAAGACGACGTTGCTGAACCGGATCCTGCACGCGCGAGCCGGTGAAAAGATCGCTGTGGTTGTAAACGAATTCGGTGAGGCCGGGATCGATGGCCAGTTGGTGGTCGGCGCCGAGGAGGAGATCCTGGAGCTGAACAACGGGTGCATCTGCTGCACTGTCCGTGGTGACCTGACACGCGCGGTCGACAACCTGATGGCGAGGCGAGGCGATATTGATCGCATCGTGATCGAGACGACCGGGCTCGCCGATCCCGCACCGGTGATCCAGTCCTTCATCCTGGAGGAGACGCTTCGGTCGAACACCGAGCTGGATGCGGTGGTGACCGTGGTGGACGCGCGGCACATTTACCAGCAGCTCGACAACGAGCAGGCCCGCGAGCAGATCGCGTTCGCCGATGTCATCATCTTAAACAAGATCGATCTGGTGTCCGAGCACAGTCTGGACGACGTCGTCCGGCGGCTGAGATCGCTCAATCCGCTGGCCCGGATCTACACCGCCACTCAATGCGATGTGGACCTGCAAAATGTCCTGAATGTCGGCGCTTTCGATTTGCGCAACGCGCTGAAGCTGGAACCGCAACTGCTGGACGATGTTACGCACGAGCACGATGCGGATATCGGGTGCGTGTCCATTCGTGAACCGGGCGGGATCGACGAGACGCGGTTCACGCGGTGGATCAATCAGCTCGTACAGGCGCAGGGCAAGGACCTGCTGCGGATCAAGGGCATTATCGACCTGGAAGGCGAGCCGCGGCGGTTCGTTTTCCATGGCGTCCACATGACGCTCGACGGTCGCCCTGGAAAGCCATGGAAGCCAGGCGAGCCGAGGGTGAACGAACTCGTATTCATCGGCAGGACATTGGATGCGGCTGCGCTGCGATCGGGATTCGAGGCGTGCCGTGCAACCGTCGCAGTGGCGTCGGCCTGAATGACATCGCGTGTCCGGCCAGTGCATTGGCGCCGATGCGACGAAAGCCGACGGCTAGGCTCGGCAGCAACGCTAAACGCAAGGACACATCCATGAAGCTGCAGCATTACATAGGCGGCCTAGAAAACGTAGGCCCGGTCTTGTTTGAGCGGAAAGTATTCGTCGAGCCGTGGGAGACCCGAATCTTCGGTATCCATGTCGCCATGATGGCCTTGAGCTCGCAACTGCCGCTGCCCGCTACGCCAAGCGGCTTCCACACAGTTTGGACTTGGGCTGATCTACGCAAAGGCGCCGAGTCGCTCAGCCCATTCGATTATTTCAAATACCGCTATTATGAGAAATGGTTGGGCGGCATCTCGGGCTATATGGTCGAGAACGGCTACGTGACCGAAGCCGAGCTCGAGACTCGCACTCAGCAGATCCTGGTAAACCCGGCGGCAGCCCGCAAGACCGGCGGCGACCCGGCAATCGACAAGCGCATAAACACCTATCTGGTTGAAGGCGATTCGCCACGGCGGCCGCTTGAAAAGCCAGCGGCCTTCAAGGAGGGCGATCAAGTCTATGTCAAGAACCCGCCGACAATCGAGCATACCCGGTTGCCGGGATATCTGCGGAACCGCACTGGCGTAATCTACACTGTCTATCCGGGTGCCTATACCTATCTCACCTCCACGGGTCAGGACGGGATCGGTCCTGCCATGCCGGTCTACTGCGTCGCCTTCGATCCAGAAACGATATGGGAAGGCAATACTGACAAGAACATGGTGATCTACGCCGACCTGTTCGAAGCCTATCTCGAAAAGCCGCCTGAGTTCCCGAAGTAAACCAGAGGAGGCGACATTTGACTACTCAATCAGCGGGTCCTGAAGAGGACCTCCCCAAAGCGCCCGAGACCGACACAAATGATGTAGGCCTCGGCCGGCGCAATTTTCTGGTTGCCGGTCCAGTCGCGGCGGCGACACCTGTTCTCGGGGTCGCACTCGCCACTGAACTGGCCTCGGCCGAGACCGCGAAAGCGGCATTGCCCTTCGCTTTCCCGCCCGATCGGGAAGCCCAGAGTGCGGCCCGTGCGATGGCGCTCGAATCATTGCTAATCGAGAAAGGCATCATCACCAACAATACGGTAGACAGCGTCCTGGCGTACTTCGAGACTCAGATGGGCCCGCTTAACGGCGCCAAGATCGTCGCCAAAGCATGGGTCGATCCGGCCTTCGCGGAGTTGCTGGTCAAGGATACGCCCGGCGCGATCGCCAAGATGGACCTGCCCAAAGGCATGACCGGCGCCGAAGGCGAGCACATGCGCGCGGTGGCCAACTCTCCTCAGGTGCATAACCTTATCATCTGCACCCTCTGCTCCTGCTATCCTTGGCCGGTGCTCGGACTGCCGCCATACTGGTACAAAGATCCGTCGTTCCGCGCCCGGTCGGCGCGCGAGCCCCGCGCGGTGCTCAAGGAGTTCGGGTTGGAGATTCCTGACTCGACGAAGATCGAGACCTGGGACAGCAGCGGGCAGATCCGCTGGTTTGTGGTTCCGGCTCGGCCGCCCGAAACTGAAGGGATGAGCGAAGCCGAACTCGCGAAGCTCGTCACCCCGGAAGGCATGATGGGCGTCGCTCGGACGTGAAGACCAAGAGTGCCCGCCGCGTCCCTTATCACCTGAAGACGGATCCACCGCCGATGCAGACACGGTTCGAGCAGTTTGCGGTTACCAGCATGCTGGGCAGCACCGACACGCCGCCCCGGCAGAACGGCAAACTGTGCTTCAGCCAGGAGTGGGAGCGTCAGGCGTTCGGGGTCGCTCTGGCGCTTTCCAAGAGCGGGCATTTCGACTGGGAGGATTTCAGGCAGAAGCTGATTTCCGCGATCGGCGAATGGGAAGAATCGCACGCACTTGAAGACCCGTCGTGGAGCTACTACGAGCGCTGGCTGACCGCTCTCGAACGGCTGCTGGTGCAAGAGCAGATCGTGACCGCCGAGGACCTCGCGACACGGCTTGGATCGAATTCATAGGGACGATGGAGCTCTTCCCGGAACGAACCCGATGTCGGCAGGTCCTGCGGCAGCTTGCGCAGGCGGTCGGCGGTGATTTTCATGACTAGGACGCTGTCGGCTGCAGTTACACGAGCGACAGCCCAGCGCGCGGCCAGCAACCTTCAATCGCAGTGCACCGTACATTAAGCGCCGTGGCCGGACTACTCGCCACGGATGCTTGGCGGCAGTTTCGCTGTAACTGGCTGACTTACACTCCGTTCTTTTTCGACGGGCAGGAGGTGCGCACCGTGACCGTCGATGGCGTCGTGCAATTCATGGGCAGCGAGGTGTGCAAGCGCCTGGGCTACGCCAACTCATCGAAGGCAATGGCGGATCACTGTAAGGGTATAACGGATCGTTACCCCCTTATGACCGCCGCCGGCGTATGCAGATGTTTCGCACGCTGGATCGGGCGGGATGCGCTGCGCCTCATCCAAGGGGATCGCAAAACGATACCCCCTTTTTGACCCCGGCTGGAGGCTGCCAGCGGCGCGGATTGATTCCGCCGCGCGCGCCAGCGCCCGTTTCGTTGCAATTCGCGGGGGGTGAGTGGTTGCGCGCTCGGGCGACCCTCCTGGCAGCGGCCGCGAGCGGTGCCGCGTGCGCGGAGGACTTGCACGGTGCGCGCCACGCTGCTCGCTGCCTAAGCGGCGCGCTCGCCATGGCGGCAGAAATCTCCGGCGGCGATGGCGGCGGAGCGCTCGATCGTGCCCCGCCCCGCGTCTGGCAGTCCGGCCAGTTTCGGCGATCTCCTCGCCGCTGGGCAGGATCATGAACCCGTTGATCGACGGGCCTGCCTTGGCTCGCGTGATCTTGACGTCGGGCTGACGCGATCCACGCCCGCAGGTCGCACGGGGCCGCCGCGCCGTGCGGATGCACGCTTTGCAGCATGACAGGCGCCGTTGATCCAAGCGAGTGCCTGGACAGAGCGGGATCAAAGACGGTCGCAGGGATGCCGTTGTAACGGTCATCCATCATTGCTTCGACGGACGCCTGTTGGTCGACTTTCTGGAGTGCGCGCAGCGCGCCCCACCAGCGCTCGCCTCGCGGGCTGGTCATGTCGTCGTGAAGGGCTTGGCCGGGGATTTCTGCGGGTGGATCGTCCTGGTGAGCGGATTTTGCACGGTGCGAATTCCGCTCAACGACGTCTTGAACCGTTCTTTGCGGAAGGTCCATTTCGCGGGCGACCGCCCTGGTGCTCTTTCCCTCGGCCTTCTTCGCCGCGATCTCCGCGTCCCGCTCGGCCTCGATCCTCTTGCGCGCCGGCTCAGTCAGGTCGTAGGCGCATCGCATCGAACACTGAAGCGCCTCGCTCACGGCAGCGGATCATCGGCACGAACGAAGCCGTGGCGCACCGCTATCTCATTGGACCGCGCGTAGCGTCAGGCGCTCCACGCCCCCGCTTTCCGTCTTCGGGAATTGCTACCGCCGCGGTAGCAATTCCCATTGCCGCCACCATCGCAATCTTGACGGGCGGAACCGCTTGGAGGCGTGCACTCGCCAAGGTCGGATCCGGTGGCGGATCGCGGTTGCGCACATGCCCTCACCACACGCCCCGCGGAGCGGTGCCGTCGACGTGGCATGGCGCAGACGCATGGCGTAGATCCGGACGCATTCGCCTTTTTTGCAGCAGCCGCGTGTTGGATCCTGCGGAATGGCCTTGATACAAGCCCAAGAGCTGTCACGCGCGTGGGGTCGTCCAGCCACCCGCGCCGCGCGGCCGTGCGCCAGGAGGCCGGTTGACCAGGGCAGGAAAGATACCGCCTTTCCAGCCCCATTGATCTTTCTGGGCCATATCGGCGGCGGCTTTGACGGTGGCCTCGACATCGGGAAGTCCGCGCTTTTTATAGGAATTGATCAGCATCAGACATCCACGGAACGCTAATTTTGTTCCTTTTGCAGAACACTGAAAGACCTGGAACAAATCGGTCGAAGCCCGTTGAGCTGGGCGGTAATTTTCGACGGCGATGCCGGTCTGCGCCGCCGCCATCATGTTCTTGACGTAATCCCCGGAGCACAGGCCCGATGTATAGGGCTTACCCAGATTGGCCGAGACGCAATAGGCGGCGAGCATGCAGTCTTCGGTGGGTTTGAACTGGAAGTTCCTGGCCGCGTCACTCCAGGGCCGGCCGGTATTACGGGCCTGAATAGTCGCCATGATATACCTGCCTTCGAACATCTGCGTCGTGAGCATAGGCAACAGATCGTTCCACGTGGTCATGTCGGCGTCATAGGATGCCGAGTTGGGTGGAAATGTCACGCCACCGGGTGCCGCCAGGCCGGCGGGCGACCAAACAAGAGCTTCGTATATTCCCATTGACTTTCCCTCAACACGAACCGCGACCGATCGTTAAATAAGGATTGATGATAGATAATTTTTATGCCGTGACAAGCCAGCCGGATTGGTCCGCGGCGTTTGCGCTTAGAGTCTGACTAGAAACGGTATCGGAACCAAATCGTGATCGGCTTAAGCCATTGAAACGGTTGACCGGTCTCGTCGGCTCAATTCGCTGGCTCGGCAACAAATCCGAGCGATTCGCCATGCCTTGGAACGAGACCGATCGAGAGAAATATGCCGTGATCCGCCAGCGCTACGCCAGCGACCTGTGGGATGAGGAGTTCGCGCTGGTGCGGCCTTTGCTACCCGCGCGTAAGTCGTCCGGACGCCGGCCGACCGCTCCGCGAGCCATCCTTAACGCCCCGTCTTACCTGATCGCGCAGGCTGCCCGTGGCGCTATTTGCCGAAGGACTTTTCGCCCTTCACCACCTTACAAAACCGCTCGCCACGTGTGGCGCCGACGACAGGCGGAGTGCCGCCTGGGCGGGGATCGGGCGGCGGCGTCTTAAATCAAAAATCCCGACCGCCGAAGCGGCCGGTAAGTTGCGGTTCACTGACCCGCATCCGGCTTGATCGGTATGGCGGAGCATCCTGCGCATTCGGCCCTTGCGATGCATTGCCC
>CAWHWH010000023.1:0-371197 GCA_963832865.1 uncultured Pseudomonadota bacterium
TCGATGATGCGTTGAACATCCTGACGCCTGATGAAGCCGCCAACGTCGCGGTGATGCTGGAGCATGGGCAGAAGGCGCAGGCGCTGGCCATTGTGTTCGACGCGCTCAACAGAATGCCAGCTCGAACAGGCCCACTACGATCGCCACTCGTTCCACGCGGCGGTAAGCGCCCGTGACGACCACCACCCGTAACGCCAGGGCAGCGATCGGAAGCGATGCGTAACGCGGCAGCCCATAAAGTTCCCCCACGCCCGCGACACCGGAGAATTCCGTCAGTAGCGCGCCAATGCAGGCGATGCCCAAACCGATGGCGGAAACCCAACCCCAGATCGGACCAAACGTGTCGCGGATC
This sequence comes from uncultured Pseudomonadota bacterium, assembly GCA_963832865.1. Lineage (GTDB taxonomy): Bacteria > Pseudomonadota > Alphaproteobacteria > Acetobacterales > Acetobacteraceae > Rhodopila. The sequence goes on from CAWHWH010000023.1 coordinate 353, forward strand.
AGTTCGCCGTGGCCGCGCCCGGTGAAGATCGCCAAGCGCATCGTCAGCTCCTGGACCATGTACGAGGATCGGCATGAGTTGCAGCAGTAGCAGGCGATAGCCCCACTGCACACCGCTCTGGCCTGCGGTGATGACGCTGCCGACATCGGTGTCGGCCAACATCACGACCAGTCCCGGGCCGAATACCGCCAGGAAGCGTCGCAGGCGGGACGCCGCGCGAAGGGTGGCCTCAGGGGTCAATGATGTACCCGACATTTGCGAATGGTTCTCAATACTAGGGTTCGTGGCGAACCCGCCGTCCTGCTGGTGTCAATCGCGTTGCGTTCACAGCCGGTTTCGCGGACAACGCCCCCGCCAATGTATGTCTGGCCTATGATGGACCGCGCGATGCCCGATCTTTTCCTGCACAACAGCCTGACCCGCCGTAAGGAGCGGTTTGAACCCGCCGATCCGGCCAACGTACGGATGTACGTCTGCGGCCCGACGGTCTGGGATCACGCCCACCTCGGCAACGCACGTCCCGTCGTCGTCTACGACGTCGTCGCCCGACTGTTGCGGCGTCTGTATCCACACGTGACCTATGTTCGCAACATCACGGATGTGGAGGACAAGATCAACGCTCGGGCGCAGGAGTTGGGCGAGCCGATCAGCGTCCTCACGGCCCGCACCACCGCCGATTTCCACGCCGACATGGCCGCCCTCGGCGCCCTGCCGCCCGACGAGGAACCTCGCGCCACCGCCCACATCGCCGAGATGATCATGATCATCCAACGGCTGATCGCGTCAGGCCATGCCTACGCCGCCGAAGGACATGTACTCTTCGCCGTCGCCTCCGATCCCGACTACGGAAAACTTTCCGGCCGCAGCCAGGACGAACTCCTCGCTGGCGCCAGGGTGGAGATCGCTCCCTACAAGCGCGACCCCGGCGATTTCGTGCTGTGGAAGCCATCGACGGACGATCATGCCGGGCTGGGACAGCCCATGGGGCCGAGGCCGGCCCGGCTGGCACATCGAATGCTCCGCGATGTCCTGGAAATACCTCGGTGAGACCTTCGACATCCATGGCGGCGGCAGCGATCTGATCTTCCCGCACCACGAGAATGAGATGGCCCAAAGCCTGTGCGCCTTCCCCGGCAGCCGCTTCGCGCGCTACTGGACGCACAACGGAATGCTGCAGGTGAACGGCGAGAAGATGTCCAAAAGCCTGGGCAACTTCTTCACCGTCCGCGAGGTCCTCGCGAAGGCGCCGAAGGACAAGGTCGAGACGGTCCGCCTGCTGCTGCTGCGGACGCACTACCGGTCGCTGCTGGATTTCTCCGATCAGGGCCTGGCTCGAGGCGAGAGCGGGAACTCGACTCGCTTCTACCGCGCGCTGGAACAAGCGCCCGGATGCCGTCGCCGGCGACGTGCCGCCGTCCGGTGCTGGAGGCGCTGTGCGACGACCTCAACACCCCCCTGGCCATCGTCGGCGATGCACGAGCTGGCGGACGCGGCGATGACCGGCGACCGCGACGCCGCGTCCGGCCTGCGGGCCTCCGGTGACGTCCTCGGGCTGTTGCAGCTGGAGGACCCCGATGCCTGGTTCCAGCAGCACGTTAGCAGCGGGTGCCGCGACCATTGTCACCGCCTGGCCGCTAGCGCGACGGCCACAAACGCCGACGACTGCGGCGCAGATCGAGGCCGCGATCACCGAACGCCTCGCCGCCCGTAAAGCCCGCGACTTCGCGCGCGCGGATGCAATTCGGGCGGAGCTGGGCGGCAAAGGGCATTGTGCTTGAGGACCGCCCCGAACGGCACTACGTCGTGGCGACGCGTCGAACGTCAGTTGGCAGGCGCAACCATGAAAGGCGCCGGCGAGGTCACGCGGTCGACGCCGAAACCAAGCCCCGCAAATGACCGGACGTGACGGGGGCGCCGATCTGCACCCGATCGGCAACAGCCCGGTGGTGATCCTGGTGCGGCCTCAACTGGCCGACAACGTCGGCGCCTGTGCCCGGGCCATGGCGAACGGCGGCCTGTTCCACATGCGCCTCGTCGCGCCTCGGGATGGCTGGCCGCAGGAGAAGGCGTGGCGTACGGCCTCCGGTGCCGATCGGATTCTCGATGCCGCGACAGTGCATGAAACCGTCGCCGACGCTACCGCCGACCTGCACCACGTCTTTGCCACCTGCCCTCGCCCGCGCCACATCGTCAAACCGGTGCTGACCGCACGCGGCGCCGCGGCCGAATTGCGGGAAATCGGCTCCCGCGGTCTGCGCGCCGGTCTGTTGTTCGGACCGGAGCGGGCCGGTTTGGACAACGATGACATGGCCGACGCCGACGCCCTGGTACGCTATCCGCTCAATCCCGCGTTTATGTCGCTGAACTTGGCACAGGCCGTCATGGTGATGGCGTACGAGTGGTGGACGGCCGGCGATGGCACTCCGGCGCGCACGCTGATGACCAACGAGACGATGGTCGCCACGAAGGGCAAACTTGATGGTTTTCTGGCGCATCTTGTCGATGAGCTGGATGCCTGCGGCTTCCTGCGCAACCTGCCGAAACGGCCTGGGATGGTGCGCAACATCCGTCACTTCTTTCAGCGCGGCGAGGTCACCGAACAGGAACTGCGGACGCTGCATGGCGTGGTGACGGAACTGGCGATAGGCCGCAGAGAGCGCGGGCGGCTGGAGGAAGGCCAGGGCTCTGCCCTGGACCCGCAAAGGGGCCGACGGCCCCTTTGATCCCATTGATGGGTGGCCGGGAGGGTGAGCCGCCCGCCTCCTGGCCACCCACCCAATACCGGGGTTCCAAGGGCCGCCGGCCCTTGGCGGGGTCGAGGGGCGGAGCCCTCGTCTTCCCTCACTCGAACCGTCCCAGACGCACCGCCGTGTGCCCCCGGCTTGGCCGTAGGCTTGGCATCACCAGCAGGCAGTTGTCGTGGGGTGTGCGGATTTCCGTCTCGCCATCCATCGCGATCAGCGTATCGCGGCGCGGGACGATGTCGCCGCCGCGATAGGTCTGCACGAAGGCGAAGCTTGAGGTCATCGCCGTGACCGCGGTGGTGACCGTTGCAACGCGTGTCCCGCCTCCTGATGGGGCGGCGGGTAGCGGCGCATCCGGGCCGACGACACCTAGGTGCCTCAGCAGCCCTGCGACACTCCCCAGCATGACTTCGACCGTGGTCTGCTCCCAGTGCTGGCCGGCTTCAACCAGACAAGCGGCGCACGCAGTGTCGGGGTTGGCGAATCGAGGGTAGTCGATCAGGCGGCGGCCATTGACGTGGCCATAGTCCGCGACCACGAGCGGCGGTGTGCCGATGGCCTTGGCCAGTTCCCTGCCCTTGAGCGGCGTGCCGCTCAGAATCAGCGGCTCCGATGGCCATAGCATCGAATGCAGGTCCAACATCACGTCGACCGTATCTACGAAGGAACGGAGCTCCCTCGCGCGGTCCAGTTCTATCGAATGCCGCGGTCCGTTTAAGAGTGCGACGTCCCATACTCGGTTCAAGTCTTCGTCGAGGAAGCGCGACGCGGTCGGGCGCTGCGGGTCGAACCGGCTGAAAGCGGCCAGGTTGAGAAAGCCGAATGAGAGTTTCCCACTCGTAGGTGTCAGACCAGCCCGCAGAAGGTGGTCCAGGACGATGGCCCCGGCGAGTTCGTTGCCATGCATGAGCGACAGCAGCGTGACGTGCGGACCCTGCTGCCCGGAGTCGCGCGTAGTGACGCCGGTGACACCGCTGTTGCCTTCGATCCACCGTGCGATATCAGGCGCGGCGAGGCGAACTTTGAAGTCGGGCAATGGGGCGGGTGAGATGAAAGGACCCATCGCGTGCCGTCGCTCAGGCTAGTAGCCGGTTGGCTAGTAGCCGCTTGGAAAGCCAGCGGATGAAACAGTCGCACGCTTCCAACTCAGACCCCGCGAACCACTCGTTTGACTTACGCGCCTGGGCGATATTGCCAGGCCCGCAAATGATCTTCGGAATGCCGCCGTTTTGATAGAACCCGCTCTCGGTGCCGTAACTGACCTTGCCCGTGCTGTTGAAGCCGGTGATTTGCTTCACCACGGTAGCCGAACGACGTGCCAGCCGAGTGCCAATCCGTCGGCTTAGCGGGAGCCGATCACGGGGTACCAATTTGCCTGAGCCGCGGAACCGCTGCTGATGTGACCGGGCACACCCGAACCGTCGACAAACCAAGCCGATCAGCGCCAGGTTAGAGTTCCAACCGGCAGAGTCGAACAACAACGGCCGCTCCGGCGTGTCCGTCGTCATCATTGCAGAGGTTGGGGTTGCATCCATGGTGTCAGTCTATACGGGTCCGCGCGGGCGGCAACCGAGGGGCGAGATCGGGCCGGGTCCAGATCCGCAGGCGGTGATCTCGTTACAAGCCCAGTTCGGTCAGGCCTGGATGGTCCGCTGGTCTTGGCGCGTTCCGGTCCCAATGGAACAGACGAGCGCCGGGGGCGATCGGCAGATCGTTGATGCTGGCGTGGCGGGCACGCATCAAACCATTTGCTTCGAAATCCCAGTTCTCGTTGCCGTAAGCACGGAACCAGTTGCCGGAGTTGTCGTGGTACTCATAAGCGAAACGAACGGCGATGCGGCTGCCGGTGAAAGCCCAGAGTTCCTTTATCAGGCGATAATCCAGCTCGCGGTTCCACTTGCGGGTCAGGAAGGCGACAATGGCGGTGCGCCCCTGCAGGAATTCGCTGCGATTTCGCCACACGCTGTCCTCCGTGTAGGCGAGCGAGACGCGCTCAGGGTCGCAGCTGTTCCAGCCGTCCTCGGCGCCGCGGACCTTTTGCCGCGCGGTTTCAGCGGTGAAAGGCGGCAGTGGCGGGCGTTCAACGGCCATTGGGGCTCCTCCGTCAGCGGCGATGATGATGGACTGTCCGGTCATCTCTATCGGCTGCTTGATGCCCATCAGGTCCAGCAGAGTGGGTGCGAGGTCGGCCAAGCGCCCCTCCTGTATGGTCTTTGCACCCCCGCCCATCAGGACCACCGGCACCGGGTTCGTCGTGTGCGCCGTGTGCGGACCGCCGGTCGTGGGATCCCTCATCAGCTCGCAATTGCCGTGGTCGGCGGTGACCAGCAGCGCGCCTCCCTGACGCTTGATCGCGTCTGCTATCCGGCCGAGGCCGGTATCGACCGTCTCCACCGCCTTGATCGCCGCGGCGAGAATGCCCGTGTGGCCGACCATGTCAGGATTGGCGAAGTTCAGGACGATCAGGTCATATTTTCCGGAATTGATCGCCTCGACCGCCTTGTCGGCAAGCTCGGGCGCGGACATCTCCGGCTGCAGATCGTAGGTGGCGACCTTCGGGGATGGAACCAGGATCCGGTCCTCGCCTGTGTAGAGCGTTTCTTGGCCACCGTTCAGAAAGTAGGTGACATGGGCAAATTTCTCTGTCTCCGCCATGCGAAGCTGGGTCTTGCCGGCGTCGGCGACGACCTCGCCCAGGATGTTGTGCAGGTGCTCCGGGGCGAACAGCACGCCAAGGAACGGCGCCAGCGCGTCGGAATAGCGGGTCATCCCCACCGCCGCGGCGAACTTGAGGACGACGCTTGCGGGGGAAGCCGTCGAACGCCGGATCGAGCAGCGCGGCGAGAATTTCGCGCACGCGGTCCGCGCGGAAGTTAAAGCACAGGACGGCGTCGCCGTCCTTCATTCCAGCGTAGTCGTCGATCACCGAGGCCGGTACGAACTCATCGAATTTCCCGGCGGCGTAGGCGGCCTCGACCGCTGCCCCTGGCGTAGCGGCTCGGGCGCCCTCGGCTTCGACCATCGCGCCATACGCCAGGGCGACACGATCCCAACGCTTGTCGCGGTCCATGGCGAAATAGCGGCCGATGACGGTGGCGACCGGAACGCCGTCCGGTAGAGCGGCCTGAAAACGCTTCAGGTATTCGGCGGCTGATTGCGGGGGCGTGTCACGGCCATCGGTGATCGCATGCACCACGGACTTGACACCGGCTCTGTGAAGGTGGCCCGCCAGCGCGGCGCCGTGGTCCTGGTGCGAGTGGACACCGCCCGGAGACAGCAGCCCGATCAGATGACAGGTCCCGCCGGTCTTCTTGAGCGCATCCACCAAGCTGACGAAAGCGGGTGCCTCGGCGATACTGCCGTCAGACACGGCGTCGCCGATCCGCACCAATTCCTGCTTGACCACCCGGCCGGCGCCGATATTGAGGTGCCCGACCTCTGAGTTGCCCATCTGGCCTTCCGGCAGTCCGACGTCGCGGCCGGAGGTGTGCAGAAACGAATGCGGGCAGGACTCCCACAGGCCGGAGAAGGTCGGGGTCTTGGCCAGACGGACCGCGTTATCGGCACTTTCCTCCCGCCAGCCGAAGCCGTCGAGGATCACCAGCATGACCGGTCGGATCGCCATCGGTGTCTATCCCTTTGTCTGTGCAAGCCGTGAGCGACTGCGTAGCCCTCCAGGGTAGCTGTGGACAAGCGGGGTCAGCATTTACTTTGCGCCGACCGCCTCCAGGCCGGCCTTGGCGACGACGGCGTCCTGAGTGAAGATGCCACCGCTGGCGCCGATCGCTCCGACTAGCTTGCCGTCGATCACGATCGGGAAGCCGCCCTCGCTGGCGACCGCGCCGTTCATGCCGAGCAGGCTGAGGTTCGACGGAAAACCGCCGGTGTTGATCGCTGTCTGGAACGCCCCAGACGGCCGGCGGAATAGTGCCGCGGTCCGCGCCTTGGCTTGCGAAATCGAGATCGAACCGTATTGTGTGCCATCCATTGTTACATGTACGATCAGATAACCGTTTGGATCGACCACCGAAATAGACATCTTCCAGTTATGCTTTTTGGCTTCGGCCACGGCCCCCATGAGCGCCTTTTGCGCGTCATCCAGCCCGATCGGCGTGCCATAAGGAATGTCGAACGGCATCGCCTCCGGCACCGGGGCCGTGGGGGTGCCCGGGGTTTGGGCATGTGCCAGCGCCACGGCGGCGATGGTGGTGGCGATGATCGCGGCGGCGATGCGCATCGGTGGAACCTCCCGTTTGCAGGTGGCGGCACAAGCTTCGTAGTTCCGAAGGGTGTTCCCGGCAAGACTTCGCGGGCGGAAAACTTGACCGTCGGCGCCGGGCGGTTTCCCATACCGTCACGAAGAACGAATTCGGGAGCGACCCATGCATGATACGGTGATCCGAGGCGGTACGATCGTCGATGGGACCGGGAAATCCGCTTATACCGGCGACCTCGCGCTGGATGGCAACACCATCGCCCAGGTCGGCGGCAAGGCTGGTCCCGGCAAGCGAGAAATCGACGCAGACGGCCTGTTGGTGACACCGGGGTGGGTCGACGTCCATACCCATTACGACGGCCAGGCCACCTGGGATCCGGTGCTTGCGCCGTCATCGTGGCATGGTGTCACGACCATCCTGTTCGGCAATTGCGGCGTCGGATTCGCTCCGGTGCGCAACGAGGATCATTCGGCACTGATCGGCATGATGGAATCAATCGAGGAGATCCCCGGTATCGCGCTGGCGGACGGGTTGAAGTGGAATTGGGAAACCTTCCCAGACTATCTCGACGCACTGGACCAGATGCCTCGGGCGATCGATATCGCTGCGCAGATCCCACACCATCCGCTGCGGGTTTATGTGATGGGCGACCGCGCGATCAATCGCGAGCCGGCGACGAGCGACGACATCGCGACAATGCGCGATGCCGTTCGAGTCGGCATGAAGGCCGGCGCATTTGGCTTCACAACGTCCCGCACCAATTCGCACAAGACACCGACGGGCGAGATGGTCCCCGGCCGATACTCCGAGGTTGCTGAACTGCTCGGCATCGGTTCGGCGTTCAAGGGTCTCGGGTTACGGCGCGTTCGGGGTGAACAGCGATTTCGATGACGAGACCGAGGAGCTGAAGTGGATGACCAGGTTCGGTCAGGAAACCGGGCGCCCGGTGTGGTTCCTGTTGACCGATCGTCCCACCGACAAGGTGCGTTGGAAGCGGCTTATGGCTGGGGTGCATAAGGCCCGCGCGCAGGGGGCGATGGTGACGGCTCAGGTCGCTGGGCGGCCGGTGGGGGTGATGCTGGGGATCGATACGGCATTGAACCCATTTTCGATCCGTCCGAGCTACCAGGCGTTGCTGGCGCTTCCGGTCGGGGAACGGATGAAGCGAATGCAGGATCCGGCGTTCCGAGCTCAGGTCCTGTCGGAGGCGCCTTCGCAGCAGTTGCTTAACCGGCTGTCGCAATTCCGCCAGCATATCGTGACCCGATGGAACCGGATGTTCCCGATGGGAGATCCACCGAACTATGAACCCGAAGAGAAGGACAGCATCGCGGCGATGGCGGCCCGTTCCAACCACACGCCCGATGAGGTCGCGTATGACTACCTGGCCGGCGGGGCGGAACGGTTCCTGTTCTTTCCCATCGTCGGCTACAATGAAGACAACCTCGACATCATCCACATGATGCTGACGGATGATGCAACGATCCTCGGCCTGTCCGATGGCGGCGCGCATTGTTCCTCAATCGTCGATGCCAGTGTCCCAAGTTGGATGCTGATCCACTGGGCTCGGGATCGCTCGCGGGGGCCTCGGTTGCCGTTGGAGATGATGGTGAAGCGGCAGACGAGCGAGACGGCGGACTTTTTCGGTTTCAACGATCGGGGACGATTGGCCGTCGGGAAAAAGGCTGATGTCAACGTGATCGACTATCAGGCCATGCGATTGCACATCCCGGAGGTCCGTTATGATCTACCGATGAATGGGCGGCGGTTGGTTCAACGTGTCGACGGCTACCGCAACACCTTCGTGTCCGGGGTGTCAGACGTTCGAGAATGGCGTCTATACCGGAGCCACGCCCGGCCGGCTGGTGCGCGCTGTGCAGTCTGAGTGACATTGACTAACAAGGTGTGCGGCGCCACGTGTGGCGCCGGTATCTCTAGCGCGCGGCGGGGGACAGAAAATGGAAAATCGTAGGCTAGGTCAGTCTTCATTGCAGGTATCGCCGATCGCGTTCGGCTGCAACGTGTTTGGATGGACAGTCGATGAGAAGACGTCCTTCGCCCTGCTGGATGCCTGGGTCGACGCCGGGTTCAACTTCCTCGACACAGCGGATGTGTATTCCCGCTGGCATACTGGCAACAGCGGCGGGGAGTTCGAAACGATCATCGGCAAGTGGTTGAAGGCGCGCGGCAACCGCGAAAAGGTCGTGCTGGCGACCAAGCTGGGGATCGAGATGGCGCCGGGGAAGAAGGGGTTATCAAGGGCATATATGCAGAGCGCTGTCGAAGCGTCGCTGCAGCGGCTGCAGACGGACCATATCGACCTCTATCAGTCGCATCGCGATGATCCGGAAACGCCGATCGAAGAAACGCTTTCCGGCTATGCCGACCTGATCAAGCAAGGCAAGGTGCGCGAGATCGGCGCATCTAATTTCTCTGCTGACCGGTTGGCGGAATCTCTGAAGGTCAGCACCGACAAGGGACTGCCGCGCTACCAGAGCCTGCAACCGCACTACAATCTGGTGGAACGGACGGAGTTCGAGGGGCCGTTGGAAGATTTGTGTCTGCGGGAGAAGATCGGCGTCATTCGGTATTACTCACTGGCCAGCGGGTTCCTGACCGGCAAGTACAAGTCGCGAGCCGACACGGAAGGTCGCGCCCGCGGCGGAGGTGTCGAGAAGTATATGACTGACCATGGATTTGGGGTGATCAAGGCGCTGGAGGAGGTAGCGGCTCGCTATGAAGCCAAGCCGGGACAGGTTGCGCTTGCGTGGCTGATCGCTCGTCCGAGCGTCACGGCGCCGATCGCGAGCGCGACGAATCTGGGGCAGTTGGCAGAACTGGTGGAAGCCGCCGAGATCGATCTCGACGCAGAGTTCGATTCAGAAGATCGATGCAGCGAGCAAGCCGGCATAGTCGGCCGGGCGGCTGTCCTTTGGGACAGGAAAACTGATCTTTACGGCGCGGTCCGCATGAGCGCAGGATGCCTCTAGTAATTAGACGACTGGAATAATCCGGTCGCGCCAGGGAGACTTCGCCATGAATACCACACGCGCGATCTCGCGCCGTCTGCTACTGGGCGGCGGCGTAGGCCTGCTCGCTACGCCGGCCATCATCGGTCGTGCCGCCACCGCCACCCGCGGCGTGACCGACACCGAGATCGTCATTGGGACGATGACGGATCTTTCTGGGGTCACCGCCGTGCAAGGGGTCAACAACGCCAACGCCGTGCGTATGGCGTTCGACGAGGCGAACGCGCGCGGCGGCGTTCACGGCCGCAAGATCCACTGGATCGTGGAGGACATGGAATACATCGTCCCAAAGGCCGTGCAGGCGATGAACAAGCTGCTCAACCGCGACGACATCTTTTTCGCACTCGGAAATGGTGGCACCCCGCACAACGACGCGGTAATGCCATCGATGTTCGAGAAGAACGTGCCGAACGTTTTTCCGCTAACCTGCGCCCGTTCTATGTATGAGCCGTTCAACCGGCTGAAGTTCGGGCAGTTTGCCTCCTACTACGATCAGATGCGCGCCGGGGTGAAGTATTTCGTGGAGCAGCGCGGCAAAAAGGTCGTCGGGTCGATGTATCAGGACACCGACTTCGGCAGGGACGTTCATGCCGGCGTGGTGGCGCAATTGAAGGCGATGGGGCTGACACTGGCCGCCGAAACCGCGCACCGGCCGACCGACACCGATTTCAACGCCGCGGTTCAGCGTCAGCACGAGGCCGGCTGCGATCTGATCTGCATGGGCACCATCGTCAAGGACACCACGATCATCCTTCAGACCATCCACAAGATCGGCTGGGAGGTCGATTGCTGCGGCCAGTTCGCCAGCTATTCCACGGCGGTGGCGGAGGCGCCTGGAGAGCCGGCGGACGGGTTCTACTCGATGGCCCCCGCGCTCTACCGCTACCCGGACGATCCGAACCCAGCGGTGCAGGCGTTTACCGCGAAATATCGAAAAATGTTCGGCATCGACGTGAACTATCTCGGTGAAGCCGGTTATACCTGCGCCAACTTCACGCTCGCGGTGCTGGAGAAGGCTGGCCGGGACCTGACGCTCGACAGTTTCATCAACGCGATGGAAAGCATGAATGACTGGCACGACATTTTCGGCGGCCCGGCCCTATCGCTCAGCCCGACGGATCATCATGCGTCAAACCAATCCTTCCTGTCCGTGGTCAAGAACAAGCGCTGGACACCAGTGACGGATGCGCCGATGAGCTTCTAGGGGTCGCCAGGCATCGAGACTGAACAGGAAGATGAATACATCGATGCGCACAGTAATTTTGTCTGTGGCCAAGGATATCTGTACCTATAAACCTCAGTTCATTGGCAGATTAAACGGCACGCGAGTTAGCTACAAACTCCATACTTAGACTTGCCTGAAGCGATGCACTGGCTATGGCCGCATATATGGCCGCGCTTCCATTTTTAGGGGGAGACTGAAAATGGTCTAGCTGTACACTCTCCGGAGTTCGCGTTTCAGCAGTTTGCCCGCCGTGTTGCGTGGCAGATGGTCCACGAACACGACCCGTTTCGGACGTTTGTACGGCGCGAGGTGCTCTCGAACCAACGCTTGCAGTGCGGCCTCTTCGAGCTGGTGGCCCGGGCGCAGCACCACGAATGCCGTGACCGCCTCGATCCATTTATCGTCCGGCAACCCGACCACCGCGACTTCCGACACGGCGGGGTGGGTGAACAGCACTTCCTCCACTTCCCGGCTCGCGACGAGGACACCACCGGTGTTAATCACGTCGCGGATGCGATCGACGATGTAGAGGTACCCTTCCTCGTCGAAATACCCGACATCGCCGGAATGGAACCACCCGCCGGCGAACGCCTCCGCGGTTTCGGCCGGCTTTTCCCAGTAGCCGACCATCAGGTGAGGCGAGCGGTGCACGATTTCGCCGTGTGTGCCTGGCGGCACGTCATTCATGTCCGGATCGACGACCCGGGTCTGCACGTTCAGGCAAGGACGCCCGCAGGAGGCCGGGCGTGCATCGTGTTCCTCAGGACGCAGAACAGTAGCCAGCGGCGCGATCTCGGTCTGGCCATAACAGTTGTAGGGACGTGCGGCAGGCAGCCGCTCGCGCAGCTCCTGCAGTACCGGGACGGGCATGATCGACGCGCCATAATAGATTTTTTCCAGCGAGGTCAGATCGCGGATGGAAAAATCCGGATGCCGCAGCAGGGCAATCCACACTGTTGGCGGCGCGAAGAAAGAGGTTATGCGCTCCTGCTCGATCAGGCGAAGAACGATGTCCGCCGCCGGTGACTCGATTAGCATGGTACGAGCGCCGACAAGGAGCTGCGGCATGGTGAAGGCGTGGGTCTGCGCCGTATGATACAACGGCAGAGCGGCCAATGCGCGGTCGGTTTCGGCGTAGTCCATGCCGTGAATAACCGAGTAATACTGCGACATCATTGCCTTGTGCGTCATCATCGCGCCCTTGGGCGACGCCGTCGTGCCGGATGTATAGACGATCTGCGCAAGGGAGTCGTCTTGCAGGTCCGGCTCGGGCGCGACCGGAGCGTGGGGGTCGAGCGCGACGGCTACCATATCGTCGAGCCGGTGGGTGAGAACGCCGATCCCCTTCAGATTAGCATGAAGGGTCGCGCCGGCCAGCACTAGCCGAGATCCGGACTGGTGCACGATGTAGGATAGTTCCTCGCCGGTCAGCGCGTAGTTCACCGGCACGTGGACGAAGCCGCCGCGCAGGCAAGCTAGCCAGGCGATGAAGTAGGCATCTGAATTGCGCCCATAGACGGCGATCCGGTCGCCCGCGGATAGGCCCAGCTCGGCGAAATGACCGGCGACGCGATTTGCCGCATGATCCAGGGCTTTGAAAGACCAGTCCCGGCCGCCGAACACCAGTGCCGACCGGTCACGAAACAGGAGGGCAGCCCGGCGGATCGCATCGCCTACAGTGTTGCGCCGAATGAGGTCCACGCTACGCCACCGCTTCGGCTTCAATCTCGACGACCCAGCGCGGGTCGGCTAGCCCGGCGACGAACAGCAGCGTGGAGGCCGGCGCGTGGTCTCCGAACATTGCGCCGCGCGACTGGCGATACGCATCCAGTAGGCCACGATCGATCAGGAACGCAGTGGTCTTGACGACATTGGCCACTGTCATGCCGTTTGCCGCCAGCACGGCGCGCAGATTGGCCAGCGCCTGGGCGATTTGGCCCTCGCCTGAGGTCGGCACGGACCCATCCAGCGCCATGCCGACCTGGCCGGAGATAATCAGACGGCGATAGTCGCCGGTGACCTGAATGGCGTGCGTGTAGCCGGTCGGTGCGCGCACGGCAGGCGGGTTGCTGCGGGTTACTTCGGCAGGCATGTCGTTACTCCCTGTAGTTGTTGTTCGACCGTAAGATCACCCGCGCTTTGACAACCATCGTGTCCAAGAGAAGTTGTCCGAACGCCGGAGACATCCCGGACCGAGCGAATATACTCTACCGCGCGAGCCAAGCCATCACTTCGTTCCTGATGAACAGCATATCGGCCGGATTGGCAATCGGGTTACCGGCGCGATGGCCCCAAATGCTAGGGATCGGCCGCAATGCAGCGGTGGCTAGGAACGGCAGCTCCGCCTCGTTGTCCGCGGTGCGGAAATAGAGATCCGTGCCGCCAGGCATCAGCAGGACGCGCGCCTTGATAGCTCGCAGGGCGGTGGCGAGATCACCGTTGTACCGGGCGTTGGCGCTAATGTCGGACGCGTCCCAGGTGCGAAGCTGCGCATAAAGGTTGGCGGCGGGGCGGGCGCCGAAGCGATCTTCCCAGTCGGTCTTGAGGAAGGTCTCCAGATCGGGCGCGCCGAGGTTCGGGGCCGGTCCCGCTGCCAGGTGCAGACCGGCTCGATAGAAATCCTGGCTCAATGCCCACGCGGCGTAGATCCGCCCAAAGGCCCGTTTAGCGGCGCGTGGTTCAGCGGAGAAGCGGCCATTGCCGATGTGCTGCGGCGCAGCCTCCAGCGTCGCCATCAAGGAGCGCAGGAACACCTGGTTATGCACGGCTGTGCGGGCGACGCCGCAATTGACAACGATCCGCTCCACCGCGTCGGGGAACAAGGCCGCCCAGTGGTAAGCCTGCAACGCACCCATCGACCAGCCGTACACGCAGGCGACGCGGTCGATGCCGAATAGGTCGGCCAACGCGCGCCGTTGGGCCTGGACGTTGTCGTGGATGGTCACCAGCGTCGGGTAGTCCGGCATGTCCGACGGCGAAGTCGACAGGCCGTTGCCAAACATGTCGGGGATGACGATGAACCAGCGCTCTGGATCGAGGATTTTGTCTGGACCAATCAGCCACTCCAGGTCCGGATGCTGTGCGCCAAAGCTCGTGGGATAGATGATGACGTTGTCGCGGGCTGCGGCCAGCGTACCGTGGGCCTTCCAGGACAGCCGGGCGGACGGGATACGGGCGCCGGATTGCAATATGAGGTCGCTTAGTTCGAACGTGCCTTGCTGGGTCAGCCAGGTCATTGTGTTTCCGCCCTTCGGGTTCGCGAGCGCCCACTATGCTGCATGATACTCGGACCGGGCAGGGTGTTTTTGCTTGCATCGGCATGCAACCCAGCGTAGAAGCTGTCCGAACAAAAACAGAACACGGATGCCATGTCTGACGCACCTCGATCAACCCAGTGGCCCGAACGCCTGCGTGCCCAAGCGATCGCCGCGCTGGTTCCTTTCTTTGTAGATGCTCGCACCTGTGACGAGACGGGGGCCCGTGTCGTCGCTGAGAGTATGCTGGACGAGTACAAAGCCGGCACGCCGAAGGAACTGCAACTTTCGACCCAGATTATCGCTCTCGGCTGGGCCTCACTGGCATGCTTGAGCGCGGCGATGGTGGTAAAGGATGAATCGCTGGAAGAAATGCTTCGTCTACAGGATGCTGCCCTCGCGCTTCACCGCTCATCGCATAAGGCGACCAAGGCGCTGGAGGCGCGACGCAAGGATCGGGCGAAGAACCCCGGGGCTCTGACCCCGGAGAACTCACGGTGGGATGAGGGTGCGTTTCAGTTGGCGATCAATCAGGCGCTGGAGAAGTTGCAGCATGCGAACGCCAAGCTGGCCGGGTTCACGGCGGCGCAGGCTGAGCAAAAGCCGAAATTGTCGTTCTCGAGCGTCGAACCGATGACGCCGGCAGTGTTGGCGCGGCGCCGGCGCCACTAGTAGACCTCGTCGGGATTGGCGGTTGGACCGGGTACGGAAACCGCGTCGGCTTTGCCACAGTTAGCTTAAAAATGAGGTCTCGGCGTAGTAGGCCGTGGGCGGGCTAACGGCAGCGTGCCTACGCTCGGGCCAACGGTTGCCGGGTGCGGCCTTCCATGGCCTTATCGTGTTCCCTTAGACGCAAGCAACCGTGGGAGACGGCGATGAGCGAGCACTCCAACCTCGACAACCGGCTTTTCAGTATAGCTGAGCGCGACATGGTGGAGCAGACAAGCCCCTTGGCGCTCGACAAACTCTCCAAGGAAGCGCTGCAGGCCCTGGCCAAGCGACTGCGTTCGGCCCGCGACAGAGCTCGGCGGATCGGGCGCCAGCAGAGGCGCGAGATCCGGGGCAAAGCTGATCCGAAAGGCACCGAGCCCGCGCGCGACAATGCTGGGACGGAGGCGAAGGCACAGGCTCTGGTTGAAGCGCTAAACCGCGTGAGCGGCGCGCTCCGAAAATTGAAGGCGCCGACCCAGAGCGAACTGACGCGCAAGGCCGCCGCTATGAAACGCGCGGCCGCCGTCCCCCAGCATCCCGGCTCTGGCAGCACAGCATCCAAGGGCATGCAGCCGATAGTGAGCCGCCAGCGCACAGTAAAGCCAGATCCGCGTGAGATCGGTCGCGTTTCGCAGGCAGGCAAGGTGGCTCAGGCCAAACGAGACCGTTGACCGGGCCGTTGCGCCTCCGCAATGCGTGGCCCAACTGGAATGGCCGCTTACTTCGGGTTACCCGGGCTGAGCCCGGCAAAATCCCGTGTAGCTGGCACCGCACTTCGGCGAGGAGTGCCTCGCGCTGTCAGCCAAGCGTAGCTACCAATATCGCCACCTGATACGAGTAGTACAGCGCTTCCCCCTCGCGGCGAACATCAATCCCCATGGTATCTCGCTCCGTTTGGGCCGCGAACAGCGCGGTAATCCTGTCCGCGTCCCCCGGCAGCGGAAACGATCGTGCGAGCAGGCCCCGCACATCGCCCCGCAGTTCGTAGTGCCCCACCGTCGGCTCAGATAAACCGGCGCCGCGGAACAGCCCAATCAACTCCCCCAAGCTCAGGGCCCGAATATGCGAGGGATCGCGCAGCACCTCGAGCCTATTCCACGCCTCGGCCTTCGCCTTCTCGTCGGACGCATACATGTCCACCACGATGATCCGCCCTTGGGGACGACAGACCCGTGTCATCTCGCGCAATACTGCGAGCGGTTCCTTGAAGTGGTGGAACGAGAAACGAGTGACGACTATGTCGAAACTGGCATCAGGCCATGGCAAAGAGCGCACGTCGCCCTGCTGCCATGCAACGTTTTCCAGTCGCTTCTCGGCAGCCAGCGAGCGCGCGCGCTCGAGCATCGCCGGCGTCATGTCGATGCCGGTCGCATGCCGAACGTGCGGGGCAAAGGCGCAAACAATGAGCCCCCCGCCACAAGCCAGATCGAGCACGTCGTCGTTCGCGCGCGGCCGAGCGGCGGCTACAATCCTTGCGAGCGCGTGTTCGTCAGAGATCGCTGCGGCGGTGCTGAACGGTATCGCCTGGCGGGTGAACTGATCGCGAATCAAATCGTCATGGCGATTGGCGCTCATACTAGCCCCTTCGTAGCTGACGACATCTTGGCATGCGGATGACACAGGCGAAAGGTTCTCGCGTGGAGCTGCATCCGCGAAATCCGGCAATGTCCCGCGTCCAGCGGCTGTTAAGCAGCGTATTCTTGGACTGTAGCAGTCCTCATGATGACGTCGGCGGCGGGGGCGCCTCAAGGCTCGCCCGCCAGTTCATGAATGTCTGTCGCGTGGCTAGTTTGCGGATTGCGGCCTGCAGATAATGGGCAACATATTAAATCGGCGAGATGGCCAAGCGCTATGATGGTTTCACGGGCTGACCCTCTAATTACAGGCTCCACGTCGCGTTAACAGGTCGCGAAAAATCTCGAAATCTTGCACAGGCTGCTCTCTGGTTGGCTCGGGAAGCTGCATCAAAACTCTGGAAAGGGGAGGCGTTTTATCATGGGCCTGAGAACGAAGTTCAATCTAGCCGTACTGGTGGCCTTTCTCATTGGTTTTGCTGGGTCCGGATACTTCCTGCAGCGGCTCTTCATCGAAAACGCGCGGCAGCAAGTGCTGCAGAATGCGCGGATCATGATGACTTCAGCGGACGCGATCAGACATTTCACCGACACCTATATCGCGCCGCTGGCGGAGCCGCAGAACAACACAGGGACCAAGTTCATTGCGGCCTCTGTGCCATCGTTTGCGGCTCAGACAACCTTCAAGGATGTACAAAGACGCTTTCCCGACTTCACGTATCGAGAGCCCACGCTCAATCCCACGAACTTGGTCGACCGGCCATCGGACTGGGAAGCGGACTATATCAACGCATTTCGTAACAAGTCTGGCCTGAAGGAACTGATAGGCGATCGCGATACGCCGACCGGCCAAGTACTCAGCCTCGCTAGGCCGATCGCGATAGATGACCCGGGTTGTCTCGCCTGCCACAGCACGCCGTCCGCGGCACCGGCCACGATGCTCGCGACCTATGGCCGAAATAATGGCTTCGGCTGGCAACTGCACGAGGTGGTCGGCGCGCAGGTCGTCTCGGTGCCGATGGAACTGCCGCTGCAGCAGGCGCGCCAGACCTTCATGACGTTCATGGCGATCCTGTTCGGCATGTTCATAGTGGTCATCGTCATTTTGAACGTTCTGTTGCACTACACCGTCATCAAACCCGTAGTAAGGTTATCCCGGATGGCTAACGCCGTCAGCCTAGGGGATGTGACCGTGGAGGAATACGAGCGCAAAGGCCGTGATGAAATCGCTGTCCTGTCGAATTCCTTCAACCGCATGCGGCGCAGCCTCGATAGCGCAATGAGGATGCTGGACCCGTGAACCGGAGGCATCAATGAGCCAGCAAATGCGGCCCGAGGCGATCGGGCGCTACCAGATCCTGGACGTCGTCGGCAGCGGTGCGATGGGCACGGTCTATAAGGCGCATGATCCGGCGATCAGACGCGATGTCGCGATCAAGGTGGTGCGGATCGACGCGGACAGCGCGCAGGGGCGAGCCGCGGCGATCGACCGCTTCCGGGTGGAAGTCCAGGCGGCCGGGCGTTGCAGCCACTCGGCCATCGTCGGGGTGTATGACTTTCTGGATCAGTTGGGCGATCCAGCCATTGTCATGGAACTGGTGGACGGGACCAGCCTGTACCGGACCATGCGCGACCCGGAGCGCCGCGCGGCATTTTCGTTGCCCGGCGTCCTGCACCAGGTGCTCGAGGGGCTGGGCTACGCGCATGACCAAGGAATCATCCATCGCGACATCAAGCCTGCGAACATCCTGGTGACCCCGTCAGGCCAGGCGAAAATCGCCGATTTTGGCGTTGCACGGCTGGCCGGTGCCAACGCCACGCTGACCGGCGCGATGTTCGGTACGCCCAGCTATATGGCCCCCGAACAGCTGATCGACGACCGGGTCGATCACCGAGCCGATCTGTTTTCCGTCGGCGCGATCCTGTACGAGATGCTGGCAGGCAAGTCACCCTTCGCTGGACGCACGGTCCCCGAGACCATGATGCGATTGTCTGGGCCCAACCCAGCCGATATGGCCCCACTCGTGGCGGCCGGCCGCGAGATGTTTGTTCCCGTGTTACAGCAAGCTCTCGCCAAGGATCGGGAGCGCCGCTTCCAGACGGCGGGCGCGTTCGCGGCAGCGCTCCAAGCCGCGTCATCCGGGTCGAAAGCCGCCGCCGAGGACGATCCCGGCGCAACCATTGTGATGGTGTCGCAACGCCCGAAACCGGCCGCGTTCGATCCGTCGTTTCTCCAGCGCGTCGAGTTGCACCTCGCGCGGTTCGTGGGGCCGATCGCTCGAACGATGGTGACGCAGGCCGCGCGGCAGGCCGGCAGTTCGGGTGACCTTTATGCCCTCCTGGCGCGGGACCTTCCGGATGCGGCGAATCGCAGCCTCTTCCTGCGCCTGGTCGGCGGCGGTCGGGTCGAGCCGAGCCTCGGTGGCCGGGAATGGCCGGGACAAACCATGGCTCCGCGGACCATGGCCCCGCAGACTATGGCTCCGCAGACCGGAGCCCCGCAGACCATGGCCCCGCAGACAGGAGCCCCGCAGACCATGGGACCCGGGCCGGTGGCGCCTCAAACGATACCGCCTCAAACGATACCACCCCAAACGATACCCCCTCGAACATTTGGTGCCGGATCGATCCCGCCCGCGGCCACCGCCGCCGCCCAGGCAGCGCTCGTCCAATATGTTGGACCGATCGCCCGGCTATTGGTGCGGGACGCCGCCGCCCTGGCGACCTCCCGCCGGGACTTCATCGATCGGCTGTGTGCTCAGGTCACCAAGCCTGACGAGCGAGCTGCGCTTCAGCGTAGATTGCGGGCGGAGGTGGAACCCAAACTGGTCTGAGTGTGATCGCAGTCGCTTCCCTGCCATTTCGGCGACTAAAGCTCTTCAAGGTCCAAAACCGACACCATAATCTCACGCGCCGCGCAGTGTGTGCGTAGGCATACGGCCCCGGCTTGCGGTGGTCCTGCGCGTTTGCCAATGCTGCACCCACTCTTTTTTAACAGGTTGACCAGTCCGCATGAGCGCAACCATCGCTGACTCAATAATGCCAGATAGCGCCGCCTTCGCGATGCGTCTGGCCCGCAACATAAAGGGCGAGGTGCTGTTCGACCGCGCCAGTCGGGGCCGCTACAGCACGGACGCCTCGATCTACCAGATGGAACCGGTCGGCGTGATCGTCCCGGAAACGATCGACGACGTCGCCGCCGCGATGGCGATCGCCCGAGACGAGGGCGTGCCCGTCCTGGCGCGTGGCGGCGGCACGAGCCAGTGTGGTCAGACGGTCAACCGGGCCTTGGTGATCGATTGCTCAAAACATCTCCGCCGCATCCTGCATGTCGATGCCGAGGCGCGAACCGCCCTGGTTGAACCAGGCCTCGTTCTGGGCCACCTGAACAACAGCCTGCGCGGCCACAACCTGTTCTTTCCCGTCGATCCCTCCACCCACGCCCGCTGCACGATCGGCGGCATGGCCGGCAATAACTCTTGTGGCTCCAAGTCCATCCGCTACGGCCTGATGGCGGACAATGTCCGGTCGATCGAGGCCATCCTGTCCGACGGGTCCCAGCATCGGTTCGGACTCACTCCGGACAATCTGGGCGACAGCATCCCCTCCAAAATCGCCGACCTGATCCAACGCCTGCGCGTTTTGGGTACGTCCGAAGCCGAGGAAATCGCCGCCCGCTTCCCCAGACAGCTTCGCCGTGTCGGCGGCTACAACATAGACGCCCTGACCCCTGCCGCCCGCGCGTCCGGCCGTGACAATCTCGCCCGTCTGCTGGTCGGATCCGAGGGTACCCTGGCATTCTCCGCGGCGGTCGAGCTGACGTTGCATCCGATCAAGCCGCGGAAGGTGCTGGGGATCTGTCAGTTTTCGACGTTCCGCAAGGCGATGGAGGCGTCTCGGCATATCGTCGCACTAGACCCCGAGGCCGTGGAACTCGTTGATCGGACGATGATCGACCTGGGCCGCGCCATCCCGATCTACCGGGCAACGATCGACCAGATGCTGATCGGGGAGCCTGACAGTTTGCTGATCGTGGAGTTCCATGGGCACGAAGACGGGCCGCTGATGACGAAGCTGGTCGAGTTGGAAGCGCTCATGGGTGATCTGGGCCACCCTGGCGTGGTCCGAGCGATCGATCCGGGGTTCCAGGCGGATATCGCGGCGGTGCGGGAGGCTGGCCTGAACATCATGATGTCGATGAAGGGTGACGGCAAACCGGTCTCCTTCATCGAGGACTGTGCCGTCGATCTCGACGACCTTGCCGACTACACGGAACGTCTGAACGAAGTGTTCGAACAGCACGGCACCAAGGGCACCTGGTATGCCCACGCCTCGGTCGGATGCCTGCACGTGCGGCCGGTCCTGAACATGAAGGACCCGGCCGACGTGACAAAGATGCGTGCCGTCGCCGAGGAAGCCTTTGCGCTGGTGCGCGCGTATAAAGGCTCCCACAGTGGCGAGCATGGCGACGGCTTGGTCCGCAGCGAATTCCACGAGTCGATGTTCGGTCCGCGCATCGTACGGGCGTTCGAGGCGGTGAAGGACACCTTTGACCCGATCGGTCTACTGAACCCGAACCGGATCACTCGCCCGCCACGCATGGACGATCGCACGTTGCTCCGTTACAGCCCGGGCTACGGTCCAATAAGCGATTTTATCCCCCAACTCGACTGGTCCGACCATCCCGGCCCGCTGGGCGGCATGCTGGGTGCGGTCGAGATGTGCAACAATAATGGCGCTTGCCGCAGTTTCGACTCTGGCGTGATGTGCCCCAGTTACCGAGCAACCCGCGACGAGGCGCATCTTACGCGCGGGCGAGCCAACACGCTGCGGCTGGCACTTTCGGGCCAATTGGGCGCCGATGCGATGACTTCCGACGCGATGGCCGACGCGATGGCGCTGTGCGTGTCGTGCAAGGCCTGCAAACGCGAATGCCCGACTGGTGTTGACATGGCGAAGATGAAGATCGAGGTCACCGCGGCACGTACCGAACGGTACGGGGTTAAATGGCGGGAGACGCTGATCGCGGAGCTACCGCGGTATGCGCCGCTGGTCTCGAGGATCCCAACATTGGCCAACCTGCGCAACCATTTGCAGCCGTTGCGTTGGCTGACTGAGCATTTTCTGGGATTTTCCGCCGCGCGAAGATTGCCAAAATGGCGCGGTGACCGATTTCTGGACAAGGAGGGCGCAGCGGCGGCGCCTGGCTCGCCGCGCGGCGAGGTCTATTTGCTGGCGGATACGTTCAACCGCTACTTCGAGCCGGAAAACCTGCGCGCCGCGCTGAAAGTGCTCGCCGCTTCCGGCTATCGCGCCGTGATTCCGAAGGCTGGCGGGCGGCCGTTATGCTGCGGCCGCACGTGGCTCGCCGTGGGCATGGTTGACAAGGCGCGCGAGGAAGCCACTCGTACCATGGCGCACATGTCGGAGGATCTGCCGATCATCGGACTGGAGCCATCTTGTCTGATGACATTGCGCGACGAATTCAGGTCGCTGCTGCCCGGCGCGGCGACCGACCGATTCGCCGCAAGATCCATGCTCCTAAGCGAGTTTTTCGCTCGGGAGAAGCCCGATCTGGTCCTTCAGGCACTGCCCGGGACTGCGAGAGTGCACGGACACTGCCATCAAAAGGCGTTCGGTGCGTTTCCGGATGCGCTCGCGATGCTGCGGTTGATCCCTGAGCTATCCGCCCAGCCGATCGTCTCGTCCTGCTGTGGAATGGCGGGCTCGTTCGGGTATCAGGTGGAGACCGAGGCGACGTCTCGGTCGATGGCCGAGGCAGCCCTGCTGCCCGCCGTCAGGGCCGCTCCCCAACACCACTACATCGTCGCCGATGGGACATCCTGTCGGCATCAGATCCGGGATTTGTCGGGACGGGAGGCGCTTCACTCAGTGCGGCTGATGGAGCGGGCGCTAATATGAAATCACCAGCCACGGATAGGATCGGTCACGCCGATGGCGCCCGCTGTGCCGCCCGCACCAATGTATCGAGTGCGTTCAAGAAGCGCGAACGATCCTGCTTTGTCAGAGGGGCCGGACCGCCGGTATTGACGCCCATTTCCCGGAGGTGGCGGCCGACCTCGCGGCTCGCGAGGGCGTTGCCGATATTGTCCGCGGTCCAGATCTTACCGTTGGGTGCGACGGCGCCACCACCTGAGGCTATACAGCGCGACGCCAGCGGAATGTCGCTGGTGATGCAGACGTCCGCCTTCGTCACCCGTTCGGCGATCCAGTCGTCGGCGACGTCAGCGCCGGCCGCGACAGTGATCATCGTCACGTTCGGCCGCCCCGTGGGCCGGATCGGACGCGAGCCGTTGGCCACGACGAAAACCGGCAAATTCAGCCGGTCCGCGACACGATAGACCTCGTCGCGAACCGGGCAGGCGTCACCGTCGACGTACAGAGTGGTCACGCGGCCGAGCGCATGCCCCGGTTGCCGCGGTCGTTGTAGCGGCGACGCTGGGCTTGGCCCGGAGCAACAGGGCGTTTCATCTGTTGCGCCATTGGCCGCAGGCGGGTCACCGACGACCTTAATGGTGAGGTTCATCTGACGTTCGATCTGCCGAAGCACACCGCGCTCCGACGGGTCGCAGAACGAGATCGCAATGCCCACTGCACCGGCACGAGCAGTACGGCCGATCCGATGGACGTAGCTTTCTGCCTCAACCGGCAGATCGAAATTGATGACGTGCGAAATCCCGGTCACATCGATGCCGCGAGCAGCGATATCGGTGGCGACCAGAACGCGAGCCCTGCCATTGCGAAAATCGCGCAGGGCTTTCTCGCGCTGAGGCTGGCTCTTGTTGCCATGGATCGCATTGACCTGGATGCCTGCATTCTCCAGCACCCCGGCCACCTTATTCGCCCCATGCTTGGTGCGAGTGAACACGATCACCCGGGTCAAAGCATCTTCCTGGAGCATAGACAGTAGCAACGATTGCTTGCCGCTCTGCGGAAGATGGTGGACGAATTGATCAATCTTCGGCGTCGTATCTTCCTTACGGGCAATCTCCACGCGGACGGGGTTGCGCAACAGGCTGTTCGCCAGGCTCGCCACCTCGGCCGGCATCGTGGCCGAGAACAGGCAGGATTGACGCTGCGGCGGCAGCGCGGCAACGATACGCCGGATGTCCTTGATGAAGCCCAGATCTAGCATCCGATCAGCCTCATCCAGCACGAACTGACTGACCGCGCCAAGGTGCAGTTCGCGGGTCTGCATCAGGTCGCACACGCGGCCAGGGGTGCCGATGACAATGTCCGCCCCACGACGCATCGCTTCAACCTGCTTAAATCGGCTGGCCCCACCGATGATGACCACAGTGCGTAGACGCAAGTTGATGGACAGCGCGCGGACGGTTTCGTCAATCTGCAAAGCCAACTCGCGGGTCGGAGCGAGTATCAGCGCGCGTGCGACAAAGGGCGCCGGCCGGATCTGCTGGGTTGCGAGGTGCTGAAGAATCGGTAGGGCGAAAGCGGCGGTCTTGCCGCTGCCGGTCTGGGCAACGCCAAGCAGATCTTTATTGGCCAGCAGAGGTGGGATGGCATCGGCTTGGATTGGGGTAGGGATTTCGAACTTGCGCGTCTTGATCGCGCGCAATAGCGGCTCGGACAAGCCGAGGGCCGTGAAAGTAGTATGGGTCAAGATGTAGATATGCTCCAGCGCCCGTCCCGCTTAGGGGAGCGGCAAAACGCTCGTGAGTTCATCGCCCCGCGCGATTAAATGGGGACGAACGGTTTTCAGATCAAATTTCCGGAATTTCGGACGAGGTAAACCGCCCGTTAACCACGCAATCACGGAAAGCCGAGATGCATATCGGTCAGGAGTTCCAGGATTGCAAGGACTTTGTGCGGATGCGTCACGCTCGCTCTCTGCACGCGATGATATAGCTTGCCAACGTTTCTGTTTCATGCAATGCTCCTCATGAAACACGAATGCGAATCTTAGCATGTCCGCGCAGGGCACATTCGGCTAGGTGCTGCTCATCAAAAACTGGCAGCACGCGGCCTCTCAATAAGAAAAGACTTGCCATGACAACGAAAACAGGCGCGGTACCCCGCTTCATCGACGAGTTGAACCAGGAGGGAGGCCTAACCGGGACCGATCTCGCCAATATCGCGGACGTGTCAAAAGCGACTGTCTCTCGCTGGAAATCGGGCGCGGTCAAGCCTCAGCCAAGCACGCAACTGGTTCTTTCCGACCTTCATTATGTCGTTGGGAGATTGAGGGACTACTATACCGCCGACGAAATCAGAGCTTGGCTCTATGCAAGGCACCCGCAGCTCGGCGGCGAGAGGGCGATCGATTTGATCAACCAGAACCGTTCGGAAGACGTGCTTCGCGTTCTGGACCGGCTCGACGGGGACGTCTTTCTCTAACCTATGGCTGCACTTCGGGCCGCACGCGATAACCGACTGCTGGACGCGCTCGAAGACATCCCGCCGGAGGTCTTCGAAGACAAAGCCTGGCGGATTGTGCGGGACGGGCGTGATCCGCTTCAATGCAGTGCCGTTGGCGGCCGCTGGGACGACCGGACATTTGACGTTCTCTATACGTCGGGCCGCGCTGATGGTGCGATCGCGGAAATGCACTTTCACCTGAGGCGCGGGCAGCCGGTTATGCCTTCCAAAGTGCGATACCGGCTGTTTGAACTTCATGTAACTCTGTCGTCGTGCTTGAGGATTGCCTCGCTCGCCGACCTTGCGCTGTTGGGCATGCAAACCGGGACGTTCGGGCAGTTGTCCTATGCGGAGCGCGAGCAGGAATACCCACGCAGCCAGGAGGTCGCCGAGGCCGCGCAGTTCGTTGGGCGGGATGGCATCATCGTGCCAAGTGCTCGATCCGAGTGGGCAAACATCGTCGTGTTCTGCGACGCAGCCGGCCCAGGCGCTGTAGACGTTGTCAAGGATCACGGCCTCGTCGATTGGGACGAACGATTGGCAAATCCGCTGGGATACTAGCTTACGCCCGCGAACTTCGCCAGGAGACGCACGTGCGAGCGGATGCCGTGGTGGAAGCAAGCCTCCTCGAACTTTTCATTGGGGCTGTGCACCTGATCATCGTCCAGCCCAAACCCCATCAACAGTGAATCCACCCCGAGGATCGAGCGGAGCGACGTCACCACCGGGATGGACCCACCGCTGCCCATTATCAGGGCCGGGATTGCCGTACTCTTCGGTCATCGCGGCCAGGGCCGATCTGACATGGGGACTGTCGACGTTCACCTCGATGCCCGGCGCGCGAGCGAAGTCCGCGAAGGTCGCGGTTGCACCAGGCGGTAAGCGGTCGATGACGAAATGCTTGAACTGCTCCATTACCTCATCCGGGTCCTGCTTCGGCACCAGCCGGAAGGAGACCTTCGCCGATGCCTCCGATGCGATCACGGTCTTACTGCCGGCGCCAGTGTATCCTCCCCAGATGCCGTTAATGTCTGCGGTGGGACGAGCCCACAACCGCTCGAGCGCCGAATAGCCGCGTTCGCCCGCCGGGGTGCTCAGGCCGATGCCCGACAGGAACGCCGTCTCGTCGAAGCCCAAGGCATCCCACTGGGCGCGCTGCGAATTGCTGACCGACGCGACGCTATCGTAGAAACCGGGCAGTTGAATGCGTCCGTTCTCGTCCTGCAACGCCCCCAGAATTTTGGTCAGCGCGTTAATCGGATTGAGTGCGGACCCGCCATAAAGGCCGGAGTGCAGATCGCGGTTCGCGGCTTTCAGGGTCACCTCGGCGTAGGTCATGCCGCGCAGGCGGGTGGTGATGGCGGGGGTCTCGACGTCCCACATGCCGGTGTCGCTGATCAGCGCCACATCCGCAACAAGGTCGGCCTTGTGCTCCCGCAGGAACCTGTCGAGGTTGACCGAACCAACCTCTTCCTCGCCTTCGATCAGCACGGTGATGCGGGCAGGAATGCCGCCCCCAGCCTCGTGCCAGGCGCGCAGGGCTGCGAGGAACATCACCGTCTGGCCCTTGTCATCGACCGCCCCGCGGGCGACGAAGCGCTTGCCGCGCGGGCCATCGACGTATTGCGGGTCGAACGGATCGCTGTGCCAGAGGGACACCGGATCGACCGGTTGCACGTCGTAGTGCCCGTAGAACAGGATGTGTGGCCCATTGTAGTCCGAAGGCCCACTTAGATGGGCAACGACCACGGGATGGCCGGCGGTGGGGCGAACGGCGGCATCAAAGCCCAGTCCGGCTAGTTGGGTGCGCCACCATTCGGCCGCTTTGGCGCATTCGGCTGCGTATGCCGGTTGGGCACTGATCGACTTGATGCGCAGCAGGTCAAATAGGGTGGCGCGAGAGGCGGCCAGATTGGCATCCACATGATGCAGAACGGACGCGACGGTCGATTGGGCTGGAGCCGGCATGACATTCTCCACGGTCGAAAGCCCCTCCAGTAACCTATAGGCCCGAGCGCGTCACCCGAGCGGGAAAGCAAGGCTCTGTCCCTCGACCCATCGATGACATGGCTTTGAATGCCAGTTTTGGCGCTCGCCTCGCCCGGGTGACTAAGCTCCGGAACCTGCTAAGACTTGCGCATGCAAGTGTGCTTGATCGTTCCCGGGCCGCTCGCGACGGTCTCCGGTGGCCATACCTATGATCGACGAATGGCGAACGGCTTACGTGCACTTGGACACGAGGTGCGGGTCGTGGAACTCGACGGGCGGCTGCCCGACCCAGACCAAGCATCAATCTACGCCGCTCGGACGACCTGGGCAGGGCTGCCCGCCGACAGCGTCAGACTGATCGATGGGATGGCGCTGCATGCGTTCGGCGGATTACCGCTGCATCAGGTGACCGCGCTGGTCCATCACCCGGCCTCGCTTGAAACCGGCTTGACCGATGAAGAGGGTCACCGCCTGCATGCGACGGACGTGGCAATGTTTCGGGAGCTCCCGCGCCTTGTCGTGACAAGCGACCAGACGGCGCATCGTCTGATCCGGGATTTCAGCACTCCAGCCGAACGGATCCGCGTCATTATTCCTGGGATTGACGATCTGCCACGTTCTGCCGGTTCCCCCGGCCCCGGTTGCCAAATTTTATCGGTCGGCGCGCTGATCCCGCGGAAGGGGCATGATGTGCTGTTACGCGCGCTCAGCCGCCTGCTCGACCTCGATTGGGTGTTGACTATAGCGGGTTCGGCTGATCGCGATCCGGGGCACGCATCGAGGCTACGCGCGCTAGGAGAGGAGTTGAGGATCGCAGATCGTTTGCGATTCGTGGATGACGTGAGCGAAGCGGTTTGGACGGCAGCCGATATGTTCGCGCTGACGTCGTATTTCGAGGGCTACGGTGTGGCGATCGCCGAAGCGATGCGTCGCGGTTTGGCGGTGGCGGTCACCAATGTCGGTGCCGTGCCGGCGCTGGTGACACCCGAATCCGGTGTGGTGTGCGCACCAGGCGACGTCGAGCAATTGTCGAAAGCAATGCGCCGGTTGATCTTCGATCGGCCCTTGCTGCGGCATATGACGGATGCGGCATGGCGATGTGGCCCGTCGCTACCATCATGGAATGAACAGGCCGCGCGCCTCGCCGCTGTGCTAGCCGAATAAACCTTAAGAAGAGGGAGGGCCGACAATGCTGTTAGGGGCGATCGCGGATGATTTCACGGGTGCGACCGACCTGTGTTCGATGTTGGTGCGGGGTGGGATGAGGACGGTGCAGTTGATCGGAATACAATCCGCCGATATGCCCGCGCCAGACGCCGACGCCATAGTGGTAGCATTGAAGTCGCGCACCGTCCCGGCGCGGGAGGCGGTGGACGGATCGCTCGCCGCATTGCGATGGCTCCGGGCGGCTGGTGCGCGGCAGTATTTTTTTAAGTACTGCTCGACCTTCGACAGCACTGACCAGGGAAATATCGGTCCAGTGGCGGACGCGTTGATCGGTGCCCTGGATTGCGGATTCGCGCTGGCGTGCCCGGCATTTCCGACCAATGCGCGGACAGTATATCTAGGCTATCTGTTTGCCGGCGGCAGTCTGTTGAACGAGAGCGGCATGGAGCATCATCCATTGACGCCGATGACCGACGCGAACCTCGTTCGCGTGCTGTCGCGACAGACAGAGGGCACCGTGGGTTTGGTCCCCTTCACCACCGTGGATCAGGGTGCGCACGCGATCCGCGACGCGATGACCCGGTTGAAGGAGCTTGGTCGGCGCTATGCCATCGTCGATGCCATCACGGACGCGCATCTCGTTTCGATCGGTGAGGCCGCGACCAGCCACGCACTGATCACTGGCGGGTCAGGCGTGGCGATGGGATTGCCAGCCAATTTCCGCCGTGCGGGGTTGCTCTCGGACGCAATCGATCCGGGTGCTTTGCCGATGGTCGAAGGTGCTAGCGCGGTAGTCGCGGGCTCGTGCTCCAGAGCAACGTTGGCGCAGCTTGGTTATGCGCGCGACCATCTGCCGGTGTTTGAACTCGACGCGGTGTCAACCCCTGACGCGGCGGCTCTGAGCGCTGCCGCGCTGGCATGGGCGGCTGACAAGATCGGCGACAAGCCGCTGGTGATCGCGGCATCGGCGCCGCCGGAAAAGGTCGCTGCGCTACAGGCGCATCTTGGCCGCGAACAAGCCGGTGCGCTGATCGAGGATACCGTCGCACGCATCGCTGAAGGCCTGGTCGCCCGAGGGGTGCGTAAGATGGTCGTGGCGGGCGGCGAGACCTCTGGCGCGGTCGTGGGGCGACTTGGCGTGAGGTCCCTGCGCATCGGTGGGGAGATCGACCCAGGCGTGCCCTGGACGCTTGCGTCAGGCAGTGGCTCCGACCTGATGCTGGCACTGAAATCAGGAAATTTCGGCGCAACCGATTTTTTCTTGAAAGCGTTTCA
The DNA here is from genome assembly GCA_963832865.1 of uncultured Pseudomonadota bacterium. Lineage (GTDB taxonomy): Bacteria > Pseudomonadota > Alphaproteobacteria > Acetobacterales > Acetobacteraceae > Rhodopila. Next base: position 29,935 of record CAWHWH010000023.1, read on the forward strand.
AGTGCTGGAAGGTCGATAGATGCTTGCAGGAAACATAAATGAGCATGAGACCCGTGTGCTCTTAAGTGAGCTCGCGGGCAGCCTATTCGCACGCGGCTTTTCCGTTGGAAGCGCTGGCAATATTAGTGTCCGCCTTCCTGATGGCTTCCTGATGACCCCAACCAATTCGAGTCTGGGCAAACTCGACCCTGAGCGCCTGTCGAAGTTGGATCTGGGCTTTCAACATGTCGGCGGCGACAAGCCATCCAAGGAAGTGTTCATGCATCGCGCGTTCTATCAGTCGCGCGATGATGCCGGAGCCGTGGTCCACCTGCATTCGACGCAGGCCACGGCAGTGTCATGCTTGCCGGATGTGGACCAATCGAATCCGATCCCGCCGCTGACACCGTATTTCGTCATGCGGGTCGGGCGGCGCATGCCAATCATTCCATATTACCGGCCCGGCGATCCAGCCATGGAACCGGCGATATTCAAAGCGGCCAAGGATGCCCGTGCGGTGCTGTTGGCAAATCATGGGCCGGTGATTGCGGGTCGCACGCTCACAGATGCGGTTTATGCGGCGGAGGAACTGGAAGAGGCCGCCAAGCTCTTTTTGATGCTGCGTGGGCAGTCGCCTCGCCTGCTGAGCGCTCCTCAGGTTGATGATCTACTCGCCGCGTTTGGATAGAACGCGAGCCGGCACGCCGCTCAAAGAAAAGGCGCCACGTAGGCGCCCCTCCTTTCAGCGGCCAGTCACGCGATTATTCCTTCGTTTCACTCGCGGCGACAGGTGTCGCCTCCGTCGCCACCGATGAGCCGGCCATCACCTTCATCTTGCGCAGGGCCTTCTTCGCCATGGGCTTTTTCGCGGTGGCCTTCTTGGCGACCGCCGCTTTCGCTACCGCTTTCCTTGGTGCGGCCTTCTTCACCGCGGCCCTTTTTACCGCCGCCTTCTTCGGCGCCGTCTTCTTCACGGCTGCCTTCTTCGGCATGGTCTTCTTCGGCGCTGCCTTGGGGGCAGCCCTCTTCGGGGCGGCCTTCTTCACGGCTGCCTTCTTCGGCGCGACTTTGGCAGCGGCCTTCTTCGGCGCAGCCTTTTTAGCAGCCGGCTTTTTCGCGGCGGCCTTGGCGACAACCTTCGCCGGAGCACCCTTCTTCGCGGTGGGCTTCTTTGCCGCCACCTTCTTCGGCGCGGCCTTCATCGCCATAGCCTTCGCCTGGGGGCGGGAGGCGTGCGGCGTCTCGATCGTCGTGTCGTCAGTGCTCACCTGTAAAACTCCTTGTTGAACGTGGCGTCTTTGTAGTGCGCGCTTTGGACGAGGCCGCATTTCGAGTCGTCACCGTGCAGGCCTCGACGGGTTTGTTTCAACGGCAAAACCGGCTGGGCCATATGCCATTGTGGCACATGTCGATGGGCTTTCTTGACTCTTCTTCGGCGTTCCAAGGTCGCGGTCCATTGACCGTCCTTCTGCTGAACGTCCTCGCGCCTCGGGGGTTTAGCCAATGAAGTGAATCGATTCGCGAACACGGATTCCGCTATTCATCGCGGCGACCACATCTGTCAACGAAAAGCAACCGTTCCGCCGCATATTCGTCAAAAAACTTTCTGTGCGCAGCGTTTCAACCACGTATGGAAAAAACAAAACGCCACGACATTGCTGCCGCGGCGAATTTTCGTCGGCGTCGGAAGAGCCAATCAGCTGCGCTGATCGATGGGAACAAACTTAAGATTCTCCGGCCCGATGTAGTTCGCCGTCGGACGGATCAATTTGTTGTCGACGCGCTGTTCCATCACATGTGCAGCCCAACCTGATGTGCGCGAGATCACGAACAGCGGTGTGAACATCGACATCGGCACTCCGAGCATGTGGTAGCTGATGGCCGAAAACCAATCCAGGTTGGCGAACATCTTCTTGGCATCCCACATTGTCGCTTCGATGCGATCGGCGATCTCGAACATCTTCATCGATCCGGCGTGCTGCGAAAGCCGGCGCGCGACCTCCTTGATCACCTTGTTGCGCGGGTCGGCGGTGGTATAGACCGCATGGCCGAAGCCGATGACAACCTGCTTCGCCTCTATCCTCTTGCGAATATCGGCTTCTGCTTCATCGGGCGAGCTATACCGATTTTGTATCTCGAAAGAGACCTCGTTGGCGCCCCCATGCTTTGGCCCTCGTAGCGCGCCGATGCCCGCGACAATCGCCGAATACATATCGGCGCCGGTGCCCGCAACGACCCGGCAGGCGAAGGTCGAGGCGTTGAACTCGTGCTCCGCGTAGAGGATCAACGAAGTGTGCATCGCTCGCACAAACATCTCGATTGGCGGCGCACCGTGCAGCAGATGCAGGAAGTGGCCGCCGATGGAATCGTCATCGGTCTCCACCTCGATGCGCTTGCCGTTATGGGCGTAGTGATACCAGTATAGCAGCATCGATCCCTGGCACGCCATCAACCGGTCGGCGATGTCGCGTGCGCCTGGCGGGTGCTGGCCTTCCTTTTCCGGCAGAACGCAGCCCAGTGCGGACACTCCGGTGCGCATCACGTCCATTGGATGCGAAGCCGCGGGCAGTGCCTCCAGCGATTGCTTTACCGCCATCGGCAGACCGCGCAGCGTCTTCAGCTTTGCCTTGTAAGCGCCGAGCTCAGCGCGCGTGGGAAGCGTGCCATGCACCAGCAAGTAAGCGATCTCTTCAAACTCACAGGTGTCCGCGACGTCGAGAATGTCGTAGCCGCGATAGTGCAGGTCGTTGCCCGAGCGTCCGACAGTGCATAACGCGGTGTTGCCCGCAGTGACGCCCGCCAGGCCAACGCCTTTTTTCGCGCGGTTTGGAAGCGCCGTTGTGTCGCTCATTTGCGTTCTCCTTGGTTCGAGATTACCGGGCTCGCTTCAAAGAATACCGGGCTTGCCAACTGTCAACGTGCCCGCGGGCAAGACGACGTTCAAACGGTGCAGCTCGCCAGCTGGCAGGCGCGGCAATTCCTGGACTACTTCCAGAAAGCGGTTCGCTTCCCGGGTGCTGATGATCCCATCGGTCAGGATCTGGAACTTCCGTATATAGTCATCGCGACCGAACGGCCTTGCACCAAGTGGGTGGGCATTGGCGACGGCCATCTCGTCTTCCAGCTTCGTGCCGTTGCGCAGGAAGATCTCCACGCGGCCGCCGAAAGACAACTCATTTGGATCGGTCGCACGGTAGCGGCGCGTCCACTCAGGATCTTCCGTCGTTTCGATTTTGTGCCATAGCCGCACGGTGTCGGCACGCGCGGCACGCTTCGGTGCATAGCTGTCCACGTGATGCCAAGTGCCATCCTGCAAGGCGACGGCAAAAATGTACATGATGGAATGGTCCAGCGTTTCGCGACTTGCCTTCGGGTCCATCTTTTGTGGGTCGTTGGCACCGGTGCCGATCACGTTGTGGGTGTGATGGCTCGTGTGGATCAAGATTTTTTCCACGTCATCGAAGTCGGTGATTTTCTCGCGCATCCGGAAGGCGAGGTCGATCAGCGCCTGCGACTGATATTCGGCACTGTGTTCTTTCGTGTAGCTGTCCAGGATGGCGCGCTTGGCTTCGCCAGGCGCGGGCAGCGGCACGACGTAGTGTGCCTGCGGGCCGTCCAGCATCCATGCCATGACGCTGTCCTCGCCTTCGTAGATCGGGCTGGGAGCACCCTCGCCGCGCATCACGCGATCGACCGCCTCGATCGCCAGCTTGCCGGAGTGTGCCGGCGCGTAGGCCTTCCAGGAACTGATCTCACCCTTGCGCGATTGGCGCGTGGTAAAGCTTACATGCACGGCCTGCTGAACAGCCTGGTAGATAATGTCCTGCTTCAAGCCAAGCAGCGTGCCGATGCCGGCGGCCTGCGCCGGACACAGATGAGCGATGTGGTCGATTTTGTGTTCGTGCAGACAGATCGCACGCACCAGGTCGATTTGGATTTCATAGCCGGTCGCAATACCACGGATAAGGTCGCGGCCGGATTTCTCCGTCGTCTGCGCGACGGCGAGGATCGGCGGAATGTTGTCGCCGGGATGAGAATAATCAGCGGCGAGAAAAGTATCGTGCATGTCGAGCTCGCGCACCGCCACGCCGTTCGCCCAGGCAGCCCATTCCGGGCTGACGCGTTTAGCGGTTGGGACGCCAAAGACTGATGCGCCGGCCTTATTTGGACGCGCCAGAGCCATGTCACGCGCCGAGACGATGCTGTGGCAATTCGAGGAAGCGATGGCCACCGAGGCGTTGTCGATAATGCGGTTAACGATCATCGCCGCCACGTCTTTGGTCACGGCGACCTTATCGGCGGCCACGCCGGCAATCTTCCAGGCGAGCTGATCCTCCCGCTTCAACCCGGCCTTGGATGGGCTGACCTTGACGTCATGTTCGATCATTATGGTTCTCCATCTTGTGCGGCCCCCCAAAATCAGGCCAATCCCTGTGCTTCGTAGTGTCGCGCCAGCACAACGGCAAGTAAGAGAGATTGCTTAGCCGGGTAACCGTGGCAATCTGGGATGACCAGTAAAGGAGGAACCCTTGTCCCGCATCATCACCGTGGCCGCCGCTCAGTTGGGGCCGATTCAGAAAGCGGAACCACGATCTGTCGCCGTTGCTCGGATGGTCCGGCTGCTGGAACGGGCGCACAAGCGCGGCGTGGAGCTGGTCGTGTTTCCAGAGCTAGCACTGACGACGTTCTTCCCCCGGCACTATCATGACAATGTCGCGGAGGCGGATCCCTGGTTCGAAACAGCGATGCCGTCGAATGCAACCGCACCGCTGTTCGACGCGGCACGACAGTATGGGATTGGATTTCACCTGGGCTACGCCGAGATGGCGCATGAAGCCGACGAGACCGGCGTGGTGCGCAAGCGGCGGTTCAATACATCGATCCTGGTGGGACCGCAGGGTGATGTCCTGCTGAAATATAGAAAAGTGCATTTGCCCGGGCATGCGGAATACGATCCGAAGCGTGTGGTGCAGCATTTGGAGAAGCGTTATTTCGAGGTCGGCAACCTCGGCTTCCCGGTGATCCGCGCGCCGATGGGCGGGCTGGACGGGATCAACATGGGGATGATGATCTGCAACGATCGCCGCTGGCCGGAGGCGTGGCGCGTATTGGGGCTGCAACGCGTGGAGTTGGTGTTACTCGGTTACAACACGCCCAGCCTGAACACCGATGGGGCTGGGTTCGAGGCACATCACCTGCGGGTGTTCCACTCGCATCTATCGATCCAGGCGGGGTGCTATCAGAACTCCTGCTACGCGGTCGCCACGGCTAAGGCAGGAACCGAGGATGGAGCGGAGCTGTTTGGGCATTCCATCATCGTCAATCCCCAAGGTGAGATCGTCGCGATGGCATCCAGTTGGGACGATGAACTGATCACGGCGGACTGTGATCTGAGCATGTGCACACTCGGGCGCACGACGATCTTCGCATTTGACAAGCACAGGCGCCCGGAGGCGTATACCCAAATCACGCAGCAAGTTGGCGCGGTAGATCCGGTGGTGTGGCAGAAACCGGGAGCGCGTTAGGGATTCGTTGAACTTTGGCATTCATAATGCGCACGGGCCCGCAAGCCGACTGTACGAGAACACCTCCTGAGTGGGGCAGTTCTGGCAATAGGGCTCGGTCGAAACGAGGTCCGGTCCGTGTAGCCGGCGACGCCCGAGTGTGGCTGGGTCATCTTTTCTAATCATCGCGTGCAACCGGGACTGCCGCGCTTCCGAAAGCCCGATGGTTTGCCATGCCGTCTCATCCGTAACGAAATTTTCGCCTCTGAAACACATCTTAAACGGAACGGTACTATGCTTCCGTGGACAGGAAAAACCGATGACTTCGAACGAAACTGGCGGACCGATCAGCGACGTGCTCGCCTTGGCCACACGAACCGCTGATAGCGGGAACGACCTGGCAATCGGCTCGGGACAAATTATCGCGAAGCGCGTTAGTTTGGGATTGGCTGCCGTGGTCAATCCGATGGCGGCAGATCTTGCCGAGTTCGCCCGCATTGTACCGGAGAAGGTGGAGGCCTTTTCTGCTGCCGGCATCGCGATGTTTGAACAATCCGAACTGGTCAGAAACCAGATAACCCGCTTCGCCTCCGATGAGGTTATGACCGCCGCTCGGGCAACGATCGAGATGGCGACTTGCTTCACTCCTATAGCCATGCTGGAAGCACAAGGCAGGTTTGCGCACGCTTGGTGGGACCGTGCCACGTCCAACATCAGGGCCTTGGCCACGATGACACTCAAAGCACAGGGCGCGACCCTCGGTCCACTTCAGGTGGCGGTCGCAGCCAACAAAGCACGCCTGGCCTAACCGCTGGCCTGTGCCGTCTGAGGGTTGCCGCCCAGGCAGCGCTTTGCTTGGCCACCAAGACCACGCTGTTCTGGTCAAGGGTCCTCGAATGCCCCCTCTCCCAGCAGCATTCCCATCGCCAGTGCCGTCGCGGCCTGCGACGGCTCGATCAACGGAAGGTCGACCGCATCCCGTACCGCCGGCCTATGGTGCGCCATTCCGGTGCAACCGAGGATGATCGTTTCCGCGCCCATCGCCGCAAGTCCTCTCGCCGCCGCGATCAGAGCCGGGCGGGCTGCCTTCGGGTCCAGTAGCGCGTCCATTGAGACATCAAGCACGATTTCGCCGGCCAGCCGGTCCTCCAGTCCCATAGCCCGCAGTGCGGCGCGGTGACGAGCCTTTGACGACTCCACGAGGCCGATCACCCCGAATCGCTCCGCGCGGGCCACCGCCATCGCGACTGCCGAGCGAAATATGCCGAGAACCGGGCGAATCGTGACGGCACGCAGCGCGTCAATGCCAGGGTCGGACGCGCAGGCAATGATATAGATATCCGCGCTCTCTCGCTCGACCAGCCGGCACATCGGTCGCACAACTGAGTGCCAATCCTGCCAAGTGCAGATGGCTGGGGGGCCGTCCCTCAACGTGACGACGTCCACTACCGGCCCCCAGGCTACGCTGAACGGCGCGATCGCCGCCGCGATTCCGGAAGAGCATGCCTCGGAAGAATTGGGATTGATGATCAGGATACGACTCATGTCGCAACTCCTCCGCTGATTGGGTCCGCGATCAAGACCAACGCCGCTAGGCCCGGTTCGTCGCCTTCGAACTTAACGTCGTTAGGCAGTCGCGTCGCGCCACGGTCGCGATGGGCGCTACACCTGGAGCCGGTAACCGCAAACCTTGGGTGCCCTTCGGCGGTTGTCTTGGAGCTGTCTAAAACCGATATGGTGTTGCGGCGCAGCAAGGCCTATCATGTGCGACTGACCGTCGTTTGTCTGTTGCCGCCGCTATGCTTCACGAACGACCAGAAGGACCTGAGTATGATTCCCGCTCCGTGGCAGCCCCACCGGTCTGTCAAACTGAACCCATGGCCGCATCCACCAATGGCGACCGCCATTGGCCGTGGCCTTATGGGTCGCTGCCCAGCCTGCGGCAAGTCGCATCTATTCAACGGCTTCCTACGCGTCACCGCTGAGTGCCGGATCTGTGGTGCCCCGCTGGGCCTGGCTCGCGCGGATGACGCACCTCCCTATTTTACCATTCTGCTCACCGGACATGTCGTCGTGCCGCTGATGTACGTCGTCGATCGACTTAATCAGCCGCCACTTTGGATCATGTGCGCCATCTTCCTCCCGCTCACGCTGGTTATGGCGCTAGGGCTGCTGCGCCCGATAAAGGGCGGCACCGTCGGGCTGATGCTCAACCTTAACATGCTGAAAAGCGATCCTGACGAAAGATGACCGGTTCCACCGTCGCCGCCTCCCGATTGGATCGCGTCATCCTGGATGGAGAGTCGCCTAATAATCTCCCCCCCTATGTTGAGGCGGACCGAGAACAGGCAGTTGCGGACCTCGCCGCGGCCAACCATTTCGCACCGTTGCTGGGGACCGATCTGCCGGGACCTTACGCACTCCATTTGTCGATCCAAGAGGGCCGGTTGATCTTTGACATTCGCAATGTCGCTGGGGACCCGTTGACCGCGATCGGCCTCGCGCTTGGGCCTTTCCGGCGGCTCGTGAAGGACTATCAGATGCTGGTCGACAGCCACATGAAGGCGGTCGAGGAAGGCCGGGAGCAACGAATCCAGGCCATCGACATGGGACGGCGCGGGCTGCATAACGAAGGCGCGGAGCTTATGACTCAGCGTCTTGCGGGCAAGATCGACATCGATTTCGACACTGCGCGCCGGCTTGTTCACTCTGGTCTGCGTGCTGCATCAGCGAGTTTCCTCGAGATGAATATCAGGCGATGAAGATCGACGGCAGGTCCTTCCGCACAGTCTGGCTTGATGAGGACGACGGCTGGTCGGTCCATATCCTGGATCAGACCAAGCTTCCTTGGGCGATGGATATCGTGCGCCTGACGAGCCGCGACGCGGCTGCGCATGCCATCAGGGCGATGCAGGCCCGGGGTGCGCCGCTGATCGGCGCTCTCGCCGCCTACGGGCTGTGCCTGGGATTGCGCGCGGATCCGTCCACCGAGGCGATGGAGCAGGATGCGGCGTTGTTGAACGAGACCCGCCCGACAGCGGTCAATCTGCGTTGGGCGCTGGATCGCATGCTGACCCGGCTGCGCAACACGCCGGCGGCGGAGCGTGTCGCGGTGGGATATGCCGAGGCTGCGTTGATCGCCGACGAGGACGTGGCACAGAATCAAGCGATTGGCCGGCACGGCCTGCCGTTGATCGAAGATGCGGTGCGGCCCGGAAGGCCAGTGAATGTGTTGACGCATTGCAATGCCGGGTGGCTGGCAACCGTTGATTGGGGGACAGCCCTGGCGCCGATCTATACCGCGTACAACGCGGGGATCGATTTGCATGTGTGGGTCGATGAGACGCGCCCGCGGAACCAGGGCGCGGCGCTGACCGCGTGGGAATTGGGTAAGCATGGCGTGCCCCATACTGTGGTGGCGGACAATGCGGGCGGCCACTTCATGCAGCACGGCATGGTCGATTTGGTGATTGTCGGCGCCGATCGCGTATCGCGAGCCGGAGACGCCGCCAACAAGATCGGCACCTATTTGAAGGCTCTGGCGGCGCGGGACAATGACGTTCCCTTCTGGGTGGCAGTCCCGTCTACGACAATTGACTGGACGCTGTCGGACGGTGTGCGTGACATTCCGATTGAGGAACGCTCAGCCGCCGAGGTCACCGACGTGACTGGACGGCTCCCTGACGGCACCATCGCAACGATACGTGTTGTTTCAGCCGATAGCCCCACCGCCAATCCCGCTTTTGACGTGACCCCTGCCCGGTTGGTCACCGGTTTGATCACCGAACGCGGGCGTTGCTCGGCGTCGTCCGAAGGGCTGCTGAAGCTGTTCCCGGAGCGGCGTTGAAGCATGATAGCGCTGAGCGGAATGTCGCCGGCACGTGGATCTTGCGATCATACAAGTTCTCCATCAGGCCGAAAATGGTTCTGGGCGGCTGAACGAAATATCGACCGGTTAGCCTGTAGACGATCGTCCCCTTCTACTTTTTGTTCTCCTTTGCCACGGCAGTCTTTCCGTCCGCCGCCTGCGGACGCAGAAAGGTTGAGGCAACGACGCTCGGCTTCTTATCGGCCTTCGGTTTCTTCTCTTCGCGACCCCTGCCGCCCCGTCCCTTTGCCATCTGGTTTTCTCCTGTCGTCGCTTTAGATTATGGCGCGTGTTTCTCGGCGCTGTTGGTAACTGCGTGGCCACCGGCGGAGATATCCTCACCGGCACCCGCGACCGTCTGACAGGCACCCAGCATTGGCGCGATGCCGATCAGGATGAGAAAAGCCAGAGCAACCGAATTTTTCTTGCGCATAAGTTACATCCTTCGTTTTCAGGCGTGAGTGCCTGAACGCCAGAAACGGTCGCCTGAGGACCGGCCATCAAGGCCGTCGCCTGAAGCCATGGGCGCCAGATCGACACACCACCGGATTTGAGGAAGAAGACCAGAGTCACGAAAGAGAACAAGCGATGCGTTCGCCAACCGATCCAATATCGGCCCGTGTTGACTCGATTGCTAGGGGGTCGGCCTTCGAATTCGTTCACTGTTGCAACTTAATTAGCTGGGGAGGGCCGAGGCTGAACACCGTAGCGCTCGGTAACCAAAGCCGATACGAGGGGCATGATGCACTGGTTACCGCTCCTGCCGTTGCTGTTCCTCTCCGCTTGCTTGGGAAGACCAATGTCCGACGCTCACGTCCCACCCTTCGCCAAAGTCCCATACGAGCCGTTCTCGCGTCAGGCGGTGGTCGCTATCGCCATGCGGGAATGGCGGCTGTTCGGGCAAAACGTCGCCGACCCGGAAGCCGACGCGACGCGGGTGGTAAAGCCTGAACGGGAGGACGGCCTGTGGCAGCGGGTTGGCGAATATTGGTGGCTGGGGCTGAACGCCGGGTCGGCGGAGAGCGCCTGGACCGGCAAACACGACGCAAATGGCACGGTCTTTTCTCCCGATCTTGACGGAGACTACGCTTGGTCCGCGGCATTCATTTCTTACGTAATGCGGATCGCCGGGGCGGGGCAACGCTTCCCTTATTCGGGGGATCATGCCGACTACATCAATGCGGCTCGACGTGTCTCGCTCGGGGAAACAAAGTCGTGGCTAGTCGCGGCCGAGCGTGTGCAGGATTATGCGCCTCGGACTGGAGATCTGATTTGCTTTGGACGTGGAAAAGCGAAAGGGCTGCAATTTGATGACTTGCCGACGCCGAGTCTGTTCCCGTCGCATTGCGATATCGTCGTTGATACGGCAGTGCCGGGGCAGATTACAGTAATCGGCGGGAATGTGGAAGATTCGGTCACGATGAACACGGTGCCGGTCACCGCGGATGGCAAGCTCGCGGCTCCGGAGGGTGTTGTGCTCGACACGCGATTTCCGTGGATGGCGGTGCTGAGGTTGTTGACTGAAAGCGCTCCGCCGACAGGCTGATCAAGCCACCAGCGGTTCAGCGTTCTCTTCAGCCCGCGACTAGACGTGCCGCCGGCCGCGATCGCGCCCCAGCTAGATTGCACGCCGTGCCGCCCTTGCACCGGTATTTCGGCGCTCCTCCTCCGCGCGAACCGTTTCGAGCAAATAATGCGGACCCAGGGCCTCAAGATTGACGGCGCCGAGTTGACCGAGCACCAGATCGATCTCGCGTTGCAGGATGGAGACGGCCTTCCTAACCCCCTCAAGCCCGCCGGCGGTCGCACCATACAGAGTAGCCCGGCCGGTCATTACGAAATCCGCTCCCAGGCAAAGTGCCGCGACAATGTCGGAACCACGTCGGACACCGCTGTCTAGCAGCAGCGGTATATCCGGCCCGACAGCGGCTCGGATCATCGGCAGCACGTCCAACGGGGACGGCATCATATCCAGTTGCCGCCCCCCGTGGTTCGAAACGATCAGCCCGTCCACACCCATGCCCGTGGCGATGCGTGCGTCTTCCGGGTGCATTACACCTTTGAGCAGCAACTTTCCCGGCCAGGCGTTGCGGATCGCTTCAAGGTCCGGCCAGGTCTGACTGGCGTCCGGCGTCTGCTTGGCGAACAGGTCGGCAATATCATCCGGTGTGGCGCCCCTCGGTGCATAAGCCTGCCAGTTAGCCAGCATCGGCAAGCCGCCGTTTCGAAAGTAGCTGATAACCCAGGCCGGATGCAGCATCGCCTCGAGAATGGTAGGCAGTGTCATGCGCAACGGACGGACGAAGCCGTTGCGCCGGTTACGCTCCCGGTTGGATGATACCGGCACATCGCAGGTCACGGCGAGGGTCGTCAATCCGCAGTCGATCGCGCGCTTCACAAGATCGAGCTGAAACGCGCGGTCGCGGGCACCATAAATCTGGTACCAGAGGTTCTTCGGCGCCAGCTTCGCCCCTTGTTCCATCGACGTATTGGATGCGCCGGACATCAGATAGGGAATGTCCGCCTCAGCCGCCACCCGCGCCAGATAAAGCTCGGCGTCGCGACGGAATGCGCCCGCCATGCCGGTTGGTGCGATACCGAACGGACTGGCATAGCTTCGATCGAACAGCCTCGCCCGTTGCTCGCGCTTAGAGGTATCGATGTAGTAGCGCGGCACCAGGCGGAGGTCGCGGAAGGCGTTGGCATTGGTGCGCAGGCCGACCTCGTCCTCCACGCCGCCTTCTATAAAGTCGAACATGATCTTAGGCAGGCGGCGCGTCGCTATTCGTTTCAGGTCGTCGATGTTGATCGCACTGTCGATGCGGCTCATTTTTGTCCTAGTTCCCCCCTTCGCAGGCCCAAAGGCGACTCCCTCAGAGCATTTTCAGCCGCACAGTCAGCCTGACGATGCCTCTACCGGCTCAACTCCTTCGTCATCTCGTCGATCCCGTTCACCGTAAGCGGGAACATCCGACCTTCCATCAGGTCATTAACCATGCTGATCGAGCGCACGTGTCCCCAACTTTGTCTGGGCGTAGGGTTCAGCCACGCGCTGCGGCGGTAGTGCGAGGACAGCCGCTCCAACCAGACTATTCCGGGTTCCTCGTTGTAATGCTCCACGGATCCGCCTTGCATGGTGATCTCGTAAGGACTCATAGCCGCGTCGCCGACGATGATCAGCTTGTAGTCTGGACCGTAGGTGCGGAGAACCTCCCAGGTCGGGATCACCTGCTCGAAACGGCGGCGGTTGTTCTTCCACACCTTCTCGTAGGGGAAGTTGTGGAAGTAGTAGTATTCGAGGTGCTTGAACTCCGTCCTGGCGGCGGAAAACAGTTCCTCGGTCAGCCTGATGTGGTCGTCCATCGATCCGCCGACATCGAGGAACAGCAGAACCTTCACGGTGTTGTGCCGCTCCGGCACCATTTTCAGGTCCAGGCTGCCGGCATTGTTGGCGGTGGAGCGGATCGTGTCGGGAAGGTCCAGTTCGGTCGCCGCCCCCTGCCTTGCAAAGCGGCGTAAGCGGCGTAACGCCAGTTTCATGCCGCGCGTGCCGAGTTCGACGGTATCGTCCAGGTCCTTGTAATCCCGCCGGTCCCAGACCTTCACCGCGCGCCGATGCCGCGTCTCATCCTGCCCGATCCGCACGCCTTCCGGATTGTAGCCATACGCGCCGAACGGCGAGGTCCCCGCGGTGCCGATCCATTTTGACCCACCCTGGTGCCGACCTTTCTGCTCCGCAAGCAATTCCTTCAATCGGTTCATGATGGCGTCGAACCCGCCCAGCGCCTGGATCTTCGCCATTTCTTCGGGTGTCAGCAGTTTCTCGGCTAGTTTGCGCAGCCATTCTTCCGGCAGATCTTCGACCTTTACGCCCTCCGGCGGCTCGAGGCCCTTGAAACATTGCGCGAACACCCGGTCGAACTTGTCCAGGTAGCGTTCGTCCTTCACCAACGTCGCGCGCGCCAGATAATAGAAGTCCTCGACACTGTATTCCGCCACGCCGGCTTTCATCGCCCCCATCAGGGTCAGATATTCGGTCGTGGACGCCGGCAACCCGGCGGAGCGCAAGGCCAGGACGAGGTGCGCGAACATCAGGCGCCCCGCCGAGCCAGAAAGGCGAGGCGCTCGAACAGATGCACGTCCTGTTCGTTCTTCAACAAGGCGCCATACAACGGCGGGATGACCAGATGCTTTTCGTTGGTCCGCAAGGCCTCGACCGGCAGGTCTTCGACCATCAGCAGCTTCAGCCAATCCAGCAGTTCGGACGTTGCGGGCTTTTTCTTCAGGCCGGGCACCTCGCGGACCTGGAAGAAGACGTTCAGCGCTTCCCTGGCCAGGTCCTTGCGGATGTCCGGATAGTGCGCCTGTACGATCCGCTCCATCGTTGCGCGGTCGGGAAAGCGGATGTAGTGGAAGAAGCAGCGGCGCAGGAAAGCGTCCGGCAATTCCTTTTCGTTGTTGGAGGTGATGATGACCACCGGCCGATGCTTCGCTTCAACCGTCTTCCTCGTTTCATAGACAAAAAACTGCATCCGATCGAGTTCTAGCAACAAGTCGTTCGGGAACTCGATATCGGCCTTGTCCACCTCGTCGATCAGTACAACCGTTTGCTCGTCGGCCTCGAACGCGTCCCACAGTTTGCCGCGCACGATGTAGTTGGCGATGTCGTGCACCCTCGGATCGCCAAGCTGCCCGTCGCGCAAGCGGGACACGGCGTCATATTCGTAAAGACCTTGCTGAGCCTTGGTGGTGGATTTGACATGCCACTCGATCAGCGGCTTGTCGAGCGAGGCGGCGACCTCGTGCGCGAGGATGGTCTTACCGGTGCCGGGCTCGCCCTTCACCAACAACGGACGTTGCAGCGTGACGGCTGCGTTGACCGCCACCTCCAGATCGCGCGTCGCGATATACTTTTCAGTACTCTTGAATCCGGCCACCACAACGGTCCTTGGCTGTTTAGTGGATTGTCGCGAGATTGGCCGTGCTGAGCAAGCGGCGGGTGGGATTGGTTTACCGCGGGAACCACGCAATACGACGGGATTATGCAGCGCCGAGCATCGGAGACCGCGCCAAAGTCCACCCCGATGCAGGCTATGGGTTGTCGTTCGCGCACGCGCACTGCGACTAGCGCGCATCTCGATGGAGAGATGAACGGCAAGGGGAAACGAAACTGTTGTGCCGAAACGCCAGACCCGCTGCAGATCGTGGTCGCGGATGAGCAATGCAGCCGGTCTACGGCGCGGGAACGACGCGATAGTAGACACCGTTCGCACCATAGGCGGGGGCGACCCACGTTCCTGCGCATTCGTATGCGTGAGGAAGGATCCGGTAGATGCAGCCGGATGGCAATGCCGCATACGAGACCGGCGCGGGGGGAGGCGCGTACGCCGGCGGTCGGGACGCGTTAGCCGCAGCGACACCGACGGCCATCCCAGCGGTCGCTCCAACCACAGCACCGGCAGCGGCCGCGCAGCCGTTACAACCAGATGCCGAGTAATACGGGACAGCGACAGGCGGGTGATAGGCAGGATACCCTGCATAGGCTGCGGAACCGGGCGGGTGGTAGGCTGTCGCCCCAGAGGGATTGGTATGCACCGCACCTTCTCCATAAGCTCCATATGAGCTGCCGCCGTAGGCGTTCGTGTGCTCCGTGCCTCCTCCGTATGCGTGCTCGCTGCTTCCACCGTAGGCATTGGTGTGCTCGGTGCCCTCGCCGTAAGCATGGCTCGAGCTGCCGCCATAGGCGTTCGTGTGGCTGGTCTCCCCATAGGTATGGCTTGTACTCCCGCCATATCGATTGGCGGTCGACCACGCGCCCGCCGGGTCGGGGCACAGAACACCCAGAGACAGAGCTCCGGTTACAACAAGGATTGATCTCACGACGTTCTGCCTCATCACGGTGACTTTGCGGCTGGCTGAGCCGACCCGGCCTTGGACGGCTTCGCGCTCCCAAGCGGTTTGAGGCCGGGCGGTGCGGACGCATGCGCGGGCCGGTCGAACTTCATCGGCGCCGCGCTTTTGGCCTTCTCTGACGTGAACGCGTCCGCTGGGATCTCCGCATCGATCTGCCAGTTCGACAGATCTAGTTGATGGTGCAACGCCAGGGGATCCGCGCTGTAGACCGCGCGTACGCGGCGTGGCAGCTTGTCGTCGACGCCGATCCAGATCTGCAGGAACACATCGCGATTGGCCCATGCCAGCATCTCGGTCTTCGTGTCGCCAACCGTCCCCGACGGACCGATATAGAACGCAAGGATAGCGCCGTCAGCCATCGCGGCATAAGGATCAGCGACAAGCAAATCGGTGAACGGGTAATAGATGTCGGCGGTGTCGTAGGCAGCCTTCAGCGCGCCGTCGATCGTTGGGGGCGCATTGGCAACCGCAACCAGATTCTCTGCCGGCGCGTAGGCCATCATCGACTTGCCGTCGTAATAGAACTCGGATGCCGGTCCATCCCCTGGAATGATGACCCGGAGCTTGTCAGGCCGCTGCATGGCCACATCATAGCGCACTGTGTAGAGGATTGGCGGCCCAAGCTGACTAGGATATTCGTAACTTGCAACGGCAGTGAAGGACATCGATTTCGCGGCCGCCAGTCGGGCGCTGGCGGCCTTCAGCAGCTCCATCGCCTTCGGCTCGAGCACCATTTTCGTGGGCGCCGCCCGGCTGAATTTTTGCCGGTCCAGGTGGCTTCGTCTGTTTTGTGTCCTGTGCCCGAACCCCCGTTGTCGCGCCAAAGGCAAACATTAAGCAAACAATCGAGAGTCTTCGACAGGCACTAATAGTAAGGGATTTGTCGAGCTGCATTTTGCGCTCTTTCCTTAGTGGAGGTACAGGATCAACATATGCCGAAGAAGGCGCCCGCCGCTGCGGGTGGGCTAGATACCGAAGGCTCTATAGATCTGGCTTGCCAGACTGTTGGTTGCCGAACCGCAAGGTTGAGTAGCCACCGAGTTGAGAGTCTGCGCAACTGCAAGCCCCGCGTTTCAGAGGAGTTAGCCCGACCCCCGTGGCAGTCCGTGCTCAAGTCAATAAACGGCCATGGGTCCGCGCGCTATGCGTGTTCGGCAAAATCACCATTCACGCAGCAATTCCCTCGACAGGTGCCAACGGTAACCTCCCCAGGATCATGTCCGAAGCCTTCTCGGCAATCATCATCGTCGAACTGTAGGTGTTCGCCGACGGCATGCTCGGCATGATCGATGCATCAACCACCCGGATCCCCTGCAGACCATGGATACGCAGTTCGTCATCAACGACTGACGTCTTGTCAGTCACGGGCCCCATCCGGGCGGTGCCGATCAGGTGGTAGGCCGTCGAACCATACTGGCGCGCGTAGCTCAGCCACTCGTCGTCCGCCTGGACATCGGGACCTGGCAGCGAGTCGGCTTCGAAATAGGGCGCCAGCGCGCGAGTGTGCAATAATTGGCGCGCCCAGTGCATCCCCTTGACCAGCACGCGCTGATCCATCGGATCCTTTAAATAGTTTGGCTGAATGATCGGGATCCAAAAATGGGTCCGTGCCTCGGGCACGGACATAACCACTACTCTCCGGCCGGTGCTGCCACACACCGCAGGTCATCCCGGGGTAATCGTCCAGCAGCCCGACCAACCCCTGCTTATAGCTGGCGGGGCTGAACACGCCCTGGATGTCGGGCTGACGCATCGTGTCCTCGGTCTTCCAGAACCAATGCACGATCGACGGGACCACAGCCAAGATGCTCGGTTTACCCATCGCCCAGCGAGCCACCTGCCCCATCAACCCCATGCCGCGCGACATCTCATTCATCGTGCGGACGTTCTTCACGCGGGCAACGACGCGCGTCGAGTAGTGGTCCCGGAAATTCTCGCCCACCGGCAGATCGGCGACCACCGGTACACCCAGATCATTCAGCAACCAGGCCGGTCCGACCCCCGATATTTGCAGCAGCTTCGCGGTGTTGGCGGTGCCGGAGGAGACGATCACCTCCTTACGCGCAACCACCTCGCGGCTTACCGAGCGATCGCGATCGTGCACGTAATGCACCCCAATCGCCCGGGTGCCGTCGAACAGGATGCGCGCGGCGCGAGCACCGGTCCGCACATCCAACCGTCCGCTCGCTCGCGCCGGGTGCAGAAAAACCCGAGCGGCGGATCGGCGAAAGCCGCGGTGAATCAGGCGCTGGAAGTAGCCGACGCCCATCTGATTGTCGCCGCTGTTGTAGTCGTCGCAGCGCGGCATACCGAGTTCCTGGGCGCCCTCGATAAATGCCTCCATGGCAGGATGAAGCCAGTCGTTGTCGGTGACAGGCAAATTGCCCCGGCGCCCATGAATCCGGTCGTCGCCGGCTCCAAGACGCCGTTCGCCGCGTTTGAAATAGGGGAGAATGTCGACATAGCCCCAACCGCGATTGCCGCGCTGTGCCCAATTGTCGAAATCCTCCCGCTGACCGCGATTGTAGATCATGCCGTTGATAGAGCTTGACCCACCTAGCGTCCGCCCCTGAGTCGTGGGGATACGACGTCCGTTGATGCCCTCGCCTGGTTCGGTCTGAAACTGCCAGGTGTAGGTCGGGTTGAACAATATCTTGATGAAGCCCGCCGGAATGTGGATGTACGGGTGCCGGTCGGGTGGTCCGCACTCCAACACGCAAACAGTTACGCTTGGGTCCTCGGTCAGGCGGCTGGCCAGGACCGAACCCGCGGCCCCACTGCCGACGATCACATAATCGAACGCATCTGCCATCCCGCTTCCCCCCATCGCGCCGCCTGTTTGCTCGACGGACGGTTTCATTCTATGCTGCGCTTTCAGACCAATCCAAGCCACGAGGTCCGCGCATGGAGTATGTCTGCGACGCTCCGCACAATCGCACCTGGTTCCGCCTTGTCACGGAAGGCGAAGCCGTCGCCGAGTCGCTGGAAATGCGGCATGCGGTAGAAAAGCACTATCGGCGGGAGCGCGAGCGCGCCGCCGACGCATTTCATCCCACGACATCCGTGTTCATCGAGCAGGACATCAACAAGGAAGCGCATATCAGGCGCGCGATGCCACAGTTCCTGACCTTGCGCGACCAGGACGGAAAGGCGCTCGTCACCGCGATGCTGCCCGCGAAGGGAAAGGCCGGCGGCGGCTGCATTATCGTCGGACCAGGCAACGCCGATCCCTATCCCGAACACAGTGACGCCATCGCCGCCTTGGCGAAGCATTTCGGAACGACCCTCGACCGGAGCAGTTGCTACCCGTATCGTCGGTAACGTTGGTTGGAGATGTAGCCATGGCACTCACGTTAGAAAAGTTCGCCGCGGACTGTCACGACGCCCTGAAGTCGCAGCCCGGCACCCCCGGCCGGGAGCAGGTGCGCAGACTGGTGGAGCAAGCGCTGGCGGATCAAGAGTTTGTCGCGACCTACATCCCGCCCGGCACCCCGGAGCGGCATCTGCTTTATGAAGATCCCGAGCTTGGATTCGCGATCCTGGCGCACGCATACGTCGGTGCGAAAAGCAGCAAGCCGCACGACCACGGCCCGTCCTGGGCGATCTACGGCCAGGCGGCCGGCGAAACGATCATGACCGATTGGGATTGCGTGACGCGCCCGACCGATGGGGCGCCGGGCAAGGCGACCGCGATCCGTGACTACGTCATGAAGCCAGGCGATGCGTATCTTTACGACGTCGGCGACCTGCACTCGCCGGAGCGGAAGGGCGATACCCGGTTGCTGCGGATCGAGGGGCTGAACATGGCGAAGGTGACGCGGTTCCCATACGAGGCGGTGACGCTCGATCAGGCAGCGGAATAATCCGCCGTAGGGAAGGCGCTCGTTCTACTCCGTGCCCACGAGACGCATGGGCGCTCCCTCGGCGTAGGCCAGGATCTGCTCGAAGCATTCACGAAAATAAAGTTCGAAATTGTCCCATTCGGCCCATCCGAGATGTGGCGTGCACAAAACGTTATCCATTGACAGGAAGGGATGGTTGCCGCCGATGATCGGTTCCTCATCGTAAACGTCGACCGCCGCATACCCTGGACGGCCGGCTCGCAACGCCGCCAGCAACGCACCGGGTTGGATCAGGTCGGCGCGGGACGTATTGACCAGCAGCGCGGTAGGCTTCATGCGCGCCAGATCTTCCGGCCCAACGATGCCGCGTGTGTCGGGACGCAGGCGGACGTGCAGCGTCAAAACGTCGGAACGTTCGAACAGATCGGCCTTGGTGGCAGCGAAATCGTAGCCTACGGCGGAGGCCTTCGCGGCTGACGTCTCTCGGCCCCAGACCAGGACATTCATCCCCATCCCTTCCCCGGCCCGAGCGACAATGGTTCCGATGGCTCCGAGGCCGAAAATGCCCAACGTGCTGCCCGCGAGGCGATGCGACAGGGTGCAGGGCCAGTCGCCGCGGCGCATCCGTTCCGCCTCCAACGCGATGTTGCGGCGGGACGCGACGATCAGCGCGAGGGTCAGTTCAGCCGGCGAGGTCGGAGAATTGCTGACGCCGCTGGACACCAGAACCCCGTGGTCCTTGCATGCCTGATAGTCGATCGTCGCCGCCGCTCGTCCGACCAACGCGATCAGTTTCAGGTTCGGCAGCCGCTCGACCAGCGTTCGGGAGAAAGTCACGCGTTCGCGAATTGCGACAACGATCTCGGCCGGGCGCAAGCGCTCAACAAGTTGATCCAGATGAGCCGCGGGCTCGCGGTAGCGAACCACCTTATGGCCAGCCAGGAGTGAGAAGCAGGACAGGCGATCGACGATGTCCTGATAGTCATCAGGGATAATGATTACCATGCTTTGCTAAACCATGAATTCGCGTAGCAGGCGCCCCCAGCCGAATACCGGTGCGTGGTATCCTGCCAACCGCAGCACCGCCCACAGGCTAACCTGATTCGTCGTCAGCACGGGCTTGCCGATCGACGCTTCCAGCCGGTCCACCATGCCCAGCGTGGACCAGTTGCCGCAGGCCAGCACCACCGCCTGAGCATTCGCTTGGTTAACCGCGATACCCATATCGTAGGCGGTCTGTTCGTCCAGCAAACCGATCTCCAAATCCGCGACGTAGCCACAGCGTACTTTGAGACACAACCGAAAGCCCACTCGCCGTGATCGACGCCACGGTGGCCGCATTGAGCGCCTCGCTCCAAGGCGCGCCGATGCTGACCCGCTTGATATCGAGCGCCCCCAGCGCCTGGATAAGTGCGATGGACGCCGTTGTTGCTTTCTTGCGCGAGACGGTTTCGATCCGCTCGATCAGTTCTTGATCGTATCCGATTCCGTTGGCGAAGCCTCCAACCGTCGTTGACAGCACGATCGCATCGACATCCGCATCCGCGAGTTTCCGGCTCTCGATTTCAATATCCTCGACGCTCCGCGGAACGGCTGCGGAGAGTTCGACCGTGCTCAACTGCAGACGGGCAACGTGTAATGTGACGCCGTCGGGCATAACCCGGGTGAACTCGAATTCTTGCGTGGTATTGGATGATGGAAGCAGCAGGCCGATCCGCCTGCGGCCCTGGCGCGATGGCATGATCTTGGTGTTCCCCTATAGGCTCGGGACTGTCCCAAACTGCCCCGTCAGTGTCAAACCAGACTCTCGTGACCTTTTCATCCCTAGGGGTTCCGCTCGCATGGACCTAGTGGATATAACCGACGGACAGTGCCGCCAGATTATATCCACTAGCCCTGTTTTGGTGGGCCGATTCACCCGACCGCAAAGGATGCTTCTGTCGGGATCGGACCGCCAGATGAAGGAAGCGCCGGCCAACCCACGCCAGGACCATACAAGGCCGCGACCAGACTGGGTGTCGGATCAACGAAAGGCATCGATATTTGGTCGGGCGTCACCACAGGTTCCACGTCTTTCGACACCGCCTTTGCCTCGCCGGTCTGTGGCCGTGTCGCCGACCGCCACGGGCGCAGATTGTCGCTGCCGCGCTCCAGTTTTGCCATCGCGCTGTTCACTGGGCTGATGGGGCTGTCCACCAATGTCTGGCGATTCTTCGGCGCAAGAGCGGTCACTGGGGCCTTCGCGGGGTTTTCCTCTGCCGCGATTGCGCTGGTAGCCAGCCAGGTGCCGGAACGTCGGCTGGGCCACCCATTGGGTTGGCTGGCATCCGGCCAGCTGGTCGGGTCACTGATCGGCCAATCATCGGCGGTCTGCTGGCCGATGTCACCGGCAGCTATCGTGCCCCGTTTTTCTAGTGTGCCGGCATTACCTGCGCCGGCCTGGCACTGGTCTGAGCCGTGGTAAACGAGAATTCACCCCCGATGGATCAATCGGCGGAAAATGATCGTTTTCCCCGAGTATCTATTGGTTGACGGGATCGGCGCGTTTAAGTGCTTTGTTCATGGTCTTACTGATGGCGCGCCGTCCAACCAGTCATTACGATCTTCGTGTAGGTCTTGATCGGATCGCCGCCGCAAATAGCCACGCTGGCCGGCCTCGCCTTCTCCGTCACAGGCCGACGGATCTTGGGTCTTACACATTTCCGGGCAAACGCAGCGACGTGATCGGTTGCCGGAAGGTCTTGCTTATCTGCCTGCTAGGCGCGACGCTGACCAATGTCCCTCAGATCTTCGTCAACAATGACTGGATATTCGATGTTGAGCGCTTCGCCGTAGGGCTGTGCACCGGAGGTAGTCTTCCCACCGCAAACGCGTTGATCGGCCGCAGCGTCTCGCAGGAAACTCGTGGCACGATTGCGGCCCTTGATGGGTGGTGGGATCGCCGCGGGGTTCGGCATCCGCTGGGTATTCGCGTCACAGCCGTGCTGCTGGCAGCCATCCTTGCATGGGTTTGGTTCACAGTGCCGGAGCTAAAGAAAGAGGACAGTCGGCTGACCCGGTCGCTGCAGGCCTGCGGCCAGTAAACCGTCTTGCCGCGAGCGCATTTTCTGTTCTACTTACGCAATGTGCCAGGACCTGTTCGTCCTTCCGGGCGAGAGCTTCGTCGACCTGCGGCAGTCGCGAATTGAGTAACGGCCCCGAGGCCTGATTTCACAGTGGGCCTCATTGATCTAAGCTCCCCAAGCCACGGGGGAACAATCCATGAGTCAGACCGATCCGGTCACCGGCGCCGAATATCTGGCACGCAGCCTGGCCGCCAACGGCACCAGCCATGTTTTCTTCATCGACGCGGTGCTCCGGCGCACCCTGATCGAACTCGGCGCCCTTGGCGTCCAGCGAGTGCTCGGTCACAGTGAGAAAGCGGTCGCCTACATGGCCGATGGCTATGCACGCATCGCCGGTCGGCCAGGCGTCTGCTTCGCGCAATCGGTCGGCGCGGCGAATCTCGCCTCAGGTCTGCAGGATGCCTACTTGGGTCGCGTCCCGGTGATCGCGATGACCGGACACAAGCCGCCGTCAATGCAACATCGTAACGCCTATCAGGAAATTCCGCACGCCCCCCTGTTCGCACCCGTAACCAAGTTCTCGGCACGAGTGGATCAGGCGGCCGACCTTCCCCGGCTAATGCGTTTGGCATGGCGAGAAGCGATGACCGGCACGCCGAGGCCGGCTCACCTTGACCTCAACGGCTTGCAGGCCGAGGTGATCGAGAACGGACACGTTTCCGAAACTCCTGCCGCCGAACCGGTGTTTCAGATGACGCTGCCACCACACCGGCCGATCGCGTCCTCGGTGGAGATCGAGCGAGCCGCCGAACGGATCCTGCGCGCAAACAAGGTGGTGATCGTTGCGGGTGAAGGGGCGACGGCCTCTGGTGCCGGAAAGGAACTGCTGGCTCTCGCCGAGTTGCTGGCCGCACCGATCGCGACCTCCCTAGGAGCGCGCGGCCTGGTTCCAACGCGCCATCGCCTGTCGGTGGGATGTGCCGGTAGCTACGCCGCACCTCCAGCGAACCAGATCGTGTATGAGGCCGAACTCGTCGTATTCATCGGCTGCGAGACCGGCGACCAGGTAACCCACACATGGCGCATTCCCGCTGTCGATACGCCGTGCGTACAGATCGATCTCGATCCGACCGATATCGGCCGTTCCTATCCCAACACAACCGGCGTGATGGGCGACCCCCAGTCGACTGTGGCGGCGTTGATCCTCGCGCTGGGCCGACCCACGCGGGACACTGCGTTCGCCGATCGCGCCGCCGGCATCATGTCCGCGTGGCGGCAAAGCCGGGCGGCCGCGCTTGGCAGCAACGCAACACCAATCTGGCCGGACCGGCTGTGTGACGAGATTACGCGTGCCCTGCCCGCCGATGGCATTCTGATCGCCGACACCGGCTATTCCAGCATCTGGAGCAGTTCGCTTATCGAATTGAACGGCGAAGGGCAGACGTATCTACGTGCCGCAGGGTCTCTTGGCTGGTCGTTCCCGGCGGCATTGGGCGCGAAATGCGCGGCGCCGCGACGAAAGATAATCTGCTGGTCCGGTGACGGGGCACTGTATTACCACCTGGCGGAACTGGAAACCGCGCGGCGCAGAGGGATCGCGGTGGTCCTGGTGGTGAACAACAACTCCGGTTTTGGCCAAGGCTGGCCAAACATCCAGCGACAGCAAGGCAATAAGCCGGGGGACGTCGCCGAGCTGGCGCGCTTCGGACCAACGAACTTCGCCGATTTGGCTGGAGTCTTTGGACTGCGCGGGATCCGCGTGACGGACCCCTCACAAATCGGGCCGGCGTTGCGGGACGCACTGGCGTCGGATGAAACGGTCGTCGTCGACGTCGCCACGGATATCGATTGCAGGGCTCCCGAACCCTGGCTGCCAGGAGGTAGATAATGGCCGAAGTAGCGGTTGTCGGTGCTGGCCTGATGGGGCACGCGCTGGCCTTGGTTTTCGCGCTGGGTGGCCACCAGATCCGGCTGACCGATAACGATACCGAAACGTTGGCGCGTGCGCCTGGTCTGATGGCCACCGCGCTCGCAACTCTGGCCGAGGCCGGGGAGGCCGATGGGACCTGGAACCGTCAGCGGCTTGCAAACGCGGTGCGTTGTGTGCCGTCGCTGGCGGATACGGTCAGAGGCGCAACGCTCGTCGTCGAGGCGGTGGTAGAGCAACCCGCGGTGAAGCGCACGCTCTACGCTCAGCTAAATACGATGATGGAGCCGGAGGCGATCCTGGCCAGCAACACGTCCAACCTGGATATCTTTCCGCTGGTGCCGCAGGGACTACAGGCTCGGACAATCATCGCGCACTGGTATACGCCCCCCTATCTGTGCGACCTCGTCGATCTCTGTCCTGGTCCGGGGACCAAGCCGGGCACGGTTGAGACGGTGCGCGATATCGTCGCCGCAATGGGCAAGGCTCCGGTGGTGTTCAAGCAGATGGTGCAAGGCTACGTCGCGAACCGGCTGCAGGCCGCGATGCAACTGGAGGTCTACCGCCTGCTCGATGAAGGGCTGGTTACGCCAAAGGACATTGACGACTCGGTTCTGCATGGGCTGGCTCTGCGGATCCCGATCCTGGGAATCATGGCAAAGGCGGATTTCACCGGGCTGTTGCTGATGCAGCAAGATTTGAAGAACCGCAGCTACACACCGCCACCCCCGCAAGACCGGAGCGAGACGCTGGACCGGTTGATCGCCGAAGGCCGCACCGGCGTGATGGCCGGCAAGGGGTATTTCGACTGGGGCGGTCGTAGCCCGGAAGAATTATTTCGGGAACGCGATCGCAAGCTGCTGGCACTGAAACAGGCATTGCGGGCGATCGGCCCGATGGAGGGCACATGATTCGGTATGAGCTGACCGGGAAGGCCGCTCTGGTGACAGGCGGCGCCTCTGGCATTGGTTTCGCGACAGCGAAGATGTTGGCGGGGTTCGGCGCCACGGTGGCGGTGAATTTTCTGGCCGACGACCCGCGTGGCCCCGAAGCCGTCGAAAAGCTGACCGCCGCCGGAGGGAAGGCAATCATGGCGCCCGGCAGCGTGGGTGAGGCCGGCGGGGCGGAAGCCATGGTGTTGAAGGCGGTTGCCGACCTGGGCAGGCTCGATCTGCTGGTCAACAACGCCGGAACGCCAGGAACGCGGCATCGGATAGCGCCCGCTGACCTTGACCGGATCACCGAGGAACTTTGGACGACGCTTTTGGAGGTCAATCTGCTGGGCGTCTTCCGCTGCGCCAAGGCGGCCGCTCCGGCACTGAAGGCCGCTGGCGGGGCAATCGTCAACACTGCCTCCATCGCGGGCCTGGGCAGGGCCGGGAGTAGCTTGGCCTACGGAGCCACCAAGGCGGGGGTGGTGAGCCTGACGCAAAATCTCGCCCGGGCGCTGGCGCCTGAGGTTCGGGTGAACGCGATCGCGCCGGGTGCTGTGGATAGCTCGTGGATGGTAGAATGGACGAACGAGGAGCGGCAGCAGTCCATTGAGCACGCGCTGCTGAAGCGGCGCTGTCAGCCCGAGGACTTGGCCGAGGTAATCGTTTTCCTAGGCTTTGGCGCCGCTATGATCACCGGACAAACAATCACCGTGGATGGGGGATTGACGCTTTAGCAGCATGATCGCGAAGCGCGTTCTTACGACGAAATCGCTGGCCTGGTAGGCCCAACGAGACATGTATGCTGGTCCCGGGGAGCGATCCCCCGGGACGCTCCGGCATCAGAATGTCAGCACCGCGTCAGCGGCGAAGGTGAAGTTGTTGGCAGTATTTTTGTCAAAGCTCGGCGGGTTTTGGTTGAACGGGTTGTTGTCTGTGAACGAATGATCCCAGCGGACCTCCGGGCGGATCAGCAGGCCGGTAACGGGTGCGGGCACCGTGGGCTTGTACGTCACCCCCAGTGTCAGAGCGCCGTAAGTGGTGCTGCCGGTGCTCCCGGTCGCGGAGGGACCGTAGAAGCCCTGGCCGCCAAAGACCGGCCCAACCGTCGCGAACCCCTGCTGGAACAACACTGGGTCATTGTTCCCGGAGAACGACGCGACAAAGAAGTTATTGTCGTCCCGCCAGAGTTCAATTCGGCCGTTCAGGGAAAGGGTATCGGTCAAGCTGTACGAAGCATATTGCGCCGCGCCAAACCCGTTCACCGGCTTGTCCACGAAACCATAATCGTCACGCACCCAGTTCAGCTCGCTGGTTAAAGTGAGTTTATCACTCGCCTTATAAGTGACCACGACGTCGTTGTAGAAGCGCCATTCCCCGTCCGCATTGAACCCCGCCGGCGAAAGTACGCGAGTCGCTTGTTCAGGGCCCATATGGGTCAGGGCCAGGATCGTAAGGTTGCCGCCCATCAAAGTTAGGTTGACGCCGCCAATCCCACCAAGGGCGCTGTTGTTATCGCCGGTCGGACCCAAGGTCGTGTTCGTGCCGGTATCCAGGCCCGCGTAAACGTCGAGCAGGTCGTTCACATGCGTGGTCGTCAGGATGCCGGTGTGCTCAAACGGCAGGCCGAATTGGAAGATGTAGGAATGCGAATAGAACGGGTTGGTGGATGGATCAATCGTTTCGAAACCGAGTGGGGTTGAATACTGGCCTGCCTTGATATCGATTCCGCCGCTGGTGAGGACGGGTAGGTGGAACAGGACGTTCGCCTCCACCAGGTCAAACTGGTAGCGATCTCCCGGCAAGGTGTTGTTGAATTCACCTAGATACTGGGTGTAACGCGCATCTGAACCGTACATGAACTGCAGCTTGAAGCCCCACTGAGCGTCCGAGTTTTTTGGGTCCAACGGTTTGTTGGCGGTCAGCAAAAGCTGGTTCAGGGTCGCCTGATTGGCGTGGTCGGTGAACAACTGTCCGAAGTTCAAACCGTTTCCTGGACGCATCGGATTGAGGTTAAACCCTGCATCCAACTGCCCCGAGAAATGGATGCCGTCGATCCATAATCCTGGCGGCGGCGCAGCCTCAGCCGCTGGAGGTGGCGCAGCCGCACCCGTCGGAGCTGGCGCGGCTTCAGTTGTGGCGGCGGGCGGAGGCGTGGCGGTCTGAGCCAAGGCGGTTACCAACCCGGTCGCGATTGTCGCTGTCGCGGCGATCCCGCTTGCCAGCCACAGTTTATTAGCTGTCATTCGTGAGTTTCCATCTTAACGGCGGTGGAGGCTTTCCGGACAACGCCCCGGGACAGATCTTCATTGCGGTATAGGACTATATCAGCGCAGCAAAAAAGGACGCCTCGGAGAAATTCCGAGGCGCCTACAGACCGACTAGAATATCTGCTCGCCATGCAGAACGAGATCCAGACCTTCCCGCTCCTCCTCCTGATCGACGCGCAGGCCGACAAGGGCCTTCGTGACCATCAGTAGGATCAATGTCATGACGCCGCTGTACACGAGTGTCGAACAGACGCCGATCGCCTGCAGCTTGAGCTGAGCCAATCCGCCTGGGCTGCCGTCAGGGCTGGCGTCGGTGGCCGACAATGGGCCGTACGAGAACACGCCCGTCAACAGCGCACCAACGATCCCGCCGATACCATGCACGCCGAAGCAGTCGAGGCTGTCGTCGTAACCCAGCAGATGCTTCAGGTAGGTCGCCGCCCAGAAGCAAATCACGCCGGCCGCGATGCCGATGACGAGCGCCCCGCCCGGCAGCACGAAACCCGAAGCGGGGGTAATTGCCACCAATCCCGCGACCGCACCCGAGATGACGCCCAGCACCGACGGCTTCCCTTTGGCGATCCACTCCGCGAACATCCAGCCCAATGCCGCCGCCGCGGTGGCGATCTGCGTGACGGTCATTGCCATGCCCGCCCGGCCGTTGGCAGCCGTCGCGGAGCCCGCGTTGAACCCGAACCAGCCCACCCAAAGCAGCGAAGCACCAATGACCGCCAGGGACAGGTTGAATGGCGCCATGTTGTCACTGCCGTAGCCGACACGCTTGCCAAGAACCAGCGCGCACATCAGCCCGGCGATGCCAGCATTGATATGCACGACCGTGCCACCCGCGAAGTCAAGAATCCCCAATTGGTTGGCCCAGCCCGAAGGAGACCAGACCCAATGCGCGATTGGCGAATAGACCAGCAAGGACCACAACGTCATGAAGATGCACAAAGCCGAAAACTTCATACGGTCGGCGAACGCTCCGGCGATCAGCGCCGGTGTGATGATCGCGAAGGTCATCTGGAACATCATATAGACCGTCTCGGGGATCGTCAGAGACATGTCCGCGACGTCCTTCACGCCCGAGGCCAGCACAAAGGCCTGCGAGTCGTTTCCTTTGACCATGTGTTCGGCGATGCCGTTCAGCATAATACGGGAAAAGTCGCCCATGTAGGCATTGCCGGTAGTGAAGGCAATACTGTAGCCCGCGACCATCCAGACGATGGTGACAATGCAGCAGATCGTAAAGGATTGCATCATCGTCGCGAGTACGTTCTTCTTCCGCACCATACCGGCATAGAAAAGCGCCAGTCCGGGGACCGTCATCAGCAACACCAACGCCGTGCTGCTCAGCATCCAGGCCGTATCGCCGGAATCAAGCTTAGGTGGCCCTGCCGGGGCAGCAGCGGCAGCCGCCGCCGCGGCGGGCGCGGTGTCATCAGCGAAAGCCGGTAGCGCGAGCAACAGAGCGAACAACAGTGCGCTCAGTCCCCAGAAGTAACGGGGTCCCTTCATAGTCTTGTTTCCCTTTGTTATTGAATCATAGTGCTTCGGCATCGACCTCGCCAGTGCGGATTCGCATGGCTCGTTCGATATCGAGAACGAAAATCTTGCCGTCACCGATCTTGCCTGTGTGAGCCGATTTCGAGATCGCTTCGATAACCTGATCCGCCAGATCGGCGGGCACCACGACTTCAATCTTGATCTTGGGCAGGAAGCTCACATGATACTCCGCGCCGCGGTAGATTTCCGTCTGGCCCTTCTGCCGGCCAAAGCCCTTCACTTCCGACACCGTCAATCCTTGCACCCCCAGCGGGGTCAAGGCTTCCCGGACGTCGTCAAGCTTGAATGGCTTGATGATGGCCATGATGAGTTTCATGTTTGCCGGTCCTTCGGTCTTTCGTTGGGGTTGAGGGAAGCCTGCATTTTCGTGTCCTGTATGCCATTCGCCGCGCCGCAACAGTGAGCATCGGCTAGGCTGCAGATCAGTAAATCAATAATCATGCCAACACCCGATCGGGCCGCACCCCGCGCTTTCTACCGTCGGTCATGCAACGCAGGCGACGAAGATGCACATTAATCGGGCAGTTGCCCGCTGCGGCCACAACCTCATCTGGGCAATCGCAAGCCACCTCTCTATGAGAGGTTGCAATAGGAATGAGAGCTTGCAATAGGAGACGAGGTAGGCGACTTGTGTAACGAAGCAGTCATAGCCCCTGTCTCGCAAGCAAAAAAAGAACCCGCCGCATAATCTCCGGCGGGCTCCTTCAAAGGCCGTAAGTTTAAACCGAGTAGTACATCTCGAACTCGACCGGATGCGGAGTGTGCTCGAAACGATACACCTCGTTCCACTTCAGCTCGATATAGCTTTCGATCTGGTCCTCGCTGAACACGCCACCCTCCAACAGAAACTCGTGGTCCGCCGTCAACGCTCCGAGGGCTTCACGCAGGCTACCGCATACAGTTGGGATTCCGTGTAGTTCTTCCGGCGGAAGATCGTACAGGTCCTTATCCATCGGGTCGCCAGGATGGATCTTGTTCTTGATCCCGTCCAATGCAGCCATTGCTATGGCGGAAAACGATAGGTAGGGGTTGCAACCTGGATCCGGGAAGCGAACCTCAACGCGCTTGGCCTTAGGATTGGTCGTGTATGGGATGCGGCACGACGCTGAACGGTTGCGAGCGGAGTAAGCCAGCAACACCGGTGCCTCAAACCCGGGGATCAACCGCTTATAGCTGTTGGTCAAGGGATTGGAAAACGCGTTGATTGACTTGGCGTGCTTGATGATGCCCCCGATAGCGTAAAGGCAAGTCTCCGACAGGTCAGCATAACCGTTTCCGGCGAATATCGGTTTCCCGGCTTTCCAGATCGAGATGTGCGTGTGCATGCCCGACCCGTTGTCGCCATATATCGGCTTCGGCATGAATGTGGCAGTCTTGCCGTAACTGTGCGCGACGTTGTGGACGCAGTATTTATAGATCTGCATCTGGTCGGCGGCGGACGTCAGCGTGCCGAACTTATAGCCAAGCTCGTGCTGCGACTGCGCCACTTCGTGGTGGTGCTTTTCGATCGGCAGACCCATTTCGCCCATGGTCGAGAGCATTTCGGCGCGCAAGTCGCTGTCGCCGTCAACCGGGGGAACGGGGAAATAGCCGCCCTTCACGGCTGGGCGGTGGCCCATGTTGCCTTCCGGATAATCCTTCAAAGAGGACCCGGGACCCTCCACGCTATCCACATGGAAGCTGGCATAATTGCCTCCGGTGCCGAACTTCACGCTGTCGAATATGAAGAATTCAGCTTCAGCACCGATCGAAACAGTGTCGCCGATGCCGCTCGACTTGACGTAGGCCTCGCACAGCTTGGCCGTCGCGCGCGGGTCGCGGGCGTAAAACTGCCCTGTCGAAGGCTCGATAATATCGCAGAACAAGATCAGGCTCGGCTTGGCCGAAAATGGGTCCATCACCGCGCTAGCCGTATCCGGCATCAGGATCATGTCGCTCTCGTTGATCGCCTTCCAGCCGGCGATGGACGATCCGTCGAACATGATCCCGTCACGGAACGCGTCCTCATCCATCGTGGAAACATGTTGGGCGGTGTGCTGCCACTTGCCGCGCGGATCGGTGAACCGCAGGTCGACGTATTCCACGGAATTATCGGTTAGCATTTTGAGTACCCTGCTCACGTCGCCACTCGGACCTGATGCCGGTGCTGCCGCCGCCTTCTTCGCCATTCTGTTTTTCCCCGTTGGCTGTCTGATCGCCGCAGTAGTCCCGCCCGTCACGGGACGCAACGGGACGCGGCAGGTGAAAGGCCCCACACCACGTGGCGCCTGATGACCATGCCCTCCTCTAAGCAGTTAGCCGAGGGCCGGTAGTCCAATAAAACTGGTTCTTGAACCGATCGCCTCACCGCAGGCTCATGTCGCCAGACGGCACGCGCGGGAGGCAAAAACCTAGATCGCGTCCTCCCCCCGTTCTCCAGTTCGAATGCGTATCACCTCTTCGATCGAGGAGATGAAGATCTTGCCGTCGCCGATCCGACCGGTCCGAGCGGAGTTGACGATCGCTTCAACGGCCCGTTCCACAACGGATTCCTCGCAGATTACCTCGATCTTAACCTTTGGTAGAAAGTCGACGACATATTCGGCACCGCGGTAAAGCTCGGTGTGGCCCTTCTGACGGCCAAACCCTTTGGCTTCCACCACAGTGATGCCTTGCAGTCCAACCTCGTGCAGCGCTTCCTTCACCTCATCGAGTTTGAACGGCTTGATGACAGCTTCGATCTTCTTCATGTGCATCAAGCCCGGTTTAGCCGGGCCTCCCACTAAGTTCAGGCTGCCCGTTTGCCTCAGAGATGTCAGCGGCATGAACAGCACCACAAGTTTGCACGCGCCGTGCCAAGCGGCAACAATCAAGGTTGTCCTCGCCCACCTTTCTTCATCCATCGCCACCGTGGGTGCCATCCACGGAAGATAATGCCTGCCCACCGAGCGAAATCGAGAATGTGCTTCGTATTTGCGCAGTTGAAACGGATGCAAATCGCCCGTTTTTTATGCATTGATTGGGGTAAATGTATACGCTCTGGAACTTGTCTTCCCTACGGCACATGTGCGGAAAGAGCTCACGGGATCGAGGAGCCGACCTCGCCTGTCGGGTCGGGGGCATAACTTTCAGCTTCCTTAACTCAGCCCACCGCGTGCCGCGACCGGCCAAAGGCATTCGACGCGCCCTTTGCGGACGCCGACATACCAGTCGAACTTATCGACGGTCGGGTCGCAATGACCGGGAACCAGTCGAACCTTTTCACCGACCTTCGGTGCGGCGGTCTCGCTGCCGTATTGCAGCTTGCCGTGCTCGTCCGAAGCGCTGGTGTAACGGACGTCCGGACGCTGCCAGACGGTCGGAAACCCGGAGTCGACCGCTACCGCCTTATGCCCGGCATCCAGCACCGCTATGCCCGCCTGGCTCTGGCTCATGACGGTGGACAACACGAACAGAGCGTGACGAAAAGTGCTGACCGGCATGCCGGCTTCGTCCAGGTTGCGCCCGTAGTCGGCATCCATGAAGACATAGCTGCCAGCCTGCATTTCCGTATAGACGCCGGACTTCGACTCGATCTCGAATGTGCCGGTTCCCGCCCCGCCCACAATCGCGCAATCCAGCCCTTGCTGTCGCAGTTGCTCCACCGTGCGGCGGGAGGCATCAACGGCACCGCCGATAAGCGAGCGCCGCTCGGCCGGCGTGCGCTTGTGCTGAGCACTGCCGTGGTAGGCCTGCAAACCCCCGAATATCAGATGTTTCAACTCCGCGATCCGAACCGCCAGTGCCACGGCGTCAGGTCCGGGTTGGACCCCGCAGCGGCCGGCACCGACATCGATCTCGACTAGGACCGTCATGCGGACACCGGCGTCCGCGGCGGCTGCCTCGATGGCCGTGACTTGGCCGGCATCGTCTGCGCAGACCGCCACCTTGGCAATGCGCGACAGGGCGCTAAGCCGCGCCAACTTGGCAGCGCCGACCACCTCGTTGCTGACCAGGATGTCGGGGATGCCACCCCAGGCAAGCACCTCCGCCTCCGCAACCTTCTGCACGCAATTGCCGACCGCCCCCCGCGCCATCTGGAGCCTCGCGATAACCGGTGACTTATGCGTCTTGGCGTGTGCCCGCAGTTTCACACCGGTCGGCGCGAGCAGCGCAGCCATGGTGTCGAGGTTAAATTCGAATGCATCTAAGTCGATGATCAGCGCCGGCGTGTCGATCTCTTCTTCTCGCATTCCAGCAACGGCGGGGGGCACTTGCAGCATCGGTCTCTTCCCTTTCAGACGGCACACCGCTCCGATCGGACATCAGGCGACAACGGTGAGGTTTTAAAGAGATACGCCCTTCCCGCTAATTGCGTCGAACCTCATTGCAGCCGGCTTAGCACGGCCCCCGCTTCCCGCAGCTTTCACTTCCCGCCTGACCTACTCTAAACTGCGAACCACAACGCTCCGGGGGAAATCGACATGTGGGAACCGAGCCAGCGCTACCCTGACCCGAATGTGCAGGCGCTAGACCCTTCATTCAATGCGCTGCGCCTGCCGCTGGCATCCGTGGAGCAACTCGCCACCGGCTGCCGCTGGTCAGAGGGGCCGGTCTATTTCGGCGACGGCCGCTACCTCCTCTGGAGCGACATCCCGAACGATCGCATCCTGAAGTGGGAAGAAGAGAGTGGCGCCGTCAGTGTTTTCCGGAAAACCTCGTGGAACGCCAACGGCAACACCCGTGACCGCCAGGGTCGCCTCGTAACCTGTGAGCATCGGGGCCGCCGCGTGACCCGCACGGAGTATGACGGCTCCATCACCGTGCTGATGGACAGTTACGAGGGCAAACGCCTGAACTCTCCCAACGACGTGGTGGTGAAGTCGGATGGCTCGATCTGGTTCACCGATCCGCTGTTCGGCATCAGCGGCTATTACGAGGGCGAAAAGGCGGACTCCGAACTCCCAGCCGCCGTCTGGCGGGTCGACGGCCACACCGGGCAGCCGACAATGATGGCCGACGATATCGAGGGCCCGAACGGCCTCGCATTTTCGCCCGATGAGTCGATCCTATACGTGGTCGCTTCCCGCGCCATGCCGAACCGGTTGATCCGAGCATTTGACGTGGTGGATGGCGGGAAAAAGTTGGCTAATAACCGAGTCTTCATCGACGCCGAGACCGGCACGCCGGACGGGTTCCGTGTCGATATCGCCGGCAATCTGTGGTGTGGTTGGGGCATGGGCGACGCGGAACTTGATGGCGTGCGGGTGTTCGACGCCACAGGCAAGCCGATCGGCCATATCGCATTGCCGGAACGTGCGGCAAACCTTTGCTTCGGCGGGCGATTCAGGAACCGGCTGTTCATGGCCGCCAGCCACGGGCTGTATGCGCTCTATGTAAATACCCAAGGCGCCCCAGGCGGCTGATCCCGCCGGGAGGTTCACCGAGGTCGGGCCGCGACCGCTCGATGCAACGCCCAGACGCCGGCGCAACTGGCCAATAAGATGCCGCCCCATATGGCGCCGGACTGCCAGTCGCCCTCTCTTAATCGTCCAAGCGAAAGCCCGGCGAGTTGGGCGGGGTAAATGTGGAGTGGCGCCCATACAAAGGCGGAGACGACATTGGCCAACACAAACCGGCGTTGGCGCATGCCCGCCATGCCGGCAACCAGCGGCACTGTGGACCTTAGCACCGGCACGAACCGGCACAGCGCGACGCTGTATAAGCCATAGCGGTCGAAAAACCACTCGGCGTTGGCCATCATCATCGGCCAGTGCGCGAATGGCCATACGCCGTGCAACCGGTCGCTGAATCGCCGTCCAAGCCAGAACGAGAAAAAATCGCCGAGCACAGCGCCGACGATCGACAGAGCAAGAAAGGGCGCCATAGGCTGCCCCGCCATAGCTGCGGCGCCGGCAACCGCCATCAGGATCGGGGTGCCCGGGATAATGATGCCAAGGACCGCAACGGCCTCGATGATCGCGGCAAGGAAAACCACACCCAACGCCGCGTGCGGGTTGAGCGCAACAAGATCCACGGCGGCGTCGATCCAGGTCCACATGCGGTTTGACGGAGTTGCTGTTGCAATAGTATCGCCCATTATGGTCAATTCCTGCGATGAAAGAAAGGGATGTTGGTTCAACGGCTACTCCCAACAAAATTGATCCGGCTCCTGAGGGCGGCGAAAAACCGACCCTGGGCCGCTTGTGAACGCAGACGTAACGGCACTTCTGGGACATCGATTAAATTTCGTCGAGAATTCGACGGACGCCTTCGAAGCGATGCCCTTTTCACAATGTTAACATCATACTATATGGGCGAACGGCTCGTCGCACTGGCCTACACATGATCAACCCCAACAAGTTTATTCCGGTGGTCGTGATAATCTTCAAGTCGTGGTGACTTGCCGCCGGCTTCCCACTGCCGAATATGCCTCAACCCCGAGCGGCCGCTTCGTTCAGGGTGAAACCGAGCGGATTGTCCCATCCCGGACGTTCAGATAACCAGGAGTCCAAGTGCATGCGTTTCCGCGGTGCGATCCTCGCCACTACGTTCTTGGTCACCCCGATCGCGGCAATGGCGCAACCAATTACCGGCCTTTATCTCGGCGCTGGCGCCGGCTTGCACGCCCCTGACGACCCAAAGGCGACATCATACGGACAGGGCTTCGGGACCGGGACTGTAAAGTTGATTCAAGATTTAGGCTTCAACTCCAACCTAGCGGTGGGCTACGGTATCGGGAATGGGTTCCGCTTCGAAATCGAAGGGGATTTTATGCGCAGCGAACTGAGCCATCTCCGTAACACGCCATTCCCCACCACCAGCAGCGGCACGATTCGCACTTGGGGCGTGATGGCCAACACGCTCTTCGACATGGATATCGGTGTCCCTTTTGTCTTTCCCTATTTGGGCGCGGGGGCGGGCTATCAGTGGACAAAGCTGAACGACGTTGTCTCAACTCAGGTTGGGGGTCCGTTCACCTTCGGCACAAACGCTCAAAGTGGAGCGTTTGCCTGGCAAGCAATAGCCGGTGCGTCGTTCCCTGTTCCAAACGTGCCCGGCCTGTCCCTGACCGCAGACTACCGCTTCATGAACATCCTGGATGGCGGAAAATACGGTGGCACGACGGATAGCGGTATCGGCCCTCGACCCGCTTTGTTGAAACTGCATGATCAGTACAACAACGATGTCGTCTTCGGCGTCCGCTACGCCTTCAACGTGCCGCCTCCGCCGGCACCCCCGATGGCCCCTGCCCCCGTGGCTTCCCCGGCGCCCGCGCCCGCGCGGTCGTATCTAGTGTTCTTCGACTGGGACAAATCTGACCTAACCGAGCGCGCGAAGTCGATCGTCAGGGAAGCCGCGGACAACTCGACCCACGTCTCGGTCACCCGCATCGAGGTCAACGGCTACACCGATACATCCGGCAAGCCCTCGTACAACCAACGCCTGTCAGTAAGACGAGCGCAGGCTGTCGCGGGCGAACTCGTGCGTGACGGCGTGCCGCAGAACGTCATCGACATTCAGGGCTTCGGCGACACGCATCTTCTGGTGGCCACCGGCCCCGGTGTCCGGGAGCCGCAGAATCGCCGCGTCGAGATCATCATTCGCTGAATTTTAAGTGAACTCACGCAAAGGGTGTTGGGGACCAATCTTCCGGCCTTCTTGTGTGTGTGCGGCACTTTGATCCAACGCCGGGGCTTTCGGCCTGAAACGTGACGGCTTGTAAGGTCTCGGTTACACTGCCCCAGTCTCCGAACTGAATCGGAGCAAGGGGGAAAAACATGGACCGTCGCTTATTTTTAACCGCAACCGCGGCCAGCGCCACCGCCGCCGTCGCAAGCGCCGCGGCCGGGATCGCCGCTACAGTGCCACCGACCGGCGAGACCGGTGTACCACTCCATGCAACCGGTGACCTGCAAATGCCCCTCGGCCCGCTGCCTGGGTCGCGTTATCCCGATCCGCACATCGAAGTGATCGACAAGGCGCGATTCAAGGGCAGCCCAGGCACCGGCGGCGTCGAGCGGGTCGCCACCGGATTTCGCTGGGCGGAAGGTCCGGCCTACTTTCGCGGCGGCCGCTATTTGGTGTGGAGCGACATACCCAATAACCGCATGATGCGGCTGCTGGAGGACGATAATCACCTTAGCGTGTTCCGCTCGCCCTCCAACAACTCGAACGGCAATACGACCGATCGTGACGGGCGCCTCGTCACCTGTGAGCATGGGGGCCGGCGCGTTACCCGAACCGAACATGACGGAACCATAACTATCATCGCTGATCGTTACAATGGCAAGCGGTTCAATTCACCGAACGACCTCGTCGTCGCGTCAGACGGCTCGATCTGGTTCACCGATCCCAGCTACGGAATTCTCGGAAACTACGAAGGCATTAAGTCTGAGCAGGAGCAGCCTGGCCACTACGTCTACCGGGTGGACGCGCAGAGCGGCAACATCGCCGTAGTCGCCGACGATTTCAAACAACCGAATGGATTGTGCTTCTCGCACGACGAGAAGCGTCTGTACATCATCGATAGTGAGGCACAGACGATCCGCGTTTTTGACGTGGATGTAGGGTCCGGTAAGCTGACCAACGGTAAGCAGTTCGCCGAGAAGGTGGCCACCGATGGTATACGCGTTGATATCGAAGGCAATGTCTGGTTCAGCATAGGTTGGGGTGATCCAAAGGAGGACGGCGTCCACTGCTACAGCCCGGGCGGCGAAATCCTTGGCAAGATCCACGTCCCCGAGACCGTGGCCAATCTCGTTTTCGGTGGGCTGCTACGGAACCGGCTGTACATTTGCGCCAGCACTTCGCTCTATGCATGTTATGTCAATACCCAAGGCGCGGCTCTCCCGTAGTCAAGGTAGATAAGGGCGCGCGGAGGCTATCCTGTCTCCGCCGCCGAGGAGCTTTCTCGCTTCACGGTTTGCCATTGCTCATTGAACACCGCGCGTTCAAGGCGAGGTCTGCCTTCAGCTCACTTATCGAGCAACCCGCACACTTTAGTGTCAAAAGCATCTCCTTATATAACCATGATCCGAAACTTTATTTGCCAATTCCGGCCTGAGAATAGCTCCCGGAAGCAGAGGCGTTCCCATTCCATAGATGATCAAACCTCCGGCACCGCCGCCATCGGGATTGGTGCGGCGTTATATTCGGACGCGGACGGATAGAGATTTCGCGACTTCACATAAACCGATCCTTTGAGTGGCAACCTCCTGACGGAGAATGTGTTTGGGCCGCACACCCTCGGAGTAGTCTATGGCTGCCAGCACGACACCCTATCGGATTGCGAGATTGATTTCCGCTCTCGTTGGCCCCAGCGAACGCAATACGGCGGGAATCCACGGCGGTCTGGATCGGCACTACGTGCAGGGGTCGGCGGCTTGAGGGTGTAGCTCGCGGCACCCCGCAGCGAGTCAATGTAGGTAAAAGTCTACCTTAAAGGATCGAAACATGCAATCGGAAGTTCGGGAACTACTTGTTGAACAACTCAGAGATGCCTACAGCGCTGAAAAACAGGCTCTCAGGTGCATGCAGAAAGTGGTGAGGAAGGCAAGTTCACCGGCCTTGCGCGAAGGCATCCAGATGCACATCGAAGAGACGCAGACGCAGATTGAACGTGTCGAGCAGGCGATGGAAAAGCTGGACGCCCGGCGCGGCCGAAAGGTATGCGAGGCGATGCGTGGGCTGGTTGAGGAAGCTCAACACGAAATTGAGGAGCAGGATGGAAAAGGTCCCATTCTCGACTTGGTCATTGTGGCCGGGATGCAGCGCATCGAGCACTACGAAATCGCCGCTTACGGAACGGACATCGCGTTGGCGAAAGCGCTCGGTGAACGGGAAGTAGTCAATCTCCTTTCGGAAATTCTTGAGGAGGAGAAATCAACGGACGTGAAGCTAACGAAAGTTACCGAGCAGTCCATAATGCCGGAAGCACTTGAATCAGAGGCGGAAGGCGAAGAGAAAAACGGATCGTCAGGAAGAAGCAAGAGAAACGGTACTCGCACCAAAGCTGCGTGATCATTCAGTAGCCGTTTCGACAGTCGAAGGGCGCGGTCTCGACGTCTTCGAGGCCACGCCTTTCTGATCTTAAAACCGGGGTCAACTTACAGTAACGAACCGTTCAGGGCTCATCCAAGGCGAGAGGAACTCTGATCGGTTATTTTCCGAGCAGAGTTCCAGGCACCACCAATCGCGCTTATGGCTTTCGCTGTCCACCTTTCCGGCCAGCCGCGGCTGTTCGCTCTCGATCATTGGCAAAGTTATTTGGGTCATCCTTTTTATCGCTGCCGACCTGTCCTGTGCCACGCCCTCCTAACCTGTAGCACCCATCTCTTCGGAACCCATTGCATTTGCTGACGCCCTTTTTTCCTCCTAATCTAAGAATGGACGCAGCCTCAACGAGCGCGTTCGCGCGTGGTTCCGCTAAATCTCCAAAGGGAGCAACCGGATCTGCGGCTCCCTTCACAGGTACGCCTGGTGGGAACCGCTGTCCGCGTTTCCCGTCAAGGCCGGGGGACCGTCTCCCTTGCCATGATAGAAACCTTACGGATCGATGCGGGCCGTTGCCGATCCGGCGACTACTTCCTTACCATCCTGATTCGTGGTGGATAGAGTCAGATCGACGTAATGCTGGCCTCCTTCTTCCCGCACGGCGGCCACCGTGGCCTTTGACTCAAGCGTATCGCCTGGCCACACCTGGTTGGTGAACCGGACGCCGAATTTCGTCAGCGTGCCGTCGCCCACGTAATTGGTCAGCATTTTTCCGGTTAACCCCATCGTCAGCATCCCATGCGCGAAAACGCTGGGATAGCCGGCAATCTGGGTCGTATAGATCTCATCCGTGTGCAGCGGATTGTAGTCGCCCGATGCACCCGCATATTGAACGATCTGAGTGCGCGACAGATTTTCAGCGACGCGTTCGCTGTGCGTGTCTCCGACCTTCAGGGTGGACGCTTTCAGTGCCATTGCCGTCGCTCCCTCACCCCTGATCCACGGGACGTTCGGTCGTCACGCCCACGCCCCGGGCGGTGATCACCAACTCTCCGTTTTGGTCGCGATACTCCGTTACGCGCTCGCTGAACTTCAGCTTGCCTGCGCGCTTGCTCTCCTTTTCCCAGGTTCTGCCGGGCTTGGTCTCGACCGTCAGCACATCGCCGGGGCGGATATGGCGGTGATATTCGTAATGTTGTTCGGCGTGCAGGCCGCCGGACGAGGGCGGCTTCCCGTCGATTCCCGATGGACCCTTCGCTGAACCAAACCACTTCTCACCGGGTTTCGGCCGCAAATAATAGTCCGGGTCGAACTGTGCGACGGCTTGCGCAAACGTGGGCGGCGCGACAATCCCACCGGCCCCGGTGTCTTTCGCGGCCGCCGCGTCATGATACACAGGGTTGGTGTCACCCACCGAGCGCGCGAACATCATGATGTGGCTCGCTTCTACGGGGAATGTGATTTTGGCCAAAGGTTTCCTCCGATTGCTCTCACCAACCCAGGTTAGCAGGATTGCGAAAAGAAGAAACAGGCGGCCCAGCGTGTGATGCGCCCGCGCCGCCGTGTCGGCATGCGAGCAGCACTCGAGGCCGCCGCGATCCCAACCTTTAGCGGGCCTCGCCCGATGGCGGCCTCCGCCGACACGATCCGGTTTCTGCGCGCGCCAGGTCGGATGCCGCGCGGCCGGAGAGCCTACGCGATCGGAGACATCCATGGCTGCCGCGACAAACTGGTGACCCTCCACCGTTTGATCGCCATGGATCTCGCCGCCCGTCCCGCTCGATCGGCGATCCTGGTACATCTGGGCGACTACATTGATCAGGGGCCGGATAGTGCCGGCGTGGTAGCGCTGCTGGCGGCGGGACCGCCTGTCCCAGGCCTGCAGGTTGTCAATCTGTTGGGGGACCATGAGCGCATGTTGCTCGCCGCTCTGGCCGGCGATCGGCCGGCCGCGACCGACTGGCTGTGGGCCGGCGGGAAGGAGGCACTTGCAAATTGGGGCTTGTCACCCGACCTGCCGCGCGATCAATGGGAAGCCGCCCTGCCCCCATCCCATCTGACGTGGCTGCGGAGCCTGGCATTGACCCACAGGGAGGGCGATTACCTGTTCGTCCACGCCGGCATCCGGCCCGGCGTTCCCCTGGTGGATCAATCGCCCGATGATCTGCTCA
Source organism: uncultured Pseudomonadota bacterium (assembly GCA_963832865.1). Lineage (GTDB taxonomy): Bacteria > Pseudomonadota > Alphaproteobacteria > Acetobacterales > Acetobacteraceae > Rhodopila. The sequence goes on from CAWHWH010000023.1 coordinate 70,926, forward strand.
CGATACGCCAGCCATTCTTGGCCAGCGGAAAGGATCTGGGGTTGGTCGTGGTGCACGGGCATTCGTCGTCGCCGTCGGCAGAAATCTCCACTAACCGAATCGGGCTCGATACCGGAGCCGGAATTGGTGGCAAGCTGACTTGCGCCATCCTGGAGGACGATCTGGTCGGACTAATGGCGACGCAATGACCGGATTTGCTGTTACATTTGCCGCTACCAATGTGTACTCGAACATCCCGTTATCCTCTTGATGTTCGATTGACAGGTCCTCGACATGTCATGGGATCGGAGGATGCGAGGAAAAAAGAGCGTCACAGTATTAGGGAAGATCTATTAAACATGGGGTGGGAAGTACGTGCGCCAGCCAGCGCGATATCATTACGATAAAAATTGGATCTGACGATGGCGCAACTATTGCTTTACGGTAGCCAGAATTCACCGACCTACCAGAAGGATTGATAGGCGTCTTCAGTTCCATGATGTGCAAAACCTGAAACCATATCTCCCTCCTCTATGATTGCCCCGCTGTCGATGCGCACCGATTCCAGAACGCCGCCGTGAAGATGGAGCTTGTCCCGGCCGACGTAGGATGCTTGCGTCCCCGTACGTTCGGCTCTGATGGCAAGTCACTTTCGCGACGTGCGTCATGCGTGTGTGCGAGGCACATCGGTAATTAGCGGCGATGACAGCCTGCAAATCGGCGACACCTCTCAATTGACTTGTCGCTGCTGTGCAAAAGGTGTTGAATAGCTCGCACGAAATAAAAACGAGGGCAATGCGCCCAGGGGAGAAAAGCAATGGAAAAAGACGGACTGCGACGCAGGCAGTTCCTGCGCACCAGCGGCATCGCGGTGACCGCGCTCGCTACCGGCGGGTCCATTATATTTGGTCCCAACCACGCCTGGGCGATGACGACCACCAATCTCGACCCGCATGCCGCTCGGACCCTTCTGGTCATGGCGCACGACCTGTTCCCGCACGACCGCCTCGGCGTGCAGTACTACGCGGTCGTGGTCGACACACTCGACAAGCAGGCTGGCTCGGACGAAGCCACCCGCCTGTTGCTGGTGCAGGGCGTCGCCGGGCTGGATGCCGCCCACAACATGCCGTGGATCGACCTGAGCGACGGCGCGCGCGAAGCCGTATTGCGCAGCGTAGAGAAGACCCAGTTCTTCACCACGGTGCGGACCAAGACGATCGGCGGACTGTATGGCAATCCCCAAGTCTATCAGATGTTCGGCTACGGCGGCCCCTCGGTGGAGCTTGGCGGCTACATCGACCGCGGCTTCGACGACATCGGCTGGCTGCCCAACACCTGAGGGGGACGATCCATGGCCAAGACATTTGATCTGAAGGACGATTCCGTCGTCGTGGTAGTCGGTTCCGGCGCCGGCGGCGGCATACTCGCGAACGAACTCGCGCAAAAAGGCGTGGATGTCGTTTGCCTCGAGGCCGGTCCCCGGCTGACCCTAAGCGACATCGTCAACGACGGCGACACGATGTTCGGGCGGCTGACCTGGCTCGACAAGCGCGTCGGCACGGGCGAGCTCAATCCCAGCCTGCCCTTGTGGGTCTGCAAGACCGTCGGCGGCACGTCCGTGCACTGGGCCGGCGCGGCACTGCGCTTCCAGGAACATGAGTTCAAGGCGCGCACGATCTACGGCCAGATCCAAGGCGCCAACATGCTCGACTGGCCGCTGAGCTTCCAGGAACTGGAACCGTTCTACGACAAGGCCGAGGACAAGCTGGGCGTCACCGGCACGCATGGCATTCCTCGGCTGCCCGGCAACAACAACTACAAGGTATTGGCGGCCGGCGCCAAGCGCGTCGGCTACACGGAGTTCCACAGCGGCAACATGGCGATCAACTCCGAGCCGCGCGACGGACGGCCGGCGTGTCATCAGATCGGCTTCTGCATGGCAGGCTGCGCCATCGGCGCGAAGTGGTCGACGCTCTACACCGAGATCCCAAAGGCAGAGGCGACCGGGCATTTCGAGCTCCGGCCCGAGAGCATGGCGCTGAGTATTACCCACGACGCGAGCGGGATGGTCACCGGCGTGATCTATGCCGACAAGGCGGGGAACCACTACGAGCAGAAGGCCCGCGCGGTCTGCGTCGCCGGCAACTCGGTGGAGACCCCGCGCCTGCTGCTGAATTCGGCGTCGTCGAAGTATCCCGACGGCATGGCGAACTCCTCCGGTCAGGTGGGCCGCAATTTCATGCGGCACATGAGCGGAACGGTCTATGCCATCATGCCGGGCCGGGTGAACTTCGAGCGCGGGACACAGATGGCGGGTATCGTCAAGGACGAGGCGCGGTTCGATCCCAAGCGCGGCTTTGCCGGCGGATACGAGATCGAGACTTTACCGGGCTTTGGGCTAGCCGGTATCGCCACCAACCTGATCCCCGGCGCGTGGGGACGCGACTACACGCGGATCATCGAGATGTATGATCATTTCGCCGGCATGTGGCTGGTCGGCGAGGACCTGCCGCAGCAGGGCAACGGCGTCACCTTACATCCGACGGAAAAGGATCAGCACGGGTTGCCGGTGCCGGTGGTGCATTTCACCGACCACGCGAACGACTTCGCCATGCGCAACCACGCGTTCAAGGCCGGTCGTGCGATCTACGAGTTACTCGGCGCGACCGAGGTGTTCGAGCTACCGCCGTTTCCAAGCACGCACAACATGGGGACCTGCCGTCAGAGCGAAAACCCGAGGGATGGCGTCTGCAACAGCTTCGGGCAGTCGCATGATATCGCGAACCTGTTCATCTCGGACGGTAGCCAGTTCACCACGTCTGGTGCGGAGAACCCGACGCTCACGATTGCTGCGCTGGCCATCCGGCAGGCGGGTTACGTCGCGGATCAATTGAGCAAGCGACAGATGTAATACAAGATCCGGCGCGCGGTCAGCGTTCGCGCGCCGGATGCTCCTGTTTTGGAGGGTTTGCCCGGCTGATTACTCGGTTCCGGTGATCTTGGCGATCAACGGCACGGATACCATCGACATTCCGATACCCGGTTCGACGTAGCCGACCCGGAACACGCCGTTGATTGGATGCGTGCCAGACGTAACCGGGCGGACCCGGATCTCAAAGATCAGCGCACCTTCTTCGTCTTGCGCCCGGAAAACTTTCTGCTCGAAGGCAACGCCATCGTCATACGCGGAGAGCTGGCCTACACGGTTGTTGTAGCCGTGAAGGATCTTGAAACCCTCCTTCGGGCGAAGCGTCGCAATCAAGGTCGTGGTCTCGCCGACCTTGGCGGTCACGTCGCTTACCTCAACGGTGTAAGCACCGGGTTCCTCTGCCGCGGCGCGTGATCCGCTGGTTGTTGCCACGAGCGCACCCAGAAGTGCCACTGCGAGTGCCGGCAGGCGAAGCTGGCGCATAATCATGTTCGGTCGAACGCGCTGCATGTTTTCATCCCGATATCGTCCACAATGTTAACCTCATAGCAACCAGCCGCCCTTTCAGGCGGCTGGTTTCCAGTAGAAGGCCTAGAAGTGATGCGATGCATCACGGTTTTACTTGCCGACAGCGAACACCCAGATGACGCCACCCTGTGGGAATGTCGGCACTTCCAACCCGGCAACAACTCGCTAAGGAGCCCTTGCTGGTAGGCCGCGATCGACGCCGTAGCCGGATGCAACTGCGATATACTGCACGCCGGCGATCTCGAAGGTTGACGGCGGGGCGATGATGCCGGAGTTGGTCTTGAAGTGCCAAAGCTGCTCACCCGTCTTGGCATCATAGGCACGGAACTGGCGATCGTTTGTGCCGCCGCCAAACACGAGGTCGCCCGCCGTCGTCAGCATCGACCCCCACATCATCGAGTTGGAGTAAAGATCTCGCCAGACCCGCTTGCCGGAGTTGACGTCGTACGCCTGTAGTTCTCCGAAGAAGGCGGCCTTCGTATCTACCGAGAAGTGCAGGTCCGGAACGGCGATGCCGGTCCACCATTGCCCTGGAACGCGCTGCTCGACCTTGCCTTCCATGTCGTTGCAGTGGTTTTCGTTCGACGGGATATAGACGATTCCGGTCTTCGGGTTGTAGGCTTCATACGGCCAGTCCTTGCCGCCCCACAGGCCGGGACAGAATTTGGCGGCCTTGCCGGTGCCCGGCTTGTGCGCCATATCGACGTCAGGTCGGCCGGTCTTCGGATCGATGCTCTTGAAGACGTCCTGCGGGACGTAGCCCTCGGAGTTGAGGTACGAGATGCTGCCGTCGCCGTTACGCTCCAGCCAGTACAGATAGCCATTCCGCTGCGGTGTCAGCAGACCCTTTGGTGCTTGACGCCGTCCTTCTGGAAATCCACCAGCATCGGGGCGTTCATGGCGTCCCAGTCCCAGGACTCGTTCTGGTGGTACTGGAAATGTCCCTTGATCTTGCCGGTGTCACCATCGAGCGCCACGGTCGAGGACGTGTAGAGATTGTCGCCGGGCCGCTGATCGCCGAACCAAGGGGAAGCCGTTGCCGGTGCCCCAATAAATCGTGTTCGTGTCGGCATCGTAGTTGCCGGTCATCCAGGTCGACGCACCGCCTGTCTTCCAGGTATCCGGCTTCTCCCACGTCTCGCTGCCGGGCTCTCCAGGTGCTGGCACGGTAAACGTCTTCCACGCCGGCTTGCCAGTCTCGGCATCGAACGCCTCGATGAAGCCGCGCACGCCGAACTCACCGCCGGAGACGCCAACCAGGACTTTGCCCTTCACGACCAACGGTGCCATCGTCATATAATAGCCGGTCTTCCAGTCTTCGACCTTGGCTTCCCAGGCGACCTTGCCGGTTTTCGCGTCAAGCGCGACGAGGGTCGCATCCAGCGCCGGAAGATAAACTTTGTCGCCATACAGAGCCACGCCGCGGCTGGTATTGTGCAGCGCGCTGAAGCCCGGCGGCAGCTTGCGCTTGTAGCGCCACAGCAGATCACCGCTCGCAGCGTCCAATGCCATCACCTGGCTATATGGCGTGGCGACGAACATTACGCCGTTGTTCACGATCGGCGGGGCTTCGTGGCCGGAGTCAACGCCGGTTGATATGCTCCAGACCGGCACGAGGTTCTTCACGTTACCCGTATTGATCTGATCGAGCGGACTGTAGCTCCATCCCTTGTAGCTACCGCGGGTCATGAGCCAGTTTTCCGGCTCTGGATTGGCTAATCGAGCGTCGGTCACCGGCGTATAGTCGGCGCTGTACGCGGTGCCGACAACTCCCGTCACCAGCAGGGCACCCAAGCTTGCCCCAAGCATTAGTCTTTTCATGTTTCTACCCCCGGTTTATTTAGGCGTGAGATGTTTAGTACTACGGCACGGCTGGATCGACAAGATAGTAATCGTTCACCGCATCAGGTCGGGGTGGGCCCCACTTGCGCGGTGAAACCGCCGGCCACCAGAAGTACCCCGTCCACTTCCTTCAGGGGAAGCGCTGGCAGTGGCCTACGGGGCGGGACCGCCTATGACCTCGGCTCCGTCCTTTGGGTTGTATTCTGACCCATGGCAGGAACAGTACAAAGCCGAGTGTTCCGGGAGCCACATATTCACCGGACAGCCTTGATGGGTGCATACGCCTGAATAGGCAACCACACCATCTGCCGACCGCGCTAACGTGTCGGCCGAGACACCGGTCGTACCAACGCGCGTGAGGATCACGAGATTAAGACGAGACCCATCGCGCACGAGGCCCTTGGGATCGGCCGGGTAGACCTGTACCGGTCCGCCCTCCGTCACATCGGCACTTTTGACGGCCTGGCCCTCCATGGGACCAACGAGGTAGACAAAGTGATCACCCACCTGCGGCAGGATTTCCGTCGGGTCTGCTTCGTCGGCGGCTTTGGAACTCGCGGCCCACCAAGGGACCAGCGCCAACGCGGTCCCTAACACCACGCGGCGGGAACAATCACAACCGCCTGTCTCGTTCCGAAGCACCACTTTTACGTTCTCCTCCCGTCTCGAAAGAATCTTACGCGCAACCCACGTCGCCTGTCCAGTCGTCCGAGGTGAGAAAACGCGGCAGTCCGGGGCCTTCAATCACGCCCCCGGCGTGCCCTCTCCGCGCGGCCATTTTGTTCGTCGCCCGACCCGGCACCGGGCACATTTGCCCCGCGTGGAGCTATAGAAGGGTGTTTCGGCGACTGCGTGCGTTTCAGCGACCGGATTGACACCGACCCGCTTGCGTTCTCTATATGATTCGTCTTGTTCTATAGGGATGGCAAGGCGCTAGGCGCTCCTGTTCGCACCTCGGTTTCGGGCCAGCTTCGGAGGACAGACAGATGGATGGACCCCCCGTTCGGCGGCGCCCACCTCGAAGGATCGCTGGAACGATAACTGGGCGGCAGGATAACTGGTCGGAGGTGTGTTCAGGAGGACCGTGAAAGCTCGTGTTCTTGATTTGATCGCAAAATGTTGCGCGGCTCCGCAAAGACCGCGAGACCGTACCGATGCGACGCGACTGACAAATCCTTGGGCAAATTAAGCGTTCATCAGTCTCCGCAACCTGGATTCACCGCAAGGGAGCAATCTGATGGCTGACACTAAGCCAATTGAGGACGAATCCTCTTCTCAGGGATGCGACAGCGCCGGGATCGATCCGCTGCGCCGGGGTCTGTTGCTGGCGGGGGTCGCAACCGCGGCAGCCGGCCTGTTGCCGAAGGCGGGTCGTGCCGACGACGAAGATCCCAGAAGGAAGGTGCGTCCACAGGTCGGTGATCAGTTTGTCCGTTTTGAAGGTGATCAGGAAGGCGCGGTGATCGCAGCGGAGGATCTGCATCTCGGCGCCGACCCGGTCATCGCCTGGGCGATGGATCCCGCGACAAAACTGCCGCGCGACGGCTCTCGCCTGAACCAGGTTCTGCTGCTGCGGCTTGACCCGTCCGCGCTGGGACCGGAGACGCTGGCGCATGCGGCCGACGGGATTGTAGCATATTCAGCCATTTGCACCCATGCCCAGTGTACGGTCACTGGCTGGATGCCGGAATCGCAGGTCCTCCATTGCGCCTGTCACCAGTCCGAGTACGACCCGCGGCACAATGCACAGGTGGTGGCGGGGCCGGCACCGCGGCCATTGGCCGCACTCCCCTTGAAAATCGTCGACGGAAAGCCGACAGTGGCCGAAGGTTTCATAGGGAAGATAGGCATGGACCAGCCAACCATGTGAAAACCTAGCCTAAGTAATAACGGGAAACGACGCACAGGGAAGGAAAGACCAGCATGGTCAGAAGCATGAGAATATTATTGGCCACGGGAGCAGCGGCGCTTCTGGGAGGTTTGGGTACGGTTGCCGCGACTGCGGGTGAAGTGGCGAACTATACGCCGGTCACGCAGCAGCGGCTTCTGAACCCTGAGCCGGGCAACTGGTTGCTCTATCGGCATGATTACAATGGTCAGGGCTTCAGCCCGCTGAAGCAGGTCAACACCGAGAACGTAAAATCCCTTGTGCCGGTCTGGACATTCTCCACCGGCGTGGTGGAGGGTCACGAATCCCCGCCGATGGTGAACAACGGCGTCATGTTCGTTACCACGCCGCAGAACCAGGTGCTGGCGTTGGACGCGAAAACCGGTGATCTCATCTGGCGCTACAAGCACAAGATGCCGGAAGACCTGTTCCAGCTCCATCCGACCAACCGTGGCGTCGCGATGTGGCAGGATAAGCTGTTCCTGGCGGCGACTGACGACCACCTGATCGCGCTCGATGCGAAAACCGGCAAGGAGCTTTGGAACACGAAGGTGCAGGATTACCAGAAGGGCCAGTACATGACACTGGAACCGCTGGTGGTGAACGGCAAGGTCATGGTCGGCGGGTCAGGTGGCGAATTCGGCGTGCGCGGTTATGTGGCGGCGTTCAATGCCGATGACGGCAAGGAGATCTGGCGGACCTACACCGTTCCTGCGCCGGGCGAGCCGGGCAGCGACACCTGGTCGGGTGACGCGTGGAAGACAGGCGGCGGCTCCGTCTGGATCACCGGCACCTATGACCCGAAACGCAACATCGCTTACTGGGGCGTGGGCAACGCCGCGCCGTGGCCGGGCGAACTGCACCCGGGCGACAATCTCTACACCAGCTCAACGATCGCCCTGAACCCGGATAACGGCAAGATCGTGGGCCACTTCCAGTACCATCACAACGACTCGTGGGACTGGGATGAAATCGACTCACCAATGCTGATGAATTTGACCTACGGAGGAAAGACGTTTGATGCCCTGGTCCATGCCGCCCGCGATGGCTACCTGTGGACACTGAAGCAAAGCGAAGAGGGAATTGATTTCGTCGACGCCAAGCCGTTTGTTAAACAGAACGTCTTTACTAGCGTCGATCCTAAGACCGGCCGCGCCGAATATGACCCGGAGCACAAGCCGGTCGTCGGCAAGAATGTCACCTTCTGCCCGTCTCTGTGGGGGGGCAAGGACTGGCCGGCTGCCGCTTACAATCCGAACAGTCACCTGCTCTTCATCCCGGCGCAGAACAACATGTGCGGGGAAATGATCGGAGAGAAGGTGCCACGGGTTGAGGGCCAGTTGTGGCTCGGCGCACAATTACCCAGTCTAAAACTACTTCCGCAAGGTGATCACATCGGCGAACTGCAAGCCTGGGACGTCCAGACGGGCAAGCAGGTGTGGATGCATCCGTTCCCGAAGTCGCAGTTGTTCGCTTCGACGCTGGCGACTGCCGGAGACCTGGTGTTCATCGGTGGCACCAATGACCGGATGTTCCGTGCTTTCGACGCCAAGACCGGCAACGTGCTTTGGGAGCAGAAAACCAACTCCGGCATCATGGGCATGCCGGTGGCCTACGAGGTTGATGGGACCGAGTATATTGCGATCCAGTCAGGCTGGGGCGTCGATGCCCAGCGGATTCAGGATGGTCTCGCCGCGACCGACTGGAAGTTGGAGGCCGATGCTGTTCCGCAAGGTGGTGTGGTCTGGGTTTTTGCCGTCAAGAAGTAACGACCACACAATACGAGCGCACCCCGCAAACGGGTGCGCTCGCCCTTCCAGTATCCCTCCGCGTGCAACCGCGCGATCGCTGTCCAGCGGGTCTGTTTTCGTTGAGGTCCTATTTCTGGTCCGCGACAAGCTCGTCTTTCATCGGCTCTTCCCGAAGTAGTTCCACGCTCGTGGGGTCCTCGCCGGCGGTCGCGGTGAGCCGGATGACAAAATGGATCGTGGAGAAGGCCGTCTCATGCATGTCCCCCAGGCAGTCGTGTGGCGCTATCTCATGATCGCCGCCGATAGCGATTTCCTTGACGCTACCCGGCGGAAGTTCGGCGGATGGCACCGATGCCAAGCCGCCGGCAAAAACGGAGCCCTTGTCCTTGTCGACCACCTCCATGCGGACCCTGATCGGTCCGATGGCTCCGGATGAGGTATTTTTGATCTTGAACGATACCATGGGCTGACAGCTTTCCCGCTTCTCGGCCCAGTACGTCTTGAACCCGGAAAACTCCGCGCCTCCCGCGCGCGGGACATCGGATTGCGCTACGGCGCCAGTCGCCAGCGCCACCGCCAGTAACGCGGCGAGCATCGTTCGCATCAACCGATATCCCCCGATGACCCGGAACCATGGAACGATAGCATTCTGCTCGGAAGGACGGAAGCCGGCGACGGCATCGGCGGACCTTCGGCTTTAGCGACGACCTGACTGCATGTCCCGGCCCGGCGGCGCCAGGGCATCAAGAGGGTGATCAGTATTTGGACGAAACCGCGCGATGTAGCCACCGCCGCCACGGCGATCGCCATCGCGCGAACTTCGGCGCTTTTCGGAGCCAACGCCCGTCCCGCGCTGGAAATATCAATAAACCGCGCTCGCGCCATGGCCAATTCTCCACTATTATCATTGTATGCGAGCGCTTTTGACGCATCCTGTAGTGGTCCGTCTGCGTCCCCGTGATCTCCAAACGAGGCGGGAACCCCCCGTCTCGCGGCCTCGCCATGGGGCGTGATGACCCACTCGGCCTCGTGGCAATCGGCGCCTCGGCCGGAGGTATCGAGGCTTTCCGCCAATTTTTCGAGAAAATGCCGCCCGACAGCGGGCTGGCGTTCGTCGTGGTGCTGCATCTCTCGGCCGGCCGCAAGAGCATGTTGCCGGGGATCCTGGCACGCTGGACCAGCATGCCGGTGGCCGAAGCGCACGACGGCGTGGCGATCAGAGCCGATCATGTCCTCGTGATCCCGGCGGGCGCTGTCGCGGAACTCCGGGACGGCCGCCTGTTGTTGCGGCAGCTGGCATCCGACCCGCCGCGCATCGTCACCCCGATCGATGCGTTCTTCGATTCCGTTGCCTCAAGCCTGGCCGAGGACGCGATCGGCGTCATTTTGTCCGGGACCGGCCATGACGGTTCGCTGGGGCTCAAGGCGATCAAGGCGCGGGGTGGACTGACGCTCGCCCAGGGCAGGGACGGTTCCGGCCCAGAATATCCCGGAATGCCGGACAGCGCCGTCGCCGCGGGCGCCGTCGATCTGTACGTGCGGGTGGAAGACATGCCCGACCGCATCCTCGCCGCGCGAAACATACGTCTGGCGACACGGCGGGACGGGGACGAACCCTCGCCGGCTGCCAGCAAGATCCGCACAGCGATCTGCGACATTCTGCGTTCCCGCCTCGGTCATGATTTCTCCCAGTACAAGCAGCAGACCTTCATGCGGCGCGTCCAGCGGCGAATGCAGGTCACTCGGGTGACGAAATATGATGATTACGTCCGGCTGCTGGAGACCGACCGCGAGCAGGCCGTGCTGTTGTTTCGCGACCTACTGATTAGTGTGACCAGCTTCTTCCGCGATGCCGATACGTTCTCATTGCTGGAAAAGGACATCGTCCCCCGGCTGTTCGCGGGCAAGGACGCGACCAGCGAGGTGCGGATCTGGGTGCCGGGCTGCGCCACCGGCGAGGAGGCCTACTCGCTGGCTATCCTGCTGCGCGAACATATGGACAAGATCGCTACATCGCCAAAGGTGCAGATCTTCGCCAGTGATATCGACGAGATCGCGATCGGCACCGCTCGGCTGGGACGGTTTCCGGCGACCTTGCTGGAGGGCATCACACCGGAACGACGATCCCGGTTCTTTTCCGAGGGGCCGGACGGATACCTGGTCCGGCAGGAAGTTCGCGAACTCTGCACGTTTTGCGCCCACAGTCTGATTCGTGATCCGCCATTCTCGCGGATCGATATGATCTCCTGCCGGAATCTACTGATATATATGGACAGCGAATTGCAGGACCGGGTGATCCCGATCTTTCACTATGCGCTGGTCCCGAATGGTGTCCTCGTCCTGGGCTCGTCTGAAACTATTGCCCGCCAAGAGCGCCTGTTCAAACCGCTGGACCGGTCGCACAGGATTTTTGCCCGCCGGGATGGTCCCGTCGAGGTGCCAAGTGGTTTTCGATTTGAAACCGGCGAGTCGCGGCGTGGAGCTAGAGCAGGGGTGGCCAATCGTCCCGATCCGCAGTCGCATCGGTCGACGGCGGTTACGCTAGCCAACCGGCGCGTCTTGGAACGCTTCGCTGCGCCTTTCGTAGTGGTGAACGCGGTCGGCGAAGTCATCCATTTCTCCGACCATATTGGCCAGTTCCTGGAGCCCGCGCCCGGTTCGCCCACCACCAACCTGTTTGACATGGCTCGCCACGGCTGGGCCCTGGAACTTCGCTCGGCGCTGCGGCGTTGTATTGAAACCGGGCGCCCGGTCGAGCAGGTGCGCTCGGTCCTCAGGGCGGATGGTAAGCCAGTCCTGCCGGTCAGACTGATCGTGGAGCCGCTACCGAGCGCAGAAAATGACCCGCTGTATATGATTGCTTTTGTTGAGGTCGAGGTGCCGCAAGCGTCTGACGGCGATCCGGCGTCCGCCCTGGAAATCCGCGAGGCGACCGCGGGCGTCGCGGACCTGGAACGAGAGAACCGCGAACTGCGGGAGCGGGTCCAGTCCACCGCCGAGGAACATGCTGCGGCAATCGAGGAACTTCGCAGCTCCAACGAAGAACTTCAGTCGGTGAATGAGGAGTTGCAATCGACAAATGAGGAACTGGAAACCTCGCGCGAAGAAATTCAGTCTGTCAACGAAGAGCTTAACACCGTCAATGCACAGTTGTCCGCGAAGGTGGAGCAGCTTGATCGCAGTAATGGCGACCTGAAGAATTTGTTCGACAGCACCAAGGTGGCGACGGCATTCCTCGACCCGTTCCTGATCATCCGCAGCTTCACGCCGGAGATCGCCGCTATCTACAACCTGATTCCCAGCGATGTGGGTCGTCCGTTGACCGACATCGTCACCCGGTTGAGCTACACGACGCTACTAGAGGACGTTCAGGCGGTACTGCACACACTCCAGCCGCTGGAAAGGCGGGTCCAACGGCAGGACGGGTCGGCGCACTATCTCATGCGTATTCTGCCATACCGCACCCCCGACAGCATGATAGACGGATCGCTGATCACCTTCGTCGATGTCACCAGCATCGTTCGTGCCGAGGAACATCAGCGGCTGCTGGTTGACGAACTCAACCATCGGGTCAAGAACATGTTGACCGTGGTGATTTCGTTGGCAACGAACACAATTGGGCGATCAACGACGCTTGAAGCGTTCAAGGAGGTCTTCCTCGGTCGTATCCATGCCCTGGCCGCGTCCTACGCGTTGCTCAGCCGTGATAGCTGGTCGCCAATCCCACTGCGGGAAATCCTGATGCAGGAACTAGAGCCGTTCACGTCGGGCGAGCACGTGAACGCGAGGCTGACCGGGCCAATGGTGCTGGTGGAACCACGTATGGCGCTCGCGCTGGGCCTGGCGGTACATGAATTGACCACTAACGCGGTCAAATTTGGTGCATTTTCCACTCCGGACGGCAAGGTCGGCATCAATTGGACTGTCGAGCAAGCCGCCGGTGGCAACGAACTGGTGCTGAAATGGGTTGAGCAGAATGGTCCGCCGGTAGCCAAGCCTACTCGTCGTGGTTTCGGCATGACGTTAATCGAACGGGTGTTCTCCAATGACGTCGAAGGCGAGGCCGAGGTCAATTTCCTGTCCGACGGTATCGTCGCGACGCTTCGCGCGCCGTTGCCTGCCGAGCAAGAGCGCGCCACATTGCGGGATGAGAAGAACCGCGCGCCCTTCGCGGGACGAGCAAGACAAGGAACACCATAATGTTCATCCCTGATCCCCTGCTTGTCGGCAAGCGCGTTCTCGTCGTGGAGGACGAGACACTGGTGGCGATGCTGATCGAGGGTCTGTTGGAAGAATGCGCGTGCAGCATCGTCGGTCCGTGCAGCACCTTTGAGAAAGCGCTTGAGGCGGCCCGAACCCAGACGTTTGACCTGGCTGTGCTGGACGTTAACCTGCGGGGCAAGAAGGTTTACCCGGTGGCGGAGTTGCTTTCAGAGCGGAATATCCCGTTCCTGTTCCTGTCCGGCTATGGCGACGACGCGATCCCGCCTGGTCGCGACGACTGGAAGGTGTGCGCCAAACCTTTCAAGGGAAACGATCTCGTAAAGATGATGTCCGAGGCTCTCCTGGCCGAGACGTATTGATCGGCCGGTTTCGGACAGACCGGAAGGTCAATCGCATCTATTATCGTTTTTGTCCCGCCAGCCAGCGGAATACCACAGAGAAATCCTTGCCGCCGTCGCCACCGTCGACGACCTGCTGGTAGAATGAGAGCGCCTTGGCGGCCAATGGCGTGGGCGAGCCGGTCGTTTCCGCGGCGGCCTGTGACAGTTTCACGTCCTTGACCATCAGGGCGGCAGCGAACCCGGGCGCATAGTCGCGGTTAGAGGGCGCCGCGGGCACCGGACCCGGTGCCGGACAGTAGTTGGACAGCGCCCAGGAATTGGCGGTCGCCGTGGCGCAGATCTGGTGCAGCTTCCCCCAGTCCAGCCCAAGTTTCTCAGCGAGCAGAAAGCCTTCCGAGACGCCAACCATGTTGATGGCCAGCATCATGTTGTTGCAGATCTTGACCGCCTGCCCAGCCCCCGGGCCGCCGGCATGGAAGATGTTCTTGCCCATCGCCTCCAACACCGGCTTGCCGCGGGCGAATGCTTCCTCCGTGCCGCCGACCATGAAAGTCAACGTGCCGTTCTGGGCCCCTGCCGTGCCGCCCGACACGGGGGCGTCCAGCATCGCGAGTCCGGCGGTTTCGGCGGCGGCCGTGACGGTGCGGGCGCTGTCCACGTCAATGGTGGAGCAGTCGATCAGCAGTGGCCGTTCTGCGGCGGTGACTTCGATCAGGCCGCCCTGGTGAAGGTACACGTCGCGCACGTGTTCGCCAGCCGGCAGCATGGTGATAATTACCGAGGCGCCTCGGGCGGCGTCGGCCGCGCTGGCGGCAATCTTACCGCCGGCCTTGGACAGTGCCTCGAGCGGGGCCGGGCTCAGGTCGTAGCCGGTGACGACGTGGCCGGCCTTGAGGAGGTTTGCCGCCATCGGGGCGCCCATGTTGCCCAGGCCGATGAAGCCGATTGTCGTCATGGTTACAGCACCTCAAAAATGTCGTAGATCGGGCCCTCGGGCGGCCGGCTGCCCGTGCCGATGCCAAACACCTTGTTGAGCCAGGCGTATTTGGGGGAGGCGGTTTCGAATACCACGATCGTGCGGAAGTAGTATTCCGAGGGGTCTACGAACTGGCCGCTGTTGAGTTTCTCCATCACCGCGGCGGGGCCATGGCGTAGGCCCCTGTAGGTCAAGCCGATCGTGGCGTCGTCATCGGTTTGTAGCACGATGCGGACATCGAGGGTGGTGACGCCATCGGGCCGGCCGATGATCCAGTCAGAGCCGCCGGGCAGAACGGTGCCCCTCAGCTTAGGCCCTTCGAACGTGCCGCCGGCGACCAAACCGATGCGGCGGTTGCCGCTTGGCGTCTCGCCGATTGGCTGCATGCCGCTGACGGCGAGCCTTAGGGTGAGCAGGTGGGATGTGCGTATTTCGGCCATGTGGTCCCCTCCGGAGCATTGCGGCGGATGAGAGCCGATCCGGTGAGGGGAGACAAGTGCGGGAGGGGTGCGGTGCAGCGAGCGCAATTCTTCACCAGCCAATGAAGCGACGGCGGAAGCTTACGTTACGAGCCCTAGAATCACTCGGACTCAGGGCTTAAGCGAGCGAGCTCGCCGCCTGGGCTTGGCCTTCCCGGGTCCAATTTCGTGACTACGGCGCGACGGAACCGCCGCCGGTCGCTTCAAGCGCTGGGCCGCGGAAACAACCCCTCCTAGGCATATTGATTTCACACTGTACGGCAAAATAATGTTACAGATCTTACGACCGCTAATTGTCAAAGTCATTCCGGTACGGCGTCCGGTTGCGGCTTCGCTATCGCCGCTCGCAGTGACAGCGACGGGTTGCCAACGCGTCGCCGGTGACAACGAGAACTGCCTTCGTGGCACTCGTTTCTCTTGACATATTCCCCAGGATAGTGTAGGGAGATCTCGTAACCATTTAGGAGGATGCGAATACAGCATGACTCCACCGAGCATAGATAGAGTTGCCGATCATCGTGGCATCGGCAACTAAGGTCATAGTCCACGCAAAGCTCGGCTTTTGATGCCGAGCAGCGAAGACCAGCTTCGCATCCGACCCCCGTTTACGCTGTGTGCGTACGGGGGTCTTCGCTTTTTCGGTGAAGGTCGATCCTCCTCCGAGGGATTCCTTTCCAAAAATTCGTTTGCTTTGCAGGCTTACCAGTGGCTGGAATGGGTTCGGTCATACGGAGAGCCGATTTATGGTGACGCTCGAAGCCATCCTCGACGATGCGAAACACCACCCATCCTCCGCCAATACGACGATTCTCAACGCAGACCAGTTTCATACCGTTCGCGGACCGTCGAGCACCATTTTTCGAGCCCGATTAGACGCCGCCTTGGCCGGTTCAGCGGATCTTATGAAGGTTCAGCAACTCAACACCTGCGAGGGATTGGAGGTCGTGGAGCCGGTGCAGGCGGGCATCCACGGAGGCTATTGGTACTTGCGCAATCTGACACACAACGGTGAGACGTTCCCGGCGGGTGAAGGCCGTTACCGCTCGATTGTCGAGGCGCTGGAAGCCGCCATCCAGTGGTGGCAAGCAGAAACATGGTGCCGGGGCGTCATCGTGCGCAACTACGACGTTAAGCATTCCAACGGGTCGCTATGACCAGCACCGGCGTCCGGTCGCGCTGGTATCGGATCCCGACGCTGAGACACCCAGGGGAAGGAACGGTCGACTGGTAAATCTGGCCATTGGCGTTGGAGGCTAACCCCGCCTACCCTGGCGCACGTCAGCCGGAGGGAACCCAAGCATGTCCACCCCGTATCCGCTTGCCGAATCAAACCTCGCGGCGCTTGGTTTCGCCGCCAAGCCGCTCGATCACCTCGACGGGATGATCCAGTCGCACATCGCCGAGGGCCGTTACCCAGGCGCCCAGATCGCCCTCGCCCGCAACGGGAAGCTCGGCCTGCTCCGAACCTACGGCAACGCCCGCACCGAAGGAGGCACCGTTCCAGCCACCAACGAAACCCTGTTCCTGCTGTTCAGCCAGACCAAGGTCCTTACCTCCGCCGCTGTTTGGACGCTGGTCGAGGAAGGCAAACTTTCGTTCATGGATAAGGTCGCCGACCACCTGCCCGAGTTCGCCGCGCGCGGAAAAGCCGATATCACCCTGCAGCAGGTCATGACCCACCAGGGCGGTTTCCCGTCCGGTGACGTTACCCAGGCAAGCTGGACCGACCACGCGTTGATGCGTGCCCAGGTCTGCGATTTTTCGCTGGAGTGGACTCCCGGCAGCCGCCTGCAATACCACCCCCGAGCGGCTCATCTGGTGCAGGCGATGGTGCTTGAGGCGGTGACCGGCCAGGATTTTCGAACCGTCATCCGCGAACGGGTGATCGAGCCGCTCGGCCTGGGCAACGACATCTTCGTCGGCGTGCCGGAATCGCAACAAACTCGCTGCGCCGACACCTACGCGCCGGAGAAACGAGATAACTCCGCCGCCTTCCGCGCGGCCGGCCTGCCTAACGGCGGCGGTTACGCCACCGCGCGCGGCATGGCCGCGTTCTACCAGATGCTCGGACATGGCGGCCGCCTCAACAACGTCCGCCTGTTTTCGCCGAGGCTGATAGCCTATGTGTCGCGGAGCCACACCGGCGAGAGCCCTGATCACGCGATGACGGGGATCCCAATGCATCGCGGGCTAGGCCCGCATGTGCGCGGCGAGAGCGATAGCATCCGCGGTCTAGGCACGATCGGGGCCGCGGTGACGTTCGGGCACGGCGGCGTCGGATCGTCGTATTCCTGGGCGGACCCAAGCAGCGGAGTTTCTTTCACCTACCTGACCAATTTCGTCAGCCCGGACCCTTGGCATTCGCTGCGCCTGGACCGGGTCGCGAACCTGGTGCATGCGGCGATCGACTGATTGGTTCGCACGGGTATGGCCGGGCTGGGCGGACCGCAACAGTCGCGCAGCGTGTCGATCACCTCGGTCGCGAACAGATAGTCGGTTCGCACATAGTCCAGATCCGGGTATTTCGGTGAGAGCAGGCAGGCACCAGATCGGATTCATAACGTTCCGCCAGATGTCCGTGAAGGGTCGCAGACATCATGGAGGCAGGCGTGGAGGCTGGTCACCAGGCGGCTCGGCCAGTGAGGCGGACGCGGCCGACGCGATCAGCCAGTCTCGAAACCGGATGATCGCCGGCGCGTCGGCGGTTGCTTCGGGGGTGACGACATAATATCCGGCGTCTTGCGGCAGCACCGTGTCGAAAGGTGCAACGAGGCGGCCAGCGGCGAGATCTCCCTCAACCAGTTGCTGGCGTCCCAACGCCACGCCCAGGCCCTCCACGGCGGCCTGGATCGCCAGAAAACTCATGTCGAACGTCAGGCCCCTTTGTGCGGCGATAGAAACGGGTAGACCCGCAGCGGTCAGCCATAGGCGCCAGTCGTCCCGGAAGGCCATCGTATGCAACAGGGTATGATTGGCGAGGTCCGCCGGCTTACGGAGCGGCTCGGTCCCGCTCAGCAAACCTGGCGCGCAAACGGGAAACAGTCGTTCGGCCATCAGCCAGTGCGCGCGCAACCCGGGCCAGTGGCCATGGCCATAGCGGACCGCGACGTCCACCTCTTCCCGGCGGAAATCCACCAGGTGGGGGGAGGTGGTGATCCGGACCTCCATGCCGGGGTTGGAATCCTGGAACGCGGCCACCCGGGAGACGAGCCATTTCGACGCCAGCGAGGCGGTGGTGCTGACCGTCAGCCGCCCGTCGAAGCCTGAGCGGCGCAACCTCTCGGTTGCGCGATGCAGGTCTTCGAAGGCGGCCCGCACCGAGGGCAAATAGTTCTCGGCCTCCTGTGTCAACGCCAAGCTGCGGTTTTGGCGGATGAACAGCTTGATCCCGAGTTGATCTTCCAGCCGGCGGATTTGATGACTAACCGCGGTCTGGGTGACGTTTAGCTCGGCCGCGGCCTGGGTGAAACTCAGGAGCCGCGCGGCGGCTTCGAACGCGCGAAGGCCGTTGAGCGAGGGAAGCAGCATGATCGCCTGGGATGAGTTTATGTCATGGATAGCCTGAAAAATGATCGTTTGTCACCTGCTGTCAGACCTCCCATTTCGTTTGCGATGCCAGCGCTTGCTTGGAGGGTATCATGAGTATGATTACACCTGACGTTGTTGATTTTCATCGGGTTTATCCGGTTCCTTCGGCCCACCGTCGCATCGGGTTGACCAGTTGGCTCGGCCGTCTGGTCGGGACTTGGCGGAGCCGGATCAGGGAACGGCAGGCCTTTGCCAGCCTCGATTATCGTGAGCTTCGGGATATCGGCTTGTCGCGCTGGGATGTTGAGCGCGAAGTCGCGAAACCGTTTTGGCGTGGCTGACTTGGCTCGGCACTGGGGCCCTCAGCTGCCTTCCGAACCAACCGCCCGCGCCCAGGCGCTGCAACAAGTTCGGAACGCGGTTGAGGCGTTGAACGCAAAGCAGGAGGAATTATTGGGGGCTTCAACCCCGAGCGGTGTGCCCTGACAGCACGTAAAATCGCGCCGAGCCGCCGAGCCGAAACCGCTTTCTGTAAATTTTCAATAACATAGACGATGTCGGGGACTCTGCATGCGTTACGGCTTCGTAAACTAACTCCGCCCGCGAAGCCACATTAGGTAGCAGCAGAAGTTGTTTGCGGCAAGACGCGAGGGGCACGCATCCAGACCCGGAGACATTGGAGAAGCTGGCGGCGGATCACGCGTCCCAGGCGAGAATTCCTCAGTCGCCGGGACGGCTTTTCTCCATGTCAATCCAAGTGAAATCGATTCCGCTGCACACTATACTGTCGATGTTAAAAGCCGGTCTCCTTCTGAAGGCTGATCACCGCAAACCCGGATCGTAGAACACGACAGTTGCGGTTGTGTTAAATGTTCGCTGCCGGTTACTTGACTACCTGGCCCGTTCGAGGGAATGCTCCGAGCGACTGGAGGCTGGATATTCGCATTCCGCTGTCGTCCTGCGCGCTTAGCGAACGATTTTGCTTCAATCGTCCAGTCACTCCTCTATTGGCCGAGACCGGCCCGTAGCGGTAGCGAGGAACTGGCTCCAGGCGCTAGCCTAGCACCCGGCCCCGAGTTGACTGTCCGGCCTTCTGCCCTGATGCGCGGCGCCTGACGCCTGCAAACAGACCCTTAGTCGGGGTGGTCAGCACCATGCCGGAGCTCGCTATTGGAGGTTTTCATGAGCCTGGATCGAGTCCGGCGTTGACCCTGGGGTTGACCCGACGCAGACGCCGGGCCGGCAACCACCATCGCTGCCTCCGCCGCAGGCGGACATGGCTAAACCGAGCAGGATGATCGCGCAGATGCCGAGCGTGGCGGGAGCCCTGGTCATGATATTTGCTTCTCCTCTGATGCGGCAGTTCGCGCCATCCTAAGCCGGCGAAGCCGGAATGAACAGGCGATTTGGCTCGAGGGCCGGTGCGGCCCTGGGCGCGGTGTAGCCGGCTCGATCGAGCGCCTTCATTCCCTCGCAATAATGCAACAACCGTCTTTCCTCCAGGTAAATATGCACCTGACTCACGCGACAAAAGACTCTATTTTTGCAAGGCTGCTTTTCCGGTGAGAATTTCTGAGAGATGGACTTTCAGCTCAATATCGCCACGATCACCGCCACCGATCTCAATCAACCAATGCTCGAATCGGGCAGACGTTGCCGCACTCCCACGCGCTGATCGACGTTGATGGCTGAGGAGATTTCCTTCCAGGCCGAAGCGGCTGCGGAATATGATCGTGCCTTCTCTCATGTTTCGGCTCATTTTCTGCCCTTCCTGCTTCGCGCTCTGAGGCTCGCTCCCGGCCAGCTTGTGCTTGATGTGGCGACGGGGACCGGCATCTCGGCCCGTGCGGCCCTTGACATCGTCGGCCCCACTGGCTCGGTTTTGGCGACGGACATCTCCTCGGAGATGGCGGATAAGGCTCGGCAGCGCCTCGCTGGGTTGCCGAATGCGGCCGTCGCGGTCCAGGACGGACAAGCCCTTACCTTGCCCGAGGCGAGCTTCGACGCCGTGCTTTGCAGCCTCGGCCTCATGTTTTTCCCTGACCCGGCGCGGGGTCTCGCAAGCTTCCATCGCGTGCTGCGCCCAGGTGGTCGGGTGGCGGTCTCGGTCAAAGTCTCGCCGGAGCGGTCCTATAACTTCCGGATCAACGTTGTCATAGCGCGGCATAAGCCCGGCCTGACCGATGCCGTCGCTCGCCTTTTTGCGCTGGGCGATGAGGCTTTGCTAAAATCGTTGTTCACTGCGGCTGGCTTCGTCGACTTCGAGACTACCAACGAGAAGCACACGTTTGTGCTGCCGTCCTTCGACGCCTGGTATGACCCCTTTGAGCGCGGCGGTGCTTCTACCGGCCAGTTGTTGGCCTCACTGCCCGAGACGACGCGGCACGCCATACGGGAAGAAATGCGGAGGGTGCTCAACGATACCGGTGGACCCATCGCAATCGAGGTGGAACACCGAATCGCCAGCGGCCGGCGGCAGCAGTAGCAATATCGGGCGTAGGAGGACCCGTTCCACACCGTGATCGCTTGGCGATGTCGTTGCGACTAGATTACGTTCATATCTTACCGAAAATCCATTTCACAGGCAGTATTGTGGTCGCGGGATCGCGATATTGACCCAGATCCCTTCCGGCTGCGCTGCGCAAGCGGCAGGTGTACAAGCTCGTTTCGGCGATGGTAATGCGGGGGCACGAGGTCTGCGTCCTGGTCCGAGATCGTCGTCTTTGGTCACGCGCGCGGTCTCGATGACCGTGCGCTCTTCGTAGTTGAACCGAGCGGCTGGATTATCTGCTCATTGAACGATGAGAAGGGCGTTGTCAGCCGACCGGGATGGTAATCACTGGTAGTTGCTGAGTTTTCTCGCCCTCGGCGAGCGACAGCAGATGGACGATGAAGGCGAAGATGCTCTTTGACTGATAGTCCTTGTCGTCGATCCAGAACCAGTGGTCACGATAGCGAACATAGGTGGCAGCATCGCTCGGATGCAGCACCCCTGTGCTCGATTGGATGGCGATGTGGGCGACGGGGCGGAAGTCCGTTGGCGTCGCCGTCGTACGGCCTTCGGCGATATCACTCGCCGGCACCTGAACGCCGCGCGCCACATCGATCAGAATCGCCATGATCGAGCGGGTCACCACTCGGATCTCGCCCGGTCCGCCGCGGCCCGTGCCAAACACGACCCGAAAATGCTTGACCTTCGGGTCGAGGCCAAGGCTCTCGCGCCAGCGGCGCTCCAGCCGATCGATTTCCGGGTCAGGCTTGCCTGGTAGAAAGTTATAGAAAAGCACCCGCTGGAGGTCCTTGCCCTTGCCGGTCGTCTCGACATCTAGGCTCAACCGGCCGGCCTCCCGCAGCGCTACGCCCTCATGCATCAGTTCGCCGATTGTATCACTCTCGCGAGTGGCCAAGCCGATTCCGGGGTTCGAGACGCCATTGAACTGCTGGAGGCCAACGGACAAGACCAGCGACGTGCTGACGCCAGAGTTGGCCAAAGCAAACAGGTCCAGAGGCGGGATGGGTGTCAGTAGAAGCGTCTCGAAATCACCGCCCGTCACCGGGCTGTAAGTAATGGTCGGGTTGTTGCTGAAGCTGCCCTGCGCGCCCAGGGTGCCGCTGCTGTCGGCATGGGACAGTTGCCCGCTAAGATTGATCTGTCCCTGGAGTTGGTAGCCGGCAACAACCTGGTTGGCGCCAACGAAGGTGATCACATCCTGATAACGCAGCTTGACGATATTCAAAAGCGCCAGCCGCGCAGCGCCGCGCGACATTGCGTCGGCATAGTCGACCTGATCATTGGGAATCGTGGCAGGGCCTAGCCTGCCGCAACCCGCCATAAGGACACAGCTGACCGTGAACAACAACGTCCGCACCT
Source organism: uncultured Pseudomonadota bacterium (assembly GCA_963832865.1). Classification (GTDB taxonomy): domain Bacteria; phylum Pseudomonadota; class Alphaproteobacteria; order Acetobacterales; family Acetobacteraceae; genus Rhodopila. Next base: position 93,262 of record CAWHWH010000023.1, read on the forward strand.
TCGCCGCCCCGATCCCTTCTCCAGCCTATTCTCACGGTGGAGCAACCGTACGCCATGACGATCGCCGGCATTTTGCCCGAGCGTGAGTCCGATAGATAGTGCCAGTCTCTGAGAATCACACCATTTCGGATTTAAACTCAATGTCTTTGCGCCTCAGTCTCTCCCTTACGGGACGGCTGCGGCGATTGTGGCTTCCATGATCGGTATTCTCTCGAACGGGTGGAATCATCGTCGGGTCCCAAGGAGTCAGTTCGACGCTCACCCACCATTTCAGACCGTCGTCAATTTGCGCTCATCCAGCCTCGCAGAGCTTCTCGCCACGAGGTGACAACGTCAGTGACCAGCCTGGCGCGAATGTTGTCGCCCCACAATGTTAACTGCATCGGCGTGTTCGCGACTAAATGCACCAATGTCACATACCAGATGACGGCCTTCGATGGCGGCAGCGGCAGTGCGTTGTGCACTACCGAATTTCTTGACTGAGTAAAGGAAAGGCGAAGGAAATGGCCATAAATCAAGTGTTTGGGCCTTATGACCAGTGGAGCATGGTGGTCCTCTACGATCCGAAAACGGGCGATATTGTGCATACCCACCAGGCCGTCACGACGCGAGGGGGCACGCATCCAGACCCGGAGACGTTGGAGAAGACGGCGGCGGATCACGCGTCCCGGGCGAAAAATACCTCAGTCGCCGGGATAGCTTTTCTCCACGTCGATCCAAGTAAACTCAATTCCACTGCACACTATACAGTCGATGTTAAGAGCCGGTCTCTCCTAAGGCTGATTCTCGCAGACCCGGAGCGTAGCCCATCTTTAGTAGCTTAGCGTCAGTAGTCCGTAACGATCGCGGAAATTCGCTGATAACATCGAGCAGGTCGGCGGGATTTTCTCTGTAGTGCCTTAATTTATTGGTGACCCATTGACGAATTGAACCGCCTCAGACCACCCTCGGGCGAGGTTCGCCCGCAAAACCGCAACCCCGCAACAAATCAGATACCCCGTGCCGCCCTGCGTCAGCTGCCAGACCAGCGTTCTCCCCAGCGATCGGCGAAGACCACGTCCTCCAGCGCCGTGCGGGCGACAGGGCCAAAGCGGCCAGCCGGATAGCCGATCGGAAGGATGGCATAGGAGTGGGTGTCTTCGGGCAGGCCGAGGGCGGCTTCAGCCTCCTTTTCGAACAACAGATACAGCGTGGTGAGCGTCGCACCCAATCCCAGGGCGCGCGCCGCGAGCAGCATGTTCTGCACAGCCGGATAGATCGAGGACCCGGAAGTGCGGGAGTGGGTGCCGCCTTGCAGGCAAGGTACGATCCAGACGGGTGCCTCATGCAGATGGTCCGCCAGATGTTCGGCCGCCGCCAGCATGCGCTCGAAGCGGTCACGTGAGGATCCGGGCGCCGGCGCTCCGGTGCGATAGCGCGGCCCGACAATCTCGTGCCAGCCACGGCGGTACCACTGCGCGACCGCTTCCTTGATCGTCGGATCGCGAATCACCAGAAAGCGCCAGGTCTGCATGTTGCCGCCGTTGGGGGCAGCGGTGCCAGCTTCGAGGATTTGCCGGATCAGTTCAGGCGGCACCGGGTCCGGCTTCAGCCGCCGCATCGAACGGGTGGTGCGGATGATTTCGAATAGCTCGGTGTTCATGGTTCGGCTGTCCTTGGACGCAACATACGTGAGGCAAGAGGGAGACCAAGACAGGCCAGTGCGCGCGTCATCGCTGGCATCCCTCGCTTCCTCGCGGCAAGATGGCCATAATGCATAGCGGTAGAGGCCGTTCGTCAATGGGTGTTGATGAGTTGGACGGGCCGGGAGCGGGACGCGTCAAGGGCGGGGCAATTCTTCAGGGCGGCGCCGATAGACGATGAAGCGCTACTTCACGGCATTATGTGGCAAACGCCACAAGCTCAGAACAAGCCGAGGATTTCTCCTCGGCCTTTGCTTATCTGCGATCCTCGTTGTTACGGTAGTTTGTAGCCCGCTTTGAGATCGGCGAGAAAAACATAGGTTCCAGCCGTCGCTGTACGAAATTCGGCGTTGTTATGGCATAAGAACGTTATCCCACCTTCGATACCGGTAAATTTCCCAGTACCCGCTGTAAAGGTGCCCGTCGCGCCAAAATTTTTCGTGTCCTGCCCGTGCTTCTCACTGATCACGCTGGTCATAATCTGATCTCCGGCGGGATCAGTCAGTATACAGTAGCCGTGCCACTGCTGTGTGCCACTCGCAACATCCTCCAAGCCAAAGCAATGCCATGTTGTGTGATCCAGGAAGCCGGTACCGACTGTTGCACCGTCGGCCTCCCAACTGACTGCGACCCGTTCCTTCCCGACCGGATAAGCCTTGTATGTGCCAGGGTTGGAATACGTACCGCTGTACGTCCCTTCCTTCGGCAGATCAGCGGCGATTGCCGCGGTCGTGAAGGCCGCGGCAACGAGCACCGTGAAGGTCGACCATAAGCATTTGTGCGTTCGCATCGAGTGTTCTCTCCCTTTTCATCGTTGATTGTTCCGGAGCAACTGGTTTCGTCGTGCCTGGCTCAGCGCACGTCGCTGAGGCTACGAAGGATCGACCCTCGTCGACAGCATGAGCCCCAGCAGCAACCAAGAGACGGTGCGTCTCGCTAAAGCCAATTCCTGCTCCGTAATTCGGCCGAAGCGCCATCTCTCGTCGGTCTGTAGTCCTCTCCCGCCACCGCCCAGCCGGCACGAGAACACGTCCCAGCGGGCGTTGCAGGAACACCAGATGAAATTTTGACGAAAATGCGACGAAAGGGGGTAGGTTTGGTTCAGAGGCGGAAAGCCCAAAGGCCCCCGATCATGACGAGTTCAGCGCAATACACGGCCTACAGATTGGGCTCCTTCACTCTGGATCTTGAGCGAGGGGCACTTATGGCCGCCGACGGCACGGAAATGCCGCTGCGATCCAAATCGTTCGCGCTGCTGCGGCTGCTGGTGGAGAACGCCGGACGCCTCTTATCGCGGGACACGATCATGAAGGCGCTATGGCCTGACGTACTCGTAACCGACGACAACGTCACACAATGCATTCATGACATTCGCGTTGCCCTGGGGAGCGAGGCCCAACAGATGCTCCACACCCGCTTCCGCCGTGGGTATCTTTTCACGTCGAATCCAATCACGCTACCTGGTGCCGTTGCATCTCCTCATCACAACGGTAACGACATACGAGGCCACAACGTGTTTCCCCGATCGGTTGTGGCGGAACGTTCAGAAGGCGATGAAGGTATTGCCGAAGAGAACGCGGCAGAGACGGAGCTTTCAGCGACCCCGGGAACTTTCATTGCAACACGCGGAGCAATACTAGAAGAAAGGCGGTTGGGGGCACTGCCAGCCGAGCGCCGTCAGCTAACGGTTATGGCTTGCGGCGTGACTGATTTGGCGGTGCTCTCGACCAACCTCGATCTGGACGACCTCCGGGAGGTGACAACCGCTTGTCACCGATGCTGCACAAATATCATTGAAAGCCACCATGGCTACCTCGCCAACTACTCGACTGACGGCGTGTTGGCCTATTTCGGTTATCCGAAGGCGGACGAGCATGACGCCGAGCGCGCCATCCAGGCCGGCCTTGCGCTCGTCGAAGCGCTGCCGAGGCTCACGACCGCAGCAGGTATCCCCTTGCACGTGGGTGTTGGGATCGCAACCGGTCTGGTCGTCGCTGGCGGCCAGGTCGAGTCCGGCGCCACCCAGACGGTCGCCGCGGTGGGTAGCACGCCCAATCTGGCCGCACGTCTGCAAGCACTGGCCGCCGCTGACGAGATTGTCGTCGCGGAGACGACCCGTCGATTGATCGGCCAGGCGTTTGAACTGAACGATCTTGGGGAGCAGGACCTGCAAGGCATCGCGGAACCCCTTCGCGCCTGGCGAGTGGAACGGGCCTTGGTGACGGATAGCCGCTTCGACGCGCATCGTGGCCACGGCGCGCTGACCCCCTTGGTGGGCCGCGTAGAGGAATTGGATTTGCTGCTTCGCCGCTGGTCGCAGGCCAAAGACGGCGAGGGTCAGGTGGTGGTGCTGTCGGGCGAGCCTGGTATCGGCAAGAGCCGCATCCTGAGCGCGCTGCGCGAGCGGCTGGAAGCGCAAGGCGCGCAGGCTCTGCGCTTCCAGTGCTCGCCTTATCATTTGAATAGCGTCTTCTGGCCCATCATCGATAACTTCGAGCGGACACTGAAGTTCACCCGAGATGAACCAGCGGCCGTGAAACTGGACAAGCTGGAAGCGCTGATCGTCACGCACTATCGCCGGCCGCTAACCGACGTCCGGTTTGTTGCTTCGATCCTGTCCGTTCCCTGCGAGCAGCGCTACGTGGCAATGCCAATGACGCCGCAGAAACACAAGGACGAGACGCTGCGGACCTTGGTCGACATCTCCGAAGCAGCCGCCCGTCGGCAACCCAGCGTGATGCTGTTCGAGGATGCGCACTGGGCCGATCCCACCACGCTGGAGGTGTTGGATCTACTGATCGACCGATTGAAAACCATCCCGCTGCTTATCGTGCTCACTCACCGGCCGGAGTTTCAGTCGCGCTGGATCCGACCAGGGACATGTCGGCGCCTTGAACCTTTCCAAGCTGACTCGGACGCAGAGTGCAGCGATCATCGCTACGCTCGCGGGCGGCAAGGCGATGCCCGCGGCGCTGATCGAACAGATGCTGACCAGGACCGACGGCGTGCCGCTATTTGTCGAGGAGCTGACCAAATCCATTCTCGAATCGGGCGAGCTCCAGGAGGCAGGCGATCATTACGATTATGGTGGCTCGGCTCGCGCCGTCACCATTCCGGCGACGCTACGGGACTCCCTGATGGCGCGGCTAGATCGGTTCATGCCGGTGAAGGAGATCGCCCAGATCGGGGCAGTGATTGGTCGCGAGTTCAGCTACGAGCTAATCGCCGAAGTCGCGCCGCTGTCGGAGAGCCAGCTTAACGACGCCCTGACGGGGCTAAGCGAATCAGGATTGGCTTCCCGTCGCGGCACGCCGCCCGGTGCCATCTACACCTTCAAGCACGCGCTGGTGCAGGACGCCGCCTACAACTCCTTGCTCAAGAGCCGTAGACAGGACCTGCACGCCCAGATCGCCCGCGCGATCGAACAGCGCTTCCCGAACATCAAGACCACTGAACCCGAGGTGTTGGCCCATCACCTCACGGAAGCGGGTCTCACCGAAGCGGCCATTCCGCTGTGGCAGACCGCCGGCGAACTGGCGTCTAACCGCATGGCCCTGACCGAGGCGATCTCCCATCTCTCCCAGGGACTCGAACTGGTTTCCGCCCTGCCCTGGTCATCGCAACGAGACGCCACCGAACTGGGCCTGCGGAGCCGCCTTGGCCCAGCGTGGCTGGCACTAAAGGGCTGGGCTGCCCCCGAAGTCTGGACCAGCCTGCACCCAGCCTTTGCCTTGGCAAAGTCGCTCGAACGCCACGACGCGTTACTGCCCATCCTCTCGGGACTGACAAGCAATGTCCAAACGCAAGGGCGCATAGCGGAGGCGCTTCGATGGGCGGAAGAGATGCTGGAAATCGCGGAAGCGACGGGAGATGCCGACCTGCTGATCGTGGGTCACGCACGCGCCTGCGCCTGCAACTGCTATGCCGGGAAGTTCATTAAGTCCGTCGAGCACGCGGACAAGGTGCTGGATTTATACAACGACGATAGGCATTTTCACCTCGCGGACATCCTCAATCAGGATCCCAAAACTTCTGTCGGAATCTTTGGCTCGATCAGCACCTGGATTTTGGGCTACCCCGACCGGGCATTGCGGCTCAACGACGAAAAAGACGTACACGCTCGCCGGCGCGGCCGCCCCTTTGACCTCGGATTTGCGCTGACTATGGGGGCGCATGAGTTCGATCGCCGGAGCGAATTCGAAGACCTCCTCAAGCGTGCCGACGAATGCGAGCGGCTAGGTCGGGAGAATAGCCTCCCCATGCTGTGGGCGATGTTTGCACCATTTTCATATGGTCAGGCACTTATCCTGAAAGGCGATCCTGCCTCGGGAATTTCTCCGCTCAAATCCGCTGTCGCGGTGTGGGAAGCGACCGGCGGCAAGTCCCGCGGCCCGAGCATGAACGCGTTCTTGGCCGAAGGCATGGCGCTGACCGGCGACCTCGACAACGCCCTGCAGCTGATCGGCGATGTAATCGCCCAAATCGAACGCCCCGGCTGGGAAGAACGCCTTCACTACGCTGAGATCCTGCGCCTCAAAGGCTGGATCCTTACGCTTAAAGGGGATGATCCCGAGGGTGCCGAACGGAACTTTCTCCTCTCGCTCGCCTGGGCTCGCCGCCAACAAGCGAAATCCTGGGAACTGCGTACGTCGACCAGCCTCGCACGGCTGTGGCAGAGCCAAGGCAATCGCGCCAAAGCCCGTGATCTGCTCGGTCCGATCTACAACTGGTTCGCCGAAGGCTTTGATGCGCCGGACCTGAAGGACGCAAAGGCGCTGCTGGATGATCTGGCATGAGCGGTGGCCGCAGGCCACGGCGGTTTCGGGTTTGACATCTGCGAGTCTGAAGCGCGGGCCCGCGATGCGGTGAAGAATGTCGGCGCGGCGATCGAGATCGTTCTTTGACCAAACTTCCAAGTATTACCGTTTTGCAAGCCACTCCACCTTGACGGCTGATGCGGTGCGGCTACGATAGCAGATCGGCCAGTTCGGTCATACTGGTAACGATCAGGTCAGGTTGGTAGGGCCAGCGGGCGAAGGGGCGGCGGCGCCGGTCGATAAAGACGGTGCGCATCCCGGCGGCCTTGGCCCCGACGCAGTCAAACTCATGGTTGGCGACGAACAAGACGTCGTCCATCGCAACACCCATCTTTCGCGCCGCCATCTCGTAGGTGGATCGGTGCGGCTTGAACGCGTTGGCCTCGGCGACGGAGATCACCGCGTCGAACGGGATGCCATGGTATTGCTTCGCCGTTTCCAGCATATCCGGGTCGCCGTTCGATAGGACAACCAGCTTGTAGCGCGCATGGAGGCGTTCCAGCGCCTCGGGGACTTCAGGGAAGCAGCGCAGGCGCTCGATGGCGGCGACGAGGCTGCGGACCTCGTCTTCGGTGTGGGCGATGCCGGCGCGATCCATGACCTGGCGGACGGACAGATGGCCGATCTCGCGGTACGGCGTGTGATCGCCGTGCAGGAGCGCGTCGATCATCGAGTTCTCGAAGTGGGTGCGCCGCCACCACGTGACGAAGGCGTTGGGATCCCCCGGCCAGGCTTTTGCCTTCAGGAACGGGGCGGCGACGTCTCGCAGGCCGCCCTGCATGTCGACCACGGTGCCGTATTGGTCGAACATGCACAGCTTAATCGATGATTTCAGGGTTTCGGTCACGGTCATGGCGGGTTCCGGTGCGATCGTTGGGTTTCGTCGTGGCTTCTATCAGTGAATGTCGGCAACCGGGCGGCGGCACGCAACCTTGACGCTGGTAGGGTCGGGTGCAAGCGTGACCAGAAGGGAGAAGATCGATGAAATTCGGTGTGTTCTACGAACATCAGTTGCCGCGCCCGTGGACGGCCGACAGCGAGTATGAGTTGTTCCAGAACTCGCTGGTTCAGGTCGAACTTGCCGATCAACTAGGCTATGACTTCATGTGGGAAGTCGAGCACCACTTTCTCGAGGAATACTCTCATTCCTCCGCGCCCGAGGTGTTTCTCGCCGCCGCCAGCCAGCGCACCAAGCGCATCAGGCTCGGGCACGGCATCATCCAGTTAACCACCAACCAGCCACACCGTGTGGCTGAGCGCGTGTCGACGCTGGACCTGATCTCCGGCGGGCGGGTAGAACTAGGAATGGGAGAAGGCGCCGGCCCCGCAGAACTGCATCCCTTCGGCGTCCGCGTGCGCGACAAGCGCGACCGATGGGAGGAGGCCGTGCAGGCCATCATCCCAATGTTCACACGGGACAGTTGGGAGTTCCACGGCAAATACCACGACTTTCCAGCGCGCAACATCGTGCCGAAACCGTATCAGAAGCCGCATCCGCCGCTATGGGTCGCATGCTCCAACATTCGCACGATCGGCGAGGCCGGGCAGTGGGGCATGGGCGCGCTGGGGTTCAGCTTCGTTTCGCCCGAGGCGGCCCAGGCGTGGGTGCACAAGTATTACAACATGTATTTGCATCAGCCCCGGCGCCTGACGGACTACGCGACCAATCCGAATGTCGCGATCGTCAATGGCTTCATGTGCGCCCCGACCGACGAGGAAGCGTTGGAGAAAGCCGCCGGTTGGACGTTCTTCATCTTCGCGCTGTCGTATTACGGGCGGAAGGGCGTGGATGCGCCGGGCAAGGGCGACCTGTGGCGGGAGTATCAGGACTGGCGGCACACCGAGAAGGCTCAGGTGGCGTTGCGCAATGGGCTGATCGGGTCGCCCGAAACGATTCGCAAGCGGCTGCGGCAGTTCGAGGCGGCGCATGTCGATCAGGTCATTCTGCTGAACCAGGCCGGGAAGACCAGCCATCAGGACATTTGCGAGAGCCTGGATCTGTTCGCGAAGGAAGTGATGCCGGAATTCCATGGCCGGCAAGCGGCGCAGGATAGCTGGAAGCAGGATGTGCTGGCGGGGCGGATCGTGCTTGAGGATCTGGATACCGATCGATACGACTTGTATGCGCATCAGAACGAGGACATCGTCCGCATGACCCCGGAACAGCTTAAGCAGCGGATGGCGGAGAAGGAAAGACTGGCGGCCGGGGCGTGAACAGCCGGTATGGAGATTTACAATGAAACTCGGTCTTTCCATTGGCTACTCCACGGCAACGATCGACCTGCCGGTGGCGCTGGTGCAGCGCGCCGAGGCGCTTGGATATGATTCTGTCTGGAGCGCGGAGGCTTATGGGTCGGACGCGGTCACGCCGTTGGCGTTTCTGGCGGCGGTTACCAAGAAAATCCGGTTGGGCACCGGCATAATGCAGTTGGCGGCCCGCACGCCGGCCAATGCCGCGATGTGCGCGGGGACGATTGACGCTCTGGCGGGCGGCGGCCGGTTCATCGCCGGCCTGGGTGTCTCGGGGCCGCAGATCGTCGAGGGATGGTATGGACAGCCGTGGGGACGGCCGTATTACCGCCTGAAGGACTACGTCGCGATCATGCGCAAGATATTCCGGCGGGACGAACCGGTGACGCATGACGGGCGGGAGATTAGTTTGCCCTATACGGGGGAAGGCGCGTCCGGGGTCGGCAAGCCGTTGAAGTCGATCCTGCATATGAACCCTGACATCCCGATCTACCTGGCAACCGGCAGCGAATCGACCGTGAAGCTAACAGCGGAAATCGCTGATGGCTGGCTGCCGCTGGGCTTCGTTCCCGGGTGCATGGCGGAATATGGGCCGTGGCTGGAGGAAGGCTTTCGCCGAGCGGGCAACGGCAAAAGCCTGAAGGACTTCGAAATCCAGGCCTCCATCCACGTCGAGCTCGCCGAAGACGTCAAAGCCGCACTCGCTCGGTTGAAGCCCGAAGTCGCGCTCTACGTCGGCGGGATGGGGCACAAAGACAAGAACTTCCACAAGGACCAGATGATCCGGCGAGGCTTCGGCGAGGCCGCGGATCGAATTCAGGAGCTTTATCTGGCGCATCGCAAGGAAGAGGCGATTGCCGCCGTGCCCGATGAGTGGGTCGACATGAAGTCTCTGGTCGGGCCCCCTGATCGCATCCTGCAACGATTCCGGCCGTGGGAAGAATCAGGCGCCACCGGTATCACCATCAGGTCTGGGCAACCTGAAGCGATCGAGATCATGGCCAAGGCTGCTCGGCTGAACTGAGCAGGGGAAGGAGAAGCGATGCGGTTCAAAAACAAAATCGCGCTGATTACAGCGGCGGCGAACGGGATCGGCCGGGCGACCGCGCAGATCATGGCGGCCGAGGGCGCCGTCGTGGTCTGCGTGGATAATCATCCGGAACGGCTGGACGGAGCCGTCGCGGCTCTGGGCGCCCAGGCGCATGGGCGGCTGTGCGACGCGCTGGATCAGGGGCAGGTGGACGCGGTTGTCGAGGGGGTGGTCCGCGAATTCGGGCGGATCGATATCTTGGTCAACGCGGTCGGCGGCAGCACGATCATTTCGAGGCCATCGGCGTTAGTCGAGGAGCACTCGCTGGACGACTGGCAGCGGGTGATAAAATTCAATCTGGATGGGACGTTCCTGTTCACGCATGCGGTCGTGCCGGTGATGAAACGGCAGAATTCTGGCAAGATCGTCAATCTGGCATCGATCGCCGGCCGCGGCATGAGTGTGGCTAGCGGGAGTGCCTACGCCGCGGCGAAAGGCGGGATCATCGCTTTCACGCGTAAGCTGTCGTTCGAACTAGGGCCGTTCGGGATCAACATCAATGCGATCGCGCCCAGTCTCACGCTAACGGAACGGATCAGGCCCCACTGGAACCAGCGCTCGCCGGAGGCTCAGGCGGCGCAGGTCGAGGCGACCCCATTACGGCGGGTGGCGGAGGCTTCCGACCAGGCCAAGGTGATCTGCTTCCTGGCGTCCTCCGACGCGGATTTCGTCACGGGACTGACGATCGACGTAACCGGCGGACAGTCCGGGTAAGCCGCTGTCTCGTCGTGCCCTCTTCCGCGTTTATGGCCATCGGGCCGCCATCAGGCAAGGAAATTGAAATTCAGTTAATGAAGCAACCTTAATCAAAAACCGCCTGGCTTGCGAACGAGGCTGAGTATAGTCTTTCGAGCAAGTAGCCGGTCCAAGAATATCACTCGGGTCGCCGTTCTGTTGTGCACATCAAGGTCGTAGGCAGCGTGGGGCAACTCTTACTTGGGAAGATCTTCCCGCCCCCTGTGGGGTCTCAAAGTCCGCTGAGATTTAAAACTGGGTGTTGCGAGGGGAGCAGCCAACAAGGTACAGGCAGGTCTTGCCATCTAACTCGGGGAGGTAACAATGAACAGACGCGCATTTTTAGCGACAACAGCGGCTGCGGCAACGGCCGCGACCGTGAAAGCGGCCTCTGCGGCGACCGTAACGCCCTTCGGTGAAACGGGCGTTCCGTCCACGGCGGCGGGACAATTGCCTTTAGGGCCGCTGTCCGGTTCGGTCTATCCGGATCCGCACCTGGAATCCATGGTGAAGCCCAACGAGCCAACTTTCGGGCCAGCCGGTTTTCCCGCTTTCGCCGGGACCATGGCCGTGGAGCGCATTGCTACGGGGTTCCGCTGGGCCGAGGGCCCAGTGTATTTCCCGGCAGGACGGTATTTGCTGTTTAGCGACATTCCAAACAACCGCATCATGCGCCTGGACGAAGACGACCAACACTGCAACGTCTTCCGCCAGCCGTCGATGAATTCGAACGGCAATACCATCGACCGCGAAGGACGCCTGGTCACTTGCGAGCATAGCGGCCGACGGGTCACTCGCACCGAGCTCGACGGCTCGATCACGATCATCGCCGACAGCTATAATGGCAAGAAGCTTAATTCGCCGAATGACGTCGTCGTCGCCTCCGACGGCTCCATTTGGTTCACCGATCCGGCCTACGGCATCGGCGGCTATTACGAGGGCGTTAAGGCCGCACCCGAGCAGGAAAAGCACTACGTTTTTCGGGCTGACCCGAAAACCGGCAGCCTCAAAGTTGTCGCGGACGACTTCGTCGAGCCAAACGGCATCGCCTTCTCTCCCGACGAGAAGAAGCTCTACATCATCGACACGGGGTTCACCGACGGTCCGCAAAACCCGTCGCACATCCGCGTGTTCGACGTGGATGTCGAGAATGGCAAACTGTCGAACAGCAAAGTCTTTGTGGAAATCCCGAAGCCGAGCATTACCGATGGGATGCGTGCCGACCGGGATGGCCGGATCTGGTGCTCCGTCGGCTGGGGCGATCCGAAGGAAAACGGCGTCCGCTGCTACACCGAGGGCGGCGAATTGCTCGGCAAGATCCACATACCGGAGACGGTGGCCAATTTGTGCTTTGGCGGCCAGCAGCGAAACCGACTATATATATGCGGCTCGACGTCGCTGTATGCAGTCTACACAAGTGTGCAAGGCGCTCTGAAGCCGTAAATCAGCATCATTCCAGCCGGCTGCCCGATTGGGGAGCCGGCTGTGACAGTGCGTTCGGACGATCCGGCCGCTCGCTCAGACAGGGCTGGCGCCATGCCCGTGCCGCAGGCACCCAAGGCAAACTTGCGATTAGTCGCCAGCCTCCCGTCTCTGCTACGGTTGCATCCGTCTTAGACAGGAGATCGACGGATCCGTGACGCTGTTGGCGGAATTTGGGCCAGGCATTTGGATCGGCGAGGGTCCTGTCGTCCCGTTCTACGGGTTCGCCTATCCTACCCGGATGGCCGTGATCTGCCTCCAGGATGGCAGCTTATTCGTGTGGTCGCCGACTGTTCTATCGCCTGACGTCAAGCAACAGGTTGATGCATTAGGAACCGTTCGCCATCTCGTCTCACCCAATATGTTGCACCACCTCTTCCTGGGCGAATGGAAATCCGCTTACCCGCACGCTCAACTCTACGCCCCACCGAGTCTGGGTAGGCGGAGGAGATTGCTGCCCTTTGACGCGGATTTAGGCGACACACCCGCTCTCGCATGGGCCACGAACATTGACCAAGTAGTCGTGCGTGGCAGCCTCTACCTGACGGAGGTAGTGTTTTTTCACCATCCCAGCCGAACGGCGATCTTTGCGGATCTGATCCAAAACTTCTCGCGCGACTGGTTTAAGGGTTGGCGCGGCCTTCTTGCGCGGCATGGTGGAATTGTTGCACCCAATCCCGGCGCGCCGCGCGACCTGCGGGCATCGTTCCTAAACCGCCGCGCCGCACGTGCCTCGCTTGAGCGGATACTGGCCTGGCCGATAGAACAGGTGTTGATGGCTCACGGCGAACCGGTCACCTCGAACGGTGCAGCCTTCGTGCGTGCTGCCTTCAAATGGCTGCAGGTATAACGACGCTGAATGGCGTCGCGCTGCGCCCGCCCATTCCGGCACCTCGCGCCGCGGGAATCAGTCCCCGTGCATCATGTTCAGGCCGGCCTCTGCATGAGCCATGCAGCCGGTTTCGTCGCTCTTCGCCATCGCCTCTTTCGCCATCGCCAAATGCTTGGCGGCCTCTTCTTTATTGCTCTTGCTGGTGTTGTCGGTGACCGCTTCCATCTTCTTAGACAGGTCCGCCATCCGTTCGCTGCACGTCACCGCATGCGCCATGGGTGCAAACCCGATCAGCGCTGCCACGATTATCGAAGTCTCTCGAACCATTATTGATGTCCTCCCAACGCTCATTGTTAAGCAAGAAATTCATCTAGCGGAAGGTGGGATCCACTTGGTTGGCGCAGCACACACTCAGCTCCGTTCGGATCTTGCTGAGCACCCCTGTGGAAGGGGGATCAACAACACCTAGCGCAGGGCGCCATCCGAATATCCACCTTCTTGCGCGACCGGTTTTGACATGGCCTACTCGTATAAAACGCTGCACAAGTGGCCCGGTTGCGTAGATTAAAGGCCCAGTCAAAAGATGGACAAAATATTTCGTCTGAGGCGACGACTATGGGTAAGCTCGCCCTAAGGCCGTCTCTGCCTTTGCGTGTTGACTCGGACGCGTCCGCCGCGGGTCGTCCCACAATGGCCGCGTCACAAATTGGCACCGACGCGGTCGGCCGTCTGCCGCTTAGTCGATCGAGAAACTCGTGCCGCAGCCGCAGGCGGATTTCGCGTTTGGATTACGAACGGCGAAGTGGCTGCCCATCAATTCGTCCGTATAGTCGAGTTCTGAGCCGGTCAGAAGGTCGAGGCTGACGGCGTCGACGACCACCCGCGCCGGGCCGCGCCGTATGATTAGGTCGTCAGGCTGGATTTGCTCGTCCAGTTCGAAGCGGTATTGGAAGCCGCTGCATCCCCCCGCCAGCACGGCAACGCGGAGTGCGGTTTCGGCGGCCTGCTTCGTCTCCTCGACGATTTCGGCAATTCGGGCGGCGGCTCGATCGGTGACGGCGAACTGTTCCATGGCGATAAGATAGGCGCTCCCGTAGCGGAATTGAAGCGGTTCCAGCAATTGAAGCGCAAAGGAGCAGGGTGTATCCGCGTGGCTATGTTCGCGCCTCCCCCTTTGGCTGCCTACGCGGTCTCCGCTGCCACGGCGCGCGGGCGGCTGCACCATGAGCCGGAGGCGGAAACCCGATCCCCCTGGCAGCGCGACCGCGACCGCATCATCCACAGTTCGGCGTTTCGAAAACTCCAGTATAAGACACAGGTTTTCGTCAACCACGAGGGCGATTTCTACCGCACCCGGCTGACCCACAGTATCGAGGTCGCACAGATCGCGCGCTCCATTGCTCGCGCTTTAGGGCTGGACGAGGACCTGACCGAGGCGCTGGCGCTGGCACATGATTTGGGACATCCGCCGTTCGGCCATGCCGGCGAGGACGCACTGAATGTCGTCATGAAGCCGTTCGGCGGGTTCGATCACAACGCCCAGAGCCTGCGGATCGTGACCCTGCTGGAGAGCCGCTACGCCGGCTGGGACGGGTTGAACCTGACGTGGGAGACGCTGGAGGGGTTGGTCAAACACAACGGCCCGCTGCGCACTGCGGCGCCCTATATCGCCGACTACAATGACCGGCATAAGCTGGATTTGCATACCCAACCCAGCGCCGAGGCGCAGGTCGCGGCAATCGCCGACGACGTGGCTTACCACTCCCACGACCTGGACGACGGCCTCCGAGCTCGGTTGTTCGCGGTCGATGACCTGAAGCACCTGCCGGTTGTCGGCGAGGCCCTCGCTGCCGCTCGGCTTTCCAGCCTGGATGTGCCGCCGCCCCGGTTGCGGCACGAGATGCTGCGGCGCGTGATCAACGCCATGGTCAACGATCTGATCGGTGAAAGCCGCAAACGGTTGGCGAAGCTCGATCCCGGCAGTCCGGACGCGATCCGGCGAAGCAAACAGCGCGTCGTAAGCTTCGGTCCCGCGATGTCAGACGCCAACCAGGCGATCAAGGGCTTCCTGTTCGCCCGTATGTATCGCCACTGGCGCGTCAACCGAATGTCCGCCAAGGCGAAACGCCTGACCGAGGACCTCTATCGCCTGTTCCATGCCGATCCCACCCTGCTGCCCGATGATTGGCGCGCGCGGGCGGGCGAGGGCGGGATGCAGCGGTCCGCCACCATCGTCGGAGATTACGTGGCGGGCATGACCGACCGGTATGCAATGGATGAGTACCGGCGGCTGACCGATGTCAGTGTAAACGGCTAAAACATTGGCGAACGGCCTGGTCCGGTGGCTCGACGCCGGGAGCCAACCAGGGCCAAGCCGGCCGGGCCACGCCGCCTGGAGGCCTTGACCCGATGAGGCGGGTCTGGCGCGCCGGTATCAGGTGGGAGTTACGTCCATCCGGTCGGGCCGGCAGGTGCCTGGACGCCAAACCCTCTTCATCAAGACTGTTCGTTTGCCGAACGCGCCGGGGTCGTAGATCGCTCGGCCCCCTGTCCTCTACAGACGTTGCGGGTTGACCGAGATCGAAATCGGGATGGCGTGGCCGACAAAGAGCGGTGACAGCACGTGAGACCGGAAACGCCAGCGCTCGTCTTCACCGAGCACACAATCAGCCGCGATGTCGGCGACCAGCATCGGCGGGTGTATGCCGTGATGTGGCGGGTGGCCCTGGGCATAAAACAGGCTGAGCACGCCGATAAGTCGCACCTGATGCTCGTCGATCGGCAGGACCTGGAGATTGTTGATCAGGTGACGGCCGGTTATCACCCCGCGCCGCTGGCGTTTGACGTAAAAAGCCCGAATTTTCTCCTTCCCCTCGAACCGATTTTCACCAACTGCGAACAGCGCGTCTGGAAGATAGAACTCGTGGGCGTCGTTGCCGCCGTTGAAATCGACGTCGAACCAGTAACGCGTTACGAAGCGGGACAGCGCATACCAAAGCGCTACGTCATCGGTATCCAGCATCGGTTTTGCACTCAGTCTGTTGGACGGGGTGATCATTGGCGGGGTTTCGGGCTTCACACAAGGGGTGCGTCGCTTTTGGGAAGGGCGGTCGATGACGGTCGGATGGAGGTTGTGATTGCCGAGCTTGGCGCGCTTCCGACAGCGGCGGCGCGCCAAGGTTTGATACCAGTTCGTAGCCGTATGTCACGATGCGGAGTTATCGATCGCTCGCTCGGTGGATTGGAGGCTTACAACTTGGTAGATCGCCTGCGCCGGTCTACGGTCATCGTTGCGCACCCACTCTAGTGTCAAACGTAGAAATGGAGCATATCCTGTCGGGAACTGCTCAATCTAAGCCGACGCAAACTTTGGAGGCAAAAGTGTTGGGTTTAGCAAAAGATGATCTGGGCTGGTCCGCACAACGCGCGACTGCGATACAAGACGCTCTCAACCGCGCGCTTACGCGCACAGCGAAATGTCGCCAGGTGGTCCCAAAGGGACAAAATCAGCTCGGCCAGAGGGCTGTTCTCGTGCGGACCATCGGGGCTCCCCCGGCTCCGGCTGCAGGGGTCGCACCCCTTGCTGCTTCGCTCGCGGTCTTGCCCGACCAAGTCTCCAGTCCGATCCATATGTACGTTAACTTTCTAATCGACGACGCGCGCGCAGCCGACGACGCGGTGCTGATGAGCGTGGTTGAAGCGGCCGCCGCGCAGCTGGGCTCATTGGAAGATGGTGAAATCATCATGGGCGGGACGGCCGGGCCCCCCGGGGTCGGCGAAGGCCGCGTGGCGCTTATTTCTGGGCTCCTACGTGCGCAGCTGAACAACATCATGGGAGCACCAACCGAGATCCCGAACTTGGTTGGCCAAAACCTAATTGTTGGCGCCCAGCGCCCGCGGCCGACAGGCGATGAACTCGTCGAGGCCATCGCCAGTGGCATGGCGACCCAGCAGATAGCGGACCGACCGGGACGATACGGGTTGCTACTTCACTCTTTCTTGCTCGCAACGCTCGGATTGCCGGCTGCCCCCGGAGCCGCGCCGTTCACTCATGCAGTGGGACAGCTTATCGGAAGCAGCGAAATTGCAGGTACGCCCGCATTGGGCGGGAACTCGCATCCATAGGCAGAACGAGACTGGGGCGATTTTGTTCCGCCTCGATCCGCCAGCTGTTGACACGGTTCATACAATGCTCCCCACCTTGACGCTCTTGGGCCGCAATTTGGGGCAAACGCACCTTCGGATCGAGGAAGAGATCGTCGTTCGGATCTTGGATCAAAAGGCTATCCATCACATCACGTATTAACTGCGGCCATGCCGAGTTCGTTGCGGCTCGCTCAAGCAACGGTTCAAGCAGGCGTAGCGCTTTTCTGTCGCCGAGACGGTAAATCATGGATCAGGTGCTTGCGCAGTCCAACCTAGCCGTGATCGCGATCTTGGTTTGCTGCGGCATTAAACCCATCAACATGCCGATCAAAATAGACGAGCGAGTGAAGCTTGCAGATTTCGAAGTTACTCCCCCAACATTCCTTCTCCGCTGCAGTCCCATTTGACGCGCTTTTGGGATGTGTCGTCGCCTAACCGCAGGCCAAACTGGCGCCAAGGGCTAACGATCCCCTTGCCAGCGAACTTCCAGCCGTCCCCGCCGCGATGCCGGAGCCCGTAGACGACATGCGGGAGGCCGAGATAATGGCCGTCATCCAGCAGGCCAAGGCGAAGATCGACACCCAGCGTCCCCGCGCCCACCCCGCCACCGGCCCGCATCTCGCAACGGACCAGACGTAGAACCCCCAACTATGGGCCAGCGCGATGCTGGACTCGCTGCAGCAGCCCGCCGCTCCGGTCCAACCCTCTCCATAGAAACGTGACGCGGCTACTCTAGAATAGGAATCACACGGGACGGATTCGCTCGCAAAGACCACCGAAGATGGGCGCGCCAAGCGCGATGGGCTCATACTCACCGTCGGACCGGCAAACACCGATTTATATGCCACGTGGTAGCTCGCGCGTCCGTGAGGGTCCTGCGTCTCGCGGCCATCCCCATAGGCGTGAGCCAACCGCTTGCGCTCGGCTTCCACCAACTATACCGCACCTGATTTCTGCCCAGAAAATCCGCATAGTTTTCGAGGCGGTCTTTTTCGCGGGATCGCGACTGAGAGGTCGCCAAAGCCACATATACGGCATGCCAAGGGATGCCTATAGTGGCGTGCGCTCTACCAGGGCCGCCGCCTGGTCAGGTCGTGCCGCAGCGTGCGCTCGGCAAGATCAACCACCGCTTTCTCACCGACCGGCGGAGGCAATGCAAGCGCATCTAACAGTCATGAAACGGGAGGCAATCATGCGTAATAACATTGCGTTCAAGACGACAGACGGCACAACGCTGCGAGGCTGGCACTATCTGCCGGCCGGGTCCGGCAGGTATCCAACAATCGTTATGGCGCACGGCTTTTCTGCCGTGAAGGAAATGTACCTCGACAAATACGCCGAGGCTTTCATGCAGGCAGGTTTTGCCTCGATCGTTTACGACAATCGCAACCTCGGCGCGAGCGACGGCGAGCCCCGGCAGGAACTCGATCCCTGGCTGCAGGTCAGGGACTATTCTGATGCCATCACATTCGCCCGGAGCCTTGAGCAAACTGATGTTGAGCGCATCGGCGTTTGGGGGTCCAGCTACAGCGGTGGGCACGTGCTGGTCGTGGCCGCGATCGACCGGCGAGTGCGGTGCGTCGTGTCGCAGGTTCCGCTGATCAGCGGCTGGCAGAACTTCCGCCGGCTCGTCCGCGCAGACTTTCTTGCGCCGCTACGAAACGGGTTGCACACCGATCGGGACAAGCGCGCGTCGGGCGCTGCGCCTGCGATGCTACCTGTTGTGGCCGAGGATCCGATGGCGCCAGCAGCACTACCCACTGTTGATTCCTATAAGTGGTTCACAGAGACAGCCTCCGCCCGCGCACCAGCGTGGCGCAACGAGGTTACGCTACGCACGATTGAGTACGGTTTCGGCTATGAGCCCGGGGCCTATCTCGGCCACATCTCTCCGACACCGTTGATGATGATTGTCGCGGTGAATGATCATCTGGCGCTATCAGATCTTGCTATCGCAGCCTATGAACGCGCCTATGAGCCTAAGCGTCTCGTGTTGTTGCCGGGCGGGCATTTTGATGCCTATGTCGAGATGTTTGATCAATCGGCCGGACCAGCGTGCGAATGGTTCCGAGCACATTTGCGCTGATCACGCGCCGGGCGACAAATGGGGCGCGGCTGTCTGCATTGCCGCGCCTTTTGCCCTCCCGAGCGGGAATCCACATTTATGTACTAATAGTCCGATCCCGACAGAAGCATCCCAGGCGATCGCGTGAATCGGCCCACAACAACAGAGGCTGATGGTTCGAACGGACCGGACTATCAGTCTGATTTGAACCACGAGGGGCGTATCCGGCTAATCGCAATGGGCGACCGTCCGGTAAAAATCGCCGTATGAGATGTTGGTCCTTCAGCGCTTCGTGCAGCGCTGGATTTATTTCGCGCTGATGACCGAACGGACTTTCCTCCGAGACGGGATTGTCATCGGTGTCCTCATCGCCCAGAGTTGATCTTTGGGTTCAAGGCGACGGCTGATTGTCGATGGCCTGTCCATAAGGGTGACGCGCTATGAGTGATACTAGGAACGCTTCGGGAACGAGGTTCAAGAACGCCATCGGCGAAGATGGGACGGTACGCGCATTCGCTTGGACAACTGCCAAGGGCAAGCAAAACTCAACAAAGGCTCTCATCAGTGCGCATGGTATGTCTGCTTTGATCAACGGCAATTTCCCGAGCGGCAATTATAAGATTGTTTATTATTGCGCACATGGCTGCAACTTGGATGACCCAGGCCTGCGGGCGTTTGTAGACGGCAGGGTATGGCCACGCGAGGAGTTCACCTCCGCCACGAGCACTCAAGATTATGGTTTAACTAAATATCAGGAAAATATTGAGGGTGGGACCGAGACCTATGCGGACATAATGGCTTTGCCGACTAAATTCCAGATGGATGTGATTACGATCAGGGACCACCACTCTGGCATATTCATCCCAACGCTGGACCCCCTAAAGTTCTCTGATCTGATCCGCCTATTGCAGAAGAATGGGTACCATTATGAGGAGTTCCATTGCTCATTTTGCAGGGGCACTGCATGGACGTGGATTTCAAAAAATATTCTCGGGGAGAAAACGTCCCAAGGCTCCACTTTTATAGAAAATAAATTACCGTAGGTTCGCATAGTCGATGCGGGTTTGACCGTACATCAGCGGGTTTGAGACTGTCTTCGTTACACTGGATCGCAGAGTTCTTCATCTGCTCTTTTTCGCTGGGACCGTCTACTTGGCTGTACATGGCAAGTATAGCGCCGATTCCATCCTTGTCTTTGGAATCTCACCCATCGCCGTCAACAGTCCTTCCGATAGTCGAATACTGTCTGCGCTTGGCAATCGCCATGCGGGCCATTGCCGGCGACATGCGTAGATTTCATTAGCTTAACCTTCTTGTTTCCTTCGTCCGGTTCGTTCCAACTAACATAATAGTGCGGCCGCAAGTTTTTCAGCTTTGAAGGGTCGACTGCAGTTGTTTTTGTGGTTCGAATGCACGACAGCCTGCAACCGAGCCGAGGCCAGGACGATACTCCATGAAGTCCGCGTTTGGGCGAGGATCTTGGATCGCGGTTGCAGCCGCGAGAGACGGTGAGGAACTCTCGACGCGACATGTCGCCGCTCACACACGAACAGCTATGAGCGGTTTCCCCTTGTGGTTAGACGATCGGCCGCTGAACAAAGTTGCTGATCACCCTCCCTGCCCTGCCCCAACCCGGATCAGCCTCCCTACGCGGATCGCCGCCCGGCATCGCGCTTCTCCGCCAAACGGTTATGCTCCCCAGAACCACCTTGGAGCATAATGAATGGCGATCATTCAGGCGAAATCGATCCGGCGGCGTGAAGACCCTCGGCTACTGACCGGCCAGGGCAACTACACCGCCGACGCCACCCCACCGAACATCGCCGTCGCGACCTTTCTCCGTTCCCCCCACGCCCACGCCCAGATTGGCGCGATCGACCCGACCCCCGCGCGAACCATCCCCGGCGTCATTGCCGTCTACACCGCCTCTGACCTGACGGATGTCGCTCCAATTCCGGGTGGCATCGGCTTTCCCCGCCCCGACGGCGGCCCCGCGCCGAAGACCGACCGCCCCCTCCTGGCCGGCGATCGAGTCCGCTTCGTCGGCGAACCGGTAGCCCTGATCATCGCCGCCACCCGCGCCGCCGGCCTGGAAGCCGCCGAAGCGATCGCCGTCGACTACACTGCCCTCCCGGTCGTCACCGAGCCCATTGCGGCGCTCGCATCAGGCGCGCCCACCGTCTGGGACGACGTGCCCGACAATATCGGCTTCCTGTGGCAACGCGGCGACGCGGACGGCACCGCCGCCGCTCTGGCGGGATCGTCCCACGTCACCAGCCTCGAATTCACCGTCTCGCGCGTTACCGCCAATTCGATGGAGCCGCGCGGCGCCTGGGCCCAAATCGCCGAGGACGGGCGGATCGAGCTCCACGCCTCCCACCAATCGCCCTTCGGCCTACGCAACGCGATTGCCGCCAGCAATTTTCAGATCCCGCCGACCGATATCCGCGTGCTGCCGGGCGATGTCGGCGGCTCCTTCGGCATGAAATCCGGCGTGCACCTCGAATCCGTGCTGGTCGCCTGGGCCGCCCGGCGGCTGAACCAACCGGTGCGCTGGATCGCCGACCGGACCGAGGGCTTTCTTACCGACGAACAGGCCCGCGAAATGCGCATCACCGCCTCGCTCGGTCTGGATGCGGACGGAAAGTTCACCGCGCTGAAGCTGCGCTGGGATGTGAACCTGGGCGCCTACGTCTCGGGCCGCTCCGGCTGGAGCGTCGGCAATATCGGCGGCATCGCCGGCGTATACGACATCCCGTTCATCGCCGCTCAGGTGTGCGGCGTGCTGACCCACACCGTGCCGACCGCCGCCTATCGCGGGGCCGGCCGGCCGGAAGCGACCTACGCCATCGAACGCCTGATCGACGTCGCCGCCCGCGAGCTTGGCATCAGCCCCTATGAACTCCGTCGCCGCAACCTGATCCCGCCCGAGGCGATGCCCTACAAGACCGCTCTGACCTTCACCTACGACTGCGGCGAGTTCGAAGAAAACATGCGGGAAGCCGCCACGCTGTCCGACCTCGCGTCATTCGAGGAACGCCGGGCGGAAGCGGCGAAACGGGGCAAGCTGCGTGGCATCGGTCTGTGCAATTGCATTGAGGTCGCCGGCGGTCCGTTCCTTCGCCCGGCCAAGGACCTCGCGACCTTGCGACTGGCCGAGGATGGCACGCTGATCCTGCGATCCGGTTCGATGTCAGTGGGGCAAGGGCTGGAGACGACGTTTTCGCAACTTGTCGCCGACCGCTTCGGTGTGGACCTTGAACAGGTGCGCTGGGAGGGCGGCGACACCGATCTCCTTGCCAGCGGCAAGGGCAACGGCGGTTCGGGGGCGCTCTGTATCGGTGGATCGGCGGTCTCGCTGGCGATGGACAAAGTTATCGAGAAATGCCGCCGGATCGCGGCCGAGTTGCTGGAGGCCGCGGTCGTGGACATCGAATTCTCCCAAGCGCGGTTCACGATAACCGGCACCGACCGCTCGGTTTCGCTGGCCGACGTCGCCCGCGCCGCGCACGACCCCGCCCATATCCCGCCCGGCGAGGAGGGCGGTCTGGTGGAATCCGGCGAATTCACGCCGACCGCGGTCACCTTCCCCAACGGCACCCATGTCTGCGAGGTCGAAATCGATGCCGAAACCGGCGTCACGACAATCGTCCGCTACAGCGCGGTGGAGGAACTCGGGCGTGTGCTGAACCCGATGATCGTCGCCGGGCAGATCCACGGCGGCGTGGTCCAGGGCGTGGGTCAGGCGCTGGGCGAGATCATCACTCATGACGCGGAGTCGGGTCAGATGCTCACCGCATCCTTCATGGACTATCAGATGCCTCGCGCCGACGAGTATCCTGACTTCCGCCTGGCTACGCGCGAGGTCCCGACGGCGGTCAATCCCTTGGGCGCGAAGGGGGTGGGTGAGGCCGGGACAGTGGGTGCCCTCGGCGCCGCGATGAACGCCATCAACGACGCGCTGGCCCCGCTCGGTATCCGTCATTTCGACATGCCGGCCACGCCCGCCCGCGTTTGGGCGGCTATGCGGGCGGCCAAAGCAGAAAGCTGACGGCGCAGTGAGCCCTCAGTTATCGTTGCCATCCAGATAGCGCGCACTTTCGCCACCAATGCCTGCATCGAAACGGCTTGCAGATCATCTAAGCGCCTGGATCGAGGCGTCCTTTGCGGGAGCCTCAGCAATTCCGGATCACACCGCTTTGACGGCTGGGTTGGGTCTCGGCTAGGCTTGCAGATGGTCAAAACCGATCGAGGGAACGACGAAGATGTCTGGAAACGCTGAGAAAATCATCGAACTGGATCGTCAGCGCATGGCGGCGATGGCCGCGAAGGATGTTTCCAAGCTCGACCGCATTATCGCCGACGACCTGATCTACACGCATTCCTCCGCCCGGGTTGACACCAAGAAAACCCTGATCGGTGCGATGGAGTCAGGCGCTACCGTCTATACGGCCGTGGAGCCGTCGGACGTCGTTGCGCAGGATCTTGGCGATGCCGTCGTGCTCACGGGTGTCGCGGCGATCAGCGTCAAGAGCGGTGGCGTGCCAAATTCGTTCCGAGTGCGGTTTGTCGATGTCTATGCCAACCGCGGCGGGCAGTGGCAGATGGTGACGTGGCAGAGCACAAAGCTGGCGTAGAAGGAGATCAGGCATGGCCTCGGCCCCGGCGTCGTTCACTTTGTCCGTCCCGCAGCAGGCGATCGACGATCTGCGCGCTCGTCTGGCATTGACCCGGTTTCCCGACCAGGCGCCGGACGCCCCTTGGGCTTATGGTACCGACCTCGGCTACATGCAGACGTTGGTCCCGTATTGGCGGGAAAAATTCGACTGGCGCGCGCAGGAAGCCGCGTTGAACGCCTTTCCGCAGTATAAAGTCCAGATGCCGGATGTCGATCTGCACTATCTCCATGTGCCGGGTCGAGGGCCGTCGCCGATGCCGCTGCTGTTGATGCACGGTTGGCCCGGATCGGTTTACGAGTTCATCGATATCATTCCGCGGCTGACCGATCCCGCCCGCTTCGGCGGCGACCCGGCGGACGCCTTCACCGTGATCGCGCCCTCGCTGCCTGGTTATGGATTGTCGTTCAAGCCGGGGCAGAAACGGTTCAGCATCGAGGACATCGCCGCATGTTTTTCGTCGCTGATGACCGATGTGCTTGGCTATCGCCGATACGGCGCGCAAGGCGGCGACTACGGGGCATTCACCGCGTCGCGTCTTGGTCACGCCCATTCGGATAGCGTGATCGGCATTCACATCAATCTGCTGACGATCCAGCGGGACCGGCCGCCACCGGCCAATCCCTCCGAAGAGGAGCGCCGCTACTTCGAGGAACTCGCGGCCTGGCTGAAGGAGGAAACCGGGTACCAGTGGATCCAAGGCACCAAGCCGCAAACCCTGGCGTACGGGTTGACAGATTCGCCGGCGGGGCTGCTGGCCTGGATCGCGGAGAAATTCCGCACGTGGTCGGATTGCGGCGGTGATCCGGAATCCGCGATCAGCCGGGATCATCTGCTGGCGAACGTGTCGCTGTATTGGTTTACCGGGGCGATCGGGTCCTCGTTCTGGCCGTACTATGCCCGGATTCATGGCCAGTGGCCGATCCCCAGCGGCGGCACGGTCGATGTGCCAATGGGCTACGCGGCGTTCCCGAAGGAGATCATCCGCGCGCCCCGCTCCATCGCGCGGCAAATGTATACGAACATCCAACGCTGGACGGATATGCCTCGCGGCGGCCATTTCGCCGCGATGGAACAGCCACAGGCTTTGGCGGCGGAGATCCGGGCGTTTTTCCGTCCGTTGCGCTAAGGTGCCTCGGCGGCCCGTTGGGACTCAGACGATCGCGCGGTTGATATGCCATCTTGACCGACTGAAAGCCGGCGCGGCGCTTCGATAAGATCGAGACCTGAGATGATCAAGACGGGCTGATCGTTTCGAAATCAGCGATGATGGGCCTTGCGCCTACGGTCGGACGCGACGATTTACGCCGATTTGTAGTGATGCAAGTCGGACGCTCGGACTAATCTCGGAATTGAGAAAGCACCTGGAAATTTTGCTGCATGGTCTCTGACAATATTGCGAGCACCGGCTCGATCTACCCTAGATTGCAGAGATGATGCAGGATACATCCATTCAGACCGTTGGTGACAACGAAGCACACTGGTCGTTGCCGCGTCGCGATTACATCCTTCTGCCTGCAATCTTCATCACGACGATTCTGTTTATCCTGGCCGGCGCCGAGGCGGCCATCCGGTTGATCTATGTGCAGGCTGACGACCCATACACGTGCAGATACGTCACGCAAATGGGCTATCGCTATCATCCCGATTGCACGTCACACGACAAGGTCTGGGAGGGTTCCTGGATCACCGAGCATTTCAACGACTGCGGCTACCGCTCAGCCGAGTCCTGTGCGCCGCGACCGCCCGGTTCCCTGCGGGTTGTCGTCGTCGGATCATCGACCGCCCGGGGTGCCTCGGTGAACTATGATAACTCGTTCGCCGCGCGCGCCTCGGCGGCACTATCGGAACGCTGCGGCGGCGTGGTGGATTTTCAGGACCTGGGAACCGAGGCCGCGGACGTTAACCGGATCGACTTGCGAATTCCGGAGGCGCTGAAGCTGCACCCTGCTGCGATCGTCATGACGGTCGGCCCGTACGACCTTCAGCACCTGAAGGATCCGCCGCCGCTCCCGGATGGGTCCAAGCCACCAAGACCATTCGACCTCGTGAACTGGATGCGGGAAAGCCGGCTATTCCTATTCATAGAGTATTACCTGTTTCGCGATCCGGCGGCTCATGCTCGCGCCTTTCTGCTGAAGGGCGATTCGGCCGACTATGTGCGCACCCCGCTGAGCCCTGTCTGGCAACACCGCGTCCAGGATTTCGGAGATTTGCTGGCTCGGATCACCGCCGGGTCGGGAAGCGTCCCGGTGTTACTGTTCTACATACCGGAGCGCCCGCAAGTTGCCCTCGCCGGTCGGGTGGCTGATCCGCCGGACGTCGATCCGTTTGTCCTAGGGGCGGCATTGGAGCGCGTGGCGGCGCCACTCGGCGTGCGTTTCACTGACACGACGAGGGCCTTAGGGGCTGCGCCGGATTTCCAGTCGTTGTTCTATACTATCGAGGGCCACGCCAACGCGGGCGGTCATGCTGTGATCGCGTCTGATGTGGAGCAGGCTTTGCTGTCCGAACCCGCGTTCGCGCGATGCACACAGCGATAACCGCTCCGTCCTGGCAATTCCTGGTCATCGTTCTGGTGGAGGCCGCGGTTTTCAACGCTGTGACCACACGCTGGTGGGCGACAGGCCGTGTGGCTATTCCTTGTCCGAAGTTTTCGCGTCCGCCATGATCCCTTTGCCGTTCGCTGGCTTTCGGCTACTGGGCAGTACGCCGATTCCCCGACGCTTGGCCGTGCGCAGCTGCGCCGGGGTATGATCGGCTTCGATCAACGCGGGCGCGAGTTCCAATTCGGAACCGCTTCGATGTACCGGCTTGTATCGGGATCGATTCGATCCGCAGTACAAGTTGCGAGCGCGTTATGGCTACGTCCTTACGAAAGGTTTCGCTCACGAATGCGCTTGAACGCGACCCGGCTGGACCGGGCCGCGATCGAGGCGCTGATAGACCCGGCCAATACCTCGGCAGACGCAAGGATTTATTGACCGGGTCATCGGGGCTGTCAGGTGAAGTTGGATCGGTTCAGAGAAGACACATCCTGGAACGTGATCTTTGTCCCGTCTTCCAGTCCGATCGTCACCGAACCGTTGCTCGTCCTCTGGCTCGCCAATGCATTGTGGATCGCCGACGGATCGTAACCCTGAAGGTGAATCTGAATCGCTGTCGGATCGAACACACCCTGAACCAGGTCGTTTCCTCCCGCCTGATGGTTGATGAACGCGTAAACATCACTGCCGGATCCCGCGGTTATCGTGGCATTGCCGCCACCGCCGAGGAACGTGTCGGAACCGCTTCCGCCGATCAGTTGGCCGTTGCTCAATCCCGCGGCCAGCGTGTCATTCCCGGACGAGAATGCCGCCGACAACGTCTCATTCCCGCTGCCGGCGTTGAGCACCTGGTTCGCGGAGCCGTAAGCGAAAAGCTGATCGTTGTTGCCGCCGCCAACCAAAGTCGCCGCGCCGTCGCCGGCCAACAGAAGGTTGCTTCCGGCCGATCCGCCCTTGATCAGTTGATCGCCGACAGGACCAGCGGCAGATCCAAAATAGGTGTCGCTGCCGGTTCCGCCCAGAATCGTCGCACCACCGGAACCACCGATGAACAACAGGTCGCTTTTCTCGCCCTGCACGAAATCACTTGTGGCATTGGAGGCATCGATCGTTGATTGGCCTGACCCGCCCGCTATGGAGTCGCGCCCGGCCGAAATGACCAGGTCGTGGCCACTGCCCAACTGGATGGTGTTCTTTCCACCACCGGGAGCAATCGTCGCGTTGACCGCCCCCAGTGCCAGGATGACATCGTTGCCGCTGCCGGTATTGAGCGACCAATTGTCCGCTGCTGATCCCGAGATCGCCAACCTGTTGTCGCCGCCCCCGGCCACGACCGTTCCGGAGCCAGCGGATGCGATAAAGGTCAAGGAGGTGTGTTCGTCCGACAGGATCGTTGGGTCACCTTTACTCGAACCTAAGACGATCGCCGGCCCAGGTTTGGTAACGAGGTCCGTGGTGTAGCCAGGTGGCAGTTTTACCACTTCGGTCGTTGCTTGGACGTAGGCTCCGCTCACGCCCCTTGGTAGCGGCGGAGCCGCATCGGACGACGTGACGAGCTTGCCAGCAGCAATCTCGGAGTTGAGGAACGTCGCTATCTGCTGTGCGAGCGCGACGTTCGATGTTGCATCGAAGGTTAGAGGGATAGCTACGTTGTTGCTTCCATGAATCGTCACGGTTGAAGCCAATGTCTTAGATCCTTCCGGTATCGCCCGCAGGATGCGTGCTGCGGCAGGAGCTATCATACAAATGTAGGGCACTCCACACGGGCGATACTTCGCCTATTGCAGAGTATTACCAGGCTCTTGGTTCAATGATCTGATTACGTAGCCGTCAGAAGGATTTTCCGACGTAAAATCAACTTTTGGACAGACGTTCAGGACCAAAATCAAATTCCGGTCCGGATTTCTGGGCCGAGGAGGAGCGATCACCTTGCCCCCCACTTCAGAAACGATTCCGTCGCCTATGTCGTAACGATTGCGGTAAGATCTCGCCGTCGAGAAAATGAGACGTCCAGGATAAACTCACGAAATCGTGAATATTGTTACCGAAGGTTTGAAACCAGAGTGCGGGCTTTGGCGCCGACGATCTCCGCAGTGTCGCCGGGCCTGAAAATCGCCGAGCCAATGCCGAACCCGGCAGCCCCCGCCGCTCGCCAGGTGTGCATGTTGGACACGTCGATCCCGCCCACCGGCAGCACCATCGTACCGGACGGCAGCACCGCCCGAATCGCGCGCAGCATCGCCGGGCTGGCACCCTCGGCGGGAAATAACTTCAGTGCGTCAGCCCCAGCGTTGAGCATGGAGAAAGCCTCAGCCGGAGTGAAAAACCCTGGGACGGCAAGCAGACCTTGCCGTTTCGCCGCCCGCACTACGGCGGCGTCGGCATGTGGCGTCACGATCAGCCTGCCGCCGGCCGCCGCGATCTCGCTGACCTGATCAGCTGTTATTACAGTGCCAGCGCCGATCAGCAGCCGGTCGCCAAACTCGCGGCTCAGCGCGGCGATGCTGACCATTGGATCGGGGGAGTTCAACGGCACCTCGATAATCGAGAGGCCGCATTCCTCCAATGCAGCACCCACCGCGACAGCTTCGTCGGGCCGGATGCCGCGCAAGATCGCGATCAGGTCGCAGCGCGCCAGATAATCGCTCAATCCCATCGGGCGTGCTCGGCGACCAGCGCCATCCCGCGCGCCACAGCCTCTCCGTCGTGGCGTTCGGCGTAGCCGCCACAGGCGGTTATCGCTTTGGCATAGAGCGCGCTCAAATGTGGCGCGCCGATGACCTGCACCACCGACCCCCCGGCCTGAGCCAGTGCTGCCCGCACCTCGTGGCCGATCAGGATGCCGGACAGATAGGCGGGCGCTTCCGAATCGGTCAGCCGATCCGCGAGTACCTCAGCGCGAACTCCGAACAGGTGGTGCAGCAGCCCCCCTGGATCGGCCGATCGGATCAGACCGGTGTCGAACGGGGCGCCGTCAGATGGGCCATCACGCATCATTCTGCCCAAGATGGTATGGCTGCGTAGAACGCCGAATGCTTCGCCGGTCATATGGGTGGTAAACCCGACGATGCGGCCGCCCTCGACGCGAGCCCATTTCGAATGCGTTCCCGGCAGGCAGGCGATGCCGCCGTCTCGTAGCAGCGGTGGCACGCCCAGTATCTGGGTTTCTTCGCCGCGCATCACTTCGGCAACGCCGAACTCGTCGAATCCGGACAGGCCGGGGACCAGTTTCACCCTGGCCCAATCGAATCCGATATCGACCAGCGCGGCGCCGAGTTCCGCGGCCCCCGCCGGGCAGGGCAGATAGGGCGCTTCTTTCCAGCCCTGGCGGCTGCCAATCATGCCGGACAGCAGGACGCGATCTTCCCCGGCGGCCAGCCACGGGCCGATCTCTTCGCGCAAGGTGTCGCCAAACCGTCCGTCCGGCACGTTCAGGATACCCTTCGGCCCGGCACGCCGCTCGCGAATCGAGCCGTCACGCGCGATGCGGAACGCCCGAAAATTGGTTGTGCCCCAATCGATCCCGATCATAGTTATCCTCCCGGCGTCGATTCGCCCGCTCCCCGCTATAGCACCAGTTGACCCCTTGGCGGTACATTGCGCACACCGCAAACCACACCAGCACCTCGGAGTCCACCATGATGGCGGAAGCCCTGACCACGGACTCGATCGAGGTGCCGCATGGATTTTTCACGCGGCGTGGCGGGGTTTCAGGGGGCGCCTACGCCAGCCTGAACTGCAGCCTTTCGGGCCAGGACGACCGCGACAAGGTCATGGAGAACCGAGCGCGCGTGGCGCGATCTCTCGACCTCGACGCTGGGCGGCTGCTCGGTTTGATGCAGGTGCATGGCACCCATGTGGTGACCGTGACCGAACCTTGGGCGCCGGGGCAGGGCGAGAAGGCCGATGCCATGGTCACCGACCGCCCCGGTCTGGGGCTGGGCATCGTCACGGCCGATTGCGCCCCGGTTCTTTTCGCTGATTCGAGCGCAGGCATCGTCGGCGCCACTCATGCGGGCTGGCGGGGTGCCGTGGCGGGGGTTCTAGAAGCAACCATCTCCGCCATGATCACGCTGGGCTCCGCGCGGGAGCGGATCACCGCCGCCGTCGGACCGTGCATCGCCCAGGCTTCCTACGAGGTCGGGCCTGACCTACGCGACTCCGTCCTCGCCCGCGCCGCGGCCGATTCGGCGTTCTTCGCGACCGGCCAACGCGAAGACCGCTGGCAATTCGATCTGCCAGGGTATTGTGCGGCGCGCCTGCGCGCGGCCGGCGTCGGCCACATCTTGGTTACCGGAATCGATACCCTGGTCGAGGAGGAGAGATTCTTCAGTCACCGCAGACGCACGCTTGCCGAAAGGGCGGCCCCCAAAAGCGCGGGCTCCAAGGCGGGGCCGATCGGGCATCAGATCTCGGTTATCAGGCTGGCGTGATCGAACGGCCGGAGAGACCCCGAACGAAACCCCTTCCGGCGCCCGCCGCCATCTGCTTCAAGCAGCGGAATGATCGCTTGTCTTGGCCGGTTGACCCGGCTGCTTTATCTCGCACCCTTGCTCAGCATGTTGACCGCATGCGGCGACCTGCCGGAGCCGTTTTTGGGCAATCCCGGCGCCACCGCTCGCCGGCTGGCGCAGCCGCTTACTCCGTTGCTGGCGGTGCCACCCGGGACTGATACGCTGCTGCCCGACAAGGCGAACCAGCAACTGGCCACCCAGATCGCCACGGCGCTGCAGGCATCCGAGGTGCCGGCAATAGTGCGCACACCGGACAAGACCGACTGGCGCCTGATCACCCGGGCAGAGCGCAACGGCAACTTCGTCACGCCGCTATTCAGCGTGCAGGACCCACAGGGTAAGGAGCTAGGCAGCGCGCAAGGCGAGAAAGTGCCGTTGCGTGACTGGGCCGATGCGAAGGTCGCGTTGCTGGATCGGGTCGCGGCCGAGGCTGCGCCACGCATCGGTGCGGTCCTCACCAGTATTCGGATCGCGCGGGACAAGGCCGATCCTGGCAGCCTGTACAACCGCGCCGCCAAGGTGCTCGTTGCCGATGTAAGGGGGGCTCCTGGCGACGGAGACCTCGCACTGACACAACAGATGCGCACCAGGCTAGCTTTGCTGGGACCCGTCATCTTGACCACACCCGCGGGTGCCGACTTCGTCGTGCAGGGTGAGGTGAAGATAGTGCCAATTCCCAAAAGCCAGGAACGGGTGGAGATCCAGTGGATTGTAAAGACGGCCTCGGGCAGCGAGCGTGGCCGCGTCGTGCAGTTGAATGAAATCCCCGCCGGGACATTGGATCGTTACTGGGGCGATGTCGCTGTCGTGGTTACGACGGAGGCCTCCAACGGCATCAACGATGTGATCCGGCGGCAAGCGGGTCACGATCCGAACGAAACCCGGCAGTCGGCGAGATAGCCGCGCTGCACCTCGCCTTTTTGCTGCCGGTTGCCCTTCTCTTTTCTCAGTAAGGGTCTACCCCGCCGCCAACCGACGGATCAGCATCGGGGCGTCGGGCGACGCCCAATCCGCCGCGCCTTCCAGCCGGGCGACGACCTGCCCCGCGGTACTGATGATCACCGTCAGGGGAATGCCGCGAGCCGCGAAGGCTCTGGCTGTCGCGCCTTTCGGGTCCAGCAACACCGGCAGCGCCGTGATGCCGTGCGCCTGGTACCAGGCCGCGACGGTATCCGCCCCGCCCCGGTCGGACGACAGCGGCAGCACGGCGATGTCCTGGGGCGCAAGCGCCTTCGACAGCACCTGAAGGGACGGCATCTCGGCGACGCAGGGGGCGCACCAGGTAGCCCACATGTTCACTACCATGCCGCGGCCCTTGAACTCGGACAGGTGATGAGATGCGCCGTCCCGCGTGACGAAAACGCCATCGGGCAAATCAGCTGGCGGATTGAGCTTTTCCAGCGCCTCCCCCAGCGGCGTCAACGTTTCGGCAAGCGGTTTGCGCGGCCAGAGCGTGGCGGCTAGGGTGCCGGCCACCGCCGCCATAGGAA
Organism: uncultured Pseudomonadota bacterium; assembly: GCA_963832865.1. Taxonomy (GTDB): domain Bacteria; phylum Pseudomonadota; class Alphaproteobacteria; order Acetobacterales; family Acetobacteraceae; genus Rhodopila. Next base: position 125,587 of record CAWHWH010000023.1, read on the forward strand.
TCCGCACCATCAACCTGCGGTGGATCATCATCGAGTTGGAACCTTTCCTGTGACCGACATGCCTGACCGCCCGCCTGCTCATCGGCCGACAGCGGCGGCCAACATGCAATGGGGCGGACGTTTCGCCGGCGGGCCTTCCGTGATCATGCAGGACATCAACGCCTCCATCGGGTTCGACCGCAAGCTTTGGCGACAGGACATCCGCGGATCGCGTGCCCACGCGGCGATGCTGGCGAAGATCGGGCTGCTGTCAGCGCAAGATGAGCATGCCATTGCATCCGGTCTAGAGGCGATAGCCGCGGAAATCGAGGCTGGCACCTTCGCCTTCGATGTCGCGCTGGAAGACATCCACATGAACATCGAGGCCCGGCTGACCGAGCGGATCGGCGAGGCCGGCAAGCGGCTGCATACCGGTCGGAGCCGTAATGACCAGGTGGCGACGGATTTTCGGCTCTGGGTGCGGGATGCGATCGACGGCCTGACGGCTCAGCTTTCGGACGCGATGCTGGCGCTGGCGCAACGGGCGGCGGAGCATGCGGGCGATCCGATGCCCGGGTTTACCCACCTGCAGACGGCTCAGCCGGTGACCTTCGGGCACCACATCCTGGCGTATGTCGAGATGCTGGACCGCGACCGAGGGCGGCTCGCGGATTGCCGCCGGCGGTTGAATTGCTGTCCTCTGGGATCGGCCGCCCTTGCGGGGACCTCGTTTCCGATCGACCGGCACATGACCGCGGCGGCCCTGGGCTTTGACCGGCCGACGTCGAATAGCTTGGACGCAGTGTCGGACCGGGATTTTGCGCTGGAGTTCCTCGGGGCGGCGGCCATTTCGGCGGTCCATCTGTCGCGGCTGGCGGAAGAAATGGTCATATGGTGCAGCGCGCCCTATCGCTTCATCCGTCTGAGCGATGCGTTCACCACCGGTTCCTCCATCATGCCGCAGAAGCGTAATCCGGACGCGGCGGAACTCGTGCGGGCCAAGACCGGGTCGGGTGACGGGCGCTCTGGTCGCCCTGCTGACGGTGATGAAGGGGCTGCCTTTGGCCTACGCAAAGGACATGCAGGAGGATAAGGAACCGGTGTTCGACGCGGCCGAAGCCTGGGCTTTGTCGTTGGCGGCCACCGCCGGCATGGTGCGCGATATGGTCCCGGACACTGCCCGGATGCGGTCGTTCGCCGGGTCGGGATTCGCCACCGCGACGGATCTGGCGGACTGGCTTGTGCGGGTGCTGCGCCTGCCGTTCCGGAGTGCCCATCACGCGACTGGCCGGCTGGTGGCGATGGCGGAAGCGCGTGGCGTCGATCTGGCCGATCTGGCGCTGGAGGAGATGCAGTCGGTGGAGCCGGGAATTTCGGAAAACGTGTTCTCGGTGCTTTCGGTGGATGCTTCGGTGGCCTCGCGGACCAGTTACGGCGGGACGGCGCCGGCGAACGTGGCGGAGCAGGCAGCACGGTGGCTGGCCATGCTGGCATGAAGGCGGGGGGCATGAGGGCGGTTTTGGCGCTGGCTGTCGCCCTGGGTGTGCTGGTTGCCTGTGGGAAAAAGGGGCCGCCGGAGCCGCCGGGTCCTCCGGACAAGATCAGATATCCGAAGACCTATCCGACGCGCTGATCATCTGGATCGAGGGGTCGGCTTAACTCGCGGATGAAGGACTTGCAGATTAAGCCGGTCGGCGGCTTACGTTGATCCGTTGATGTTCGGCAACTATGCAAATTGAATGAGGTAGTGCCGGATGCCAGATGCCGCCTTTCGCAGGGAAGCTCGGCTCCGAGGCGTTATTCCGAACCCGATTTGCTCAGAACTGCAACGGCGATTCGAGAAGAGCTTTATCGGCAAGGCCGGCATCCGGCGGATCGCCTATGCTTATGATTTCGCCAGGGGTTTGGAGACGGGCGGTATCTGCTGGAGTGCGGGGTGGAAGTATCCCATGCCGGAACGCTGCACAAATGTTTGCTTCGGCGGCAACAAACGAAACTAGTGGCTTCTGACGGCGAACCCTCCGTTCTAGGAAGAAAAAGGAAAGACCTTGTTCAAATCGCCACTTGCTCAGATATTTTTTCATCCAGGGTGGGTCAGCCGAAGGCCGGTGGCAAACTAACTAGATATCGATTACGCAATACAAGCCTGATTCAGTGAATGGTGCGGGTGGTCGGACTCGAACCGACACATACTTGCGTACGCGAGATTTTGAGTCTCGTGCGTCTACCATTCCGCCACACCCGCGCCCCGGTTCTTGTCGCATGGCAAGACCGTTCCGTCAACCGTCCGACCGGTGTCAGGCGGCCCTCCAGAGTGGCCTTAAAACGCCGATCCGGTCAGGAATATTTTGTACTTTCTGCCGAGGTTTTGGTGCCACTTTGGCTGGCGTTTCGTCACGCGGGTGTGTCGGCACCTATGCTGGTTAGCAACCGCTGCCGAGCGTCCACCGCCTAGGGCGGCAACGACAAAGCAGCACATGCCAAGCTATGTGGCCACTTACTGACCGCTGGTCCGATGCAGGTTCGGTTCTGGATCAAGGGATCCTGACCCAAGCCGCTTACGCTGTTGACCGGGAGAGCCTGGGACACTATAGGCGCCCTCCTGTTGTCCGCTGCTTAACGGACTTTTCGGGCGTAGCTCAGCGGTAGAGCAATCGGCTGTTAACCGATTGGTCGTAGGTTCGAATCCTACCGCCCGAGCCATCTTTTCAGTAAGTTAGCATTGAGATTTGACCTCACTCCTCAAAGCCGGTGTGGTCTGGGGCAACAAAGGGGGCAACATCCGACACGGTTCGAACGGCGCTATTGGGTGGGCACGCCGCTTTCGGTTGGGGTGGATATGCATAACGTTGACGTCCACCGGATCGCTGGGCTTTGCATCGGCCGGCGCCCTCCGGCGGCCAAGCGGACAACCGAACCGAGGAACGTTCATGCGCATGCTCACGACCCTCATAGCGCTCCTGTCCGTGACCGCGCTCATGGCTTGCACCAGCCCTGACGACAGTTCGGGGCAACCTCGCCGCGGACAGGCTGGCCCCTACATCGGCGGCGGTGCTGGGGTTGGCTTCTAAGGTCCGCGCTCACCCGCCATGCGGCTCATTAACCGCTCGGTTGCAGGTTCAAGTCCTGCCGGTCGTACCAATAAAATCAATAGGTTAAGCGTTGAATTTGTGGTTGACTAGCCCATCATCCAAAATGACATCCGGGGCAACAAAACGACACGGTTCGCCGGTCACTCTCGGTCTGGCAGATGGGACAGCGAGGTAGATAGCGTTCTCGACACGTTTGGACTAGGTCACAGGCTGACTCTCAGCCTGCCTGTGACGAGAGGGATGATCGATGTCAATTTTCCCCTCGCCCCTTGGGCCTAAGATGCAGCTTCTCCACAGAAGCGAGTTCGGCTGAGATGGGAGCTAAGGCTGCGCGCGCGGCCATTTTTTTAACCTCTCTTGCTTGTGCCGGCCTTCTGGCGACAAGCACCGCCCGCGGACAGCGGAGTGCTGTATGGTACTATTGCGAACTCTTCGCATACCTACTACCCCTACGTCAGCAGCTGCTCGCGCCATGGCGCCCGGTCGTGCCGAACGCCGACGTAGCGAGCACCAGCAACACGAGGGCGGGACTGCTGGCACCGCGTTGCAGCAGCTACCCAACACCGCTCCGGCACCGATTGCACCTGCTACCCAACCCACGGAGGCACCTGAGACACCCGCTGCCCAGCCGTCCGATGCCTTTCAGCAAGGGCAGGCAGACCGCCAAGGTTGGGAAACCTGGTTGGCAAACCTGACGGGTGAGCAGCGTGCCGGCGCGCACTACTGGGTGGCGCATCGCAGTATGTCACACCGCAGCGCGCGCGACGCAGCCCCGCCATCAACGGGAGCAGACTGGACCACCGGCTGCTTGGCCGCTCAAACGCTGGTTAACGCCGCGGATGTGAGACGAAAGACGGAGCCGAAATACCGACTGGGATGGAACAATCCATCGCCGATCGAAGCCCCACATAAGGCCGCCGAACCCGCTCGGTCTCCTAATTCCGCGCAGCCGCCAACCGAACCACCGAAAGTGCCCTTGGAAAGCGTTCTTCCGAGCACGAAGGTCCCAATCCACCGTTGGATACTGTGCCTTCCACGTCTCAACCCACATACAACCTGCTGACGACACGACCGTAGCTCTAGTAGTCGCTGCGTTAGTTATATCCGCAATCTTGGTGTTAGGAATGGTGGTAACGGCAGCTAAGAGAGGAAAGACTATAAAAACTGCGACCGCAGAGATTGAGCGTCATGCGATGAATTTGCGTATCCGGCGAAAGCAACTGGTTCAGCCTGATCATTACGAAACCATATTTCTGGACAAATGGGAGGCTGAAAAATACCTCAAGACGAGGGTCTTGCCTCAAATCAGAGCCATGGGCCTGGAGAATGGTATGGATCGGTTGCTTCTACAATTGACCGACTGATCGAAGAGGCGGCACAGCGACCAATTTCGTCCGGCGACGTGGAACGAAGCACTCGCCATGGCATTCGGCGTGAACCACGCGTTGGCCCGCTCGGTCTGGAAGGACATGAGGTCAAGGCGTTCATGAGCGATCCAGTCCCGCAACGTGGCCAAAACACGGCGATCAGGGCCAAAATTCGGCTTTTTCCGCTGCGCCTACCGCAAATCAGGACGGCGTCGCGAAACGGTCCGCTCGGCACCGACGTGCGGCCAGTGTGATAGCGGAAGACCTCCATTTCCGCTTTGGTCATGCCCAAGCCGAACAAAGCCTTGAGCCAGACCTTCCAGCGGTCCCACGACGGATCGTCGAACTCAAGGACGGCGCTGCCGAGCAGCTCGGGAGCGTCCAGCGCTTCGATGATGTTCATCGGTTGGCCTCCCATGGGCAGGGCCAGCTGCCCACCGCGGGCGCCAGGTCATTCACGAGATCTTTCTCAACCACATATGAGCCACCCAAGGTGACCCAGACCCGGCGCGGCTACTCCGCCCGCCGGCCTACCTTGGCACGGAAACCGAGGTCAGCGTTAGTCTGACCGGGGCGACGGGGTATTTCGCCCGCCAGCTGGTTACGGAATGCGCGAGATTAAACCAGGTTTGCGGGTCCGGCGACGGGGATCAGCCTGAGTGATACCGTCTCCGCCGCCCCATCCGGGCCGCAGGGGATGTCCCTGGCCTGCCTGATCCCTGTATACGTCCCCCTTGGTTAGCTGTGAGCGATCGTCACATGCGAGGTGTATAGAAAGGCCCCAACAGTTTTCCCTCCGCCCAAATAGGCGGGATTGGTGATTGTGACCTCGGTTCCTGTTATCCCTGGCAGGAGAGTGGGCCCTCCACTCGGTAGAGGCGCCGTGAACGGCTGCTCAATCGCGGTCTGACCTCTCAGCAAGGTAATGTGGTCGGAGGGGTCAAGCCAATCTGTGATGTAAAGGGACGTGGCGGCTCCTACTACCAAATTGAGCTTCTGCTCATAGCCAGCATCAACGACCACTCCGGCGTCCGAACCACCCACTTGTTTAGTGCCGGAAACAAACAGCGTTTGATTTGGGCCGCTCATGAAAGCTACATCATTCTGACCGCCAATGAACGCTAGAGTATCGTGGTTTTCTTGGAAAAACTGGACAGTGTCATCCTGGCCGTTGATAAAGACCAAGAAGTCATCGGCGGTCGGCGGGTTGGGGTTGAACGCGACGATTTCGTCGGAAACTCCCCACAAAACTTGACTGCTTGTATAGGTCGCGTTGGGGGCTGGGTGAACCATGGTTGGACTCCCTTGTGTTTGTCGTCTTGGCAGCTTGGCGCTAAATCCAGTCTTCGGTAATGCGCGAGATCAAATCCCGCGCACGGCCCCTGGCTGACCTCTTCAGTGCTCCGGCGTGGTGAACGTCTGGTTTATTTGTTGCGTGTTCGCAAAGCTATAGCGACCCGCATCCCCAATGCAGCTCCAGTATAAAAATATGGTGGGCAATTTTTTCTTGGGACACAACCACACTCTACCAAATAGCCCCACAAAAGGGTGGGCGGAGGGTATTATCCTATACTGCAGATTACCTCATGACACGTATAGATATGTTCGTCATGCAAAGGTGAGCAGCGGGACCGCCAGCCCGAAGGGTTTCTGGCCCGGGGGCTTTGGTCCTGTCTCTCTCGATCTGGCGGGGCGGTGTCTGGCCGTGTGCTCGGGCTCAGTGTTCCTCTGGGTCCTGTGCCTATGCAGGTCCGCGTATCCCTAGCTACCAAATGTCCTCGCAAACATGCGGATATCTACGTAGATTTCCTCATGAGCGTCGCTGACGGACGCTAGCGGTTTCCACATATCAATGGGTTGAAGCTATGCGTGCCACCAGCTCAAACGGCGAAAGTCCGCATGTGCCCAGAAACCGCGAGCGGGAATACCTGCGACCCGACGAAGCGAACCGGCTCATTGTGGCGGCAGGCAAGCGCGGCCGCAACCCTTTGCGGACGGTCAAAACGACAGCTTGATTCTGTCCACCCGCAGGGGCGCACTCCAAAAACGGGTCCTTTTTCCACGCCGAATCACAGCCTTGCCGCCGGTGATGCGGAAGTTGAGCTTATTGACCTTGAATTCGCGCCAGGACAACTTCGGGTGCGTATGGATCCAGTTCGTGGCTGCACGGATGCAACTGTCTTTCTCCGTGCTATTGCCCGGCATGCGGATACCGAGTTACGATACCGTGCACTAAACCCGTGCGACGTATGTCCCAGTGACGCAGCTCGTCAACGTCTCCCGCTGTCGCTCGTTGCGTACTCGTGGCTGATCGCGGCAAATACTCACGCGTTGGTAGATGGCGTCGACTAGTGGAGTCTAGTATGGCAAGAGCAGAAATCATTCGCCGTCACTTCGACCGTGCCATGCGTTTGCTCGAACTTGGGCCGAGCTATAATCCGGTCGTGCACAGGCGGATAGCTGGCAAAACTGTAATTGCCCACGCTGACCAGGCGGAACTCATAGCAAAGTATGACGCGATGAGTGTGGCTACAGACCGAATCGAGCCTGTCGATTATGTTTGGCAGAGCGGTTCACTCATCGCATTGATTCATTCGACGATGCACGGCAGCTTTGACGGTCTGGTTGCTTCTCATGTGGGAGAACATTTCCCCGACCTCATCGCTTTCTTCCATGACGCTTCCGAACTCGTCAAACCCCAAATGGCCTATTGGCACTGGCGTTGCCAGATAAGCGCGTCTGCTTCGATTTCTTCCAGCCGTTACTGCCGCATGGTCAGAAATGGCAGCGGCTGCGGCGAAAACGCCTGAATTGAGCCTGCCGACCCGAGTTGCGCTGAACCTTCTGCGCAACCCCCGGGTCTCCAGGTCGGTGTTCGCGTTGCGCCGGCTTGTAAGGCCGGCGACGCGATGGGCGTTGTCCGGATGAGTTGGTCATTTCGGACGACGAAGGCGCAGTCGGAAGATTATAAGCCTTAGAACTGGGGGGCGAGCGGCGATTGATCCGGCAATTGGAGTTTGAGTCGCCCCCGTGTCGGAGACCATCAGGGTGTCTGGGTACCATGCCGCCTGGGCCTCCTCCACGGAATTGTTGGCGAGGCGGGGATACCATTTCTCGAAGACAGGCCGGAGCGTACCATCGAGCACTTGTGTACGGGTCTGCAGCAGCAGGTGCGCGCCGCCCTTCGTGCATTACATCTGCTGGCGTTTTGACGAAGCGCTTGCTGATACTCCAGCGCGTTCTGCGCTCGGACTTGGCATCGAGTTCCAGCAACGCCGGATGCTGCGACTGATCACCAGCACGGCGATGATGGATGACCAGCGACTTGCTCACCAGGCGGGCATCTGATGTCCTTCTCGATCAGGCTCAGCGCAAGATCGACGCCGGCTGACAATCCGGCCGTTTGACCTAACATCACACTTCCGTTTGCAGATCGATATCAATCCGACGTGATTTCGTTTTCGATAAGGTTGGCTTTACGTTGATCTCGGTCGCAACGGCCAGTTCCATGAATTCGTAATCACTAACAGAACCTCGGAACGGTTTCCAAAATTCTGACGGCGTGCGCGGGCAACCCCTGTTGCCTCAACTCTTTTGTAACAATAGGGCGGTTCCTGGACCGCAGTCCTAGAGGGATACCCATGACAAGTTATAGCTGGAATACGGACACGAGCGGTGACTGGAACACGGGCATGCTCTGGACTGGAGGCACCGTTCCAAACGACGTCGTCACGCCGGGGACGGCCGATGTCACGATCGACGCCGCATCAACCCTGACCGCATACACCGTCACCATCGCGTCGGGCGAATCTATCACCATCGACAGTCTGACCATGAACGGCACGAACGAGTTGGGTGGGACGAATAACGCGGCAGGCTACTATGCCGCTGACCTCGAGCTTGATGGAACGCTTGCCTTTGCTGCCGGTTCGGCCGGAGCGTGGAGTGGCTCGCTCCAGACAAACGTGTTCACCGCGGCCGGCGTTAATGCCGCGATTATTAACGGCGGGACGCTGGACGCCTTCTTTTCGGTCGAGGGCAACCTTACACTCACCGGCACCAACGGTGTTTACATCACAAGCGAAATCGAGGCCCTCAGTGGGACGGTGACGATCGACACGCCGATCGCCGAGATGACCGGCAACACCCTGTTCGATGGCATCTTCGCGGCTGTTGGTCCGGGCTCGGTCGTGCATCTTGGAGGCGCGGCGACAGCCGCTGGCCCCGGCGCGATTGTCAACATCGCCACGATTGAAGGTCCACAAGGAAACCCCACGGGGTGGACGGAGCTGACCTTCGCCGATCCTACCTCCATCATCGATGAATGGAATGGGACCGGTTACGTTTCAGTGGAGAGTTCACTGGCGGAAATCAGTGCCGGCGCCACGGTCGACTTGACCTTCGGGCGCAACTACACGTCCACGACCGCCACCAAGATCCTGACGATCGACAACCTAGGGTCCGCCGTCGCCCCCGGCATGCTCGACATGCAGGGTGTGACGGTCACCGTTGCTGGAGGGATCGACCTTAACCACGGGATCGTCGAAGGCTACGGCACGATCGCCAGCGGGGTTGTCAACAATGGCACGTTGATCGCCTTGGGTGGCACGATTGGGGGCACATTGGAGGTGACCGGCAGCCTGACCGGAACCGGCGCTGTCGTATTCGATCTGAACGACCAGAACCTGGACCAGACCGGCAAGCCGACGCCTGATGCGACCAAGGCAACGTTGCTACTCGACAGCGGCGTATCGGCCGGTCAGACGATCACTATGAACGGCGGCGACACGCTGGTCCTGGCGGCAGCCTCGACGTTCGCCGGCAGGATCATCGCGGAGGTCGGCGATCAGATCGTTTTAAAAGGTCAAACCGTTACCAGTGCGGTACTTAACAACGGCATGCTGGTGGTAAGTGACGGCGCAACAACGGTCGCATCGCTGGCTCTGGGAGGCTCCTATGCGGGTGACAGCTTCGCAGCGAGCGGTTCCACCGTAACCATTGGCAGTGGCGGCGCCTCGGCCACACCCACACCTACACCTACACCTACACCCACACCCACACCCACACCCACACCCACACCCACGCCATCTCCCGCCGGCCTCGCCATCTTCGACACGACAACTGGTCAGCCTTCCTCCATGACTGGCCAAGCCTACTCGGGCCCGGTCAGCGGACTAACAAGCGAGTTCATCACCACGACAACCGACAGCCTGAACGTCTCGATCTCGACACCCGGCTGGTTTATTCACACGGGTAGCGGCGACGATGCCATCGCGGTCAGCAGTGGAACGAACGTCATGGATGGCTCCACTGGCTCCAACTTCCTAACCGGGGGCTCCGGCAATGACACCTTCTTCGTCGATGATCGTGGCCCCTCGTCCGATATCTGGAGCACATGCAATAATTTCCATTCGGGCGATGGGGCAACAGTTTGGGGCGTGACGCCGAGTGATTTCACGCTATCATGGGTAAATGGGCAGGGAGCGAACGGCTACACCGGCCTGACGCTTCACGCTACTGCGTCTGGCGAGCCAACCGCTTCTCTTACGTTGGTCGGATACAGCAGTGCGGATCTCACTAACGGGAAGCTAACTGTCAGTTTTGGCGCGACGGCGGCGACCGGCGGCGTGCCGGGCAGCACCTACATGCACATCCAAGCAAACTGATCAAAGCTAACACATACGCCCGCACTACTGACGTTTAGCTGGCAAGCGAAATCGCCTGCTCTTCGCGGTGACCCTGACCGCAAAGCCGGAACCGAGAGCATCTGGGAACTGCTCTCGGTCCTGGCAACAGCCGCATCGAAGCCGCTTCGACGTCGTCCCCGACTACTGGAGGAAGCAATCGTCTAATCCAGTGAACGGAGACCGATTGCCGTTACCGCCGGGCGGCGATAGTCGCGTCCCGGGGACAACCTGTGCCGATGGGTTGGCGTCTCGGCCGCTTGGTATTAGTCAACCACGAGACTTCTGTCCGCCGCGTTGGTGCCGGCTCGACCGGCACCAGTTCGGGGGCGGCGCTTTAAACTCGCGACTAATATCCGCATGTGTGAAGGAGCAACGGAAATGGCGGCGGAACTCGGCATTACGCGCAGCGGCGAAAGCCTCAACAACATTGTGTGGGACATCCTGGGGCAGACCTACAAACCCGTGCAATTGTCGGCGGCGTCGTTCGCCTTCGACACGCTGTTCCCGCCCGGCACCTTCGTCCCGCCGCACTTCCATCCCGACCAGGACGAGTTCATCCGCGTGCTGGAGGGCGACTTTGATCTCTGGCTCGACGGTGAGGACCAGAAGGCCAGCGCGGGTGATCTGATCCGCCTGCCGATGGGGTCCAAGCACGGCATCTTCAACAAAAGCAACGCCAACACACGCGCGTTGTTCTGGGTGGCGCCGTCCATGCGACTGTATGACTTGTTCGTGAAAATCGACAAGGTCGCCGACCCCACCGAGGTCGTTCGAATCGCGGCCGATTACAACATCTTTTTCCTGCCACCGCCGGGCTAGTCCGTGACGATCCTGATCGCCGGCGGCGGCATCGGCGGGCTGACCCTCGCTCTGATGCTGCATCAGAAGGGCATCGACTGTCAGGTGCTGGAGGCCGCCGCAGAGACGAAGCCCCTCGGTGTCGGCATCAATGCCCTGCCACATTCGATCCGGGAACTCGCGGCCCTCGATCTGCTGCCCCGTCTTGACGCGATCGGGATTAGGACGCGGCAACTCACCTATGCCAACCATCTCGGGCAAGCGATCTGGTCGGAGCCACGCGGGCTGCACGCCGGGCACGATGTACCGCAATTCTCCATCCACCGCGGCCGGCTGCACGCCATGCTGTGGCAGGCGGCGACCGAGCGTCTCGGGCCGGCGGGAGTGCGCGCCGGTCGGCGGCTGGCCGGCTACATCCAAAACGCCGACCATGTGGAAGCCACATTCCAGGACGCCGCCGGGACTCGGGAAGTCCTGACCGGGGAGGCGTTGATCGGCGCCGACGGCATCCACTCGACCCTGCGAGCCAAATTGCATCCCGATGATCCCGGCATTCGCTGGAACGGCATCCAGATGTGGCGCGGCGCGGTGGACTGGCCGGCCTTCGACGACGGCGACAGCATGGTGATCGCCGGCGACGCCGTGGCCAAACTGGTGCTCTACCCGGTCGGCCCCGGTGCCAGCGAAAACACCCGCCTGACCAACTGGGTCATCTACGCCCGGGTCGCCGAACCCGGCGCGCCCCCGCCCGCTCGGGAGGGTTGGTCCCGACTTGGGCGTTACGACGCCTTCAGGCACCTCGCCGAGCGGTTGCATTTGCCCTTTATCGACGTCAGCCAACTGATCCAGTCGACCGCCGAGATCTTCGAATATCCAATGTGCGACCGTGACCCGCTGCCGTGGTGGACCCAGGGGCGCGTGACGCTGCTGGGCGATGCGGCGCATCCGATGTATCCAGTGGGCTCGAACGGCGCCTCTCAGGCGATCCTGGACGCGCGCTGCCTGGCCGATTTGCTCGCGACGCGCCCTGTCCCGGAGGCGCTGGCGGCCTACGAGGCGAATCGGTTAGCGGCCACCGCGGCGGTGGTGGCGTCGAACCGGGCAGGCGGCCCTGAACGCGTTATCGACCTGATTGCCAGCCGAGCGCCGGACGGTTTCGCTCGGGTTGAGGATATCGCAACCGAAGCGGAACTGAGCGGTATCGTGCGGGGCTACGCTCAACTCGCAGGGTTCAGCGTCAAAGGATGAAGCAGGGTGGGATCGTGCGCGAGCACTTGGGAAACGATGAAGTAGGGTCATTCGGTCATGACTAGTAGATCGTTTCTAAGAAACCGAACGTCTTGAGAGCGAGGGACGGAAGGTCGCGCAAAAGCGACGTGTCGGGAAACTGTTGAGGGTGCTCGGCGATTAAAGGAGCTAGAAAGTCATCCGGGCGATGGCCAGCAGAACGACCCCGACGAACCTGCTTCGCATGGTCCTTCAGTAGTGCCAGTTATAGCCTAGTCCGGAGAGGCATGCCGGACGGGACGCTGGAAAGGCACTGTCCTGCGTGACTCGACCTGATGTGCAAACTCAGCAATAAGTTTGCCGACAGTGCCCAACGAACCAGAAGCCGATAAAATCGGGCGCGGGGAGACAGTATGACAAAGCCACATGCCCTCGAACATCGGCGCAAGCGGGGACGTTCCCCAATAGGAACTGCGATCAAGTGTGGCTTCGGTGCGCTCGGCAGCCTAATACTCACAATAGCGTCCACCGCACCGGCAGATGCCGATGATGTAACCGTGATTTTATCGAAGATGGATATTTCCATCCAACCCGTCGACCAACCGTTCAGCGTAAGGCTCACCATCCAAAAAGATCAAGACGGCAATGTAACCCTCGATATCCCGTCGATCACGCAGACTTTTGATTCGAGCAAAAACAGTCCTAACGTTGATCCGAGCGAGCCGTTTCCCGCTTTCTGGCAGCCGACGCCGTCAGGCGATTCGCCTAGCTCTAATACCTATCCCCCATTGCCTGCTAACTATCCTCTGGGCGGTTATATTGACACGGTTGCCGACAATATCCCGGTGGAATTTCGACCGACAGGCGGCCTGCCAATTACGTTTACGGTCTGCAGCAGCATCACCCCTGGTTTGACATACACAGGCTCTATCGACAGTCAAGGGCGGCTACAATTTTCAGCACCGGATCATGTTCCTGTCGCTGTAGGAACTTTTGCGACTCTTCCCACGCATGTTGCCTATACCATCGGCAAACTGCCTGATGTCACCCTTTCCAACTTTCAGATATCGAAAGGCGCGTCGAACGCCGCGAAGTGGAATCCAAGCGATTTTCCTATGAATGATCCCGCAGTCGGAGGATACACCGCGATTCACTTTGATTTTGGCGACTTCAACGACCCGCAAAAGGGGTTTTACAATAGCACCTACTATACAACCTGGGCGGACAACTCGGTCGAACTCCGTGGCAACACTTCGAATCAAGCATACAAAAGTTATGCTCTGGCCAAAATCAAAGTCGCTGATTACGGCAAAACCTTCAAGCTGGAACGCGTCGTCAATCTAAGCCGGACACGCGGCGGCGAGACTCTAGACCCGCAATTTTCCTATGCCGAAGGCGGGGTTGCCGTTGATCCGACCAACGAGATGAACGTGGTGGTAACCTCTCAGCAAAGGAAATTGTCGCGCAACGGTTTTGTTCTCTACCGTTCATTCGATGGCGGTAATACCTGGACCAAGAAGCTTCTGGGTCTGCCCGATCCGAACAATCCAGACCAACCCTTGGACCCAAATCTGCCGACAGGCGGGTCAGACAATCACCAGGGCTTCGATCGTTTCGGGGGCCTGTGGATAAACTATCTCTCCGGTGATGAGGAAGAGGCCACGGGGTCCGGCATAGTCGGTCCCGTATATACCGTTTACAGCGCTGATAAAGGCGAAACCTTCACGCTTATCCACACCGAACGGGCCCTGGACCCAAATCAACTGCCAGGTGTTATTGCGCCGCGTTACCGTGGGCTCGACTATGATTATCTCGGCATAGGGCCTGATGCAACCAATTTGAACTACGATACCGTTTGGACTAGTGTTGGCGATGCGCTGAACACATGCGCTCCAAATGAATACCAGCAGAGGGTATACGGACTGCGCGTCAAAGGTCTCGGTGTTGATAAAATTGATCTTTCCTCCTTCAGAGAGTATATCCTTCCTGGGAGTGACCAAGCGGGCTTCGGCTCAATAGACGTCGATCCGGAGGGCACGGTGCTTGTTGCACTCATGCAGTCCAACCCCAAAGGGACATTCCTTGAGCAACTTCGAGACAACACCCGCAGTTGGCTCAATGTGCTGGACCATGGTCTTGCTGATGACAGATTTTCCAATCCTCGCGAGTTTGCGTTAACCGCTATTGGCGATTGCACAAAATTGCCACCTGCACCGCACAACAACTATTTGCGGCCCGAACCCAACATGGTCGCCGTTGATAAGTCAAACCAACACCCCGGCAGGTTATACGCGGTCTACAGCAATCGGCCTGTCATCGATAGCATTACGACCCGACCTTACGTGACGTGGAGTGATGATAAGGGAATGACGTGGAGCAATCCGATCAACGTTTCGACGGACACATCAACAGCAACTGCCATTCTTCCTGGCATCTCCGTGGATCCGACGACGGGGGTCGTTGCGGTTTCATGGCAAGATGCGCGGGGCAGTGAAACAGATGAGGATGTCAATAAGTTCGGCGTCTTCCTTGATCCGCGCGAGTTGAAATGACCCTTTCAGGCGGCGCCCATTACCATCGCTTCGAATTCAACGATATTGGCGCGACAGTCACCGACTTCCTCTCCCAAAGCGGCCGTCGGACGGTAAACCGTCAAATATGATCGGCTTCTCTGAACACTGTATTCGGCGCTGCGGTGGTAGCGAGTTCCCCCGGTCCGGTTGCACGGCGTGGCGCGCTCTGGCTTAACAGCCGCCTGATCCGGTCACGCTCGGAGGTCTTGCCATGCCCGTTAACCCCGCCGACAGCCCGATCCTCGGCACGCTCTACGGCAGTGACGCCATGCGCGCCGTGTTCGACGAGACGGCCTATTTCCAGCACATGTTGGATGTGGAAGCCGCGCTCGCCCGGGTCCAAGGCCGCATGGGGATCATCCCGGCGGACGCTGCCGAAGCGATCATCGCGGCCGCCGACATCAAGAACCTGCGCACGGAGGATCTGGCGGCCAGCGCGCGTAATGTCGGCTATCCGGTCGTCGGGCTCGTCAGCGGTCTGTCGAAAGCCGCCGGGGCAGCCGGCGCGTGGACCCACTGGGGCGCCACGACGCAGGACATCATGGACACCGCCACGGTGCTGCAGGTCCGCCAAGGGCTCGATCTGATCGAAATCGAGCTGCGGGCGATTCTGACGGCGCTGGCAGGGCAAGCGGCCCGGCACCGCCATACCGTGATGGCCGGCCGCACCCATCTGCAACAGGCCCTGCCGGTGACCTTCGGCCTGAAATGCGCCGTCTGGGCCAGTGCCGTTCCTGTCGCATCTCGAACGCCTCGATCAGCTTCGCACCCGCGTGCAGATCGTCGAATTCGCCGGCGCCGCCGGCACACTGGCCTCGCTCGGCGACCAGGGCATTCCCGTCATGGAGGCATTGGCGGCGGAACTCGGACTAGGCGCGCCGCTTGCGCCCTGGCATGTCTGCCGTGACGCGCTGGCCGAAGCGGTCAGTTTCCTCGGCCTGGTTTGCGGTTCCCTGGCGAAAATCGCCACCGACATCATCCTGCTGGCACAGACCGAGGTCGGTGAGGTCGCGGAACCGTATGTCGCCGGCCGTGGGCAATCCTCGACCATGCCGCAGAAGCGCAACCCAATCGCCTCGGAGTATATTCTGGCCGCCGCGCGCATGGTCCAAGGGCTGGTCCCGGTGATGCAGGGCGCGATGGCGCAGGACCACGAACGGGCGACCGGCCCCTGGCAGGCCGAGGCGTTGGTTCTACCGCAAGCCTTCGTATTGACCCACGGCGCGCTGCTTCACGCCCGCGCCATCGCCGAGGGCCTGGTCGTCGATGCCGACAGGATGCGTGCGAACCTCAACATTACCCATGGCCTGGTCGTTTCTGAGGCAGTGATGATGGGCCTCGCCCCGGTGATCGGGCGCGGCGAGGCCCATCACGTCGTCAAGCACGCCTGCGATGTCGCGCTGACCGAGAAAGTTTCGCTCGCCGACGCGCTCGAACGCGACCCGGCGGTTTCGTCCCGGCTAGACCGGGCCGCGATCGACGGGTTGATAGACCCGGCCAACTACCTTGGCAGCACACAGGGCTTCATCGACCGGGTTATCGCCGCGCATCAACTGATGGTTCGGCGGTGAGGCAATCGCTTCAAAGGGTTCGCAACGGACGGCACCGTCGGCCCGCCCGCCAACCAAACCGGCGCAGACCATCACTGTCATGCTCCGCTCACCCATCACATGATCCCGCGGTGGGACAGTCTTACGATGCGGTCGCCATCGAGATCGGTCGCATCGATTGGGCGGTGTGGCTACGGGTCTGCCCTGGTGAAGCTAAGCGGTGCCGTTAGGAACGTGTCGAGATACTCGCCGCCCGGTGCGTACCAACCGGTGCCAACACTGCCCGTGAACGCTATCCGCTTGCCTTGCTTATGCCATTTCCAAAACTTGACCCTGGCTCGGTGCTCGTATTTCGAGGCCGTACAGGCCGTGTTCAGCCAAGGATCGATCACAAAAGAGCTATTGTTCATGTGCTCGACCGATTTCGCCGCCGGCTTCGGGCCGACGAGGCAGAACACATGATCACCAGGCTTCGTGATCGTTCCTATCCAAACCTCATTCCGGTCCGCTCCGAAGACCGAAATTGCGAGATAGGAAGCGACACAGGCCATCTCGCCGCAGTTCCCTGAGGCGTAGTTACTCGACGCGTAAATGATCTGACCTTTTTCGTAACGACTTCGGTTGACCGTTGCAGCCGACACTACTGGACGGTTTGCCCGAGCAAGATCGGCGTTGTTTGCCCTCTTAACGTCCTTCTGCAATAATTCGTCCGGGTCGATTTCAGCCATTACCTTTTGTGTGTTTGCATGGGTCTGCATATCGGGATAAGAAACTGCTTCAGCATTCGATGTGTTGTACAATTTATTGGTACTCTTGTGACCACCCGCGTAAAAAACACGAACCCTCTTCAAAATATCGTCCGCCGTCGATAGATCCATTGTCTTGCCCTCCGCGTAGTCCAGCTAACTACTGCAGCAGAAGACCACATGTTCAGGCGGTCGCGCTGTGACCAGGGGCACAGAAATGATGCTTGATTATGTCGGGCCGCTTATATTTGCGCGCCGCTTATCTTTGCGTGCCGCTCCACTGCCCCGCCGAGCGGCGGGAAGCTGGCATCACTTGCCCACCGCCAGCACCGCGGACTGTGGATACCGATGTTACTACAGAACATCTAGTCGAAATCGGTCGCCCGAAGGATTAAACCCCGCAGCAAGCGCTAAGCGCGGATTTCGACCTTCACGTCCATTCCAAGAAAGTCGCCTGGCTTGCCGATGAAGCTTCCCTTCAGTGGAACCGCCTGGGATGGATCGCGGGTGACGGCAACACGGATGAGATTGCGGTCGCTGACCAGCCCATTGGTGGGATCGAACGGCACCCATCCGGCGCCGGGAAGGTAGATGTGTGCCCAGGCATGCGTAACCCCGCCGCCAATCACCGTATCCGCGCCGCCGCTGAGTTTACTGTCGTCGTACAGATACCCGGAGACGAAACGCGCGGCGAACCCAAGGGTGCGGGCGGCCTCCATCATCAGCAGCGCGTAGTCCCGGCAGGTGCCGGTGCCGGATTTCAGCGTCGTCACCGGGTCCTGAGTGCCCATCTCGTCACGCGGGTTATAGGTGAATTCCTTTTGGATGGTCTTGGTCATGGCCGATAGAATCGTCATCGTATCGTGCGTTGCGGCGCCCTCCACAAAGCGCCGAGCCCAACTGTCGACCAGATGCTCGGTGTCGGCGTAGTGGCGTTCGGCGGCGCGGCCTATATCGGGGATCTCGGCGGCATCGTAGCTGAAGGGATGCTGGCGGGCGTATGCCTCAATCTCGACGCCGCTTTCGGCCAGCGGATAATGTTCGGCACGGAATTTCGATTCGACGTATAGCTCGGCCGCCGGCTTGTCGAAGCGCGCGATGGCAACGGAGTTCCCGAAGACGTCGTGGATCCAGCGGACCTTTCCGGCTGGACGGATAACCAGCGCGGTTTCCAACAGTCTCAGATCGTGGCTATCGCGGGGGCGCATCATCATCCGGTGTTCGCCGAACCGCACCGGGTTGGCGTAGCGATAGGTGGTGGTGTGAGTTACGGTCAGAACGGGCACGGACGATCCTCTGCGGGTGCGCCGCAGCCTAACGGTTTCGCGCCGGTTCGGATGCCTAAACGGCGCGATTTATCATTTGTGTCACGATCTGGCGGGTTCCAGGCCAGTGCGTTGCAGGACCGGGGCGATGGCGGGCGACGCAAAGGAGCGCAGCAGTGCTGTCGCGTAGTCGGGGTGCGACGACCGGATCAGCAGGCCGCCGGAAAAGATGGCGACGGTCTGGATCTCAGGTGGCAGCGGACCGACGACGTCGATGCCGGGGACCATCATCAGTTCGCTGATCTGTTGGATGGCGAGGTCGGCCTCGCCGGTGATCAGGCGTTCCGCCGTGAATCCGGATGGGACGATCAGGCTCCTGACGGCTCCGGCGATGCCCAGGCGATCGAGCAACCCGGCGAAGAAGATGCCGCTGGCGCCAATCTTCGAATAGGCGACGGTGCGGGCCTTCAGAAGCGTGGCCTTGAATTGTTCGACCGTCGTGATGTCTGGCTTGGGGGCGCCCGCTTTGACCGCCACCCCGACGAAAGATCGGGCGATGTCGGTTCTGGTGCCCGGCTCTATGATCCCTTCCGCGATCAGGTCGTCGATCCCTTGCGCGGTGAGGATCGCGATATCGGCTGCCTCGCCGGCTCTGAGGCGTTCGAGCAGGGCAACGGTCGGCGCGAAATCCGCGCTGATCGGGCTTCCCGCGGCTTTATACCGGGTAATCAGTTCTTGCATGGCGCCCATGACCGCGAGGGTCGAGACAAGGCGAATGCCGCTCATTCCGCGACCTCGTCATCCACCGGTTCGAGATCGACCCCGACCCGCACGGTATGATCGCCGCCGCCCAGGATGACGCCGCGGACCGGGCTCACATCGCTGAAGTCGCGGCCCCAGCCGAGCAGGACGTGTTCGTCCTTGACCACGATGCCGTTGGTGGGATCGACATCCACCCAGCCGTGCTCGGGACCAAGCCAACAGCCCACCCAGGCGTGCGATTGATCGGCGCCCTGGCGTTTGGTCTGGCCCGGCGGCGGCTTGGTGCGGATGTAGCCAGAGGTGTAGCGAGCCGGAAGACCGATGCCTCGCAGGCCGCTGATCATGGCATGGGAGAAATCCTGGCAGACGCCTTCGCGGCGCGCCATGACCTGGGAGACCGGGGTGGAGAGGGAGGTGACTCCGGAGCGAAAACGGAATTCGGTGTAGATACGTTCGTTGAGGTCCAGCAGAGCCTCCAGCACTGGGCGCCCCTCGGTAAAGGATTCTTCGACATAGGCTTTCGAGGCGGGGTCCACGGGGGCCATCTTGGTACCGAACTGGAATTCAACCGCCTGCCAGCCCTTTTGGCTGCGGGCCGATTGGACGACGTCTTCCCAAGGGAGTGTGGTGCCAGCCGGTGGCGGTGGGGCGCAGTCGACCTCGACAACGGCTTCGGATGTGACCTCGAAGTCGGCGTGGGGCAGGTCGAGGAAGAGCCAGGTGACGTGGTTTCCGAAGTGGTCCAGGCCGTCGCGACGGCGTGCCGGCGTTGGGTCGGTGGTGATGCGCTCGGAGATCACGGTCTGCCACGCGCGCGGTCGTGGGCGCAAATGCACCATGTGGGCGGCCAATTCGACCGGCGTGCCATAGGCGTATCGGGTGGTGTGCTGAACGCGATATCGCATGGACGGATGTTTAGCTTGTGCGGCCGCGGTTGTCGCCCTGGACGAGGTACGCGTGTGGAGATTGACATAATATCCACACGCGTACTATTCCGATTTGCTTCTATAGAAGCGCATCACGATCCCGAGATTTAATCACACATATACCCAGCGTATCAGGTGTTGATCTAGATCAAGACGCTCCAGGCAGGGGCGATATATCTCGCCTCGTCCAGGGAATTCCCAGTCAGGTTGGCCTGAGCGCCAATGTTGGTGAGACGATCGAAGGCATGCATGATTGCACTTTTGGCGTGACGCTTAAACGATTGAGGCCGACAGAGCTAAAATACCTCCCGGTTGGGCGAGGGGTGTGCCGACAAGAGTGCCGACCGCCACATCGCTGAGAGGCACGATACGTGGGCTGGAGGTCTTTGTCCTAAGTCAACCTGACCTCCCGACGCTGGATCGACACGTGCGACCACTCTAGCCCACAAACTTCCTCCTGCCGGCGTGGCCGTAGACGCGCCTCTGTTAACCGTTTGGAAATCAATTGGCCGTAAATATCGACCATGATCACCGTCGGCTTCGACGCGATAATTACGCTTAAGCGATCACCATCTGGCGACGGGCTTTCCGATCGCGCATCCGAGGCCGCTTTGGCTGTTGGGACGGTCGTCGAGCAAATGGAAGGCACGGGTGGATAAGCGTCGAGTCACATTCTTGTCCGCCTCACCGGGACGACCGTGTCATCCTGCATCCATGTGGGCAGAGCGACCGGCCGAACACATCAGCGGTGGGGAATGTTGCATCGGCATACCTCTTGTCGAAGCCTGTCCCCTCGCTCCAAAACTGCCAGGACGGAACCTGCGATGCTGGATTGAACCAGACGAGGAAGACCGTGCATTGGTTCGGACCACAATCGCACACGAATGGGCGCTCGGCGTCGGCACCGACAAGGCGTTGGAGCTTCCGCGCTCGTTGAACGTCGACACAGCACCTCTGTTTGAGATTTGCATATTATGAGTATGGAAATCCGCTACATTATGTTCACCAAAGAGGAGACCCAAAACGCTATCATTGGCTATGTCCTAAAGCAGGGTCTTGCTTTATCAAATGAAATCATCGGGCTGAAAGTGAACGGTGGTATCGAAGGTGAAGTCGCGGCAACCGTGCGGCTTCGGCACCCGACTACAGAAAGGGACATCAAAATTGAAGGTGATGATCTCATCTCCTGTTTGATACTTTTATGTAATAAGAATCGCATCCCGATCCCTAGGAATGCCCAAAAGCGGATCGAATTGTCAAGCGGTGGTATTACATTGGTGATGACCACCGAGTTAGGTGTAGGTGACAAATTGCCAAATGTTCTAGGCAATCGCGTCGCATATAATGCTATGACAAATGCTTTGCAGGAAGCGAATTTTGCAAAACATGCAGTTTTGGACGCTCTTAGGCAAACTGCAATTTCCGACACTATAGCTGCTGAAGCTGTAGCAAAAATGCAAATCGCAGACATTGCTTCAACCAGAGCGAAGGCTCAATTGCGGGAGATTGCCAAGGTAGTCGGCGTGCGTGGCAGAATTGGTCGTTGGTTACTCAAGTTCAATTTCCAACCCTGAACTAAGATACGACGATTCTCTACATTGGTGCTATCGAAGACAAATACCATCGCATGCGCGGGTAACCGGTTTGGGTAATACGTGACCGGGGGCGGGTAACAAACGTTCTGGCGTGTCTATGCAACTTATTTGGATGTGATCTGCCAGTGGGACCTCACACCCCTTGATGTATGCAGGCGCTGCCTTCGTTTAATGATTATCAGTGCGTGACGAATAAACCTGCCGCCCGCGATCAAATCGCGCTATTGTGATCCGACTGGAGGTCGTTGGACCTGCCGTCGAGGAGAGGTTACGAGGGTATGGATGTGCACGATCCTGGGCGGTCCGTTAAGCCGTATATTGCCATCGCCGTCGGTGACGCTTGGCTGCGATCCGAGGTCGTCAAGGGCCTGGCGTCGTCCTATTCGTTGGCGGAATACCCGAATATTTCGCGGGCCCTGGCAGGCTGTCGCGAGCACGTCCCTTTGGCTGTGCTGGTGAGCGAGGAACTGCCCACTAGCAGCGGCTACGACTTCGTTTTCATGTTGCGGCTCGACGCCAAGCTGGCGGCAGTTCCGGTGGTGGTGCTGGTCGCCAAGAATGACAGACCAACACGTAATGCCGTCGCGCAGTGCGGCGCGGATAAGCTGTTGGTTGATCCCTTTACACGGTGCGCGCTGGTTACGACTGTGTCCGAATTGGTAAACCGCGCTATCGAATCCGAGTGGAAAAAGTTACTACCGCTGCAGCGGCAAGCGTTGACGAAAACATTGGAGCTCTTTAACGGCATTTCGAATGTCATCGAGGAGGGCAAGCCGATCCCGTATCGGTCGGTCAGCGAAGCCTGTAAACCGCTGGTCGACGCAGTGGCCAGTGATGATTTCAAGGGCGTACTGCAGGGCGTCAGAGATCACGACAACTATTCTTACGTGCATTCGGTGCGGGTCGCGACATACCTTGCCTTGTTCGGCGCCACGCTTGGTCTGTCAAAGGATGAACAGATTGTTTTGGCCACAGGCGGACTGCTGCATGACGTGGGCAAGATGGCGATTCCGCACGAGATACTGAACAAGCCCGGTCGCCTCGACGAGTCCGAGCTTGCGATGATGAAGGGACACGTCACCGCTTCGGTGGCGTACTTGCAGTGCTGCCATGACCTGCCGAAGGGCATCATCACCATCGCCGCGCAACACCACGAGAAGCTCGATGGCAGTGGCTATCCGTATGGCCTGGCAGGTAAAGATCTTAACAGGCTGGCCCGCATCGCCTCGATTGTCGACGTGTTCAGCGCCTTGACCGACCGGCGCGTCTACAAGCCGTCGATGGAAGCCGAAACCGCACTCAATCTGATGGTCGAGCAAATGGGTTCGAAGTTGGATATCAAGCTGCTCAGCCTGTTTCGCCAGATGTTGCTTGATGCGACGGTACCCGTTTGATCTGCAAGGGCGTAAGGCGGCCAACCTCGCACGACCAAGCCGGACCGGTGGTTCCTCGTAGCTGCTCAATCTGGTTTAATAACGACGATGAGACATCTACCCGAGGTCACTATGCGCCGCGGGGGGCCGCGTCGGCGATCAGCGCGGAACAGGCGGTCATTCCTCGAAGCTGCCATCCCGCTGCAATTCGCGTTTGAGATGCTCGCCACGCCAAAGCAGCGCTGAGCTTGCAGATCAATAAATCCGATAGCAACCATGCTTTCGGCTTAGCGCAGGTGGTGCGTACTGGCTGGTTTCGAGAAATGGCGGTCAAGAGCATGTCGCCGAAACCTTGGGCTTACTCCTCGTGGCTGGCTGTGCCGAGGCCCTGCTCCGCGTGCAGCAATGGTGTGGCCAGCGATGTCCTCCCCGCGCCAAGCTTCGCCGAAATCGCGGGGGCGGCCTTTGGGCGCCCCGCCAGCGCCAACCGTACCTCGTCCCAGCCACGAGCGAAAACTTCCGACGCGAGGAGCGTCATGGCCCTATTGGAGCGAAAATCCGCTTCCTCCGGGGCAGCGCCAACCGCACTCTCATGCGCCGCCAGGCCTCGGTGAGCCGTCCCAAGGCATGCAGGGCGTTTCCTAGGTTGCTTAAGCGAAGCGCTGAGACCGAAGGGCTGAGCGGCCCACAGGTAGATCGCACACACAAGGGCCGCCGGGGAACGCCAAGATCGGGCGGTTCAGGTCCAGCTGGGCAATGCATCCCGTCCTGCCGCTGCTGGGAGCGCCAACGCGCCCGACGGTCAGCCTCACACCCAGATGGACGCTGGGCTAGCAAAGCCCGCCCTTGAGGAGGGTGTTACTGCCGTTGCCGCAACCGACCAAACGGGCGGGGCCGCTACCCACTTTTGCTGACGTTCCAGAACAACGGCATTCCCTTCAAGACCCCACTGATCGACTTGGCATGCGCGGTCGGCTGGAAATACTCGCCTAATGGTAGGTAAGGCACGCTCTTGAACGCCTCGGCCTGAATCGCCTCGCCGATCTTCTTTTGCGCCGCCAGGTCAGGCGCCGCGAACCATGCGGCCCGCAGTTCCTCAAGCTTCGGTTCCGTCGGCCAGCCAAACCAGCCATCCATGCCGTTGCCGCGCAACCCCAGATGCCCCGCCGGCGTGTACTGATCCACGCCCCCGAAGGCGGTGAAGAACACGCTCCATCCGCCTTGGTCCGGCGGCTTACGGCTGGCGCGCCGCTGGACGACGGAACCCCAGTCGGTGACCTGTAGATCGACGTTCATGCCGACCTGTTGCAGCATATCGGCCCCGACCTGCCCCATCGCGTTCAGCACCGGGAAGTCGGAGGCCACCATGACGACGATCTTCTCACCCTTGTACCCAGCGGCGGCCAAATCCTTCTTCACCTTGTTCAGATCCCGAGGCCCCTCCAGCACCTGCATTCCGACATCGCTCGCCAGCGGCGATCCTGGGGGAAAGAACCCCACCTTGTCCCGCCACCCTGACGGATCGGTTCCCGCCACCGCAGTCATGAAATCCGCCTGATCCACCGCGCCCAGCAGAGCCCGCCTGATCGCCGCATTGTCGAACGGGGCAAACAACTGATTGAACCGCAACATCGACGGTGATCCGGTTGGGTCCAGCGTCTCCAGCACCAGATTGCTCGTCTTCCGGAGCAGCGGCAGCAGATCGAACGTCGGCTGCTCCCACCAATCCGCCTCGCCGTTTTGCAGAGCGCCCATCGCGGTGGCGGCGTCAGGGATCACGTTCCACTCGATGCGGTCGAAATGCGCGACTTTAGGGCCTGACGTCCATTCCGGTGTGCCGCCGGACCGCGGCACGTAGCCTTCGAAGCGCTCGTAGACGACGCGCGCGCCCGGTACCCGCTCATCCGCCTTGAAGCGGAACGGGCCGCTGCCGACCATCTCTGTCACCTGGGTGAACGGATCCGTCTTGGCCAATCGCTCCGGCATCATGGGGCAGATCACCACACTGACCTTGCCCAGTGCGATGGGTAGCAGCGGGAAGGGCTGCTTCAGCCGGAAGCGGATGGTTTTGTCGTCGGGCGCGGACAACTCATCCGTCGCGGCCACCAACGCCTGACCGAAGGCGTCGCGCTTTCCCCAGCGCTGGATGGAAGCGACGCAATCGCGTCCCAGCACCGGCGTGCCGTCATGCCACTTCAGCCCGTCGCGCAGGGTAAGGTTCCATTCCTTGCCATCGGCGCCGGTCGTTGCGCCCGCGACCATCTGCGGCTGCGGCTGGAAGCCGGCGTCGGTGCCATAGAGCGTATCGAACACCATCATCCCGTGGTGGCGTGTGACATAGGCGGTGGTCCAGACTGGATCCAGCACCGCCAGATCGGCTTGCGGAATGAATTTCAGCACCCGCGCTCCAGCCGCCCGGACGGTGGCCGGTCGCGCCAAACCAATCGCCACGGCTGCCGATCCGGCATGCAGGAGAGTTCGTCTTTTCACATCAACTCCGTGAGCCTTGTGGATGGGTCACATCGCTCACGCACCATACGTCTGATTCCGCTTGTCGTAGAACCCCACCCTCGATCGGCGTTTTAGGGCAACGCCGGTGGGGACCAAGGCTGTTCCGGCTGGACGGGCCCATATATGTGATGTCAATTATGGAACGACTTATATCAGCGCGCCTATGAAGCACCGAGGGCGGTAAAGTGGCAGGCTCGACGTTTCAGACGAACCCGATTGACCTTCAACGGCTTCTCGATGAGTGCCATCGTGGCATCATTCAGCTCCCCGACTTTCAGCGTAGCTGGGTCTGGGACGAGGACCGCATCAAGAGCCTGGTCGCATCGGTCTCGCGAGCTTTTCCCGTTGGGGCGCTGATGTCTCTCGACACCGGCGGCCCGGTGAACTTCAAGCCGCGCCCCGTTGAAGGCGCGCCACCTGCCGCCAGGCAGACGGCGCCCCAATCGCTCCTTCTGGACGGGCAGCAGCGCATGACCTCGCTTTATCAGGTCACGTTACGTGGCAGTGTTGTGGAGACCGTCACGCCGAAAAAGAAGAAAGTCCGGCGCTGGTTCTACGTAGATATCCGCAAAGCGCTCGACGAAACGGTTGACCGCGAAGACGCGATTGTGGGCGTTCCCGAAGACAAGATGGAACGCACGGACTTCGGCCGTGAGATCACGCGCGATCTCTCTACGCCAGAGAAGGAATTCGCTGCCCTTATGTATCCCGTGTCCCAAGTGTTCGATTGGGACAAGTGGCAAGACGGATTTGACGAATATTGGTGCGGCGATCAACACAAGAACGTCCGCGATGACTTTCGGGCTTTCAAGCGCCAGATTCTCGAAAACTTCAAATACTACCGCGTCCCGGTCATCGCCCTGGACCGCTCAACTTCGAAGGAGGCTGTGTGCGTGGTGTTCGAGAAGGTGAACACCGGGGGCAAGCCCCTCGACGCCTTCGAACTCGTCACCGCAATGTATGCCGCCTCCGGCCATGAGCTTCGCAAGGATTGGTATGGCGATGACGGTATCAAAGGACGGCATCGCCGCCTGGCCGACGCTCTCCGGCCGGCCAATTCCGATTCCGGTATCCTGGCCGGAGTCAGCAACACCGACTTTCTTCAGGCGGTCTCCCTCTTCCACACGCGCGACAAGCGGCGCGGCGCGGAGCTTGCTGGCAAGCAAGGCAAGGAGTTGCCCGCCGTGTCCGGTAATCGGCAGGCGCTCCTGGACCTTCCGTTAGAAGCTTACAAACGGTTCGAGACAAAGGCGGAACAGGGGTTCATACAGGCGGCCAAGTTCCTCCATATGCTGCACATATACAGGATATTTGACCTTCCCTATCAGTCGCAGATTGTTCCTCTGGCTTCGATCCTCGCCGACATTGGTCAAGCGTGGGAGCACGAGGCAAATCGCGCAAAGCTAATCCAGTGGTATTGGAACGGGGTGTTTGGCGAACTCTACGGGTCCGCCGTAGAAACCCGCATCGCGCGGGACTTCATGGAGGTGCCGGCCTGGCTGAAGGGAGGTCCTGAACCTTCAACCGTTAGCGAAACCATCTTCAGAGCTGACCGGCTGAAGACCATGCGGATGCGGCTGTCAGCCGCCTACAAAGGAATGAATGCCCTGCTGATGAAGGAAGGCGCCCAGGATTTTCGCTCTGGACAGAAATTCGATCACACCGTTTTTTTCGGTGAGAACGTCGATATCCACCATGTCTTTCCGCAGGACTGGTGCAAGGCTCACGGCATCAAGCCAGATGTCTTCGACTCGATCATCAACAAGACGCCGCTTTCCTACCGCACCAATAGAATCATCGGTGGGGTCGCCCCCTCTCAATACATCGCCAAACTCGAAAAAGGGAACGACTCGACGCCCTCGATTAGTGGCCAGAAGCTTGATGGCTATCTGAACTCCCATCTAATCAACCCGGTCCTTCTGCGGGCCGACAGTTTCGAGACCTTCATGGAGGACCGGCAGAAGCAGCTCCTATTGCTCATTGAGAATGCCATGGGCAAATCCGCTTACACTGGCAATATCGCCGAAGAGGGAGAGGATGTTGAGGCCGACGAAGACACGGCCGAAGCCGGGCTGACGATGTCGGCTGCGTAAGGCCCGCCTGTCCTGTGCTGACCCTGTGACCCCAACGCTCGGGGTCGAGCGCACTCGCACGCCGCGCAGTTTATCCAAAGGCGTGCGCCACCGGGAGGTTCTGATGACCTGGCACTACAGCGACCACCGGTCGACTCTCCGGCCATGGCGGAACGTCAGACCCAACTTTCCCACCGTTACGCATCCGACACCCGGAATGCCTCAGAAAACTGCGGGGTTCCGAGGCCAATGTCGATTTGTGGTGCTAAAAAGCACTGCCCTTTCCGAGGACGTTTGGCATTGACCGGCTCGACGCTGATGTGCTGGCGTCGGTGTTCGAGGAATGCAGTTCGCACAGTTGGTCGTCGAAAATCAAGGCTGGACCATCGATTTTCGCTCGGCGCACTTCAGTCAGAGCTTCCACCACCTTGGCACGTGTGGTGCCTAAATCGCTCTGCGCCCCACAATGCTTTGATTTCAAGTCATATTTTTTCGTCTGGTGGGAAAGTTGGGTCAGAGGCTGAGGGCGCCTCCCGGCTCGGCGGCCAGTTCCCGGCTGAGCGCCGATCGCAACCGGTCGAGCGGCGTATCCCAGTCCCCAGGCTTCTGCTGCCGGAACAACCGCACGGACGGATACCAGGGACTGTCCTCGCGATCCAGCATCCAGCGCCAGTCGGCGGCTTTCGGAATCAGGACCCACACCGGCTTCCCCAGCGCGCCGGCCAGATGGCCCATCGAGGTATCCACCGTGACCACCAGATCCAGATTCTCCATCAGCGCCGCCGTTTCACCGAAATCGGTCAAGTCGTCGGCCAGGTTGGTCATCCCCGGGAAACGCGCCATCGTTTCCAGGTCACGGGACGGCATCGGCTTCTGCAGCGAGACGAACGCCGCCGGTCCCGCGTCTACCAGCGTCGCAAGCTGCCCCAGCGGCATGGACCGGCGACGGTCGTTCGGATGCGTCGGACGCCCCGTCCAGGCCAGGCCGATCCGCTTCACCCCGGCCGGCAGTGTGGCATCCAGCCGCTCGCGCCAGTGCGCGATGCGGGCCGGGTCAGCCTTCATGTACGGAATTTGCCCCGGAATCGTATCAGGTTGCGTGCGGAACAGGTACGGCAGGCTGGACAGCCGGCAATGCGCCGCATGGCCGGGGACATCCGTCCATCGGTGGCAATACTGCGAGACACCGGGAATGTTCGTAAGCAGCGGCGCCATCTCCGCGCTGCACCCCAGGATCACTTCCCGGCACCGTTCGGCGGCGATAGGGATATACCGAGCGAATTGGATCGTGTCGCCGTAGCCCTGGTCACCCACGAGCAGCAGGCGGCCGCCCGGGATCCGCATGCCGTTCCACGGTGCCGAGGTCATCGCCGGCATCGTCCCCTTGCCCGCCTCGGTCTGGTTGCGCCACTCGTACTCCATCCAACCCGGGTCGAAATTGCCCATCGCGAGCAGGTTCTGTGCCATCGCCAGGTGACCATCGGCATGGTTGTGCTTCAGGCCCAACGCGCGCAGCAGGCACGCCATCGCTCGGTCGCGTTCATCCATGTCAACGAAGACCAGCGACAGGTTCACCAGGTGTTCAGGGGTGTTCCCTTCAAGCCGGACGGATTCCTGGCCCGCTGCCAGCGCCTCCTCCATCCGATAGGTCGTGCGGCACAGCGAGCTGAGATGCGCATGCCAGGTGGCATTGCCCGGACGCAGGTGGATTGCCCGGCGCAACAGCACGATGCCCCTTTCCGGATCGCCCGCCATGGCGGCGACGATGCCCTGAAGCGCCAGCGCCGCCGGGTGGTCGGGCGATCCAGCCAGAATGTCGGCGCAAATGCCGGCCGCCTCGTTCAGCCGCTTCCCCTGCGCGGCGGCCTGCGCGCGCGCCAATGACTGCTCAACGGTTTCTCCGCCGCCCCCTGGGCGAGGGGCGGCGGGTTGACCCGGGGTGATCGGGCCAGAAGCCGGCGGCCCGGCCGCCTGCTGAACAGGTGCGTTTCCACTCATGGACGGATCAATGCCTTTTCGACCAGGGCGTCGGGAAGCTATTCCAGGGGCGCAATGCAAACTTCGTTGGGGTTATGCATGAAACCTTGCGCCGGAAAAAGACGGATGAGTGGGATCTGTCTCCGATCGGCCCACTTTCCCTAACCGCGCGATAATACCAGCGGCCCTTGGGAGTGACCCATAGGCGTTCTCTTACCGTCATGGCCGGGCTTGTTCCGGCCATCCACGGCTTGCGGGTCGATCCGGCCGAAGTCGTGGATGCCAGCCTGCGCTGGCATGACGGGGACCATGCGCAAGCATCGCCGTCCTTCCCTACCGGCTCGTCCTGCTGCCGCTGTGTGGCAGCAACTGTCTGCACGTCGAGGAAGTGGAGGTTTATGGTCGGGCTGCCTGACCCGGCTTGCAATATCCCCCATCTCCAGGCTCATGGCAGGCCGCCAATTCCCCGTCGCAGGAGCGGAACAGCGAGCCCGAATCTTGACGGGCACACCGCACCGGCCTACATCGCGCCCCCTGGATGGCGGGCATAGCTCAGTTGGTAGAGCGCCAGGTTGTGGTCTTGGATGTCACGGGTTCGAGTCCCGTTGCTCGCCCCACCCCGAAGACCGGTCGATGGTGCCGGTCTTTGCCGACCGATCGGTATATTCGATGCTGATTTCTACGTGGGAACGGCCGACCTTTCTCTCGTGCCAATATGATAGAAACCAGTCGGCTTAGGCCGCTCCAAGCAGAGGTCGAGGTTAGCGGAGTGAGGATGGGGGCATGAACAAAACGGTCGCGATCGCCGGTCTCGGCGCGATCGGCTTGCCCCTGGCCCGGGCACTCGACGCCGGCGTCGACGGATTGCGGTTGATCGCCGTATCATGCCGCGATGACGTCAAGGCACGCGCCAATCTGGCCGGCTTCCGGTCTTCACCTCGTCTGGTCGAACTGCAAGCGCTCGCCGACGCAGACATCGTCGTAGAGTGCGCGCCGGCCTCGATCTTCGAGCGGATCGCCGTTCCGGCTTTGGAGGCGGGGCGCATCTTCATTCCGGCCTCGGTTGGTGCCCTGTTGCCCCGCATGCACCTTGTAGAGCTGGCCGGGAGGACGGGCGCCCGCATCGTGGTGCCGACGGGCGCTCTGCTAGGCCTGGATGCCGTGCGCGCCGCGGCCGAGGGGCAGATTGACAGCGTCACCATTGAAACACGTAAGCCACCAATGGCTCTGGCGGGTGCCCCATACCTGAAGAAACGCGACATCGACGTCACCGGTCTCGCCCAGCCCTTGCTGGTGTTCGAAGGGAATGCCCTCGACGCCGCCGCCGGCTTTCCCGCCAACGTCAACGTCGCCGCTGCGCTCGCTTTGGCCGGGATCGGGCCAATCAAGACCCGGGTGCGGATTTGGGCCGACCCGGCAACCACGCGGAACACACACACCATCCAAGTCGAAGCCGAGGCCGCTCGCTTCACCATGACGATCGAGAATGTGCCGAGTACCGAAAACCCGAAAACCGGCCGACTTACGACGTTGTCGCTGCTGGCCTGCCTGCGGGGGCTTGTCTCGACGCTGAAGGTTGGTAGCTGAGGTTTGGCCGAGGCGCTCGCCTACCTCCTGACCCTCGCGCTGTTTGGTTTCGTGATCGTCGCCAGCGCCCGGATGCGGCACGACTTGCTGTTGCTGGCCTGTATACCGCCGGTATTCGTGGCCTTGGTCGTCGGCTTCGTGATGGCGCTTTACGCCAGTGATGCCTTCGGCATGACGCCCACCGGCGGGGCTTTGGCGCTCGGTGCCTTGCCCGGATGGTGGCTGGCGCGGCGATTCACTCCGAGGGACCTGCTGCTCGCAATCTACCTGGCCTGGGCAGCGGCGCTTGTGGTGGCCTTGGCGGCTTTCAGCTTCCCCGATCGAACGTGAGGGCTGCTAGAACAGTATTGTACAGTATTGTAGCGAACGGCGCTCCGATCCGACGAACCCGACCGGAGAATCTCGCATCCCTCGCCGCCTCAGCGAGCCGCAGTACGCCAGAGGGGTTACATCTCCACGACAACATATTGCTGCTCGACCGTGACCGGGATGGTTTCTGCCACGTAGGGACCCTGCACCACGCGCTGCCCCTCGGCCACCTCCACGGGAAAGCTCCGGACACTGATCTTCGACGGGTCGCAGAAACTCTGGCCGGTGCGGACATCGAATTCCCATCCATGCCAGGGGCAGCGCAGGATTTCGCCCTTGCGGGAATAGCGGTAGTCGCCGGGTTCGTCCGATTCGATCAAGCCGGTCAGGATGCCCTCGCACATTGGCCCTCCCTGGTGCGGGCAGCGATTGAACAGGCCAAAGAATTCGCCACTCAGGTTGAAAACGGCGATCTGCCGTCCCCGGATTGTCACCAGTTTCCGTTGACCCGGCGGGATTTCCGCCACCGTCGCCACCACGTGCTTACTCATGATCCGGACGTTCCCGCTCATGCGCTTTTTTCACGGCCGCGACGCTAAACGGTGCGCCGCCGCACCGTCAACCACACCGCTATTGGCCCGCGAGCCAGCTTGCAGACAGGCTGTCAGCGGGCCCCGCAGGAGCGCTTCACCGGGGGAAGAAACGGCAACCTCGCCCCGATATCCTTGATCCGCGTGCATGACACCCCTCTTGCTTTTCCGTCGTCACGCCGCGACCTTCCCCGTTCGGCAAGGAGCATCCCGACCCATGACAACTGTCTTCATCGACGGCGAATCCGGCACCACCGGCCTGGGCATCCGTGAACGCCTCGCCGCCATTCCGCGGATCACGTTGAAAAGCCTGCCGACCGAGCGCCGTCGTGATCCTGGCGCGAGGCGTGACATCATGGCCGAGGTGGACCTTATCGTCCTCTGCCTGCCCGACGACGCCGCGCGGGAGTCCGCGGCGATGGCCGCCTCGCTGGGCAGTGCCGCGCCGAAAGTGCTGGACGCCAGCACCGCCCATCGCGTCGCGCCGGGCTGGGTCTACGGTTTCGCCGAGATGGTCCCGGGCCAGGCCGACCGCATTGCCGCCGCGCAAAACGTGGCGAACCCCGGCTGCTACCCGACCGGCGCGATCGGCCTGATCCGCCCGCTGGTCGATGCCGGGCTGATCCCGGCCGACTATCCGATCACCATCAACGCCGTCTCCGGCTACTCCGGCGGCGGCAAGGCGATGATCCAGGCGCATGAGGCGGCGAACGGGCCGGCCTTCGAACTCTATGGGCTGGGCCTGGAGCATAAGCATGTGGCGGAAACCGAGCTGTACGGGGGGCTGACGCGCCGGCCGATTTTTGTGCCGTCGGTGGGGCATTTCCTGAAGGGCATGCTGGTCTCGGTCCCGCTGCACCTGGACACGCTGCCGGGGAAACCCACCGGCGCCGATCTGCGCGCCGCGCTGGAGGCCCGCTATGCCGGCTGCGATCTGGTCCGCGTCCTGCCTGCCCCGGCCGACGGCAAGCTGGAACCCGAGGCGCTGAACGACACCGACCGCTTGGAACTTTTTGTCTATGCCAACGAGAAATACCGTCAGGCGGTGCTGGTCGCGCGGCTGGACAACCTCGGCAAAGGGGCGTCGGGCGCGGCGGTGCAGAACATCGCGCTGATGCTGGGGCTGCATACCGGCGTGGGTGCGCGGGAGTTGGCTGATGCCTGAGCAACATTGGCCGTACGGAACTGTCTTCTCGCTGGATGGCGTCACACCGCAGATCGCGCCGGACGCGTTCATCGCGCCCACCGCCGCGGTCATCGGCGACGTGGTGATCGGATCGGAAACCGGCATCTGGTTTCACTGCCTGGTCCGCGGCGACATGGGCATCATTCGCATCGGCGCCCGGACCAACATCCAGGACGGCACGGTCATCCATATCGACTCCGGCGGGATGGATACCTTCATCGGCGACGACGTGACGGTGGGGCACAACGCGGTGATCCACGCCTGCACGTTGAAAAACCGAGCATTTGTGGGGATCAGCGCAACGGTGCTGGACGGCGCGGTTATCGAGGAGGGCGGTCTGCTCGGTGCCGGTGGCCTGCTGACGCCGGGCAAGGTGATCGGCCCGAACGAGATGTGGACCGGTTCGCCTGCCAAACTGCGGCGGGTGATGGACGAGGAAGAACGCACTCGTTTTGATCGCAACGCCGCGGTTTACCGGGACTTGGCGAAGCAGTTTCGCGCCGGGCTGAAGGTGGTCCGCTAGCGGTGGTGCCGGCTCGACCTTGATCTGACGGTGCTCTACGGGGAGGGTTGGGCCGGAGCGCCGGGCTGCTGCAACGAGTTGATCATTGCGCTGGCCCAGAGTTCGGGGTTCCACGCCGGGTCCCGCGGGTCGTTTGTTGCGGGGTGCGGGACGGCGGCGGGGTTGGCGCGCGGGCGCTGGCTGTTGATGGTCGCCTTGGCCTGCTGGATAACGGCCATGATTTCGGCTTCCCGCATGTCGTCGATCGGCTCCGCCATTTCAGCGGGGGCGGCGGCGGGAATTTCGTCGCCGAGGCGCTGGTCGAGCGCTTTTTCGGTCTGCAGGGTGGAGCGGTTTAGGCTGTTGGCGCAGCTTCGGTAGCGCAGGCGCATCGATTGCGACATCTCGGCGGTTTTGGCCTCGGCGAGGACATCGAGGGTGGTCAGGCCGAAGGCGATGATGTGGGCGGCCTGCAGCATTTCCGCTCGGGTGCGGGTTTCGTAAGCGGAGAGGGTGTCGAGGATCTCGGACCGGGCTTCTTGCTTGTCCCTGGAGGCAGCCATGAAGTACGGCATCAGGAGGGCGATGATCGTTTCAAGAAACGAGTTCGGGGGGAGAGCCATCGGTCGGGTCCGGTGTGCAGTTGCGTATTTGTTCTAGCGCTGGTTGTGGGCGATGTCAAGAACATAACATGAATCATGATATAGCAGCTTGTCGCGCGATTTACTGCGATTTGGATAAGCAGTTTCGCGCTGGGTTGAAGGTGGCCCGATAGCGGCGGTACTGGCTCAACCTTTATCTGACGGCACATCCCGGCGGGTTGTCTGCAGAATCAGGACCCGCTGGTCTCGAGGTTCGTGGCGGAGTTGTTTGGGCGCGCTACATGGCGACAATCCTGGGCGTTTCGTTCGTAATCCATCAGATGGGGCCGGTGATTGGGGGCGGGCGGCTGATCTTCGACGCATTTGGGTCGTGCGACCGGGCGTGGCAGATCGGCGTACGATCCGGCCTAAACAGAAACCCTGACGAGCGAATGACTAAGGATATCATCGTGTCGGTCCAGGGTTTTGGGAGACCAATCGGGATTCTCAAAAACGACCGTCTTTGCGAGGGTGGGATTATGGGGGTGACCCCAACCTGACGGTGGTGGTCAGCTTCCAGTGAGCGAGAATGAAGGGGACTTGTTAACAAGCCATCAGCCACCAGAAGCACTGCCTCCAGTCGCAATGCCTCAGCTATTTCCGCGAACGTACATGTACGCGCTGCCACCCACGGTGCCAAAGGAAATCGATAGACGCCCGTCGCTGAGATCAGCACTTGTATATCCAGCCAGCGTCAGCGATGCCATTGGTTGGCCAGACGCCGTGGCGTGTAGTGTCAGACCGGTGTAGCCGGTCGCTCCTTGGCCGTCCACCCAAGCGAGGCCGAAAGCCTGCGGCATGACACCCCAGATCGTCGCGGCGTCACCGGCATGGAAGCCATTGACCGTGCTCCAGATGTCGGCAGTGGGTCCGCGATCATCCACGAAGAACGTGTCCGTTCCGCTGCCCCCAGTGAGGAAATTCGAACCAGTGCCGCCGTCCAGGACATTGATGCCGCTACTTACTGCAATCGCATCATTTCCGCTGCCACTACTGATGAACCAATCGGGGGTGCTGACGCTGATATTCAAGCTGTCAGGGGTAATGTTCACATACTGCTCCCGCAAATCGGCCACAGGACCAGGGTATGCCTGAGCAGTCGCGGATATGGGTTGGCCTGTGGTCGTGTTCAGGACGGCGAGCCCAGGAGTGGACGCGTCATCCCCCTTCACCCATGTTTCAATTTGATTATAGGCAGACGCAGTAATCTGTGTAAAGAACCCTGTGCTACCGGCTCCGTCAGAAGCACTGGAGACAACCGCTACTATGTAGGGTACACCCTGGCCTTCGGTGACCCAGACTGGTCCGCCGCTCGATCCATCGCCTATTGAGGTTCCATCCAAGAGGGTGTGACTGGGGTCTAGAGTAATCTCCTGTAGGCTGCTCTCCATTTGTCCATCAAGTACTCCAGGATATCCCGTTAGGTTTGCTAGGCCACCTGGGAAACCAGGCAACAGTTCCATCGTCCCGAGGTCGTTGAATGGTCGAGACAAGTGGATCACTGCATAATCGAATTGGGACTGCTGAAGAGATATCAAGTCGTTGAGGTCCTGAATTTGGATGTAGTGGAAGGAGACTCCTGTAGCTGATCCAAATGGCGCCATTCCCATATTGTAGGCCGGCCAGACACATATATTCGATGCAATCCCGCTGGAGGAACTATACACCACATGTGACGCCGTTAAGACCTCATCTGGTGAGATCAGTACACCTGACGCCTGAAAGGAGAAACCACCGATTGTGTCGGTTATGTAAACGACGGTGTCATAGGGGTACGAGGTAGAATCGAGTGACATTTTGATTTTCGTTGGTGATGACATACGTTGCCATTATCTAACATTATATCAGATTGATCCCTGTCGCAAGGGCGATTTCCTGTCATGTAAGTGGCAGTGGGAGCGATAATTGATTGCGGAGGAAAGGTCCCCTGGGGCTTTTGAAAAACTCTGATCTTTCAGTGGCGTCTATCGTTTTCGGTGTAGGGATAACTCAAGGAACCGGTTTGCAGGGCAGGTGGCCACAAAACGACCTCGGTCTTCGGATCCTTGAACTGGTCCAGGTCATGCCCCACCACGCCCTGGAACTGGACCGCAAGCACGCGCGGCTCGGTCCACTCGCCATTCGGCCCGAACGAGACGCCGCCGGCCACTGTGTCGAACGTGTGACTGCGCAGGTAGTCGGCCAGCTTGGTCTGGTCGAGGCTCCCGACGCCCTCGATCGCCTGGCCGAGCACCTGCATCCTGGAATAGGCGAACGGCGGCACGGAGTAACCGAGCGGATCGACGCCTGCGGCAACCGCGCGCGCCTGATATTTCTGCAAGAAAGCCAGGGCTTCCGGGGTTGCAAGGCTTTTCACCGGCTGCCAGGTCTCGAAATTCACGATGCCGTTCAGCAACGGTCCGAGCTGCATCTTGATGGCGGTTGACCACAACCCGACCATGCTGCCGCCGAACATTCTCGTGCGCAACCCGATCTCATTGGCGGCGCGTACCATGCCGACGCTATCTGGCGGATAGGCTCCGACATAGACGATATCCGGGTTGGTCCCCTGAATGCCGCGGACGATCGGAGAATAATCAGTAGTGGCCGGAGGGTAGGTCTGATCATAGACGATCTTCAGGCCAGCTTGTTTCGCGTTCGCGCGAGCGCCTTCTATGGCGTTCTTGCCAAATTCAGCGTCGGCGCCGACCAGCGCGACGGTCTGCGGTTTAGGGTTCATCATCTCCGCCACGGCGAAGAAGCCTTGAGACAAGGCGTTTCTAGGGGTTTCTCCGCCGACCGGATTCATTGAGAAATAGTTCTGATAGTGGAAGTTGCTGTTCACATCATTGCCAAACAGACTGATGACCGTGAGGTGGCGCTCCATGACCATCGGCATGGCAGGCGCGATCATATTGGTGCCGACCTCGCCCAGAAGAACATCGACCTTGTCGACATCAAGAAGTTTGGTGACGATGCCGGGAACTAACGCTGGGTTGGACTGGTCGTCGTAGAAGATAAGCTTCACCGGCCGGCCCAGCAGGCCACCCCTGGCGTTGATCTCCTCCGTCCAGATCTGGATCGCTAGTAGCGACGCCTTGCCGAGGGGGGCGATCCCACCCGTCAGTTCAATGTCGAAGCCGATGGTGATTGGTTCGACCGCCCGTGCGGCGGTGGACACAAAGCCGGCGCACATCGCCGCAAATGCGAGCAATCGAACCGTAGGTTTAAACCACGACATAGTTGTTTCCCCCACCAAACTGGCACTTGGTCAGCTTCTCATAGACTATATTCACGCCAACGGGACATAATTAACGTCACTTCCTGATCCCAAGCATTGTTCTATCAAAGGTGGTCACGGTCGCCTGACTTTAGTTAGTTGGCCAGGCCAAATCCGGTCGACAGGCACTGAGCAGTTTAGACGGATCAGTATATCAGTATGAGATAAGCGATTAATCGGACACAGAATTACGCGGAGTTCGAAAGACGTTGCATCGAGTCCGCAACTGCCAGGTGTGTGTCGTCTTTGGGAACTTCCTCGATCGGGCTACGGGTGCGGGGTCGCTGGCGCGCCGCAGCCGCAATTCGAACACGGCGGCGCCGGTGTCAATGGATGCCGGCCATTTCCGGGATTGATCTGCTCGCGGCCCAGAACCGCGCGTCGCTGTCCCGGTGGGCGACGATGGCCGCGGGATGGAGGTCTGCCACGGGGCGCGGTTCGAGATCGAAGTGACCGTAGGCATCGTGGCCGCGGACCAGGGTGGCCGAGAGCCGCGTCGGACCGACGTGGCGGACGCGCGTGGGGATGTAGCTGATGCCCAATCCCGATGCGGTCGTCATCGCCGCTATTCGGATCGGACGCGTGAATGGCCATCGTGTGATGCAGTGAGAATTCGCCCGGTGACAGCACGATCGGAACAGCGCATGACGGATCGACGTCGGTGATGACGGTCTGGCCGCGTGACAGCATCAACGTGGAATCGCGGTGATCGGAATGCGCAAGCTGTCCTGCGTGGTGCGAGCCTGGCAGGATGCGTACGCACCCGGTCTGCGTGTTGCTTGGACTGAGTGCGACCCAGGCGGTGACGTGCTCGTGGGGGGCGAGGCCGAAATAGGTGCCGTCCTGGTGCCAGGGCACGCGGCTGGGGGAGCCCTTGGTTTTCCACCACATGGTGGTGTGGAACACCAGGATATCGGGTCCGATCAGGTCCTCGACCGCGTCAAGGATCGCCGGTTCGCGCACCAGGTCGGCGGCCCAGGTGAACAGCAGATATGGTTTCACACGATACGAAACGGTTCCGGAAAACGCCGCCGCGGCCCCAAGGCTGTTGGCGCAGGTACGCTCGACATCGGCGCGATAGGCAGCCGCGACGTCCGGGGCAAAGGCACGCAACGGAAATAAAAAGCCTTCGGAGTGATATCGGCTGATCGCCGCTTTGCTCAACATGAAAGCCCTCCCTCGGCTCAGAGCAATCGGACCTTTCCGGTGGCGAGGTCATAGACGCCGCCGGCGACCTTGATCTTGCCCGACGAGACCATCGCGGACAGCAGCGGTGTCGTCGAACTGGTCTGCTGCACGGTCAGGCGCACGTTCTCGGCGATGGCAGCCGAAAGCCGCTCCGATTCGGGGACGGATTTCGTATTGGTGACGGCGGGCGCGATCTCGGCGATCAACTCCGGCAGGTGGCCGGGTAGGGGCGTGCCGTCTTGTGCCGACTTGATCGCGGCCGCGACCGCGCCGCAGTTTGAGTGGCCGAGCACGAGGATCAGCGGGACACCTAGAACTTGAGCGGCGAATTCCATGCTGGCGATGCCGGCTTCGGTGAGCACGTTGCCGGCGACGCGGACCACGAACAACTCACCTGGCCCCTCATCGAAGACAAATTCCGGGGCGACGCGGAAGTTGGCGCAGCCCAGGATCGCGGCGATCGGGTACTGAGCCTTGCTGCGCGCGGCCCGGCCGGCGTTGAAGTTGCGCGGGTCAACTTTGTTCGACACATATCGCGTATTGCCGGCAATCAACCGATTCAGCGCGGCATCGCCGCTAATGGCGTTGGGTGCGTCAGCCGGCCGGGGATCGGCGGCGAAGGCTCGGGGGATGGCGGAGGCGGCGGCAAGACCAGTGAGGAGGGAACGCCTGGCTAGGCCCGAGGTGCAGGCCTGGCACATTGTTGTCGCCTCCTGCCCCCTGGAACCGGGCGCCAGAATGGATCGGCTGACCGGGTTATCGCTCGCCATGAAGTCCCCCTATTTTCGCCGCTGCCTGCGACACGTCATAGCCTAGCAGGGAAGGAGCGTACCGATCCAGGTAGCGCTCGAACAGGCTGGTGGCCAGAACCGGCATGGTTTCCTTTGGTCTGCTGGATCAAACAGCCGCGCTACGCTGCGCCCCGCTCGCAATGACATCGGGATGTTGTGTCCGGCGACGTGCGGCGAGTTTGGCGGCCAGTTCGATGGCGGCGATCAGGCTGGTTGGATCGGCGACGCCTTTCCCGGCGATGTCGAAGGCGGTGCCATGGTCGGGCGAGGTGCGCACGATCGGCAGGCCAAGGGTCACGTTGACGCCGTGGTCCATGTCCAGCGTCTTCAGCGGGATCAGCGCCTGATCGTGATACATGCAGATTGCGACATCGTAACGCGCGCGGGCCGCGGCGGTGAACATGGTGTCAGGCGGCCAGGGGCCGGACACCTCGATCCCGTCCGCTCGCAGCGTGTCGATCGCAGGTTGGATCAGGGTGGTTTCCTCCGAGCCCAACGCACCCTGCTCCCCGGCGTGCGGGTTGAGGCCGGCGATCGCCAGCCTCGGCGCGGCGATGCCAAAATCGCGGCACAGAGCGGTGGCGGTGGTGCGGGACGCAGCGACGATCATGTCGGTCGTCAGCATGGCGATGGAATCACGCAGGGAGGCGTGCACGGTGACCGGCACGACGCGCAGCATCGGGCTGGCGAGCATCATGATTTGCTGGCCGGTCGCACCGGTCAGAGCGGCGAGGAACTCAGTGTGTCCAGGGTAGGGGAAGCCCGACTGGTACAGTGCCGCCTTGTTGATCGGGTTGGTGACGACCGCGGCTGCGGCGCCGATCAGGGCCAGTCTTGTTGCCTGCTCGATCGAGGCGACGATGGCTTGAGCGTTGGCAGGGTTGGGTTCGCCAGGGACGGGTGTGACGGCCAGCGGCACGGGCAGGACAGGAAGGGCCGTGTCGAACACGCCGACAGCCTCGGAGGGGCCGGCGACTTGCCGGATCGGGACGGTCAGGCCGAGGTCTCGGGCAAGGCGTTCCAGTCGGTCAGGGTCGTCCAGCGCGAGGAAGACCGGGCCGGTGTGACGCAGGGCCAGCCAAGTCTTGAGCGAGAGTTCCCCGCCTATGCCGGCCGGGTCGCCCATCGTGAGCGCGAGCGGGTTCATGCGGGCGTGGACGCGCTTATCGGCGCGGGGTGCATGATGCGCGCAGTGCGATAAGCGATCCTCGGGTCGGGTTCATCCATCAGATATGCAGCGCTCTGCCTTCAGTTGCCAGCGCTGCTTCCTTTACGGCTTCGCTCAAGGTGGGGTGCGCGTGGCAGATCCGGCCCACATCCTCGGCTGAGGCACCGAATTCGATCGCCGTCGTGAGCTCAGCGATCAGCGTGCCGGCATCAGGACCCAGGACGTGAGCACCGAGCAGTCGATCGCTGGCTTTGTCGGCGAGGATTTTCACAAATCCATCGGTGTCGCCCATCGCTCGGGCGCGTCCGTTGGCGGTGAAGGGGAATTTACCGACTTTGTAGGCGATGTCACCGGCTTTCAGTTCTTCCTCGGTCTTGCCGACGGAGGCGACCTCGGGCCAAGTATAAACCACGCCGGGAATGGCGTCGTAGTTCACGTGCCCGGCCTGCCCGGCGAGGATCTCGGCCACGGCGACGCCCTCATCCTCGCCCTTGTGCGCCAGCATCGGGCCGGCGATCACGTCACCGATCGCGTAGATGCCCGGAACGTTGGTGGCGTAGTGCGGGTCGACCTGCACGCGCTTGCGGTCGTCCAGGGCGACCCCGGCCTCCTCCAGACCGAGGCCCTCGGTGTACGGACGGCGACCGATTGAGACCAGGACGATGTCAGCCTGGATCGTCTCGGGAGCGCCACCCTTGACCGGCTCCATGGTCAGACTGACGCCGTCGCTCCCTGCCATGGCGGCGGTGACTTTGGTGCCCAGACGGAACTTTATGCCCTGCTTCTGCAGGATGCGCTGAAACGCGGTGGCGACCTCTTTGTCCATGCCAGGGACGATCCGGTCGAGGAATTCCACCACGGTGACCTCGGAGCCTAGGCGGCGCCAGACGCTGCCAAGTTCCAGGCCGATGTATCCTGCGCCAACCACCACCAGATGGCCGGGCACTTTGTCGAGTTCGAGCGCGCCGGTGGAGGTGACGATCTGCTTCTCATCCACCGTTACGCCCGGGAGCGGAACGCTTTCGCTGCCGGTGGCGATGACAATGTTTTTCGTGGTGTAGCTGGTGCCGTCGACGTCAACCGTGCCGGGGCCGGTGATGCGGCCGGTGCCCTTGAGCCAGGTGACCTTGTTTTTCCGAAATAGGAATTCCACCCCTTTGGTGTTGGCGTTCACGACCTCGGTCTTGCGCGCCTGCATGCGAGCCAGATCGAGTTTGACGCCATCGACCAGCACGCCGTGATCTTTCAGCGCGTGTTTGGTCTTTTCGAATTCTTCGGACGATTGCAGTAGAGCCTTGGAAGGAATGCAGCCGATGTTGAGACAGGTTCCACCCAGCGTCGGGCGCTTTTCGACGCAGGCGGTTTTCAGGCCAAGCTGAGCCGCGCGGATGGCGCAGACATAGCCGCCCGGACCGGAACCGATGATGATGACGTCGAAGGAATCGCTCATTCAGTCCTCGGCACTGTGACAGACAGCTTTGACGGCAAATGGTCTGGACCACGCAAAACGCCTAGCTTGCCGCCCCGCTCAAGAAGAGGGTCTAACATTGCAGAAAATCTCACTCCGCGGCGGACGGCCTACAGGTCCAGCAGCAGGCGGCGCGGGTCCTCAACGCCTTGCTTGACCCGGACCAGGAAGGACACCGCCTCCTTGCCGTCGACAACCCGGTGGTCGTACGACACGGCGAGATACATCATTGGCCGGATCTCGATCTTACCGGCTATGACCATCGGGCGTTCCTGGATCTTGTGCATGCCTAGAATGGCCGATTGGGGCGGGTTCAGGATCGGGGTGGACATCAGGCTGCCGTAGATGCCGCCGTTGGTGATGCTGAAGGTGCCGCCGGTCAACTCCTCCAGCTTCAGCGCACCGTCGCGGGCGCGTTTGCCGAAATCGGCGATGGCGGCCTCGATGCCAGCGAAGCCCAACTGGTCGGCGTCGCGGATCACCGGTACGACCAGGCCGGAGGGACCACCGACAGCGATGCCCATATTGACGAAATTCTTGTAAACGATGTCGTCGCCGTCGATCTCAGCGTTGACCGCGGGGAATTCCTTCAGCGCGGTGCAGCACGCCCGGACGAAGATGCTCATGAAGCCGAGGCGAACGCCTTTGTGCTTCTTCTCGAAGGCATCGCGGTATTCGCTGCGCAGCGCCATGATCGCGCTCATGTCCACCTCATTGAAAGTGGTGAGCATCGCCGCATTGTTCTGCGCCTCCTTCAGCCGAAGGGCGATGGTCCGGCGCAGACGGGTCATCTTCACGCGCTGTTCGCGTGGTTCATCCTGGCGGGGGGGCTTGGCGGCTGGCGGAGCGGCGGGCGCCGGGGCAGGGCGCGAAAGAAATTCGATGACGTCGCCCTTGGTGATGCGGCCGTCCTTGCCGGTGCCGGTGCCTAGGTCTTTCGCCGAGACCTTGTTTTCCGCGAGCATTTTCGCCGCGGCGGGCAGTGGAGCGTGCGTAGGTTCAGATGCGGCAGGCCGCGAGACGGGACCCAGCGGACGCGGCGGCGGATTGATCCCGGCCGGCGGGTTGGCGGCGGGGCGCGGCTCTGGCTGAGATGCCGGTGCGGCCGCGGCGGCTGGCTTCGGCGCAGCGGGCTGGCCGGCGATAGCGCCATCAGCGACATCGACAACCCCAAGAACGGCGCCCACTTCAACCTCGGTGCCTTCGGGCACCCCAATCGAGGACAGTACGCCGGCGGAGGGCGCGTTGACCTCCACCGTCACCTTATCGGTTTCCAGCTCGACCAATGGCTCGTCCGCCGCAACGGTCTCACCCTGTTGCTTGATCCAGCGGGCAACGGTGGCGGTGGTGACGCTCTCGCCCAACGCAGGCACTACGATTTCAGTCGCCACAGCGATCTTCTCCAGGCGGAAGTAGCAGGCGGGGCGGTCTACCCGATACCGAGCACAGTGGCTACCACGCGCGCTTGTTGGGCCATATGGGCCTTGGCGAGGCCGGTCGCTGGGCTGGCTGCGGCGTCGCGTCCCACGTAGGCGGGGCGGCGAACCTTCATGTCAAGGTGGAGAAGAACCTTCTCGATGCGGCGATCGACGAAGCTCCACGCGCCCATGTTTTCAGGCTCCTCCTGGCACCAGACCACATCGGCGTTCCGGTATGGGGCGAGGACGCGGCTGACGGAAATCTCCGGAAACGGATAGATCTGTTCCAGCCGGACCAGGGCGACGTCCTTGATGTTCTTCAATCGCCGTTCCTGCAGCAGATCGTAATACACCTTGCCGGAGCAGATCGTGACGCGGCGGACGTCCTCAGGCGGGGCGATGGCGTCGATCTCTGGGATCACGTACTGGAAGCGAGTGCCCTCGGCGAAGTCAGCCAGCGGGGAGACTGCCAGCTTGTGGCGGAGTAGCGATTTCGGCTCGAAAATGATCAGCGGCTTGCGGAAGTTGCGGTGCAACTGGCGGCGCAGCGCATGGAAATAGTTGGCCGGCGTGGTCAGATTACAGACATACATGTTGCGTTCTGCACAGAGTTGCAGATAGCGCTCGATGCGGGCCGAAGAATGTTCGGGTCCCTGGCCCTCGTAGCCGTGCGGCAGCAGCAGCACGAGGCCGGACATGCGCAGCCATTTGGTCTCGCCACTGGCCAGAAACTGGTCGATGATGACCTGCGCGCCATTGGCGAAGTCGCCGAACTGGGCCTCCCACAGCACCAGGGCGCGCGGATCGGCCAGCGAGTAGCCGTATTCGAAGCCCAGCACGCCGGCTTCCGACAGCAGCGAGTTGTAGATTTCGATCCG
This sequence comes from uncultured Pseudomonadota bacterium, assembly GCA_963832865.1. Classification (GTDB taxonomy): domain Bacteria; phylum Pseudomonadota; class Alphaproteobacteria; order Acetobacterales; family Acetobacteraceae; genus Rhodopila. Next base: position 170,072 of record CAWHWH010000023.1, read on the forward strand.
CGCCTGATCGGGGGCGATATTGTTCAGCGGGACGTATTCATGCTGGTTGAGCTGATCGATCAGCACCGCATGGCGCTGGCTGAACGTGCCGCGCTGGGTGTCCTCGCCCGACAGGCGGATGCGGCTGCCTTCCAGCAGCAGGCTCCCGAAGCCGAGCGCCTCGCCGGTGGCCCAGTCGATGCCCTCGCCGGTGTTGATGGCTTGGGCTTTCGCCTCGAGCTGGCGGATGATCTTCGGGTTGAGGTTGAAGTCGTCCGGCACGTGCGACAGGGCGGCGCCTATTTGCTTCAGCGTCTCGGCCGGGACGGCTGTGGGTTCCTCGGTAAGCTCGATTTCCTCCTGATCCACCGGATGAAAGCCGGCCCAATGGCCCTCCAGCCAGTCGGCTTTGTTCGGCTTGTAGGACTTCGCCGCGGAATTGGCGTCTTCCAGCGTCTTGGTAAACTCGTCCCACATTGCTTTGGCTTCTTCCGGGGAGATGGTGCCCTCCCGAGCCAGTCTCTCGGCGTAGAGTGTGCGGGTGGTCTTGGTGGCGTTGATCGCTTTGTACATCAGCGGCTGAGTGAACGCCGGCTCATCGGTCTCGTTGTGGCCGTGGCGGCGGTAGCAGACGATGTCGAGCACAATGTCGCTGCTGAATTTCATGCGATATTCGGCGGCCATGCGGGCGCAGAAGATCACCGCCTCAGGATCGTCGCCGTTCACGTGCAGGATCGGCGCCTGGATCGATTTCGCCACGTCGGTGCAGTAAAGGCCGGAATAGGCGTGCGCCGGGACGGTGGTGAAGCCGATCTGGTTGTTGACGATGAGATGGATGGTTCCGCCGGTGCGGTAGCCGATCAACTGGCTCATCGCCAGGGTTTCATACACCAGGCCCTGACCGGCAAAAGCAGCGTCGCCGTGCATCAGGATCGCCATCACCGAGCCACGTTTCTTGGTGTCGCCTGCCCGGTCCTGGCGGGCACGCACTTTGCCGACGACGACGGGGTCGACCGCCTCGAGGTGGGACGGGTTGGGTTGCAACGACAAGTGCACGCTATGGCCGGCGATATCCACGTCCGTGGAGGTGCCGAGGTGGTACTTCACGTCACCGGAGCCCTGCACGTCGTCAGGCTTAAAGCTTTCGCCGCCGAACTCGCTGAACAGCGCCGTGAGCGGCTTCTTGACGATGTTGACTAGGGTGTTGAGGCGGCCGCGATGGGGCATGCCGATCGCGACCTCGACCACGCCGTCGGCGGCGGCTGGTCTCGATCATCGCGTGCAGCGCGGGAATGGTGACTTCCCCGCCTTCCAGACCGAAGCGTTTGGTGGTGACGTAGCGCTTCTGGCAGAACACCTCGAAGCCCTCGGCTTCGGTTAGATGCCGCAGGATGGTGCGCTTTTCGTCGGCGTCGAGGAAGGTCAGCCAGGGAGCGCCCTCGACCCGGCGCTGGATCCACGATTTCTGCTCGGGGTCCTGGATGTGCATGAACTCGACGCCGATGGGGCCGCAATAGGTCTGGCGGAGGATCTGCATGATCTCCCGCAAGGTCGCGGTTTCGCGGCCGAGCACGTTGTCGATGAAAATCGGCTTGTCCATGTCGGCTTCGGTGAAGCCGTAGGTTTTCGGATCGAGCTCGGCGTGCGAGGCCGGTTTGGTCAGGCCCAGCGGGTCGAGCTTGGCTTCGAGGTGACCGCGCACGCGATAGGAGCGGATGAGCATCAGCGCCCGCAGGGACGTGATGATGGCGGCGCGGACCTGATCCAGGGCAAGACCGCCTTGCGCCGGTTTCGATGCCACGGTTTCGGGCTCGTTGAAGCTGGGCCGGGGTGCCCAGGAGGCGCCACTGGCATCTTCCAGCACAGCCCTCGCTTCGTCGTTCATTGCGTCGAACAGGTCGGCGAAGCTCTGATCAACGGAGGCGGGATCGTTGACCCACCGCGCGTAGAGGTCGGCCAGGAATGCCGCGTTGGCGCCGCTGAAGGCTGACGCGAGAATGTCGATACCGGCCATTTGTTACGGTCCCTTACCTGTCGTCCCCGCCTCGTAGAGAAGCCGCGTTTCTGCGGAAAGCCCTCATTCAACCGCCGCTGGGTTGCTTCCGCTGCATGCCCACGCCCGTCTGGTAGCAGGCGCAGGGGCGAAACGGGATGATCCAACGAAAACGATGCGCCAAGCCACCGGGTAGGGGCATGACGCATCGGGTAGTTGGTAGACAGGGCCGCTTAGTGCAACCGTGACTGATCAGGCCGAGGGCTGCTCTTCCGTCGGCGGAGCGGGCGGACGATTGCGGCGTTCGGCCATGAACTGGTCGAACTCCGACTTGTCCTTGGCGAAGCGGAGGCGTTCAAGGAAGGCGCCGAACTCCTTCTGCTCCTCCTCCATACGACGGAGGGTCTCGGCCTTGTATTCGTCGAAGGCACGGTTGCCAGAGGAGGCGGCCGGGCGGTCACTCGAAGCGCAGGCCCATGATTTCCAGTTGGCCCAAGGCCCAGTGTCCTGTCCGTTTCGCTGATACATCCTGCGATGGCGACGACCGAAGCATCCCATACGTCCACTCCCTATCATGTAGATGAGTAAAGCAAGTCCGATCGGCCACCAGAAGATGAAGCCGAGGACGGTAAAGGCGATGGCGGCGGGGCGGCTGAGGCCCGCCGGATGCCAGAAAGGCGGGCCGGCCCAGGCTTGGTTGCCCCACGCTTGGTTGCCCCAGGGCGGCCCGTTATTAGGCTGTTGCCATTGGGGACCTTGGGTGTTGCCCCAAGGTCCCTGGTTCCAGCCACGTGAGCCGTAGGCGTCTTGGTTGGCAGCGCTCGTCATCGAGGGCCTCATGTGAATGTAAGACACATTTACATTAGGGTGAGGGAAGCGGATCGTCAAGCGGTTCGCTAGGGAATATGTGTCTTTTGCTGACCGCGCGGAATCTCGCGGTTTTCGTCGAAATCTTCAGTCGTTACGAGTAAGGTGTTAAATGAAACGCTTGGCCCTACTTGCGCGTCTGCCCAGCCTTTAAAACAAGAGCGGCAAGCGAGGCACTGTCGCCCCAAGCCGTCGGCCGGCGCCGACCATGATGTCGCGTAGCGGATGCGTCCTCGCCAACGATTCGGTTATTTCGCAGCAGGCCCTTAGCTGATCGTTGGCGCGAACGCTGCCAAATGATGGCGGCCCAATCAAACCACTTCTAGACCATTTTCAAACCCTTCTAGACCACTCCAGCCTGACTGTGCCGGCCGGAAATGGCCTATCTCTGTCTTTGACGTGCATGATTTACGCGCGACGACATTCCGCTCGGCGCGATCATGCTTTAACCGCGGTTGCAGATGAAGATCCTCTTCGTGACGTCGAACCGCCTGGGCGACGCGGTTCTCTCCACCGGGCTGCTCGACCACCTCATCCGGACCTACCCGGGTGGGCGTATCACAGTGGTCTGTGGTCCGGTAGCGGAAGGCGTGTTTACGCGCATGCCGAACCGCGATCGGATCATCGTGCTGCGCAAGCAGAAATGGGGCCTGCATTGGCTGCCACTATGGGCGCGGACCGCCACCCGGTTCTGGGACCTCGTCATCGATATTCGCGGATCGGCGCTGTCCTGGCTGGTGCCGACGCGTCGTCGGGCCATCTTCAGGCGGATGGATGGGCCAAAGATCGCTCAGCTCGGGGCCATCCTTGACTTGTCGCCACCGCCGCTGCCGGTCGTCTGGACCGCGCAAGCGGACCGAGACCGAGCCGCCAATTTGATGGAGACCGACAGACCAATTATCGTCCTGGCGCCGACCGCGAATTGGCAGCCGAAAGTCTGGCCGGCCGAGCGGTTCGCGGAGGCCTGCCGACGCTTGGCAGCGTCCGCGTTTCCCAACGCGCTGCCTGTGATCCTTGGCGGCCAAGGTGTGGCCGAACGCACCATGGCCACGCCATTGCTGGCGGCGTTACCCGAGGCATGTAATCTCGTCGGCGCCCTGTCCCTGCCGGAAGCGGCAGCCGTGCTGCAAAAGGCTTCCCTGTTCATAGGGAACGATTCCGGCCTGATGCATCTAGCGGCGGCATCTGGCGCGCCGACCATCGGACTGTTCGGTCCGACCGATGCCAACACCTACGGGCCTGCCGGACCGCTTGCCACCGCGGTGGTCGCTGTTTCGATGGATGCCATCACTGTCGCGCAGGTTGTCGAGGCCGGTTGCCAGATGCGCGCCCGCCTAAGCGAAGTGAAGAACGGATCTTGAGTCGCAGCAACCCTGGCTATCGACATCGATATGCCGGGAGGAAAATCGTCGGTGTCCCGGATATCTTCCAACCATTGATTATCGGACATCATACCGCATGTAATTGCGTGAACCGATACGCGAGCGACCCCTTTGATGTTCGAGGTTTTCTCCACCCCCACGACCGATCGCTTCCTGGAGGATTACAAGGAGGGTGCCACCTATCTATGCGGTTCGTTCACCATCAGCGAGGACGAGATCATCGCCTTTGCCAAGCGGTATGATCCTCAGCCCATGCACGTCGATCCCGCGTTCGCGGCCGAAGGCCCCTTCTGCGCAGTCATCGCCAGCGGCTGGCACACTGTGTCAAGCGCCATGCGGCTCGTGGTCGAAAATTACCTTCCGCATGACAACCTGGCCTCCCCAGGCATCGACGAGTTGCGCTGGCTCCGTCCGGTCCGTCCCGGCGACACCCTGACGCTGCACGTCACCGTCAGGGAGGCTCGGCGGTCACGCTCGAAGCCCGATCGCGGAATGATTCACTCGTTTATGGAGTTGCTGAACCAGGATGGCGAAGTGGCCATGAGCATGAAGCCGATGAACCTGGTTCGGGTTCGAAATCCTTAGCGACTTGATGGCCTCGGTCCGTCAGCCGTGGCTTAGCAACGTCGTGTCGATCACCTGCAGGCTGACGAGATTGGAGACATAGCGCCCGCCGGCAAGATCACCTGGAACCACGAGGCGCAAGGCGCCATCGCTGCCGCCGGGTCCCAACTGGCCCTTCGTATCGGCATAGGCCACCAGATCGGGTTGGTGGCCGAACATCGGGTCGATTTCCCCCAACGAGATTACCGCGCGATACCCGTCGCTGCCGGTTGCCACGACCGCAAATCCCAAAAGGTCGTTCTTGATCGCCGGGTCGGTCAGCAGGCCGGCATCTTGGATCAGCGTCCACAGCGATACACCTGTATAGGTGTCTGTCGTTGGTGTTGAACCCGCCAGGTAGGTTGCTGTCTCGGTTGTGCACTGGTTCAGCGCAGCGAGCGTCGCCGGAGTAACGATCGTCGGGTCCGCCACGGCCCCCGACAACGTCGCCTGAGGCGAAATGCCGCCGGCGCCAGTTGGACCTGGTTCAGGCAGACTGACCACTTGCAGGCTCACCAGATCCGAAACATATCGGCCGCCCGCGATGTCGCCGGGCACGACCATGCGCGCGAGCCCGTCGCTGCCTTTGGGGCCGAGCTGTCCGGCGGTGTCGGCATAGGCGACCAGGACCGGCTGGTGGCCGAAGATCGGATCGATTTCCCCGAGCGAGAAAACCACCTGATATCCATCCGAACCGGTGGCGATGACGTATTTGCTCAGGATGTCGTTCTTAGCCGTGGTTGTGATGACGCCGCCTGCATCGGCGAGCAAATTCCACAGCGTCGTTCCGGTGTAGGTATCGCTGACCGGGATGCCTGCGGCGGTATAGGTCACGCTCTCGGTCGTGACGGGTGTCGTCGTAGAAAGATTATAGATACCTGGATCGGCCACCTGGCCGGAAATCAGGACCGGCGAGAATGAGTAGCCGAAATTGTCGAGAAGACCGCTGACCCCGGTTTCGATGTTGTAGATAAAGGGCAGCAGATCCTGTTCTGTCGGAAATTGCCCCATCGTTCTGCCCCAGATCCTTCGTTATTCCCGATCGACTATAACTAAGCGGGTCGTCACACAATGTGGCGGAAGCTAAACTTTCCGTGGTTGCAACCCGTCGTAAGCGGTGTGGAACACCTCGAAGGCGCCGCTAGCCGCCCTCCCTGTCGTCACGAAACCAGGCTGAGGCGCCGATCGCTCGGTCAGCCATGACCAGTGGATCGATCAGACGATCTGCGCTCTTATAGCCGCGGGAAAACCTGAACCGGAGAGGCACTGCCATGCGCGCCATTCGCATCGATCGAGCCAAGCGGCTTTGCGACGACCCAGGCTGTGGTCACAACCGTTACCATCCGGACATCGCCCCGCTGGTGGAAATCGAACAGGGCGAGGAGATCGCGCTGGAAACCCGCGATGGAGTCGATGGCCAGATCACCCCTGGTGCCACGGCCGCCGATCTTGCCACGCTGGATACCGGTGCGGTGCATCCGCTGACCGGGCCGGTCTTCGTCAAGGGCGCAATGCCCGGGGATATCCTGGAGATCGAATTCACCGACATCATCCCCCAGCCGACGGGGTTCACTGCCATCGTGCCGGGATTAGGCTTCCTGCGCGATGTCATGACCGAGCCATTTCTGGTGCATTGGCAGATCAAGGACGACTGGGCGACCTCGGAGCAGCTACCTGGGGTGCGTATTCCGGGGGCGCCGTTCATGGGGGTGTCGGGGGTGGCGCCGTCAGCGGAGCAACTGACGGCCTGGACCGCGCGCGAGCAGCGCGTGATCGACCGCGGCGGGTTCGCGCTGCCGCCGGATCCAGCCGGTGCGGTGCCCACCGGACCATGCGGTCTGGCCGGTCTGCGCACGCTGCCGCCACGGGAAAACGGCGGCAATTTCGACGTCAAGCAGCTCACCAAAGGGGCCAAACTGTACTTGCCGGTGTTCAAGGAGGGAGGCCTGTTCTCTACCGGCGACGGACATTTTGCCCAGGGCGACGGCGAGGTTTGCGTCACGGCTGTGGAGATGGGCGCCACCGCGGTGGTGCGGTTCCGGGTCCACAAAGGTCTAGCCGCGTCGCGAAAGTTCACCGCACCAGTGTTCTCACGCACCACCTACTTCGCTGAGCCGCGGTTCGCCGCACCGGAACGGTTGCTCGGGGTGATGGGGATGCCGATCAATGCTGCGGGCGAAATCGAGGCGGAAAATCTGACGCTCGCTTGCCGCAACGCGGTGCTGAATATGATGGAGCTGCTGCAGGAACGCGGCTTTAGCCGCGAGCAGGCCTACGTCATTTGTAGTGTCGCGGTCGACCTACGGGTTTCCAACGTTGTAGACGTTCCCAACTACGTGGTTTCAGCGTTGCTGCCGGAAGCGATCTTCGACGGAGCCTGATGGTTTCGTTCGAAGGACGCCGCGGCACAGGCGATGAAGAACAGGAACCTGCTCTTTGGAGGTTGGCGTCTGCTGGCGTTCACCTCCGGCATGCTTGGAAGGTTGGTTCGACCTGTTCGATCATGGCGACGTGACCAGCGCAGCAGCCATTGATCAACCCTCCGCAGGTCGAACCCGTATGCGCCCAACCGTCCCGCCACCCGCCGACGCCGAGGATCGCCGCGGTCGCAAGCCAGTCATATGCTACCCTGTCGACACCCTGCCGCAGCCCGACCTCGCCACCCTCGGCGCCGCGCGGCAAGGTCTGACCGGGATCGCCGAACTCCTGGTCCCCCCGCGCGACGGCCGCGCCTTCGAGGTGCCACGCGGGCATTTCTTCCGTATCCTCAGTATCGATGGCCCACAGGTTGGTGACCTCAACCTCTTCAACGCCGCCGACCTCTCGGAGCGCTTCTTCAGCGCCAAGACACGCGCACTGCACGCCACCCACCTCACCACCGGCGACCGCCTCTGGAGCACGCTGCCTTACCTGCGCCCGATGGCTACCATCACCCATGATACGCTCGGCTGGTACGGCTGGGATGCCGATGGCGCCGGGGTTCACGACGTCATCGGCACTCGTTGTGACCCTTACACGAACCGGCTGCTCAGCGGCCACGATTACCACTACTGCTGCCACTCCAACCTCACCCGAGCGCTTGCCGCCGCGCGCCGCCTTGACGTCCGCGAGGCCGAGTTCGCCGTGCATGACGTGATGAACGTCTTCATGTGCACCGGCTTCACGCGCGATACTCATCAGTACTTCATGAAAGCCAGTCCTGTTCGACCTGGCGACTTCATCGAATTCTTTGCCGAGATTGATCTGCTCGCGGTGCTCTCTGCCTGCCCCGGCGGTGATTGCGGCGCGGAACATTCCTCTGATGTGGCCGCATGCTATCCGCTCAAGGTCGAAATCTACCGCCCTGATCCCAGCTTCCTGGCAAGCCGGCAGGCCCCTGCCGCGAGCGCATATGACCGGACGCACGGGCACCCGTAGCCGTAGCGGCGCACAATGATGAACGGCCCGACGCGTAGTAGCGCAGTTTTTCGGAGGATCGCGCCGTGCTTCCAGGATCCGAGCCAGCCGTGTCGCCAGAGAGCTCTTGCCAGAACCACCGATCCCAGTAACAACGATGCCTCGCATGGCCCCGCCAAGTAGTCCAGGAAGCACTGCCTGCAGCTCACGACGCCTGCCGATCAGCGGCTGCGCGTAAGCCACCCCGTTAAGGCGCTGTTGCACATTGATCGCAGGCCTGGTTGTAGTCGGCCGGGTTTCGTCGAGCACGCGAACGTCGACCGTCGTAGAGGTCGTACAGAGCGACCACGACGGGTCCATGCTTTCCCTGACTGCACTTTTGCCATCGAACCGGGCTCGCGCCAGTGCAAAATCAACTGGCTTTCCGGCGGCAACCGCTCGATAGAACGTCGCCGCAATTTTGGTTGCGACTTCGTCGACAATAGATGCACCCCAGCCAATCGCCATGGGAACGCCATGGGCGACAATGGCTTGGCAAACGCCACCGAGCGAACTCCGAGGTGGCGCACTACCCGCCTCGCATCCGCTTACAAAGACACAGCGCACACCGCTTCCAGCAAGACGCTGCCCCAAACTTCGCGCGGGTTGCGGATCAGAATCGCCGTTTACGCTCTCGAAGTCAAACGCCGCTCCCCGACAGTGCCGTGACCACTAAGGTGAAGTATATGCGGACCAAAGTCGTCTGTCAAACTGACCAATTCATCGAACGTACCGAGAATTGCGCTTTCCATTTGGGCCTTCGGGCCCAGCGCACGCTGTAGAAGCTCTTCCTCTAGCTCGTAATCGAGTTCTGGCAGGTCCCGTGGCGACGAAGCCACGAACAGAACACGAAGGGGCCCCGGATTAAGACTGGCCGCCGTTGCCAATTGACGATCAGGCCAAGGTAATCGCCGAATACCCCAGCCCGCATCTGTTCCGATCTCCTCACGCTCTGGAGGCCGCATCAGCTCCCACGGCAAGTTGAGAATTTCGGGGATGCCCGATGCGATAACGAGAATTTGGCGGTCGCCCGGCTGAACGGCAAGCTGAGACCAGCTCGACTTGAACCATATGTCGAAGAGCGCCAAACCGATAGCTCTCAGCTGAGCGGGCGCGAGGCGGAACGATGTGGGATCTTGCGGATTGGCGAAGACAGCACCGTATGTCTCGCCGATGTCGCGAACTTGTTCTGATTGCGTGAGCGTGAGCGTGCCGTCCGCGACAACCAACCGATCGTCAAACCTTACCCTAAAAGTGAAGACCGCGCCCGCCGCTGTAGGGGTTTCGTCGATCGCCAGTGTGATCAATCGATCCGGCATGGGCGTAAACTCCAGACCTGCGGCATCAACCGCACGGCTCCAGCGCGACGCGGTGTAGCTAGCCAGCCCTAATAGGGGGTGCTGCGACCAGGAGGTCGACCGGCATAAGCGGGCTGAACTCCAACCCGTCAGCCGCACTTCTCGTTTTGAATTCGGCATCCCGCCAGGGAAGCCAGTACCTCTTGATGCCACTCGCCTTGAACAGCGGAGTTGTTCCCTTCTCCCCGACTATCCGCGTCGCCATCCCCGAGAAGCTGTTGACGCTGAAACTTGCATCAGCGCTTGCTAAGTTTGCCTTGTCCTGGCCCAGCTTGCCTCTCACCCCCAGTTCGATGTGGGCGCCGGCGCCACTTGAGATAAGGATCGTCGCGGCTGCGCTGCTAACAACATCGGTGACCACGGTGAGGTCAGCCGGCCATTGCCCCTCATTGTACAAGTTGAGAACTGCCGAGGCGACGTCGGCTAGGTTTGATGTCGTGCTGGCCCTGCAGTGCGACGCCTGGAACAGGATTGCATTGGCACGCTTGAAGCCTACGGCCACATTGGCATCAACCTGAGCTCCGACCGCACCGGCCACCGGCGCCCCACCGGTTGCTTTGACCTCAACCGAGACCGCATCCGACGAAGAATATTCGATATCACCGGTCTGCGGGTCCTCCTGGACCGTACAGGCGATGCCGAAATCTCTCAGGGTGCCCTTCTTTTCGAAGATACCATCCTCGATCGTGCCCACGTCGCCAACCTGGACATTTGCGGTCGGAAGCCACGTCGCAAGATATTTGAACTGGTCGTGTATCTCTCGACACCAGCCGCGTCAGCCTGCATGAGGCCGGAATCCATTCCTGCATTCCAGTCAAACCGTAAGACCAAATCGGCTGGAACAGGCGCATGTACCACGGAAAATTCAATTCCCTGGATTAGCTTTGGGTTGTGGACCTGTTCAGGGTCGCTGCGGCTCGAACGGAAATCTTCGACGCCCCGCTCGTCGATCTTCTCGGCCTTCTGAAAGTCGATGGTTACGCCTTTGTTCGCGTTGAGACTTGAGTTGGATCCGGTCGCAGTTATCGCGGATGGTAAGGCGGCAACCACCGATCTATGTGCGGGCATGCGGATGGCATCTTCACCGCACACGATCATCCAGGCGTGAGGGTCTGGTTCCGTCCGGGCCGACCAGGATGGACGCTGCGCTTCTCACAAGGTGGCGCGACGATGGGTAATGGACACGTTTTGATCAAGCTGACCCTGGCTGACCAGAGCGGCCCTAGGCATGGTGGTCGGCTTTATTGCAGGAGCCTGCCCAGTGACCGCGCCAAACCCGCCTACAACCTTCGCCAAGATGGCAAGCCGCTCGCTGGCCGACCTGCGGGGGACCACGGTGGCCATTCTCGGTATCGACGAAGCCTCGCCTTACAAGTCCGGTGAGGCAAGCCACTCCGCCGGGGCTCCCGCTGCGCTGCGGACTGCCTCAAAGGCGTTTCTTGGCCAGCTCAATCAATTCGATTTCGACATTGGCGGCACACTGCTCGCCACCCTCAACGACACGCGTGGCATTTTCGACATTGGCGACCTACCCACGGACTCTGCCGACACCGAGGGCAACTGCACCCGGATCACCCAGGCAATTGCGGCCATCCTGCAAGCCGGCGCGGTGCCGGTTGTGCTGGGCGGTGATGATTCCGTGCCGATCCCCGTTCTACGCGCCTATGAGGGCCGCGGTCCGCTGACCATTGTCCAGGTGGATGGGCATGCCGACTGGGGCGACGTCATCAAGGGCAACCCGAACGGCTATGGCAGCACGATGCGCCGCGCCGCCGAGATGCCTTGGGTGGCAACCATGGTGCAGGTTGGCATCGGCGGTCTTGGCAGCGGGACAGCCGACCAGATCGCATATGCGCGCGGCTGGGGCTCGCACATCTTCTCCGCCCGCGACATCCGCCGCGGCGGAATCCAGCCGGCGATCAATGCCATCCCCGAGGGCGCGGACTGCATTGTCACCATTGACTGCGATGGTCTGGATCCCTCGTTGATGCCCGCGGTCGGCATGCCCACCCCGGGCGGGATCGACTATCTCGACCTGCTCGATCTGCTGCTCGGCGTGGCCAAGAAAGGACGTATCGCGGGCTTCTTCCTCGTGGAGTTCGTCCCGAACAAGGATCCACACGGCCTGGCCGCGCTGATCGCCGCACGGATCGTGCTGACCGGCATTGGACTTATCCGCGGCGTGATACCCGTCGTAGCGACCTGAGACCAAAAACCGGCTTGTTAATTCAGAAAAATCTTCCCCGGGTTCATCACCCCGCGCGGATCAAGCGCCTGCTTCACCGCCCGCATCACGGCCAGCGCCTCGACGCCGTGTTCCTGCTCCAGAAACTCCCGCTTGCCGATCCCGACCCCATGTTCGCCGCTGCAGGACCCGCCCAAGGCCAGCGCCCGCGCCACGATCTTCTTGTCCAGCTCCCACGCCCGAGCCATCCCGTCGGACTCCGGCGGCACCATGATCACGGTATGGAAATTTCCGTCCCCGACGTGCCCAACGATCGGCGCGGTCAAGCCAGATGCCGAAATATCCTCCTTCGCGCCTAGGATCGCCTCGGTCAGCCGGGAGATCGGCACGATCGCATCCGTCGCGATCCCCTTGTGCCCCGGCTTCCATGCCAACGCGGCCCAATAGGCGTCATGCCTGGCCCGCCACAGCTTGGCCCGCGCCGCCGCCTCGGTCGCCCAGGCAAAACCTAGTCCTTCGAACCCCAGTGCGATCTCCTCGGCCTGGGCAGCCTGTTCCGCCACCGCCGCCGCCGTGCCGTGGAACTCGAAGAACAGGGTCGGCAACTTCGAAAGCCCCTCCAGTTTCGAATAGGCGATACAGGCGGCCATCTGCACGTCGTCCAGCAACTCCATCCGAGCGACCGGAATTCCAAGTTGCAGGATCGCGATGACGGTCTCCACGGCATCGCGCAGTGTCTGGAACTGGCAGGTGGCGGACGAGACTGCCTCCGGTATCCCGTGCAGCCGCAATTGGATCTCGGTGATGACACCCAGCGTCCCCTCCGAGCCGATGAACAGCCGCGTCAGGTCGTACCCCGAGGCCGACTTGCGAACGCGCCCTCCGGTGCGGATCGCCCGCCCGTCCGGCATCACCACCGTCAGCCCCATGACGTTGTCGCGCATCGTCCCGTAGCGCACCGCGTTGGTGCCGGAGGCCCGCGTCGCCGACATCCCGCCGATCGTGCAGGCCGAAGTCCCCGGATCGACCGGAAAGAACAGCCCGAGGTCGCGCAGATGCGTGTTCAACTGCTCCCGCGTGACCCCGGCCTCCACTCGGCAATCCATATCCGGTTGGCTGACGTCCAGCACCCGGTTCATCCGCGACAGATCCAGGGTGACCCCGCCCCGCACCGGCGTGACGTGGCCCTCCAGCGAGGTGCCGGCCCCCCACGGCACTACCGGGACGTGCTCGGCATAACACAGTGCCATCAGCCGGCAGGCTTCGTCGGTGCTTTCGATGAACGCGACGGCATCAGGCAATACCGGCGGGCTGGGCGTCCTCGCCGTGCGAGTGCTGATCGCGCAGCCCCACGTTGGTGGTGATGCGGTCGCCGAGGAAGCCGCGGGCCGCGGCGATGAGGGCTTCGACAGGCATGAACGGTTCCTGGTTGCGAGTTGGCACAGGATTGGACCCGCGCCCCGGTCGTGGCAAGGGTGTCGGGGCAAGCCCGGAAGATTCGCTGCCTCCGGCTCGTTGCCTGGGCCTCGCGGTCACTCCATCGCTGTCTTGGCCGTCGGTCCGTCGTCGAACCTCTCCGCGTCCTTGCGGCCAACGATGATCCCCGGCAGCAGGAAAACCAGCGGAACCGCTATCGCAGTGGTAACGGAGTTCGCGATCACCAGCGAATCGAATGAGAAATGATAGGCGTCCAGTAGTTTCGAACCGAACCAGTCGGTGCCGAACAGCGCCAGGTTGCGGACACTGACCATCAGCGAGAAGCCCAAGCCTTCACTGCCGGCCGGTGTGGCGCGCACGGCGAGGTCCATCAGTGCGAGTTCGGCCAGCGTGTAGCCGAAGCCGTTGAGCCCCTCGATCACTTGCGCCCGTCCCAGGGACGAATAAAACAGATATGCGAGGTTGGCGACCGTCCCCAGGATCATGCATCCGGCCAACAGCGTGCGCAGATTTAACCGCCGGCACAGGATGCCATAGCCCACGGCGGCCAGCACGCCGAAGACGCCCCCGATCAACTGGAGGAACCCCTGGGTCTGGGTGTCCATGTGCAATTCGTTCTGTTGCTTGTAGAATATTGCGGTTCCGAAGCCCGGCGCGATGTAGAACAGCGCCATCAGCCCCGCCGCAGCCCACATCGTTCGCGCCGTCGCGATATTCGTAAGCTGGGCTCGGGCATTGCCCAGAAGCAGGCGGCGGTCCGGCGGTTGCCGCTGTTCCCGCAGGAACAGGGCGGTGACCGGCACCAGCAGAAACATGATCCCGCCGCACGCCGCCGCGGTCCAGCCGAAGGCGATGCTGGCGAGATATCCCGCTAGCGGCCCGTTAACGATCAGGCACCCCTGCTGAACGAACTGCCGGATGGCGGTCAGCCGGCCGGAGCCCGAAACGGCCTGAGCGGTTTCCACCATGTAGCCGCCCACCACCGTACTGGTTACCACCATGAACACATTGATGACGATCGCGACGAGCAGCATATCGCGATAGGCGTGCGGGGTGACGCTCAGCACCAGCCAGGCCAGCGCCGCGAAGGTGGCGCTGAGCAGGATGTAGCTCTTGCGGCGGTTGCCGAACAGCGGAAAGGCGTCGGTGACGATGCCGGCGAAGGGTTTTAGATACCAGGCCAGGCCCGCCCAGAAGAAGAACGCCGAGTTGCTGCTGCGATCGAGGTGGAGTTCGTTCTTCAGCAGATTTTGCAGCGGCAGCCGCGCCAGCACCTGCGGCTGCGCCAGGGTCGTCGCCAGCACCCCAGCGACGATTATGATCGCCGCATAGGTCAGCGTCCGGTCCGGCGATCGTTGGGCGTCAGTTGGTGCAGCCATGCCAGCGGCAGGATCTGCCGAACGCCCGGCGTTTGGCAACGCCCCTGCCGAGCCTTTGTCAGCAAAATGCTGGCCTCATCAGTGCATAACGATGGACTTGCGGCTGGAGAAAAGTCCAGTCAAGCGCAACGAGTATAAGTCGGGACAAGCCTACGGGCAGGTTCAAACACCACACGATGGGCGGTCTCGAAAACCGTTGTACCCTCGCGAATACCGAGGGTTCTAATCCCTCTCCCTCTTCGTTCCTGATGATTGAACCAGCACGCATTTCGGCGTGACGTTTAAGCGATTCGACATCGGCGTGGCTGGAATACGTGCCGGTTGTGCCGGTTTTCTGCCGGGCTTGGGATCGAAGGTGGACATCGCTTTAGGAAGATGGCTGGTGATCATGTGGGCGTAACGCATGGTCAGGGTGATCGTCTTGTGACCGACGATCACTCACAGGGCAGCAAATTCGCCCGTCCCTAAAGGAAGGTTGATGCGAATGGTGCCGCAGATCGTGGCACCGGAACGGGACACCGGCTTTACGGGCAATCCCGACAACCCTATTGGCGACGATCGTGTGGCGTTGGCCGCCATGGTGCAAGTACAAGTAGGGCGATGTGATGTGCCGGGGCGTGCCGACCGCCACATCGCTGAGAGGCACGATGCGTGGACTCGAGATCTTGGTCTTGGTCAACTTGAGCTCCCGACGCGGGATCGACACCTGCGACCACTCCAACCCGCAGACTTCCTCCTGACGCATGCCGGTCTCTGCCAGGAAGCGGATCATCCGGCCAGACATCGGGACGGTTTGGGAAACCCGCCGATCAACCTGTTCGGCGGTTGGATAGGTCGTCCGTTGTGCCGACTCCCCCAATACGTCTCTTGCTGAACTGCTTCACCGGATTGGCGTCGAGGTAGCCGTGACGCACTGCCGAACCGACGGACGCCAAGGCCAGCAACTCACGTCTGAAGATTATGCGAGATGATTTGAGAGTTCCTGAAACCACCGTTTTTGAGAGCTTGTTGAAAGCCAGTGAGCACCTCGACCATCGGACAATCAGGATGGTCGGGGTTGTCAATGTCCCGAAACCGCTGCACCTGCGGATCCAAGGAAGCCCTGCTCGCGTCCAACCGTCGTGACCAATGCTGCGAGCTTTTTGGGTGACGCGAAGCCTCTTCAACAGAACTCCCATTTATGTGATGATGGCTGCCGAATTGGAGGGAGCACCTATGGCCGACGAATTTCCCGCAAAGCAGTTAGATAACTTTTACAAAGCCGCCTCCTCATTAAAGCTTTTCAGCCGCGCTGAACTCAATGATGAGAGAAACCGGTCGCAGATCGAAAAGCTCTACGTAGATCCTCTACCTAACGAGCAGGCGTTCAAGACCCTTTTGGGAGACAGCACCACAATCATAGTGGGTCGGAAAGGCACCGGGAAATCTACGGTATTTCAGCGTGTTCAACATGAGATAAGAAAAAACAAATCAAGTATAATTTCGGCCTACATGGACATACGTAATGTCTACGAGTCATCTCAGATAGATCAGATAGAACCAGAGCGCGTCGAACAACTGGCTACTGCCATGTCACCCGCTCAGATCAAAAAATTCCTCCTATACAAGCGCTTTTTCCGAACACTCATTGACGATATTCGAGCCGAACTCAGAGCGCAGGTCGAGCAGAGCTTCCTTTCTCGTATTAGAGAGCGTGTTAAAGGATCCGCCGCCGAAGTCTTCGCTGGTCTCGATGCGATCATCGCTAGGATCGATACGCCTGAATATGAAAATATTGGCGGATTTGTTGCCGTCTCCAGCACGTCGAAGGGATCAAATAAGACAAAGAGGCAGATATCCGCCGGTGTTGATATCAGTGCATCGGTTATGAAGGCCGACATTGGGGCATCAGCAAAAGCTGGATTTGAGACGGCGAGCGAGCAGAGTGGAGACCTAGAACAGAAATATGTGCAACTT
The DNA here is from genome assembly GCA_963832865.1 of uncultured Pseudomonadota bacterium. Taxonomy (GTDB): domain Bacteria; phylum Pseudomonadota; class Alphaproteobacteria; order Acetobacterales; family Acetobacteraceae; genus Rhodopila. The sequence goes on from CAWHWH010000023.1 coordinate 186,646, forward strand.
TTGATGCGAATAGTGGGCGTGAACGAGATAATAGCAGAGATTAGAAAGATACTTGCAGCACTAGGAATACGATATCTGTATGTTTTTCTTGACGACTTCTCTGAATTACCTGAAGAGCCGATGCGACTATTAGTTGATAGTTTGATATCGCCGCTTACTCGCTGGTCAGACTTCATCAAATTCAAGATTGCGGCTTATCCGGGTCGTGTTATCTTGGCTCGCTTGACAAGACCAAGATTGAGGAATTTCACCTGGATATTTACGGCCTATATGGGGGTTCTGGTGTCACGAAGATGGAGGAAAAGGCAACCGACTTTGTGAAGCGGGTGGTAGAACGGAGGTTGTCGGTTTTCTGTAAGGGTGGGCTGGATCTTTTCTTTAATGCCCGTTCCGACGATATCTGGCGGGTCTTGTTTTATGCTACGATGGCCAACCCACGAATTCTCGGCCATATAATGCTTTATGCGCATGAATTTCACCTGCTGTATGGCAAAAAAATTGGCCCCCAAGCTATTCAGGAGGCAGCCCAACGATATTACGAGGAGAAGGTGACGCCATTTTTTTCTACTGGACAATACCGTACGTCATTCCATGAAAGATCATCGATTTTTTCCTTGAAAGAGTTGCTTGAGAAAATGGTTGGCCGCGCGCGGAGCATCCGACAGGAGGATCGCTCCCCTCGCAGTGGACGAGATCGTTCGCATTCCAGCCACTTCTATCTTTCCAACGATTTTGAAGATCTCCTATCATCTTTGGAATTAGCATTTTTTATCACGAAATATTTCGAGCAAGCAGATCGGGCAGGCCATAGAGTTTCGATATATGCGTTCAATTATGGACTATGCATGAAATACCAAATTGGTTTTGGGCGACCGGCTGAGCGTCGCGAAGATCGTCTATATTTTGTAGATCGGGTATTTGATTATAACTCAGTGATACGATCATACATGATTGCTAATCAAGAAATCGCCTGCGACAAATGCGAATTGAAGTTCGATATAACGATGCTTCCGGCGGTCAAGATGCTCAATATGCGCTGTCCCACTTGCTCCAACGGAACCTGCCAAGTGGTAAACTTGTCACGGAAATATGGCGATATGCTTTAGGCAATCCGCCCCGAACTTTTGCTACCGGAGACTGAATTGAATATTCTTCTACTCTTCACAATGAAGAACGAGAGATGGTCGCGTCCGAAATCGCGGGAGAGTTAGATTGCTCAGGTCAACTGGTCGGGCGGCGAGCACGGAATTTGGCCGAGCGGTCTTTAATTAATCGCGCGGCTACAATCGGAAGCGTGTACAAATAGACAATCACGCCAGAGGCCGAATTCCGCCTATTTCGATGACCTCGGCACCGGTGATCTCAACGTCAGCAATTCGGATGAAGGCGGTTAGGCTAGAGCTTCAGCATTGGTCACGACGGTTGGACGCGAGCAGGGCTTCCTTGGATCCGCAGGTGCAGCGGTTTCGGGACATTAACAACCCCGACCATCCTGATTGTCCGATGGTCGAGGTGCTCACTGGCTTTCAACAAGCTCGCAAAAACGGTCGTTCTTGAGAATCCCGATTGGTCTCCCAAAACCCTGGTCGGGCATGATGATATCCTTGGTCATCCCCTCGTCAGGATTTCTGTTTAGGCTGGATCGCGCGCCGGTCTCGTTTTCGGGCCCGCGTCCTACCCGCTAACCCACCGACCTAGCCGGCCGCCAATACCCGCCTCTGACTGGTCTGCCGCCGAGCTCCAGCTCCGACAATGACAAATGAGGCAATGATCAAACCACCGCCGGAAGGGTAACCCCGACCATGTCGCCTTCCCGCACGATCGCGGCCAGCCTGTCCTCACCCCAACCATCCGTTCCTGGCGGACGCATCGGCAGCACCATCCAGCGGTAATCCGCTGTGGAATCCACCACCCGTAGCTTGACTGCATCCGGAATGATCGTCTTCCACTCCGAGGCCAGCAACTCCCGCGGATCACGAATCGCCCGCGCTCGAAAAGCCGCCGACTTGTACCAATACGGCGGATACCCGAGGACCGCGCGCGGATAACAACTGCACAGCGTGCAGACCACCAGATTATGGACCTCCGCGGTGTTCTCCAGCACCCCCAGCGGAGGCACCCCGCGCATCAGGATCCCCAACTGCTCCGCGGCCTTGGTCCCATCCTCCAGCATCAACGCCCGATAGGACGGATCGACCCACGCCTTGGCGACCATCCGAGCCCCCTGCCCCGGGTTGGCGGCGTCGGTAATCGCAATGCGCTCCTGGACTTCCGCCGTAGAAACGATCCCCTTCTGCTCCAGCAGCCCGCGCACCGCTGCCAGCAACCGATCGCCGTCGGTTTCGAGTATATTCATGGCCGCTCCAGCCAATGTTCAAAGATCTCGATCAGTAGTTCGTCGTCCGGCTTTGCCTCGGGCCAGATCGCGCCTTTGCGAAACCGCACGTGATACAGCGGGCGGCGTTCGGCGGGGCGCGCGAAGGCGAGGTCCTCAGGATTGGGGAAATCGCCGAGGTGCCGGACCACCTCGCCGACGATGCCGCGCACGTAGTGGGGTGTGCGGATGTGGACCGGGCCGGTTGTCTCGGGCCATGCGTCCTTTACGCGCACCGTCTCGCCGGCCGCGAACATCAGGCGCGCTCCAGGGCGGCACGCAGTTCGGCCTCGGTGATGACGCCCCTGCGCAGCAGATTGTCGGTGATCGAGCGGATCCAGCGACGGTAGTAGCTCAGGCGGTGGTAGTCGGCCTCGGGGATGGCCTCGACCCCACGGCGGAGTTCATCGACCGACATCAGCTTTTTCACCGCCAGCATCTGGCGCAGGGCATCGACCTCGCGGTCGAAATCGGTCAGGGCGTGCGGCTCGATATCCACCGGCTCGCACATGAATTTGGTGGCACCGCCCAGGTCGTGGTGTGCCCGTTTGGCTTCCTTGTCCATCACGGAACGTTAGCGCATTCTCCGGGCGCCGCAAACAGGGACTGTCGCCGTGCTGCTGACCAAAGAAGATCCCTCCCCCGTCCGCGTCCTGCGCGAAGCCGGGGCATCCGACCTGTTCCTGACGGCCGACCACGCCGGACGCGCCATCCCCAAGGCGCTCGGTGACCTCGGCGTATCCGCGGCCGAGATGGAGCGCCACATCGCCTGGGACATCGGCATCGCCGGGGTCACCGAACGCCTGTCGGCACTGCTGGATGCGACCGCGGTATTGCAGACCTATTCTCGCCTGGTGATCGACTGCAACCGCGACCCGTCCTGGCCGACCGCGATGCCGGACGTCAGCGAGTTCACGCCGATCCCAGGCAACCACGGCCTGACTTCAGAGGCCAAGGCAGCCCGCATCGCCGCGATCTTTACCCCCTACCACGACCGCATCCGCACCCTGCTCGATGCTCGGGCGCATCGCCGGACCGTGCTGGTTGCGATGCACAGCTTCACGCCCTCATTCAAGGGCGAAAACCGAGCGATGCAGGTCGGCATGCTGTATAACAAAGACGCAAGGCTGGCGCGGATCCTGCTGGACCTGCTGCGGCGCGAGGGCGATCTCGTCGTCGGCGACAATGCCCCCTACGCGGTAACCGAGGACAGCGACTACGGCGTCCCGACCCACGGCGAAAAGCGCGGCCTGCCCCACGTCGAGGTCGAAATCCGCCAGGACCTGATCGCCACCCCCGAAGGCCAGGACGCCTGGGCGCACCGCTTCGCGCGCTTGCTCACTGCCGCCGATGCGGCACTTGAGCATGATCGCGTGGAGCAGAACGTCCGGGGCGCGTGAATCATGCGATCAAGCAAGCGATAGATGAGCTGATGCCGCCCATACCAAAGAAAACGCCGCTGATGACGAAGGCGCAGGTACGCGGGTTCATCGAGGCTCTGGCGAACCATAACCCGGCGCCGGAGACCGAACTCAGTTTCGCCGACCCCTTCACCCTGCTGGTCGCGGTGGTGCTGTCAGCCCAGGCGACGGATCTGTCGGTCAACAAGGCGACGGCCAGCTTGTTCCGCGTCGCACCGACCCCGAAGGCGATGATCGATCTCGGCGTGGATGGGGTGGCATCGCACATCCGCTCGATCGGGCTGTGGCAGACCAAGGCACGCAACGTCGTGGCTTTGGCGCGGGCGCTGGAGGAGCAGCACGGCGGCCAGGTGCCGGGAGACCGAGCGGCGCTGGAAGCTCTGCCCGGGGTTGGTCGCAAGACCGCGAACGTGGTGCTGAACGTCGCCTTCGGTGAGAGCACCATGGCGGTCGATACCCACATCTTCCGGGTGGGCAATCGCACCGGCCTGGCGCCGGGAAAGACGCCGCGGGAGGTGGAGGATGGGTTGCTCAAGCGGATCCCGCCCGAACGGCTGCGCGATGCGCATCACTGGCTGATCCTGCACGGGCGGTACGTGTGCAAGGCACGCCGGCCGGAATGCTGGCGTTGCGTGGCGGCCGAATGGTGCAGGTACGGCGACAAGACCGCAGCCGCGGCCTGATTTCGCGCAACGAGGCTGGAGGGGCCAAACCCCCACAGCCGCGATCACCACGACAACCCGCCGTTAACCATCGGTTAAGTCCGCGAGAGTAAAAATCCCACGCAGAAGCGACCGCACTGGGACTTTTTGAGATGTTGCGAGTGATCGACTGCATCACGCAGGAGCATGATCTGCGACTCGTCGCACTGGCCGCGTGCTTGTGTGCGCTGGCGTGTACCACGACGGTGAACTTGATGGCGGCGGCCCAAACCAAGGAGGGCGGATCATCGCTTGCCCACCTCGTCGCCGCCTCGGTGGTGTTTGGTTGCGGTGTTTGGTCACTCCACTTTGTCGCAATGCTCGCCTTTGTGGCGAGTATGCCGATCTCGTACGGCATCTCACTGACTTTCGTCTCGATCTTCTTCGCTGTCTTCGGCTCGCTATTGGCTCTCGTAGTTTGGCGATTCTCGCCGTCGCGGCAAATCGGCACTGTTCTCGGCGGGGGTTGTGCTCAGCTTATCAGTGATCGCCATGCATTTCTGTGGAATCGCGGCAATGCAAGTTTCCGGCTTGCTTCACTTGAAAACTGAACAGGTGCTTTTCGCCGGCGGCGTCAGTTTGTTGTTCTCCATCGGCGCGCTCATTCGGTCCGACACGCTGTCGACACATAGACGCCGTCTACAGGTGGCAGGGCTGTTAGCGGTCGCCATTTGCGGGTTGCATTTCATTGCAATGGCCGGCTTGAGCATCGAACCCGGTCTGCCGACCAGTCACCAGACAGCGGTCCTTGGATCATACCAATTGGCCATTACGATCGGCTCGTTCGGTGTTGCCATACTTATCATGAGCCTGGCCGCAACGCTCGTGGAACAGTATCTCTCGCAACGAACGGTTATCGAGCTAAAGCGGATACGGACGCTGAGCGACGTTTCGCAGGAAGTCCTTCTCATCTGCCGCGATGGTATTATCCTTCAGGTGAACGCCGCTGGCACGCGCTTACTTAGGACACCGGAAGGTCAACTCATCGGACGTCAGATGGCGGACCTCATATCGGAAGACGACCAGCTTACGTTCTTGAAGCACCTAGAGCATCAGGGCGTCGATCTCGGTCCTGGGGAGGTCAACCTGAAGGCTTCCAACGGGACCATCGTCCCCGCTCGGTTTTCGATCGGCAAAATCGACTACGAGGGTAAGCCAGCGGATGTCATTGCGCTTCTTAATATATCAGATCGTAAGCGTGATGAAGCCAAGATACAACATCTGGCCTACCATGACCCCCTGACCGATTTGCCCAATCGCTCCTTGCTCCGAGATCGTCTGACCCAGTCAATCAATGCCGCCCGGCGCCCTGGATATCATTTGGCTTTGTTTTGCCTCGATCTTGATCGCTTCAAGCAGATCAACGACCTGTTTGGCCATGCGGCGGGAGACGAACTATTGATGCAGGTCACCAAACGATTGCGGAATCAGACCAGATCTGGCGATACTTTGGCCCGCATAGGAGGCGATGAGTTTGTGGTGGTAGCCTCGTTTGAGCGCCTGGACGATATAGCGATACTCGCGCGGCGGCTGATCGAGGCGCTGACTCAACCGTTTATGCTCACGGCAGGGCTGGCTGAAATCGGTGTATCTATAGGGATCGCTGTCTATCCAGAAGATGGCACTGACCAAGAGGAGTTGATGCGTACCGCCGACCTTGCGCTATATCGCGCCAAGCACGAGGAAAAGGGTACGTTCCGCTTCTTCGAAGCCGCTATGGACGAGCATGCGCGAGCGCGCCAGCGACTTGAGCATGATCTGCGCGGCGCTATCGACCGGGAGGAGTTTTGCTTGCATCACCAGCCCTTGGTTGATTGCCTGACCGGCGACGTCAAGGGTTTCGAGGCGTTGCTTCGGTGGCATCACCCGGAGCGCGGCATGATCCCCCCGCTCGAGTTCATTCCTTTGGCGGAGGAGACTGGGCTGATCTTGAAAATTGGCGAATGGGTGATTGAGACGGCTTGTAGAGCCGCCGCAGCCTGGAGCGAACCCTATCGCGTTGCGGTAAATGTCTCACCAGTACAATTTCTCAAGTCCGATCTGCCGGCGATCATTTCCAGCGTCCTCGATCGCACTGGCCTTCCGGCAAACCGGTTAGAAGTTGAGATTACTGAAGGTATACTTATGAAGAACCCCCGACGGGCGGCAGACGTTCTGACGATGCTGCGCGGGCTAGGGGTGGGTATCGCGATGGATGACTTTGGCACGGGTTATTCAAGCCTGAGCTACCTGAATGAGTTTAAGTTCGACAAACTCAAAATAGACCGTTCCTTCGTCAAACGGCTCGGTCAAGCAGAGGATGCGACAATGATCATCCGTACGATCATTGGGCTTGCGCACAATCTTGGCCTCTCAGTTGTTGCCGAAGGCGTTGAAACGCGCGAGCAATTAAAGATCCTTCGTGACCTCGAATGCGACCAGATACAGGGCTATTTGATCGGACGCCCCATGCCCATCGTTGGCCCTACCGAGCTCATCACCAATCGGGCGAGGGTATTGTTTGCCGGAACCGCTTCGGCCGACGACCAACGGGCATTGCAGCACTGACCGGAAGGACCGCAGGCTTGCCGTAACCCGCGAGCAAAGCACCAATCCCACGCCAGCAACCAGGACCGTTACCAGCCCGGCTCAGAAGGCCGCAGCCCCAGCAATACCTTGCCGGCTGACTCAAAATGGATTGGAAACGCGGCCGCGTGCTGGACGGCGACGTGGATGTCGCGGAATTGGCGTTCGAGCGGATTCGCGGTGTAGATCGCATTGGTGCCCACTGCATGGAACAGCAGATCGACCGCGCGGACCGATTCATGAATAGCGTGTGGAATGGCCAGCCTCGCCTGCGCGATTTGCGCTGACGGGTCGGGCTCGTCCGCGCAAATCGAATCCCACAACCGAGCCAGTGCGTCGACGACATAGCAGCGGGCGGCGTTCACCATCGCCTCGGCCTGAGCCACGCGCGCCTGCACGAACGGTCTGTCGCGAAGCAGCGCCGTGGACATCGTGGTTGCATCCCGGGACGCCATGTCGGTCAGGGCATCAATGGCGCCACGAGCGATGCCAAGCGCGTTCGCTGCGAACAGCAAATGGGCATACGTGAGAAACAGGCGCGGGCGATAGAGCGGGGTTGGGTTCATCGAAGGATCGGCAAGAGAAATACTGTGGGCCTCGGGGACAAAAAGGTCGTCGATGGTGAAATCATGGCTGCCCGTGCCGCGCATGCCCATGACCGACCAGTTGTCGATAATTGTCGCGGCAGAAGCCGCAACCCACATCGTCCGCGTGGCCGGGGTGCCTGTTGGAGTCACCCGGGGCTTATCTCCATCCATGATCAAAGCCGGGCAAAATAACCAATTGGCGTTGAGCAAACCGCTGGCGAAATTCCATTTTCCGCTAAGTTGATAACCGCCCTCTGTTGGCCACACGCGTCCTTGCGGCCGCAGTGAACCGGCCGCCCGGATGTTTGGCGGCTGCCCGAACATCCGTCGCCCAACTTCCGGCGCGAGCCAGCCTGCTCCGAGCGATACGGCGTTCGCGTTCATCAGACACCAGCCGACCGAGCCGTCGGCTTTCGATAGCACTTCGATCACTTCGAAAGCGATGGCCGGCGGCAGTTCAAGGCCGCCTACGGCGCGGGGCAAATAAAGCCGGTAGAGGCCGGCGTCTGCCAAAACATCGGCCAGAGCCGCCGGAAGATGCCGCAGCCGCTCTGCCTCTTCCCGGGTGGCTACGATCTGTGGCGAGAGCCGCCGGGCTGTCGCGACGACGCGGGCCGCGAGGTTGGCAGAGTCCAAATCCGCCCTCATAAGATAAGCTCCCTGGGCCTTGCTATGCGCTTCTAAAGGCACTTGTGGTTGAGTGACTATCCGACCTCGCCTAGCCGCCGCGCGTCAACCAGAACGGGTCGTTGTTTTTTAGCGGGGCTCAACGTGTCAAGGCGGACGTTCATCCACCGAGGGCCAATGGACTGATATGCCATGTCGAGACGGGACGATTGTGAACGTCATCAGGGACGTCCGTAGGTTTTGGGAGAACAATTGGGTTTCGCGAAAACGAATTAAGAGTTTCTGCATCGCGAAGCCGATGCGGAAACTCCGTTGGACTGGACCGGGGCCGGACCGAGCGTTCAGTCGTGATCTATGGAAGTTTTCGGCAAGGTTTGGTGTATCCAGGGGCAGCGGTGCGGGCGACCGTTTGGGGCCGCTGGATGATGGCCATCAACGCGCCTGAGGCCACGGATTCGCAGCAAGCCGCGTCTGTCTCGCTGCGGTGAGCAGTCCCAAGTAGGACTGGCAACTCATGAGTGGAGAGCGACAGAAAACCCAGTACTCACTGGCCTTGGAACCGCAGGGCCGGAGTGAACCCCCGGTCAGCGGCCACCCGAGGGCCGAACCATTTGTGGCGAAGCCAGCACCCGAAAGCCCGGCTGTGACGGAACAACCAATGGAGGAGGTGTGCGACTGAGAGAACCTCCAACGTGCGTCGAAAAGCGTTCGAAGGAACCAGGGCAGTCCTGGCGTAGATGGGATGACCATCGATGACGCCAAGGTCTACCTACGTGAGCACTGGCCAAGCATACGGTCTAGAGCCTGCTTGTAATCGGGTTTCCGGTTTTGGTCTAATGCCCGGAATGGCTTCCCGAAAAATCTGGCTCCGCCAAACCCGAAGCCCCAAGCTGCTTCACCAGCGCCGCTTTCAGCCGCTCCAGACCAGCCGCCGTGGTCGCCTCGCACCGGGCAACCAGCACAGCCTGGGTGTTGGACGCGCGCAGCAGCCACCAGCCGTCCGCGGTCTGCACCCGTACGCCATCTGTCTTGGACACATTCGCGCCCTCGGACTGCAAGCGACCGGCAACTTCCTCGATAACTGCGAACTTGCGGCGGTCGTCGCAGTCGAAGCGCACCTCCGGCGTGTTGATCACGTGCGGCAGCGCCTCCCGCACCGCCGACAGTTTGCCGTCCATTCGGGCGACGATGCCCAGGATACGAACGGCGGCATACAGCGCATCGTCGAAACCGTACCAACGGTCGGCGAAGAAGATATGGCCGGACATTTCGCCCGCGAGCGGGCTGCCGGTCTCGGCCATCTTAGACTTGATCAGCGAGTGGCCCGTCTTCCACATCAACGGCGTGCCGCCGGCCTTGCCGATCTCATCGAACAACACCTGGCTGGCCTTCACGTCGGCAATGATGGTGGCGCCAGGGTGCGCCTTCAGCACGTCACGCGCCAGCAAAACCATAATCTGGTCGCCGAACAGGATTTCGCCCATATCGTCAACCAGCCCGATCCGATCCGCGTCGCCGTCGAAGGCAATCCCGATATCGGCCTTTTGCTTACGCACCGCGGCGATCAGCTCAGCCAAATTCGCCGGCACCGTCGGGTCCGGGTGATGCGCCGGAAAACGCCCGTCGATAGGGCCGTTGAGCACGACGTGCTCGCCGGGCAGCGACGCGACCAGCTTCTGCAGCACGTCCCCAGCGGCGCCATTGCCGTTATCCCAGACCACTTTCAGCATACGATCGCCGCCGTCCCAGTCAGCCAGCAACCGAGCGATGTAGTCGTCCGCAATGTCGATCTTCTGCTCGCTGCCGGCGGCTTCCGGGACGACATCCCCGGCCTCCGCCAGCGTGCCGATTTGCAAGATCTGCTGTCCGAAGAACGGCTTGCGGCCAAGCATCATCTTGAAGCCGTTGTAGTCAGGCGGGTTGTGCGACCCGGTGACCATCACGGCCCCATCCGTCTCCCGGGTGGTCGCGGTGTAATACAGCATCGGCGTCGGGCCACGGCCTATCCGCATTGCCTCCATGCCGCTTGCCCGCAGCCCATCGACCAGCGCCTGCTCAAGCTCCGGGCTGGTCAGCCGGCCGTCATAACCGACCGCGACCCGTTTGCCACCGCTCCTGGCGACGATTGAGCCGAACACCCGCCCGATCGCGAATGCATCAGCCGAATGCAGGGTGCGCCCGACTATGCCACGGATATCGTACTCGCGAAGGACCGTCGGATCAAAGTGATGGGAGAAGGACATAGCCTACCCTAACTCAGACGTATTTCTTCAGGAAGGCCCTGACGGCGTCCGCGAGATCGGGCCGTTTGAGGGCGAACGCAATCTGCGCCTCCAGGAACCCGATCTTGTCTCCGCAATCGAAACGACGCCCTTCGTAGCGCAGGCCGTGGAAGGGCTGCTCGCCGATCAATCGAGCCATGCCGTCAGTGAGTTGGACCTCGTTCCCGGCGCCGCGCTCCATTAGCGCCAGGTACTTGATGACTTCCGGCATCAAGATGTAGCGGCCGATGATCGAGAGATTAGAGGGAGCGTCCTTTGGGGCGGGTTTTTCTACCAGACCGGTCACCTCGACGAGGCGACCGTCATCCTTGCCTACCTTCAGGATGCCGTAACGATTGGTCTGATCGCGCGGCACTTCGGTTACCCCGACGACATTGCCGCCGGTTTGATAATAAGCCTCGGCGAGTTGCTGCAGGCATGGCTTCTCGGCCAGCACGAGATCGTCCGGCAACAGCACCGCGAACGGCTCATCGCCAACGAATGCGCGCGCGCACCAGACGGCGTGGCCAAGCCCCAACGGCACCTGCTGACGCACCGTGGTGATGGACCCCGGCTCGCTTTGGGAGTCTTTCAGTGAAGCGAGCGCTTCTGTCTTGTTTCGCTCTCGAAGCGTCACTTCCAGTTCATAAGCGATGTCGAAATGCTCCACCAGCGCGGTCTTCCCGCGACCGGTGACCAGGCAGAACTGCTCGATGCCGGCAGCGCGCGCCTCCTCCACAGCGTACTGGATAAGCGGCTTATCGACCACGGGCAGCATCTCCTTGGCGATCGCCTTGGTGGCGGGCAGGAAGCGCGTTCCTAGTCCGGCGACAGGAAGAACGGCTTTGCGCAGTTTCTTGATCACGCATCGACTCCGATTAGAAATTGCTCGTAGGCATCACGCGCGGTGGGCGGAAATATGGCGAAGCATGAAAACGACGCAGACGAGAAGCAACACGAAGCTGCGAGGTCTAGATACGACGTCGTGTCGCCTTACCCAAGCAGAATGTCGCGAGCCTGATTGATCCGGACGGCCAGCCAGTCCGATCCGCCGGCATCGGGGTGGGCGCCACGCATCAGGCGGCGATGCGCCTCGCGGATCTCGGCTTCCGAGGCACCCGGATGCAGACCCAGCACCTCATAGGCTTCCTCACGGGTCATTTGGCTGGAGGCGCGGCGTGACGTGCGGCCGCCCACCCGCCGGCCTCGGGCGGCCTGCCATTTTTGATAGATCAGCGGGCCGAACAGGGTCAGTGCGCCGAGTGCTATGCCGCCTTTTCCTGTCAGGATCAGCAGCAACGCCAGACTGAGACCGCCGAGCGCGGCGATCCAGGCAAACAACGCCTTCACCGACGTAACCGACGCCCGTTCGAACGCGCGCAATCCGCCCAGCAGCAGGAAGAGAACGAGGCCGCCCAGCAGGAGCCACAGCATGATTATCGCCGCCTGATCAAATCCGGATCGCAGGGAGGCGCCATCGTCCTACACGATCGCGCCAGCGTGTTCCTGCGCCTCCATGACCGCCAATGCGCTGAGGTTGACTATGCCGCGCGCGGTGACGCTGGGCACGACCACGTGGATCGGCTTGGACATACCGAGCAGCATCGGCCCGACCGGTAGACCGTCAGCGGCGGCTTTCAGCACATTGAAGGAAATGTTGGCCGCGTCCAACGTCGGCATGATCAGCAGGTTCGCCGACCCCTTCAGCCTGCTGTCGGGCACTGCCTTGTCACGAATCGCCTGCACCAGGGCAGCGTCCGCATGCATCTCGCCGTCCACTTCCAGCTCGGGTGCCCGCACCCGGATCATCGCCAGGGCCGACCGCATCTTGCGGGCCGACTGACTGTCGCTGGCCCCGAAACTAGAGTGCGAAACCAGCGCCGCCTTGGGCGTGAGGCCGAAACCGCGTACGGCCTCGGCAGCCAGCAGCGTCATCTCGGTAATTTGCTCCGCGGTCGGATCTATGACCATGAATGTGTCGCAGATGAACACAACACCTCTGGGGATGATGAGGCAGGACAGCGCGTAAATGCGATTGACCTCGGGGCGCCGCGGGATGATCGGCAAAATGTACTGAACTTGCCGCCACCACGCGCCGGTGCCACCGCAGATCGCGGCGTCCGCCTGCCCATCATGCAACAGCATTGCCGCCGCGACCGACGGCCGATTCTCGATCCGGCGAGCGGCAGGATCGGGCGGGGTGCCGCGGCGACCGGCGAGGCGCTGGTATTCCGGGATCAGCGGGTCGAACACCGCCCGGTCCGCCGCCGGGTCCAGGATGCGGACCGCCTGGTCCAGATCCAGCCGTAGCCCCATCTCCTTCACCTTGGCGGTTATGACATCGCGCCGTCCGAGCAGGATCGGCTGGGCGATCTCGTCATCCACCAGCGTCTGCGCGGCGCGCAGGATCCGCTCATCCTCGCCCTCGGCGAAGACCACGCGCTTGGGATCGCGCGTGGCAGCCTCGAACACCGGGCGCATCAGGTAGCCGGAGCGGAACACGAACCGCTCCAGATCGCGCTGATACGCCTGGAAATCCGTTATCGGCCGCCGCGCGACCCCGGTCTCTATCGCTGCTCGGGCGACCGCGGGGGCGATCTCCAGGATCAGCCGAGGATCGAACGGCTTGGGGATGATGTATTCCGGCCCGAATACCGGCGAGGCTCCGCCATAGGCCGCGGCGACCACCTCGCTGGCCTCCACGCGCGCCAGCTTGGCGATCGCTTCGACCGCGGCGATCTTCATCGCCTCATTGATCGTGGTGGCCCCAACATCCAGCGCGCCACGGAAGATGAACGGGAAGCACAGCACGTTGTTGACCTGATTGGCATAGTCGCTGCGCCCGGTGGCGATGATCGCATCGGGGCGGGCAGCGGTCACAAGCTCCGGGTCGATCTCCGGGTCGGGATTGGCGAGCGCGAGGATCAGCGGCTTGTCGGCCAGCAGGGACAGCCATTCCGGTTTCAGGACCCTGGGCGCGGACAAGCCCATGAAGATGTCGGTACCCGGCAGAGCGTCCCGCAGCGTGGCGGCGTTGGTATCGCGGGCATAGCGCGCCATGTTCGGCAGCATGTCGGGCCGGTTCTTGTTCACCACGCCCTTGATGTCCGTCAGCGTGACGTTTTCCGGCCGCAGCCCCATTGAGACCAGCAGATCGACACAAGCCAGAGCGGCGGCACCGGCCCCCGAGGTGACAAGTTTTACGTCCGACAGATCCTTGCGCTGCAGCAGCAGCCCATTGCGCACCGCGGCGGCTACGGTGATGGCGGTGCCATGCTGGTCGTCATGAAACACCGGGATCCGCATCCGGGACCGCAGTTCCGCTTCGATCGCGAAGCATTCCGGTGCTTTGATGTCTTCCAGGTTGATCGCGCCGAAGGTCGGCTCCAGGGCTGCCACGACGTCGCAGAACCTGCCCGGATCGGCCGCATCAACTTCGATATCGAACACATCTATGCCGGCGAACTTTTTGAACAGGACTGCCTTGCCCTCCATCACCGGCTTGCTCGCCAGCGGCCCGATATTGCCCAGCCCCAGCACGGCGGTGCCGTTGGAGATCACCGCCACCAGGTTGCCGCGCACCGTGTAGTCGTACGCCGCGTTCGGATCGGCCTTGATCGCCTCGCAAGCCGCGGCAACCCCGGGCGAGTAGGCCAGCGCGAGATCGCGCTGCGTGGCCATAGTCTTGGTCGGCTCGATCGAGAGTTTCCCGGGCCGGGGAAGCCGGTGGTAGTCGAGCGCGGCCTTGCGGAAATCATGGTCCATCGTTGCCTCGGGGTACGCTTGTTATGGGCCGCACCTTGGTGGCGGGACGGCGCGCTGGCAACACGCAGTTGGATTTTCCGTCATATCTACACGAAAGCAAAGAAAAGCATTCTCAGTCAACGTCATTGAAGCAAATTTCCCTAATCTAGGTCGCTGCTCTTGCAGTTTTTGGAAAGATATCCTCCTAAGACACTCTAATTCGTGCCGGTCCGGTTTTTCGAGGTTACTTCGCTTCGATGGAATCTAGGCTCCGTCTGGTTGGCTGGCGGGCGCGGATCGCTGCTTCAGACGTCCGGGCACAAGGCTAAAGGAATATACATGCAGAGCGCCCCCTTGCTCCCCCGCACCGCGCCGTTCGCGGAGGAGCAGATCGCCGCGCTGAACAGCGTAATCTCGGTGACCACGGCAGAACAGCGCGCGTGGCTGTCCGGCTATCTGGCCGGCCTGCAAGCCGCGAACGATCCTCAAGCCGCGGTGCCCGCCGCGCCGCCGGCCAAGCGCGTGCCGCTGACTATCCTGTTCGGCACGGAGTCCGGCAATGCGGAGGCGCTGGCCGCTCAGGCCCGCAAAGCCGCCGCCAAACTGGGATTCGCGGCGAAAGTGGTCGATATGGCGGACTTCACGCTCGCCCAGGCCGCCGCCACGGAAAACCTGCTGATCGTCGCCTCCACCTGGGGTGAGGGCGACCCGCCACAGCGCGCCGTCGACTTTTTCGACAAGCTGATGACCGACGATGCGCCGCGCTTCGACAAGACCCGCTTCGCCGTGTTGGCCCTGGGCGACAGGGCCTATGCGCAGTTCTGCGAGATCGGCCGCAAGATCGACGAACGCCTCGCCGCACTCGGGGGAGCCCGCATCGCCGACCGGATCGAGTGCGATCTCGACTTCGAAACCTCAGCCACCGGCTGGATCGACTCCACCCTGCAGCATCTAAACGCCGAGGTCGGGATCAAGGATGCCGGGGCCTCCGTCATCCACGTCGATTTCGCCCGTCCAGGCGCCGATGCAGCGGCGACCCGCTCCCGCCCGTTCGAGGCGGAGATCACCGAGCACATACGCCTGACCGGCAGCCGCTCGACCTCCGACACCCACCACGTCGCCGTCTCCCTGGCGGGATCCGGAATCCTTTATGAGCCGGGAGACAGCCTCGGCGTGGTTCCGTCCAACGATCCCGCGCTGGTCGACGCCATCCTGAAAGCCACAGGTCTTTCCGGTGA
This sequence comes from uncultured Pseudomonadota bacterium, assembly GCA_963832865.1. GTDB lineage: Bacteria > Pseudomonadota > Alphaproteobacteria > Acetobacterales > Acetobacteraceae > Rhodopila. The sequence goes on from CAWHWH010000023.1 coordinate 202,164, forward strand.
CGACAAGCTGCGCGGCGCCCTGACCGACCGACTGGACATTACCACGCTGACCGGCAAGCAGATCGAGGATTTCGCCCGCGAAACCCGCACCAAGGCGCTCCCGGCCGGACTGGGCGGCAGGACGCCAGATCATCGACCTGCTGGAAACATCGACCGGCGGGCTGACCGCCGAACAACTGACCGCGCTGCTGCGTCCGCTGCCGCCGCGGTATTATTCGATCGCCTCCAGCCGCAAAGCGGTGGGCGAGGAAGCCCATCTGCTGGTCGCCGCGCTGCGCTACGCCTCGCACGGCCACGACCGTGCCGGCGTCGCCTCGGTGGACATCACCGCGCGCCACCGCGAGGGCGACCGGCTGAAGGTGTTCCTTCGCTCCAATCCGCATTTCCGCCTGCCCGCGGACAACGACCGGCCGATCATCATGGTCGGACCCGGCACCGGTCTGGCGCCGTTCCGCGGCTTCCTGCAGGAGCGCGAGGCGATCGGCGCGGGCGGCCGCAACTGGCTGATATTCGGGCATCGCAATTACACCCATGACTTCCTGTATCAACTGGAACTGCAGGATTGGCTCAAGAGCAGCCTGCTGACCCGCCTTGATGTCGCGTTCTCTCGCGATCAGCCGGAGAAGCGCTACGTGCAGAATGCGCTGTGGGATGCTCGATCCGATCTTTACGCGTGGTTGAAGGATGGCGCCGCGCTCTATGTCTGCGGTGACGCTAACGCGATGGCCAAGGACGTGCACGCGATGCTACTACGCGTCCTGGCCGACCAGGGCGGGCAGGATGAGGCCGCGGCCAAGGCGGAACTCGACACGATCCGCCGCGACGGCCGCTATCTGCGCGACGTTTACTGAGGACAGCGTGATATGGACACCGATCGTCCGCTCTCACCCAACGAACGCATCAAGACCAACAGCAAGCTCCTGCGTGGCACGATCGCCGAGGGACTGACCCACGCCGAAACCGGCAGCCTGGCTGACGACGACACGCAACTTACAAAATTCCACGGGTTTTATCAGCAGGACGACCGCGACCTGCGCGCTGAACGCGGCAAGCAGCGGATGGAGAAGGCCTTCAGCTTCATGGTTCGGATGCGGGTGCCGGCCGGCATTCTGTCCCCGAAACAATGGCTGAAGGTGGAAAAACTTGCGCGTCGAGCGCGCCAACCACACGATCCGCCTGACCACACGCGAGACCGTGCAGTTCCATGGCATCCTGAAGGGCAACCTGAAGCCGCTGATGCAGGGTCTGCATGCCGATCTGATGGACACCATCGCCGCCTGCGGCGACGTCAACCGCAACGTCATCGCGACGGCAGACCCCTGGCGTCGCGACCTCTACGCCGCCATCAGCGACCTGGCGCGCAACATCTCCGGCCATCTGTTGCCGCGCACCCGAGCCTGGCACGAGATCTGGCTGGATGAGGAGAAGGTGTCCGGCGGCGAGGTCGAGGATGAACCGATCCTCGGCCGCACCTACCTGCCGCGCAAATTCAAGATCGCCATTGCTCTGCCTCCGCACAACGATGTCGATGTTTTCGCCCATGATCTCGGCTTTATCGCTATCGTGCAGCGCGATCGAATTATCGGTTACAACGTTGTGGTTGGCGGCGGCATGGGGATGACCCATGGTGAGCCGGAAACCTACCCGCGCACCGGTGACGTGATCGGCTTCTGCAAGCCGGAGCACGCGGTGGACGTGGCGGAGGCGGTCGTCACCGTCCAGCGCGATTACGGTGATCGTTCCAATCGCAAGCATGCGCGCCTGAAATATACCATCGACGACATGGGGATCGAGCGGTTCGCCGGCCTGGTAAACGAGCGTCTGCCGGTGAAGCTTGCATCGGCGAGGAAGGCAACTTTCACCTCCACCGGCGACCGGCTGGGCTGGGCAGCAGGAAGCGGATGGGACCGCTCACTTTACTCTGTTCGTCGAAAACGGCCGTATTCGCGGCCGCATGTTGGAGGGATTGCACGCCATCGCCGAACTCGGCGTCGGCCGCTTCATCATGACGCCGAACCAGAATTTGATCATCGCCGATATTCCTGTCGACTCACGCGACAAGGTCGAAGCTTTGCTGGCCGAGTATCGCCTGGATCAGCCGGTCAGCGGATTGCGGCGCAGCGCGATGGCATGCGTGGCGTTGCCGACGTGCGGCCTGGCACTTGCCGAAAGCGAACGTTATTTACCCGATCTGATCACTCGCCTGGAAGATGAAATGGAGCGTTTTGGACTACGCGATGAAGAGATCACTATCCGCATGACCGGCTGCCCGAACGGCTGTGCTCGGCCCTACGTCTCTGAGATCGGATTGGTTGGCCGCACGCCGGGCATCTACAACTTGTATCTCGGCGGTGCTCATGAAGGCACCCGCCTGAATAAACTACATCGTCGCGACGTCGATGGCGATGCGATTGTCGCCGCGCTGTCGCCACTGTTTGAATCGTATGCAAAAAAACGCGGCCGCGACGAACACTTCGGCGACTACCTTATTCGTGCGGGAGTCGTGAAAGAAACGACCGCAGGATTGAACTTCCACGACAATCTTTCCCCCACCGTGGACAACTGACCGGCGCGTGCTCTGACGGGCGGCTTCGTCTCCCCCGACACCTGCTTCCCGGATTGCTCCATGAGCCCGCGGCCGGGGCAACTGTTCCGTATTCGTCGGGCAGACCTGCCGCGAATAGTTCGTTTGACGGTATGGACCGCAACGAATATCGGTGGGGCCGATCTTCCCCCGGTTTAGGATCAGGCGCTTCTGCACGGACTCGGTGAGCCGCAACGTCTCCAACGGACGTTCGGCACCACCGCTATTACGCGGGCTCATGGTCAGCGCGGAGTCCTTCTTTCTGCCAGCTCAACTCGCGGAATGACAGGTGCATCCAATACGTCCGCCCGACTTGCCGCCTAGGCTAGTCGGCATCAACCCTGTTTAGGGGTAGTGGGATGGAATGGCGCCGTTCGAAGCCGCGGGGTCCGTTCGGATCACTAAGTTCCAAGGACCCTCCGAAAATGCGGCCGGGAGTCATGTTGATTGAAAACGGTCAAAAAGGTCTGGGTAGAATCTCTGTTATTCTCGGACGATCGGCAGGTTTGAGTGTATGAACGAACGATTAGAGCACTGATGCTTGATGATTAACCAAACGACAAGTTCAGCCGAGTTACGTGATTTCCGATCAACCGCGAATTGGCGGCGTCGATGTCAGCCTGGGGTGTGAAATGGCCAAATGGGTGAGGATCAACCGATATTTCAACCGAATCAGCCATGACTACGGCTTCGCGGCGAGGGCAAATGCACTGGGTGCGACAATTCGCCGATGGGCCGGCCTATCCGTCGACGATCCGCGCTATGATATTTTGGAAACCGATGCGGCGATTTGGGAAGAACTCAGCGAGATCGAGCGCCGTCGCCGGCTGGCCGGTTTTCAGTACAACAATTCGCCGGAGCAGCAGGGCGAAACGCTGGACCAGCGGGCCAAGCGGCTTAATCTAACTGCCGTGTGCTTGTCGGGCGGCGGCATCCGTAGCGCGGCCTTCTGCCTTGGCGTCCTGCAGTCCTTGGCAAGCAAGGGCCTGTTGAATGAATTCGACTACCTGTCCACCGTTTCCGGTGGCGGGTTCATCGGCGGCTGGCTGCAGACCCTGATCAAGGAATCGCCGAGTATCGATGACGCGCAGACGCAACTGGCGGCGAACGGCGCGCCGCCGCTGCACCGGCTGCGGGCCTTTACCAACTACCTTACGCCGGTCACCGGACCCTTTTCGGCCGATGTTTGGGCAGGGATCGTGCTGTATCTGCGAAACTTGATCCTCAACTGGATGGTGTTCGCGCCGCTGTTCCTGCTGGTGGCCCTGGCGCCGATTTTCTATCGCACTCTCATAGCCGTCTTAAGCGACCGAGGCATAGGCGACACGCTTTGCCCAATGATCATGCTGGTCGCAGTGACAATCGCGACCGTTTCGCTGGCCGGGAGTGTCTGGCAAGCCTGCGAGCTGCTGCCCAGCCATAAGACCGCGGAGCCCGCCTTCGCTCGATCCAACGCGATCATCATGCGCATCCTTGCTCCCTCCCTGGCGTGGGCCTTTATCGCGCCGATGGTCATCGCCTCGAGCGGCATGCCCGAAGCGGTCATCCCGGCGACTTACGCGTTCGCCTTGATACTTGGATATTTCGTCGCGTTGCTGGCCCACGACGATCGAAGTGAGGAGGGACTGGGCCTGTACAGCCGAAACAAGTATCGCTGGGCCGCGGCCACCGTCTGCAGCACCGGCCTTCTTGTGCTGGCCATCAAATTGATTCAGCCGGGAGGACTGCTTCACGAGCTGGCGAAACTGCCCAGCCCGACCCACCCGTGGCTCGTCAACCGGGAAACCGCCCTGGCCACGTTCGGGCCTTTGTGGTTCGTCGGAACACACGTGTTCCACACAACTTTTTACGTTGGTTTCAGAAAAGAGGCGGTCCACGCAGACCTCGACCGCGAGTGGCTGGCACGGCTGAATGGCGGTGTCCTAATGATCGGCGCAGCCTGGACTGCGTTCGCGCTCAGTTGCCTGGTGCTTCCGGTTCTATTCACGTTCGCGACCAAGGAAGGCAGTTGGGATACCCTCACGCTCGCCGGCGCTGGCGCGGGAACGTCCGTTATCGGGGCGCTTGGCGCGTGGCTTGGCAAGAAGCTGGCGTCGCGACTGGAGACGGCGACGGTCTCCGGCCCGGTCTGGATCCGCTTACTCCCGCCCGTCTTGGCTGGCGTCTTCGCGATCGGCGTGTTTGTCTTCGCCAGCAGCATTCTGCAACCTGTCCTCGGCAACCTCGCGGTGTCATGGAGTCAACCATCCACGGATCCCAGCGCGCCGTGGCATGTCGTGATCGCCTTCCAGTTGCTCTGCGCAGCGGGTCTCTGCGTCCTGGTGCTATGGTTCGGTCGGGTGAACGTCAACCGATTCTCAATGCATGCGATCTACCGCAATCGGCTGGCGCGCGCTTTTATAGGTTCAGCGCGCCCGCAGCGAAGCCCCGACCCCTACACCGGCTTCGACGCCGGGGACAATCCGGCCTTCGATGAGTATCGGAACGCGGAGAGCAAGCAGCGCCTGTTCCCTGTCATCAACATGACGCTGAACGTGACCTCTGGCAAGAACGCCGCCTGGGCTGAGCGAAAAGCAGAATCGTTCTGTGCTACGCCGTTGACGGTCGGTGCGGGGATGCTCAGACATCCGGCGCAACGCCTGGACGACGGCCAGCCGCTTGGCGCCTTCGCTCGGACCAAAGTCTACGCCGGGAAGGAAAGCCGAGGCGACACAAAGGGTAACGATCTTGGCCCTCGGCTGGCCAGTCTTCTGACGATCTCGGGGGCCGCGGTCAGTCCAAACTGGGGCTACCATTCGTCACCGCTGACGGCTTTCCTGATGACCTTGTTCAACGTGCGCCTCGGCGCGTGGCTCCCGAACCCGGGCATCGCAACCCCTGACGAACTTCGTCTTGCCAAGCCGAAGAATTCCGTCTTCGCGCTGTTATGCGAGATGATTGGCATCACCACCGATTCCAGCCAGGCGGTCTACTTGTCTGATGGCGGCCACTTCGAAAACCTCGGGCTGTACGAGATGTTGCGGCGGCGCTGTCAGCGGATTGTCGTCATTGATGCTGGACAGGATGGCGAATGTGAATTCTTTGATCTTGGGAACGCCATCCGCAAAGCGCGAATCGACCTGAATGTCGAGGTGGCGGTGCCGGACATCCACATCGTGTCGCGAAAAGTACTGGAGGATCATAAAGCCGGCTCAGCCGCGGCCTTGGCGATCGCGGTCGGCTGCATCGCCTATCCGGGGGGCGGCAAGGGCAAGCTCCTTTATCTTAAGCCGACCTTTCTGGCCGAGCTTCCGGCGGACGTCCTGGCCTACGGCCGGTCGCACAAGACATTTCCGCATGACAACACCGCACACCAGTGGTTTAGCGAGAGCCAGTTCGAGAGCTATCGGACATTGGGGCGGTGGCATTTCGATCAGCTTGCCGCGGATTCGCTGGAAAATCTGTTTGCGGCGGCCCGTACAGCGGTTGCGCGCGTGAGCGCCACCAAACGAGCGCATCGAGGCACACGGAAAAGCTATTTTGTTTAACCCGAGAGCATGAACGCGCTGAGCGGAACGTCCTCGGCTGGTGAAACATGCGATCAAATTGATCCTGTATCTGTGCCCGTGACTCAGAACGTGCGCCGAACGTTGAATGCGAAGAAGTTGCGATCGGCGAGCGGCTGCGGGCCGGCCGAACCAATGTAATCGGTCACGCGAACCTCGACATGCCATACGTTCCGATAGGTCGCCCGTACGCCGATGGTCACATCGCCCGTAGCGCCCACCATCTCCGCGTCCACGCTCGATCGGCCACCCAGCCCGTATGAGGCAGCGACGAACGGCGAGATGTCCAACGCGGGCAGGACGTGAAAATAGTCGAACGTAAGCTCCGCCTGCACGGCCGCGGCCGAACGGGTCGTCGCCGGGTCGCGCCCTCCCGGGTCGACTGTCGTGTCCAGCAGAGTGTTGCCGGCCAGTTCCGCGGACAGCGTCACCCGGTCCCAAAGCGCGCTCGCAGGCCGTTCGGCGACGATCGAGACCTGGCCATTCACCGTGTCGCCGCGTGGCACGGGCGACGAACCGAGGTTCGCCGAAGCCAGCAACGGCGCGTTTTGGCGAAACGAAATCTCGCCGGCGATGTTGTCGTTGCCGAGGAACGTGGATGCGCTCGCGCCAAATATATTGATGCCGCGCGCATACACCAGACGGTAGGCGCCGACCTGGCCTGGCATGTCACAGCCGCCGAAGCAGCCCGCCGTGGCCACGACCGGCGAGCGCGCGTTGTAGCGCAGCGCGTAAAATCCCAGGTCGGCGTCACCGACCGTCGCGTGCAACGCCGCGCCGAATTGGCCCAAGGCGCCAGGTTGCTCGTCGGGGGCGCGATAAAGGAATTGTCCCGGCGCGGCGATAATCCGTTCGCCGCCAGCGTCCAAGAAATCGATTGTTGAGAAGTAACTGCCCACGCCGGGCAGGCGATCTTGCCGCCATTCGAGCTGATCATACACCTCGATCGACAGGCCGGGCCGAAGCTGTATGCTGCCGGATATCTGGTTGACCGGCAGGAACAGCTCGCGTGCTGGAGTGTTCGGCACCGTGTCAGCCTTGATGAAGTCGATCGGCGCCTGCCCGGCCGCAATCCCGTTCTCGGCAAAGAACAAGCTCTCGCCCCAGATCAGCGTGTGCCGCCCAAGCCGTACGCCCACCTGCGTCCCCCCGATATCGAACGTGTCGTGCACGAATCCGTCGAGCAACTCGGCGTTGAGGCCCTCGAGGTCCCGCACGGCCAGGGTGAAACGATCGTGCGGCACGGAGATCGGATTGAACGTTGCGGGCGAATTGTTGGCGTTACGGTTAAGGTAGACCGGATCGAACCACCCCGCCCCGCTCAGGCGCACACCGGCGGCGCCATAATCGGCGTCAAGTTCCGAGAACACGTCGGTTCGATTGGAGACAGCGCCGGAGGAAAAATCGCGGTCCCCGTCATCCGCGTTCGGATTGGCCAGCAGCCTCGATTGGGGCGCCGACAGACGGCGCAAACCGGTGAACTGCACCGTGGTATCGAGCCGCACGGACGCGTCGCCGTCCGACCAGAGTTCTTCCGCTGATGCTGTCTCGACGTGGGCCAACGCGCATGCCAAAATCGTTGCTCCAAACAACATTCGAGAGCCGACCGTGTCAGCGCGCCGCCGCGATCTTTTTCTCGTGCTGCTCTGCGCGTTCGGCGCGTCTGCGTTGCTTCCCCTTGCGCGCGCGGCGGTTCCGCCTGAGGAGGCGGCCCGGCTCGGCACAATCCTCACACCGATGGGTGCCGAGCGTGCCGGCAACGCCGACGGCAGCATCCCCGCGTGGACCGGCGGCATCACGGCGACAGCACTCGCAGCGGGGCCGAGACAGGACCCGTTCGTTGCGGAAAGGCCGCTGTTCTCGATCACCGCAAGCAACCTCCCACACTACGCCGCCCGGATTCCCGAGGGCGCGAAGGCGCTGTTCGCGAAATACCCGCAGTATCGGATGGATGTCTATCCGACGCACCGCACCGCCGCCGCGCCGCAGGCGGTGTACGACGCGATCCTGCGCAACGCGGTCGCCGCGCGTCCCGCGCCCGAGGGGATCACCATCGGCATCGAGGGCGCCGCCGGCGGCATCCCGTTTCCGATCCCGCGGGACGGTGCCGAAGCGGTGTGGAACCACGAACTCGCGTTCTGGGGCGCGGCGCGCGAAACGCGTCTTGCAACCTACGTGGTGTTCGGCGCGCAGCCGCCGGAACTCACGGACGATCGGCGAGAAGTGGTTGATTTCCCGTATTACTATCCGAGCGCCGCGATGGGCGGTGCCGGGGCCTATTACCTCGAACGGTCGGAGATGACCGTTGGTCCGCCAGAGCACGCGGGCGAGAGCTATGTCGTGTTGCAGCCCCTGAACGTCGCGCGCGACAAATTCGCCGCGTGGGAATACCTGCCGGGGCAGCGCCGGGTGCGGCGCGCGCCTTCGCTGTCCTACGACACGCCCGACCCGGACGCGTCGGGGCTGGAGAGTTTCGACGACTACTACATCTTCAGCGGCGGACTTGATCACTACAGCTACACGCTGCTTGGCAAGCGCGAGATGTATGTGCCTTACAACAACAACCGGATGATCAACCTGCCCCCGTCCGAGGTGCTTGCACCCCACGTCGCCAACGCGAGCGACCTACGCTACGAGTTGCATCGCGTATGGGTTATCGACGCGACATTGGCGCCAGGGCAGCGGGATATCGTTTCGCACCGCCGCCTGTATCTGGACGAGGACACCTGGTTCGCCGTCTATGCCGACGCCTGGGATCGCGAAGGCCGGCTGTGGAAGTTCAGCCACGCCTCGATGGTCTCGATCGCCGAGCTGCCGGCGGTCGTGCTCGGGCCGCAATTTGTCTACGACCTGCAATACGGCGCTTACGTGCTCGATTTCGCGTTCAACGGCGCGCCCGACGGGTATCGCGTGACGCCGCCGCATCCACCCGCTATCTTCACGCCGGAAGGGTTGGCCGCCAGTGGCACCCGCTGACCGAGGCTCAGAGCATAGCCTTCCGACCTTGGGCCTTTGACGATCCCGCCCTAGCGCTGGGTAAGCCCCGACGGCATGGCCGCTAGCGAACCCCAGAATGTCTCAGAGCCATCCCAGCGTCAGATCAGTAGGTGCCTTCGGTTTCGATGATGAGCGATACGTCGTCACCGATGTAAGGGATGAAGGTCTTCATGCCGAAGTCCGATCGCTTGAGTTTGGCGGTGGCGGAGAAGCCTGCCGCCTGCTTCTTGTCGGAGGCGCGCAAGCCGGCGTTGTTGAACGTCACGTGCAGCGTCACAGGTTTGGTGACGCCGAGCAATGTCAGGTTGCCCGTGATGGTGCCGGTATGATCGTCGGTTTTGTTGTAACTGGCGCCGGTGAAGGTCATCTCCGGGAACTCTGTCACGTTGAACCAGTCCGCCCCCTTCAGGTCAGTGTCGCGCGGACCGAACTGGGTGGAAATGCTTGCGGTCTTGATCGTCACCTTCACCTTACTCGCCTCGATATGGGCCGGATCAAAGCTGAAATTACCCGCCATGTCGGTGAAGAGGCCGATCATGTTGGAAAGCCCGAGGTGGTTCACCATGAACAGGATGTGCGTATGGCTGGGATCGATGGTGTAGTCGGCGGCTCGGGCCGAAGTGGCGCCCTGAAGGCCGGCTGACAGGGCAAGCGCGGCAGTGGCGGCGAATAATGTGCGGCGCATGGCGAACTCCTTTTTTGGTTGAGTGGTTCAGAGAGGGCTTTCGTGCCTGAGGAACAGTATTGCGAGGATCACCAGAATCGGCGCCGCCGCCATCACGCCAATCGCAACCGCGCGAAGGCGCGGTCCTACGTGCCGCGGCAACACAGCGCGAGCGCCGATCTGGCCGGTGAACAGGACCGCCAGGAACACAGCCAGGGCCAGGAAATCTATGTGTCTGGTGATCAAAGTGATGGTATCGATGACCGCGAGCAATCCGCAGCCCGCGCCCAGCACCGTGGTCAGCCCCAGGGCGCGGGGCCAGAATAAGTTGACCAAGGCCATCATCGCCAGCCCAGCGGTCAGACCCAGGCACAGGCCTACGCTGGTGGAGGAGCCGCCGAACAGGGCAATGGGCGCAAACACGCCGGGCAGTACGGCGAGCAGCACAGCGCCGTTGACAGGCACGATCTCAGCGGCATCTATCGTCGCCAGGCGCCACAACACCAGCGTGCCGCCCAGCACCAGCGCCACAATGGTCAGCACCAGACCCACATCTGTGTCGGAGAAGCGCGGCAGGCCAATCCAGATGGCAACCAGCAGCGAGGCGGTAGCCATTAACACGGTCGTCAGGCGACCGTCCGAGCCGGCAAAGCCGAACGACGCCAACAGATCGCACAGCAGGCCTGCCAGCGTGGCAGCGAGCACGATGTAAAAAATCTTGTTGGTGGCACCAACGGGCGGAAACGTCGGGATTTTATCGTATGTCAGGTAGTAGGCGACGATGAACACGATGGGCGCCACCAGAGAAGCTGGCCACGGCGTCCGCACCAGCCGGGCAAGCAGGCTGAACGTCAGCGCCGTGACGAGGCAGGTTCCGATGACAGGCGAAAAGGGACTATCAAGCGACGAACCCATGCATCCCTATCCCGTTCCTCGTTGGCGTAACCCGGGCAAATGGCATGTCAAAATTCCCGAAGCAATCAGGGGATTATGGCCAGGCAAGCGCTACGTCGCGAAGCAACGCGACCAGAGGTCGCTCAGCCGAAGACCATCCGGTGTTGTCTCCCCAAGCCGCATTTGACGTCTTTGCCTTTTGGTCGCGATGACGGTCAGCGAGGCATCACGCAGACAGGATTACGGCAAGACTATTAGTATGGGTAGTACGGATACGGGAAGGCGAGATGGGGTGGTGCCGCGACAAAGCCAGGCGCGCCAACGAAGCCTCTGAAGAAGACGTGGTTGTTGCCGAAAAAGCGGTGCGGAAAGAAGCCGGGATGGGCGAAGTGTGCGTGTGGTGCAAATCCCACGTGGGACCCGCGGCCGAAGCTCTCTACCGGATCGGCGGTCAACACTGCGGCTGTTACGAGTACAACGGAAAGCGCCCTAATCATCCCAAATCCTCCCATGCCCGGTCGGGTCTCGTATGCTGACGGCGGAGCAAGACAGGCGTTGCGCCGGCACGATCAACACGTGTGACCGACGACGCCGGTGATCTGGACGCCGGGCCCCTGACGATTATTCCCCAAGTATCGTAAAGTTTGACTACGTTCTCTCGATCAGCGGCGTTCGATGACCGGCGCGGCGCTCACAAGCCCAGCGACGAATATGCTAGACTCGCCAGGCGAAACAGTTCAGGCGTAGAAAATTCGCCGGTCATCACCGCAGTAAGGTCAGCGTTTTGCCACACACAGATGCGCACTGGCCCGCGCTGGGTCACCTCGAACGCGTCGGGTCCCGCAGGCGGACGCAGAAACACGGTGAATAGCCGCCCCGCGCCATCTTCGTAGCGAAGCTGGACGGCGCCGGGACCCGTCTGGCCATAGATTTCAGCCGAAATCAGCTTGAACCCCGCGCGCGCCAGGTCAGGCGCCCGAACCGGATTTCCAAGCATGGCGGACATCGCCTGGTTGGCGGCAGCGACGCTCACCGGGTCGCGCCCGTCCAGCTCACGAGACGGCGTGCGCGCATTGTCGCGAGCCGCCAGAGCCTGTTCGATCGCCGGATCGCGTGGCACGCGTGGCACCAAGGCCAGCATCAGGCTCGCGGCAAGCGCGGCGGCCCCCGCGAGTACGACATATCGGCCCCAGCGTCTGATCATCGGAGGCCGGGGTCCGGCGCGCGCCGCCGCCTGCAGGGCAGCCGGAACCGGCGCGTCCGCCAACGGACCATAGGCCGCGATCAAAGCAAGCTTGTCGGCGCGGAAGTCGCGAACGCGGGCCGCGAGAACGGGATCGCGCGCCATCGCCGCCTCGACCGCCGCCGCCCGCTCAGGAGGCAGTTCGCCGTCGATGAAAGCGTGCAGGTCAATCTCGCTCACCGCGTCGGTCATCAGGCGCCTCCCCCGAGCAACGCTCGCAGCCGTTCGCGCGCTCGAGCGAGCCTCGACATCACCGTGCCGATCGGTAGGCCAAGTTCATCGGCGACTTCGCGATAGCTCAGGCCCTCCACCCCGATCAACAGCAGCATCTGACGATGTTCGATCGTCAACTGGTTCATAGCGCGGACAACATCCATCGACGGCGCCGCGCTGTCGCCCTCTGTTGCGCTGGCGAGCGTGTCGCTCACCGCGTCCAGGCTTTCCGCCTCGTCCGGCCGGCGCCGGCGCAGCCGCACCCGGTCGATGTTGACGTTATTCAGGATCGCACGCAGCCAGGCAAAGATCGCCGCCTCGTCCTTCAAGGTGCTCCGGTTTTTCCAGGCGCGCTCCATGCAGTCTTGCACCAGGTCGTCAGCCGTGGAGACGTCTCCCGCCAACCCGATCGCATAGCGACGCAGGCGTGGCAGTGCTTCGGCCAAGGCGGCTCCGAATTGAGCTGTCACGTATGCTGTTCAGTCTGATTGACCCGCTGAGGAGACGTATCCGCCGTCGAGTTTATTCCCGTACCGCTCTTTACGCGGCGTTGTCGCGCGAACTGAGGTGGGAGGACCCACTTCATTGGCCCATTCCCGGCGAAGCATGGCTAAATCCAGCGTCTCGCGCTGCGTGTGTAGGCCTCGAAGTCCGAGCTAAATTGCCGGCGCATCTTGGCTTCCTCGAATGGGATGTGAGCCCAGTTCGCTGTGGCGAACGTGGCAATGGGCGCAAGAAACATCGGCCATGCTCCGACCCAGAACGCAATCCCGAGCGTGACCAGCACCAAACCCAGATACATTGGATTACGCGTAAGTCTGAAGGGTCCGGACATAACGAGCTTTTGGTTCGTCGCCGACGCCGGGTTGAGTTCAGTTCCCTCTCGACGGAAGAGTGCAGCGGCTGAAACGCTCAGAGCAATACCGGCCACGATCAGGACAACAGCGAATGGAATGCTGGGCAAATAGGGAATTGGGTCCCCATCCGCCAAGCGGCTGAGCCCATAGGCGATCACCACATAGGCTAGAGCCCAGATCGGCGGCGGCAATTTCAGCATGATCGCACTCATCATGCTCACTCCGGTAAGTCGACCTCGAGGGTCAGTCGTACGGTGCGTATATTCGGCGGCGGCCCATCCAAATCGCGGCAGGATGATTATGGTGCGGTCGAGAAGACTCGAACTTCCACGAGGTTACCCCCACAAGCACCTCAAGCTTGCGCGTCTACCATTCCGCCACGACCGCACCGTGGTAAGCAGGCGGCGGCATATAGCGGATGAGTGACGCCGGTTCAATGACCTCGAATACCCAGCCGCGGACGCGGCCCCCAGAAACCCACCCCGAATGGCGCATCGACGACGGCCTGACCGAGTACCCCGCGGCCCTCGCCGCCATGCAGGCCCGGGTCGCCGGCATCCGCGCCGGCATCGCCCGCGAACAGGTCTGGCTGGTCGAGCATCCGCCACTCTACACCGCCGGCACCTCGGCCAAACCAGGAGAATTGACCGATCCCACCCGTTTCCCCACCTTCCAAGCCGGCCGCGGCGGCCAATGGACCTATCACGGACCGGGCCAGCGCACAGCCTACGTCATGCTTGACCTGACCCGCCCGCACGGCCGCGTCCCGGCCCAGGATATCCGATGCTACGTCAACGGGCTGGAGGAATGGCTGATCCGCACCCTCGACCGCTTCAACGTCAAGGGCGAGCGCCGGGACGGCCGCGTCGGCATCTGGGTGGCCGATCCTGCGACCGGCGTGGAGGCCAAGATCGGCGCCATCGGCGTCCGCGTCACCCGATGGGTGAGTTGGCACGGCGTCGCGCTGAACGTCGAACCGAACCTGACGCATTTCGGCGGCATCGTCCCGTGCGGCCTGCCACAGTATGGTGTCACCAGCCTCGCCGCCCTCGGCATCCCCGCCACGATGCACGATGCCGACGTCGCTCTGCGCGCGGCCTGGGAAGAAGTTTTTGGAGGCCAGGCATTTCGACCCCGAAGCCGTTAGGCTGACGCCTGGCTACGGCTCGCCCGGTCCCTTCCGGCTGACGCTCATCGGACCGCCGCGTCGCCTGGCTGTCTATCCGTAATCGCCTGATAGACAAGCTGCTTGATTTCACGGCGGTAATACTGTCGGCTTGGCCCGGGCGCCTGGGTCATCATAATCCCGACGAGTTCCTCCTTGGGATCGATCCAGAAATAGGTGCCGGCATAACCACCCCACATGTACTCGCCCTGCGACCCCGGAACGGCGGCGATGCCCGGTTCCTGTCGGACAGCGAAACCGAGGCCGAAGGTGTAGCCCTGTGTGCCGATGAGCAGTTCGCCAGGCTGCATCGTACGCGCCATCTGCGGACCGAGATGATCGGAGGTCATCAGGCTTACCGTGGTGCGGCTCAGGATTTGTGCATCGTCGAGCCATCCGCCGTTCAGCATCATCTGTGCGAAGCGAAGATAGTCGACGGCGGTCGAAACACCGCCGGCGCCACCCGAATCATTGGCCGTGGGCACGGAGACGTCGTGCAGCGTGATCGGCGTGCTCGTCGCCGGGTCGACCGGCAGCGGATGAGCGAACCTATTCATGTTCGACTTCGGTATGTAGAAGCCGGTATCGACCATCCCCAGCGGTTTGAACAGACGCTCTTCGAGAAACTCGGCGAGCCGCTGGCCCGAGACTTTCTCGATGACGCGCCCGAGCACGTCGGTCGAGAGGCCGTACTCCCACGTAGTGCCAGGTTGATGAGCCAGGGGTACCTTGGCAAGTCGCGCGATCTCGTCCGCCGGTGTCAGGTCCCGCACATCGTAAGTTTCCGTCGTCCGGCTTAAAGATGACCTCCTTGAGGTAGGCTTCCTTGACCTGAGCCTGCGAGGTGAAGTCGCCATAGACGAAGTCCTGAGGTATGACGCAGCAGGTCTTGGATCGTCATTGCCCGACTGGGCGAAACCAGCGAGTAGGTGAGTTTCCCAGACGTCGGATCGAGCTTGGGGACACTGACCTGAAGGTTGGCGAATTCAGGCAGGAACTTTGTGACTGGGTCGGTGAGCTGAAGGCGGCCTTCTTCGACCAACATCATCGCGGCGACGGACACGAGTGGCTTCGTCATCGAATAAATCTCGAAGACGGCGTCCTTTGGCATCGGCGCTCCGGCGGCTTTGTCGCGGAAGCCGAAGCTTTCAAAATACGCCACGCGGCCCTTGCGCGCGACAACCACCACAGCGCCGGGTAGTTTGCCCTGCTCAATCTCACGATTGAAGACTTGGCCGATCCTTTGGAGGCGTTCGGCCGAAAGCCCCACATCTTCCGGCTTCACCGGCGCCAAGGATTGGGCCCATGCCGGCACCGTTGCCACAAGGCAGACGATGCAGGCAAAATGACCGATTGCGCGCCTCATCTGGGCCGGTGGCCACCGCGGTGGTCCCGAAGCCCGGAACGATAGAAAGCCGATGCCGATAGGCAGCTTCGAGGCGCTAAAGCGCGGGACGTGGGACATGGCATATTGCTCCCCGTGCGAGTCCAGCTCACCTCCTGACGCTCGGATGAGCCTCCCTCGGCACGCTGCCTACCTCGCGATCGCGTGCTGCCGCCGCATGGCGATCAGCCAATCGCTGCGACCAACGTCCTCAGGCGCAACGCGACTTGCTGTCCTTCGCGTTGCGCCATTAGACGAGGCCAGGCATTCAGGCGGCGAGTTTCGCACGCCCGGCCGCAGCAACCTCGCGCAACATTTTATAGTCGAGCACGGCCAGGGTACGGTCTTCGTCGTCGACGAAACGGATGGGACCGAAATTGGTGAAATAGAGAATGGTTTCCTCTGGAAAATTGGTCTCGTCGTGCCACGCGCCGTTCGCCTCGAAGCCGTAGTCGCCGGTGCGCGCGGTCACACCGCCCCGTTCGACGCCGCCGCGGAGCTCCATCTTCCCAGACACCATCAGGTACTCGCCGGGCGCCAGGTGCTCGTGCCGTGCGAAGCTCGATCCGGCCGCGCATTTGAAAAGAGTCGTCCAGGCTCCGGTCTCCTGGCTCGCACGCAGAAGTTTAAAGTCGATGCCCGGCGAGAAGTTGATCCACGGTTCGGCGGAGGTGTTCACGTAGATATCGCCCAGACCGGCGTTGCGGCGGTCGTCGCGCTCAGATTTGCTCTCGTTCATTGCAGTCTCCCTGGGTGGCTTCTTCCCAATTGGCCCATGTGCTTATCCGGGCCTACATCGACGCTAGCGCTCCCTCCGGCGCAAGGCAAGGAGTGGGAAATCGCAGCCGGAGCAATCTACCAAAGGGATCCATACCAATCCTGCGCGAACGGCGCCGCGTGACCCATCCCGGCGCCAACGTAGTCGAAAGATCAGATCATCTTCGGATTACACAGGCGTCCGAAGATGACCCATGTCACGCGAAGTCGAAATCAGGGCAGCGTCGTTGTATTCGGCAGCGCGCGTCGATGCTCATGAACTATACCCCCGTTCGGTGGCCGCTGTGGCGGGCGTCGGCCGCCGCCGACATCAGTCCGTGGATGCTGTGTTCAGAACTGAACACCACGCGTCAGCGCGCCGTCGACAACGAGATTGGTGCCTGTGATGAAACTCGCCGCCGGACTGGCCAGGAACACCACGGCACGCGCGACCTCTGCCGGCCTGCCCATCCGTCCCGTTGGATTGAGCGCGAGCGATTGGGCGAACAATTCCGGGTTGCCCTGCTCGATCTTCTCCCATACCCCACCGGGAAAATATGTGTTGCCTGGCGACACAGTGTTGGCGCGGATGTTTTTCGCCGCAAGCTGGTAGGCAAGTCCCTGAGCGTAGTGAATGAGCGCTGCCTTGAAGGCACCGTACGGGCCGGCTGCGAAGTCCACCTCACGCCCTGAGACGCTGCTGATGATAACGATGCTGCCGGCATCGGATTTCTCGAGCCACGGCATCGCCGCATCGACGACACGAACGCTTCCCATGATGTCGGTCTGAAAGCCGGCCTGCCAGGCTGCCTCGTTGGCCGCGACAGCCAGAGCGCTGACATTCGGCACGACGATGTCGATCCCGCCGAGCGCAGTGGCGGCTTCGGCCACCCATGCGGTTATCGCCGGACCGTCCGCGACATCCACCGCCGCCCCGAATGCCTTGCCGCCTTTCTCGGCAAGCGCAGCGGTGGCCGACTCGACCTCCATTTTGTCGCGTGCGCAGATGGCGACATTGGCACCTTCGGCGGCGAACATGTCGGCGATGGCGCGTCCGATCCCTCTTGTTCCGCCGGTCACCAGAACATTTCGTCCTTTTAGTCCGAGATCCATGCTCGTTCCTGTCCCGTAAGATCAATTGCCGATGCAGGCGCCGAGCCCCCGTCCTTGCATGCGGCGACAGGCGCTCCCGAAAGAAAAGCCTAACCAAGCACGGAGAAGCGTCAAGGGTGGCCCGTCATGGGGCGGATTTCATGGAGCGGCGGCAACCGGCCGTTCACGCTGCTTTTCCCCGACCCCACAGTTGCTGGCTAGCCAGTTCGGCCCCCTGCGTCAGCGAGGCGAGCTTTGCCCAAGCGATATCAGGATGCACCCGGCCGCCCAGGCCGCAATCGGTGGCGGCGATGACATTCTCCCGTCCCACCACGTTGGCGAAACGCAGGATCCGTTCGGCCACCAGTTCCGGATGTTCGACAACGTTGGTGGCATGGCTGACAACGCCGGGCAGGATCAGCTTGCCGTCCGGCAGCTTGACGTCCTTCCATACGCTCCACTCATGTTCATGCCGGACATTGCCTGCTTCGAAGGAATAGGCCTGACAGTTGATCGCCAGCATGACGTCGACGATGTCACGCATAGGAATGTCGGTGGTGTGGGGACCATGCCAGCTACCCCAACAAAGGTGGAAGCGGATCCGATCTTGCGGCAGGCCCTTGATCGCGTAGTTCAGCGCCTCGACGCGGCGCATCGAAAAGGCTCGGTATTCCTCGACCGTCGGCTCAGGGTTGATCTGGTCCCAGTTTTCCGCAATCGACGGGTCGTCGAGTTGCAGGATCAGCCCGGCGTCGACGATCGCCTTGTACTCCTCTCGCATCGCATCGGCGCAGGCGAACAAGAACTCGTCGTCAGTCTTGTAATATTCGTTGCCGATGCGCGAGGCGCTGCCCGGCGCCACCGAGGTCATGAAGCCTTCCTCGATCCCATGGGTGGCAAGCGCCGCCTTGAAATTTTCGATGTCGGCCTTGATGGCGGCATGGCCGGTATAAGCCAGCGGCCCGACGCACACGGGAGAATTAGGCGGGCGTGGTCCGGTGGTAATCCCTGATTCCGGATCGTTATAGGCGGCGGCAAACCGTGTGCGGTCGCGCCGGTCACCAAAGCTCGTGAGCACGACATGGCCCGGACGCGACCTGTGCACGGGCATTGCATATAGGCCAGGGCCGGACAGTTCGAGACCCCTCAGGCGCTGAAAGGAGTAGCTCCACCACGCCCCATAATTGACCCGGCGCCCCATCGACTTGCCAAACTCACCGTCGCCGGGGAGGTCGATGCCGAGCTCCTTCTGCCGCCCCACCACGTCGATGACGGCTGCGCTGAGCTGCGTCTGAAATTGCGCTTCGTCAGCGTGTTCCCCTGAGGCGCGGATGCGGTTGGCTTCGATCAACGCATCAGGGCGAGGTAGGCTGCCGGCATGACTGGTCAGGATGCGATCGCGACTGGACCTCATTTGTTTTCTCCCACCTATCGTTTTCTTTTGCTCAAAGGTCGCAGGCCAGGGCCTACCGCAAAACCATCCGGGCGCTCCAGACAAACCAGCGCTTGCAACGTTCCGATGATGGCTTGAGGGGATTTTTTGATGCAGGAAATGTCGAGAGTTGAACGATAAGGGACCAATGACGTAGGCTACGGACTGCCGGCATAATAGCGGCTTGCGGCAGTGATCTCGGCCGGCGTCATCCCTCGTGCTACGTTGCGCATCTGCTGGTCAATATCGTTTCGCCTCGTTCCGTTGGCGAAGGCATCGAGCTGCGCGCGCAGGTAGGTTAGGGGCTGGCCCTCAAGCCACGGAGCGCCGATCTTACTGCCCAGCTCGCCATGGCACGCACCGCACGGTGCGATGTTGCGCATCGGTGCACCGTCTACGACGATCTGTGGCGCCCCCCCGTCAGAGGCGCGTTCGTCGTAGACACGTGGCAAATAGGCATAGTACGCGGCGAGATCGCGCATATCGCGGTCGCTCAGGTCGGCCACGAGAGGCTCCATAATCGCGCTGGTGCGCGCGCCGCTCTTGAAGTCCGCCAGCTCCTTGTAGATCGCGCCCGGATATTGTCCGGCAAGGTTAGGCGTACCTGCCTCGCTCAGGCCGCGTGCGCCGTGGCACATGGTGCAACGCAATGCCAGTGTCGCACCACGACCAATCAACTCCGCACTGGCGTCACGCAGCATGCCGGGGATGATTTCGACCTGTGTGACCGGATAACTGGCCTGCACGACGGGTTGACTGGCTGGAACAGCGTGAATCAGGCCGGCCGCGGAGCAGATCGCATCCCACAGGCCACGAAACTGCTCGCCGGGTTGCTTGTACGGCAGCCACGCGAAACCTGCAACGAAGGCGATGACCGCGATACCAGCCGTGACTCCGACGCTGGTGGCGACCCAACGATCGCGCAGCGGCGGCAGCCAATTCCAGTTCACTGCGGTGCTCCAACGCGTATTAGCGGCACTTCGGTGCCTGGTGTCGCAAGAAGATGTGCGATCGGAAAGCCGTAGTTAACGATAGTAAGGCCGATCATCAGGCTGAGCCATAAGCCGAAGCCGTTCAGCGCAGCCGGCAGCGTGCGCGGCGGATGCACGGCGACGCTGAAGCGGTAGTTGCCCGGCTCCACGCGCGCCGATATCTGGCCGCGCGCCAGCACCACAAGGAACAGCACCGCGGAAATAACCAAAATGGCGCCGCCTATCACCGACATCACGACGGATGCCGCTTGCTGGGCGATGTCCGGATCGGTGTAGTCGTAGAACGCCATGCGGCGCGGCATGCCGAGAATGCCGACGTAATGCCACGGGAACGTCAGGACGATCATGCCGATGAACCACAGCCAAAGCTGCGTCCGCATCAGACCGAGACTGTCCAGCGTGCGACCCGTCAGATGCGGCCACGTGTCGTAGGCGATAACGAAATACATGATGACGATGGCGCCAGCAAAGATCAGATGGAAGTGTCCGGTGACCCACTGGGTATTATGGATTGTGCTGTTGAGCTGATAGCTCATGTTGATAAGGCCACCCGCGCCGCCAAAGCCAAGCATGATGAAGGAAAATGCCGCGCCGAGCATGACCGGGTTGCGCCACGGCAGTTTCGCCAGCCATCCGAGCGATCCCCCGCCGCCGCGCAGTCGTGCCGCGATTTCGACCGATGCGCAGATGGTAAACACGGTCAGCAGCGTCGGTATAGCAACCAGCCCCGTGAACACCGAGTGCAGGAACTTGAACCCGGAGCCGACTTGTGGGTCCTGGAACACGTGGTGGATGCCGATCGGCATGGCGACAACAAGGAACAGTATGAAGGAGATCCTCCCCATCTGGTCGCTGAACAGCTTGCCGCCAATCGCTCGTGGAACGATTGTGTAGTAGGCAATGTAGGCTGGCATCAGCCAGAAATAGACGATCGCGTGCAAAGTCCAGGAGAAGAAAACCCGCGCGAGACCAGCGTCGATCGTGTTGGTCAGGCCGATGGCACCGGGGATGATCTGGAAAATCAGTTCGAGAGCGGCGCCAACCGCCGTCCAGCCCCAAAGGTAGGATCCCGCGACCGTTGCGAACATCACGAACGGTACCGGCGCACCAGGGTTCTGCCGCTTCCAGATGCGCAGGTTCACTGACATCAGCGCGACCCAGATCCAGGAGCCAACAACGACGAGCACAACCCCGATGTAATAGAATGCATTGCCGATCATCGGTGGGTAGAAAGTATACAGCACCGAGGCTCGACCCAACGCGACAGGTACAACGGCAGTGACCGTACCGATGGCGACGAGGGCGAAGCCCGTCCAGGCCCAGCGCAAGCCAATCAGCGGGCGGTGCAAGGAAGCCTCGGTTACGAAGTACCCGAACCCCATCGCGACGAGTGTCGGAAAGACGTAGCCCATCGTGGTGCCGTGCGCGGTGACAGAGCGGTAATAGAGTTCGGGATCACTGATCCACACGTGCAACGGGCTGCGCACGAACATCTGCCATTCGCCCAGCAGCAGCGCCGCGCCGAAGCTTCCGAAGGCGAGCCAGAAATGTGCCAGGATCATCCGTCTACTGGGCAACACAGCTCAACCTCCTGGTATCCGCGGCCAGTCGCGCGAACTCTGCCTTGTCGATGACCTTGATCCGGCCCCACATGCCTTCATGCCCAAAGCCGCAAAATTCGTGGCATGGCATGTGCCGTTCGCCCGTGGTGGAGAACCCCGCCGGAATGCTGGAAATGTAGCCTGGCACCAGCATGAGATTGATGCTGGTCCCGCTAATCAGGAACCCATGCACCACGTCGCCGCTGGTGACGCGGAACGTGATGGGAGTATCCGTCGGCACCAGGATGCATTGCGGCGTAAACGAGTATTGCTGGCCGATCGCGCGCACGATGACTGAGCCGTCAGGTTGCAGGGCGCTGCCGAGGTTGCTCTCGATGAACTCGCCCCCGAGATGCAGCGTGCGAGGATCAGCGGTCTCAACGCGACTTTGCGGAAGCACTGCCTGGTGGACGCCGGCGAACACGGCCATCGCGATCAGCAGGACGATGATGGCGGTTGCAACTGCCGCCCAACGATGCTCGAGGCGCTCGCCTCGCTTCTCGTCTTGATCGGGCAGGGTGCCGTCGCTCACGGTGCCCCCGCGCGCGGCACGAACACCAGTAGATAGAAGGCAAACCAGATCGCAACGACAATGAGCGTTGCGATACCAGCCAATGCAATTGCTCCAGCCGATCCTTGGTTCGGAATATGTTGCGCGAACGCGTCCTCAGTGCCGGTTTCGATTGGTTCCGAATTCAGCATGGCAGCATCAATCCAAAGGTGCGGTACGCAGTTGATTTGCATCGCGCGCAGATACCGGCGTGCCACGGTTGCCCCAGGCGGCCCGGATATACGTGACCACCGCGGCAACCTCGTCGTCGGACAGACTCTGTGCGAAGGGCGGCATGCCATACGGCCTCGGGTTGCCTTGCGTGCCCGGCGGAAAACCGCCGTTCAGCACCATGCGGATCGGGTTCACCGCAGACTGCATCTGAATGGAGGAATTGCCCGCCAGCGGCGGATATGCGGGCGGCATGCCGTGGCCGTCGCTCGCATGACAGATGGCGCACCGCGCCTCGTAAACAGTCTGGCCAAAACGCACCAGCAGGCTGCTCTCGGGCGTCGGAATGCTGGTGATTTCCGTCGCGGGTGGCGTGCCCTGGCTGAGGCTCTTCAGATAGACCGCCATCGCGCGGACGTCGGTGTCGCTCAGATATTGTGTGCTGTGGAACACGACTTCCGACATCGGCCCATAGACAGCGCCTCGATCTGACACCCCGGTGCGCAGAAGTTCCACGATCTCGTCGATGCTCCAGTCGCCGAGGCCGGCCTCCTTGTTGGAGGTAAGCGAAGGCGCGTACCAGTTCTGCATCGGGATCAGGCCGCCCTGGAAGGCTTGCGACTGCGAGTTGCCGCCCAGCGCATTGATTGGGGTGTGACACATCCCGCAATGGGCAAGACCCTCGACGAGGTAGGCCCCGCGATTCCAGTCGGCTGACTTCGCCGGATCAGGTTGGTACTCGCCTTCGTCGAAGAACAGAGTGCGCCAACCCAGGATGAGCGAGCGGTTGTTATAGGGGAAACGCAGGTCCTGCGGCCGGTTCGGCTGATGCTCCGGCCGGACCGAACGAAGATACGCGTAAATAGCGTCTGAATCGGCGCGCGTAACCTTGGTGTAGGAGCCGTAGGGCATGGCCGGGTACATTAGCCCGCCATCCGGGAAGCGTCCGGTATGCAATGCGGCGTAGAATTGATCCTCTGTCCAGGTGCCGATGCCGGTCTCGCGGTCTGGCGTGATGTTGGACGAATAAAGCGTGCCAAAAGGCGTTGGCATGGCAAGCCCGCCGGCGAACAGCGCACCGCCGGGATTGGTATGGCAGGCAATGCAGTCGCCGGCCCGGGCCAGGTATTCGCCCTTAGCCAGCAGGGCCGAATCCTGACCGTGCGCCAATCGAGACCCGCCGATATACAGCAGCCCCGCCAGGAGGACGGTGGCCAACAGGGTGTGGCAGTTGCGCATGACGCTCACCCCGGTCTCAGTTCGGTTCGCTGCCGCACGCCCTTGGCATCGCCAATGAGCCGCGCGGAACAGGAGATGGATCGGCTGGAACGGGGCGGGACGCGAGCCAGGCAGCGACAGCAGTCACGTCGCTCTCTGTGAGGCTGGCGGCAACAAGTTGCATACAGTCAGGCGATGGCGCGGTGCGGGTGCCGTAGCGGAATGCGCCCAGTTGCGCACTGATGTAGCTCGCATGGAGCCCGACAAGGCCAGGAATGGCTGGTTCCATTCCGGTGAGCGTAGTGCCGTGACATCCCGAGCAGGCGGGCACGCCGCGCGCGGGATCGCCTTGTGTCACAATCGCCTGTCCGCGCGCCAGGATGCCGGGACTGACATCGGCGATGGTTTGCGGCGGTGGCGGCGGGCGCAGGTCCGAGAGGTAACCCGCCATCTGCTGTAGGTACGAGTCGGGCATGTATTCGAGCAGATAGTTCATCGGCGGGTAGCGGCGCCGGCCGTCCCGAAAGGCGACAAGTTGGTTCATCAAATAGCCAGCAGGTTTGCCGGCGAGGCGCGGGAAATAATCGTTGTCGGTGCCCTGGCCCTGCTCACCATGGCAAGCGGCGCATGCCCGCAGGCGCGCCTCCATCGTGTCAGGCGGATGATCGGTCACTTGCGCTGACGCGGGCGCAAGGACAAGGTTTGCCAGGCCGATGACCACGCCCAACCGTAGCACGCGTCCGATAAGAGCGTATCCTGCAGCCCGGCGGCCGAAGGGCCGGATAGACGCGTCCCCACATCGCGAGCGTTGCGACACTCGACAACCTCCCCCTCACCGCGTCGCAGTGTTATCGCAGGAAAGGCGACGGTTCTTCCCAAAAAACACTAAAATTTGATGATTTCGCCGCTTTAACAGGCGCAATCGTTCAATCGGTGTGCAGCGACAGGCGTCATCGCGCGTTGGGGATCTCAGCCTGTAGTCCGCTCAATGGACCTCATGGGCGACGTTCATCGACTTATCCTACAACACGGTCTTGATGAGGCGCGAACGTTTGCCACGACCAAGGGTGAAGGCCACGGAGATGCGTTCAGCCACCCTTCCCGACATTTTCGGGTTTCAACGCCCTGAGCGCGTTCTCAAGCGTCAACCCATCCGGCCATCCTGCGACTCAGACAGCGCCTTGGATTAATCGACAACTTGCTGTGTCGCCCAGATGTTGAATTGAACATCTCGCCGGGTCCGGCGTCGCCGCTGCCGATACGGTTTATCTGTTGAACTTCCGCGGCTTCCCTGCTTCGGAACTTCGGTCCGCGGGTAAGCTCGTCAAGCTGCTCCGGCCGCGGCCCGGATTCATCGTCTGATCTCGGGTGAAACCGCTGATATCAAGCTTCGGCTTCTCAAAGAGGCTGGTGCGTCCAGATCGAGGTGGCTTACCAGCCAGTGCCCTGCGCGCGAGTGCCCCACACCATTCCGATTACCTTACAATCATCGGTGATCTGTGAAAAATCCGATAATATCGCAGGAAGTTGTATCGGTTCACGGCAATGTTTACATCAAACTAGATTTATTGTGGGCAATATCCTCCATATTATTGTGAGACGGCAATATGGCCTTTGATGGAATGGCTATCGTATGGTCGGCCAACGAACCAGGGAGGAAACTTGATGTCCGACAGCACGGTGCCGACAGGCCACACCGTCACCCAGATGAACACCAACACGACTCAGCAGATCGCCAGAGCGCTGAACATCGACAGTCCCAATACAATTTCGATTGCTACCAATACGAACAGCACCGAGCAGATCAATCTCGACCAGATTATTCTGCAAAATGGCTTGACCGGTATTCGCTTGGACTACGGAACTATCGAGGCGAACGACAACACGACATTGCAATTCGCGATCGCGGTGAACTATGACAGCCCTGGCGCGACCGCGATCGCTACCAATTTTAATTTTACTGAGCAAGTGAATGGGTTCACGGCTGGCGCGCCGCATGGAGGGATCATTACCCAGGTAAACGATAATTCCACAGCGGAGATCGATATCGCGCTGAACATCGACAGCCCCGATGCTGTGGCTGTCGCCGGCAACGTGAACGTCACCGAGCAGGTGAACGGGCTGACTGGCGGCCAGGCGCAGAACGGCGACGTTGTCCAAGTAAATAGCAACACGACGATTCAGTTCGGGATCGCTCTTGATATTAACAGCCCGGGCGCCATCGCGCTGGCCAGCAACAGCAACACCTCCATTCAGGAGAACTTGCTAGGAACACTGCTATACGGGGTGGGCTTGAGCCTCGCCGATCTGGGACTGCCAAGTTTTATCAGTGGCACGGACGGCGCCGGACCCAGCTTTGGAGTGGATCAGCATGAGCCGAACTCTGCTGGCTTCGTCATGCCCCAGTCAACATTCCATTCTTCGAACCTAGTGCCGATGTTCCGCCACCACTAGATTGGACACACGTCAAGCGGTCACGAACGCCGACCCCTCCCGCTCGGCGCCGATCGCGAACTGCTTGTTGTGCTGTGCCATCCAGGTCTCGCTGAGCCAGCGGTCGGCACAATCCCAGTCAGCTTCAGCTCCCTCGGCAGGCGGTTCCTGTAGCGTCGAAGAGGCCCGCTCCGAACGGCCACGTAGGCAGCAGCAGGTCCTGTACGACCTGCCAAATACTGTCGGTCTGGAGGAATGCCGCGCGCATTTCGCTAAAATCGCCCCCGACTTTCTCCGTGTCCCAGGCTTCGTCATCTGCCGGCGCGACGGCAAAATCGCCGGGGGTGCCTATATGTGGGAGAGGCGGGAGGCCGCCGAGGCGTTCTATTCCGGACCGTGGGCTGAGGGTATTCGCGCACAATGAATGTGAGTGGCGGATCAGCTACTGCGAGACCGTTGCAATTGCCGACAAAGTCAGCGGCACGGCCGACGCTTTGGATTCTCCAGCAGGCAAAGGGTAGGGCCGGAGTAGGACAAGAACGTTGCTGCATGCGCGGGCCAAGTCGTGCACGGCTTGGCGGTTTGCTGCCGGATCGGAACTGCACGCTAGTGCCCCCTACCAGAAACCGGCGTCGTGCCGCAGACTTTACAGATTCGAAAGCGCAGGATGTAGGGGGCCGATGTCCGATTTTATTTCCGTCACCAATGACGTGTTCGAGGTCATATACGGTGCCCGCGCCCAACGTCACTTGCGGCCCGACCCAGTACCAGAGGAGTTAATCACTCGCGTGATTGACGCCGCTACGCGTGCGCCGTCGGCTGGCAACGCTCAGAATTGGCACTTCATCGTAATCCGCGACGCGGAACAGAGGAGGCGGATCGGTTCCCTTTACCGTAAGGCCTCCGATATTGCCGAAGCCGTTTACAAGGCGCGCAGCCGACCTGCTCATCTCACGGAGGGGCAGTGGCAGCGCATGCTCATCGAAGGCGCGCATTTGTGGGAGCATTTGGGCGACGCCCCGGTGTTGCTCGTCCCTTGCCTGCATCAGCGCGATCTGCCCGCGCGTGACACTCTGGATCCAGCGTGGCGCGACCATTACGACGCCGAGCGGATTTATCTCGACCGCATCCGCGGCGCCAGCATTTACCCCGCGGTGCAAAACATCATTTTGGCCTGCCGCGCCCTTGGCCTCGGCACCGTTATCACGACCAATCATCTTCGTATCGAAGCCGAGTTCAAGGCCATCCTCGGCATCCCCGAGGACGTCGATACCTTCGCGTTGATGCCTATCGGGTGGCCGGAGGGTCACTTCGGGCAGGTTAATCGCCGCCCACTTCGCGAAGTCGCACACGCAGACCGCTGGTCCGAGGCGTGGCCTGGCTTGATGCCGACGTAGCTCCCCTCTCGGCAGGAGGCTGATGGCGGGGCGCTGGTCCACCTCAACCGGCGTCGCGCCGCTGAGAATGGGGGTTACCAGACGATTTGTTCAAAACCGTACGCTTCAGAACCGTACGCTACAGAGGGCTAAGTTAAATCCCTTTTGAATCCGCTGGTTTCACAAACGAACGTTTGCGCATTGATTGTGGGCACCTCGGATTTCTGCCGTTTTTCGCTTTCAGAATCCTCTTGCAAAATCGCGCCGAAAGGCAATGGCGATCTGCATGGCCCGTTAGCGTGCAGTTTTGAACAAATGTCGGGTAGCTAAGCCATTGCTGGCCTTCGCCCCCACAGATCCCATCGTGCGGCTTTCCCGCAATGGGCTCTTCCGGCGAGTATCCCGCGATTATGCTCGAGCACCGAACCAGCGCTGATGGATGATCGGCTTGGGTAGTGGAAAGACCGTCAACAGCTGTTCGAACCATTCCCAGGTTCGTTTCGCCCTCTGACTTTGCCGCCGCAGCACGTGGAGAAGGCGACGAGATGCCGGAACCGCTCCATGGAGCGGTAATTGAAGATGACGCCGTAATGTCCATAGTGCCCTTTGAGCACTTGGCAGAGCCACTGATGCTGTTCGCGCACCGGGAGAGGGAGGCGTTCCCTCATTTCCGATCGTATCGTCTTCAGCTTGCGGACCATGCGTTTGGCTTGAGTCTTCTTCTTGACCGTGAACGGCTTCTGGTCTTGTCGCAGTAGTTGCGTAAAGCCCAGAATGTCGAACGTCTCCGGCCGCCGCGCCCCGGCCAATTCGCGCTGTCGGGCAATACGGCGCCCGAACGCGATCAGTCGGGTCTTGCCCTCATGGATGGCCAGGCCAAACTGCTCAGCCCGTGAGTGCCACCAACAGGTTCCTTGCGTCGTCTTTGTTCTGGCACCCGATCACCAGGTGAGTCGCCCGGCGGAATCTCACCGCCCGGCGCTGGCACAACCGGACGTGAGGCTCTCACCTCATCCGGCTTCCAGGCGCCGTAGAGATTTGAACTTCCGATGAGCCCATCGCGCCAATATCCGGTCGATGTGCCGCAGGGTCGGATAAAGAGCCGACTTGTAGTAGCACGCGTAGTAGATCCAGCCGCGGATAGTCGCATTGAACATCCGGGCCAGATCGTCCAGCGTCTTGTCACTGCGTTCGTGAAGCGTCCAGCCCCTCGAACGGTCCGGCGGATCGCTTTGAGGGCCTTATCGCTGGCTGCTGGACTGAACGAGACCCTGAACGTGCCCCGTCGGCGCCTCGACAGCCTCGGCCGGAATGTATAGCCGAGAAAGTCGAACCTTTGATCGGGATACATCTCGCGGCGGTCATCATCCCCTTGCAGTAGACAATCTTTGTCTTCTCAGGATGAAGTGTCAGTCTACATTCAGCGAACCGCTCTTCGAGCGATACGCGCAGTGTTGTGGCCTCTGCCTCACTGGCAGCAGCGCTCGAACGGGGTGGCGGGATGATTTCGCGTCATCCAGATGTCGAAGGCATAATGCAGGAACACCTTGGTACGATGGGTGAATGAGTGACGCCTTCGCCCCATAGTGCGGGCTCGACCTGATCCCATCGTTGGCCGACCTGTTCATCCGGGGTCTCCCCCCAATCGATTACAGCCCGATACTTCTCCCGATACCCTTCGGATTCCACCTCGCGGCGGGCACCCTGTCCTCCGAAGCACGTCGATCAGTGGCTCCAGGTCCGTCTTGCTTGTTTCCGGCTTTCGCCTTCGTGCCTCAAAAAATGACTTCACCATACCTTCCTCTCGCTTCGGCCAGCGAGGCGTTACCCCCGCTTTTGGATACGGCGCTCCTCATCCGAGCGCCGGAGGGACTTTAACCCTCCTGATTAATGCGCTGCTCAGCGCACACTATGGGCCGGTCCGACTTCCAGCCAGGATGCAGTCAGCTCCGGTTATCCCTTGCTGGCCGCCCCCGCCGGTGACCATTCCGGCGGATGAGGCTGGATCTCCCAGGTTCCGGGACGATCCCTTTGCACGTGATATGGCCTTAGACCCCGGCGCGATGGCGCCTCGCGATTGCGGCACCACACATGTTGCCTTCGGCGCACACGACGGCCTCGGCCTCCACAACGTCGTCATTTCGTGGCTCAATCCCATGCCCCATGCAATCACTGTGTACGCTTCGGGCCCCGCGTTGCCGCGACGCCCGCAACACTCGCTACCGGGCGGCTCGCTAAGCCTTACCCGGACGGGATTTCCACCCGTTGGATCGTGCCAGCTTGGCCTGGCGCACCGTCCGGTGACCCCTCGTAGCGTTCAAGACCCAGCGCTCGCAGCCAGTCAGCAACATCCATTGCGGCTTCTTGGCCCATCAGGCCGTTGTCCGTGGCATGCTCCGTCAATCCCGACCTGTCCAGGTTTGGCCAATTACCCGCACCGGTTATCCCCCGATATCAGCGCCGCCACCGGCTTGGCATGGATCCTCACACGCGGACGTATGAAGCCTTTCGTAGGGGTAGCGCGCTTGCCCGCTTAAGTTTGTTTGCATCGGTTGCTGGTTTGATTTCGCCGCACGGGAGAATCCAAATGCTCCGCTTTGCCCTTTCTGCAGTTGCTCTTGTCGGCGTTCTTGCAGTAGCGCAGCCCGTATTTGCCGATTCTCTCACCGCGACAGCGTCTGATCATGCCCAAGCTGCGGCGGCCGCCATCGAGCAGCCCGCATCGCCGGCGCCCGCATGGTCGTCGTCATCGGATGCGCCGGCGGCGAGTGCGGGGCTCGGCAAGAACAACGCCCCTGCAGGGTTTGGCTGGGGCTAGGAAATACCGTTCTCCTGGGGAGGGTGGACATGAGCTTTATTGTGGCAGGTAGCGTGCTGCTGTTGGCGTTGCTCGCCGGCATCGTCCTCGAAGGTATCGGCGTCGGGGGAGGACAAAAAGCGACCACGCGACCGACCTTTGATGGGTGGTGAATGCAAGAGCATCGGGTCGGCGGTGGTAAGCCGATTCCTGCTATGACCTTATGGTGTCAGCCTCCCGCTAGCGTGGCGCGCATTGAACAGGGGAAGATCCCGAGATGACGTCTTTTCTAGCCCTCCTCGCGTTCCTTCAGTCCGCCGGCGTGCACGTCGAGCGTGTGAGTGTTCCAGGCCCTAACGGCGTCAACCTCGACGCTGCCCTGGTATTGCCAGAGGGGACAGCAAAAGCACCGCCGGTCGTGGGGCTGCACGGTTGCGGCGGTCCGTTCCCGTCGCGCGATGGGCAATGGGCGGTTCTACTGGCCCAGGTTGGCCACATCGTTCTGCTGCCGGACAGCTTCGGCTCCCGGGGACTTGGTTCGCAATGCTCCAAGACGGAGCGCGAGGTGACACCCTCCGGGCTGCGTCGGCAGGACGCGATCGAGGCGGCCCAGTGGTTGGTTGCGCGCCCCGGGACTCCGCCTGGTGGAGTCGCGCTGATCGGGTGGTCGAACGGGGGAAGCACTGTGCTCGCCACGGCGCGAGCGGCCGCGGATCTACCGCTCGGTCTATTCCAGCGGTTCGCCGCATTCTATCCCGGATGCCCGTCCCCGGATGAGGATCCGAGTTGGAAGCCGTCGGCGCCGATGATGATCCTGATGGGTGAGGACGATGACTGGACCCCTGCCCCACCGTGCCATGATCTGGCAGCTCGGTATCCGAACGAGATCACTTTTGTTGCCTATCCCGGCGCATACCATGATTTCGATGCGCCCGGCCGACCGGTAAAGGTACGTAACGGCGCGGCCACTGCGGCGGGTGGCGTGGCACATGTCGGGACCAATGAACCCGCGCGTCAGGACGCGCTGGAACGACTGCCAAAGTGGTTGGAAGAGACGCGTTGAGCACAGCCGACATCGCAGTCTGCCGGTTTTCCGGCGGCTGCTAAACGAACACTGGCGACGCGCCGGTTTGCCATGCGACCATTGACCACTGAGCCAAGTCCAGTCGAATCCAATCGCCAGGCAATTGGCCGATTTGCCGCGATTATGACACTCCCTACTGAGGCGTGGTAAGCAGGTCGCGAAAAAACAGGCTAGGATCGGACGCACGACCAAGGCGAAGCGGCAGGCAGGCCCCCTGCCCTACCAACGGGATCCGGCCCTGGGGTGGCATCCGGCCACTGCATCTGTCTCAGCGACGATCTGCGCGAGCCATCTCCCGACTTCGGGGGATTGATACGTGCATGCTGTCGCCTGCCCTTATCGACAGTCAGAGGTCAAGTAGCCAGCTCTGTCACACCCCGGCGGCGCGCAGTAACGGAATAACCCGCTCCCCGAACAGTGCGTAGCTGCGCCGCATCGCCTCCGGCGACTTCCCGCGGCCGAAATTGGCAAGGAAATGACCGGCGCCGACGGCGCGGCACTGCGCGATGATCTGTTCGGCCACGCGCTCCGGCGTCCCGGCAATGAACTCCTCCTCACCCACCGAGAAATTGTGCGCCGGCCCGGGCGCGTCGGGCAGCGGATGCTGCGTGACCCTCGGGTCATGCGCCAGCACTGCCCGCAGCGCCTCGGCCGCTTCGCGTGAGGCCGCGCGCGCGGCATCCTCATCCTCATCGATCGAGATCGTTCGGCGGATGGCCAGCTGGTCGGGCCCGGCCTGTCCCCCGGAGCCCTCGGCCTCATCACGGAACGCGTCGAAGATGTGGCGGACACGCTCGACGGGATGGAAGCTCGTGCAAATCTTCGACCCGCGTTGCGCCGACCGGCGTGCCGATTCCGTGCTCACGACCGTGGTCCACCTTGGGGGCGAAGGCTGTTGAAACGGCCGCGGCACCAGCCGCAGGTTCTCGATCTGCCAGTAGCGCCCGTGATGATTGACGACGCCGTCGCGCAGCCCCGCATCCAGGATCGCCTGCGCCTCCGCATTCCGCGCGCTCGCCTCGGCGACATCGAGGCCGATCAGCGCCATCTCCTGCGGGATCCCGCTGGACGTGCCGATCTCCAGCCGCCCGCCGGTCAGGTGATCGAGCATTCCGATCTCTTCAACCATGCGCCACGGTTGGTAATACGGCAGCACCACGCCCATCACGCCTAGGCGCAGCGTTCGCGTGCGTGGCGCCAGGGCAGCGATCAGCAGATGCGGCGAAGGGCTGTAGCCCGGCCCGAAATGATGCTCGCTGAAGAAGATGCCTTCAAAACCGAGCGCCTCGGCGCCCTGCCAAAGATCAAGGTAGGCGGCAAAATGCGCCGCCGTCACCTCCGGGGCGGCATCCTGGGCCGGATTGCCGGGGGCATGGAAAAACTCGAAGATCCACGGCCTGATCGGTGCCACGCGTCCCACGTTCGCTCTCTCCCTTTGCAGGGACTACGCAGGTGGCCGGGCGACTAGTCAAGCGTCGCCGGGCCCCGGGACGTCACCGGCGGCACTTGCTTCCGCAGCAATGTCAACGTCCACCGCTGTCGATTAGTGTAACCAAGCATATCGGCCCGCTATTGTGCCAGCAATCCGCTTGCCGGTCGGCCAGCAGAGGTGTGTTTACATGGTTGCCAGTGGAGCAGGGCGGCTAGAATGCAGGTGATAGCGATTGTTCACGCTGGCGGTCCATCTCGCGACTGAGGCTAGCGCTCGGGGGCAGCAGGTGCTTCTTCTGGATCTTGATCCGCAAGAGTCCGCTATGGAGTGGGCGAGTCGCCGCGGCGACTGCCGCCCGAGGTGAGCGGCGCCAATCCGGCCAGCATTGGCAAGGAGATCGAGCGGGCCAAAGGTGAAGGCCATAACCTGGTCTTAGTCGACGCAGCACCTCACGCCGATCATGCCGCCCTTCAGGTGGCGCGCGCGGCTGACCTGGTGGCGATCCCCTGCTGCCCGTCGAGCTTCGATATCGCGGCGATCCGGCCGGCCGCCGTCTAGAAAGTCGCATCCGTCCGTTCCGAGACAGCGCGACTCGGGGGAGCGGACTCTACTGACGCATCGTGCGGGTGGAAGTTTTATCCACAAGCGGCGCTGGTATCCCAGGGACTCTGCTGACGGATTCGCGGATTCGCATGACGCGACTCGGAGATAGCGGTCTCCAAGGGGAGAGGCCCATGGGGATTTGACGATTTGGCTATGCGAGGGTCGGCGGTGAAGCCGTCGCTGACCGACGCCGATTGGGTCAGGCTGAAAGCCTATTGAATGGGCCCGCTTCTGGGAAATGCCGGAGCGGTATGACCGCCGATTGGGCGGTGCCTGACGGACGGGAACGACCTCGATCGACTACCCGTCCTGCGACGAGGCGCCGGGCACGGCATTGGCGCAGGTAACCTGCCAATCGCCGGCGCGATCGACCCCGACGTGGTGGCAGTGACATCTGCCAAACAATCTGCCTTCGGGGATGATGAACACGAACGATCAGGCCGGCCGGGCAGTGTATCTACCCGACAAGCGCAACGACCTCTACCAATGCGTGTACGCGAGCCTGCGGGAGGATCATTTGGTGCCGCTCTCGGGGGTGCGCCACTCGACGAAACCTCTGGCCGGGACCGGTCTTGGCGTCATCGACAGGCTAGGTTCCGCGGGCTGCTGCCGCGCTGCTGCTTGCCCTTGATAGAGGTGGAGAGGGCGGCTATACCGCCAGCCTCACCGGTTGGGGCCGTAGCTCAGTTGGGAGAGCGCCTGAATGGCATTCAGGAGGTCAGGGGTTCGATTCCCCTCGGCTCCACCAGTGATATCAAATACTTATGGGATTCTCGGCGGGATTTCTAAATTAATTGTCCGCGGCGTGTCCGCAGCTTTGACCGATGCTGATCTTCGATTAAACCCTGGAAAGGGGGCGAAGCGGCGGGGTGGAAGAGTATCAGGACGACAAGCACGTGGCGTTCCGCGCCCAGTGGCGTTCATCACCCATCTTTAGCGGGCCAGTCGAGGTAATCGGCCCTGCCGCAGGCGGGGGCGGGTCAAGGCCATCGCGAGTGCGATTGCGGGCTAGTACCCCAAGTCGTTCATATTGCAGGGTATAACCGCTTCAGCTTCACGCGGGCGTCGGCGGTGGTGAACTGCCAATCGGTTTTGACGTGGTTGTTGTTTCGGCTGTGCTGCCATGCGGCGACTTCCTCGACCAGGGTTTGCTTATCGGCAATGCGCCGATCGAGACATTGGCCGGATAAGACGCTGAGTTCGGATTCGGCCATGTTCATCCAGCTGCCGTGTTTTGGCGTGTAATGCCATTCGAACCGCTCCACCAACCGGCGCGCCTCGGCGGCAGGAAAGGCCTCATAGAGTGACGCCGGCTTGTGGATGTTGAGATTGTCTTGCACCAGCGTGATCTTCTTCGCCTTCCGAAATTGAGTGTCGGACAAATCCTTGAGGACCTTGGCGTAGTCGACGGCGGTATGGCGATCGGTGACCTCGACATGCCGCCAGCCCTCCAGCGGGGCGAACATCATGAATAGATTGGCGGTTCCGTTCCGTTCATACTCGTAGTCGCACCGGACTGGTTGTCCAGGTTTCGCTGGGATTGGCACGCGCGTTTCGGCGATCAGTTGCTTCGAGGTCTCGTCCAGGCAGACCAGCGGATACTCCGGATCGTGCGGTCTTTGATAAACCTCCAGCACATCCTCCATGCTGGCTACGAAGGCGGCGTTGGCTTCGGGTGGAATGACCCATTGCTTTTGTAGGTGGGGCTTGAGAGTGTTTTTTTAACGTCCGCCCAATCGTGTTGTCGCTGGCACGGTCAACGATCTTGAGTTCCACGACCTGCTCCTCAAGAAGTTGCAACGTCCACCGCTTGCGACCCTTTGGCGGTTTGGAGCAGGCCAAAGCAATCAGTTTGGCTTCCGCCGCTCCATCAAAGATCCGCTGCCTCGCCGAGGCTGGTGAATGCTTGCGCGTCAGGACGGCCTCGAACCCCTCTTCCACCAGTTGCTGGCGGGCAGCGTCAAATCTCATCGGCCATTCAAATCCGCCCACGCGTCTGTCACTTCATCGGGGAGGCGGCGATCACGGCAGGTCCTGATGGGCACGGGCCCGTCAGCTTTCGGTTCGGCGCGTCGTCGGAAGCCCTTCCCAAAGGGCGGGCCCGGTTTCAAATCACGCCGCCTCCAAATCGGATTTCACATCGCAGCGGAACTTCAGCACCGCAAACACTTTCCCGCCTTCGTGCGTCACGGCGCCGAGGCGTTGCCGCCGATCGAAGCCGGCGGCGTCCGGGTGCGGCCGTTCGACACGGCTTCACCGCTTGTGACCGCCTGAGAGACCGTTTACGACGATGCGCGGCTCGAGGCGGGCCACCTACACGGTCGGCAGCACGATAGCGGTCGTGGGCGACACATTTGAACCCGGCCGCCTCGGCTGGCGTCGGCGCAAAGCAAGGGGATCCGTCACATGAGCCAACAAAGCCAACAGATCGTCGGCACCGTGACAATGCTCTATCGCTATCCGGTCAAGTCCATGCTCGGCGAAACGCGCGACAGCCTGACAATCAGCGCGCGGGGCGCCGCGGGCGACCGGGTATGGGCCTTGCTCGACAGAGAGACCAATAAGGTCGCAAGTGCCAAGCGGCCCAAACTCTGGCGCGGCCTGCTGCGCTGTCTCGCCCGTACCCAAGATGGCCACGGCGACGCAGCGGTCGAGGTGCAACTGCCCGACGGAACAACTGCTCCGGCCGGCGATCCGGCGCTGGACCTTGCGCTTTCATCCTTTCTCGCCCGTCCGGTGCGCCTGTCCGCTGAGCCGCCAAAAGACGCTGAACTGGACCGCGCGTATCCGGAAGCCGTCCTTGTCAACGGGCTCGATGCGGATGTAGGGGCTGACATCATCAAGATGGGTGCCGGATCGCCACAAGGGACATTCTTCGATTTTGCCCCACTGCATGTGGTCACCACCGCGACGCTGGATGGCATCACCGAGGCCCTGGATGGCCTCCCGATCGAGCCCGAACGCTACCGCCCCAACGTCGTTATTTTCTCACCTTCGGGAACCAGCGCGTTCCCAGAGAACCAATGGGTCAACGGCATATTGAGCATCGGCAACTCGGTGACCCTCCGCATCGTGTTGCCCACCCCGCGCTGCGCCATCCCCACTCTGGCGCACGGCGAGCTGCCGGCCCGCAATGGAGCGCTGACCGCAACGGTGCAGCTGAACAGGGTCGACATCCCGGGCTTCGGGATCCAGCCCTGCGCTGGAGTTTACGCCAACGTCATCACTAACGGCGTGATACGGAACGGCGATCAGGTGATCTTCACGTCCGCCTAAGACGTCATTGACTGGCCCCCGAAAGCCAAGGCCGCCGGCGACCGCCGGACTGAAGCCCTTGACATGCCAAAAACCGGGACACGCGAACGGGCGACCGCTGGTGGTCCGCCGCGCCACACCTACCCTGGTGGCATCAGAGGCAATGGTTTATCGCGGCCCCAGCAGCTTCGGGAGATGGGACCGTCTGGAGATCTGGGGGATCATGACGATTGGGATAGGACCAGCCGGGTAAGTTGCCGGCTGGGGATTCGGGGATGGAATGGACGCTGCGTTTGGTCGGGACGGGGATTGATGGTCAATCCCGGAATTACGACGTGATGGCGATCAGCCGGCCTGATGGGCTTGTTGATATTCTTTAGACCTGCCCCGGTTTTGTGGAGAGTTGAGGGCTTGAGATCAGGGTATCGGCCTTGTTGCCCCGGTTTCGTGGACATCGGAACGTTTGCGTTCAAGGAGTCCGCGATGGCCAAGACAAGGCTACCCTATGCGCCTGAGTTCCGGCGCCAGATGGTTGAGTTGGTGAATGCTGGTCGTTCACCGGAGGAGTTGGCGCGGGAGTTTGAGCCGACGGCGCAGTCGATCAAGAACTGGGTTGCCCAAGCTGCGCGTAACACCGGCCAAGGTGACGGCGGCCTGACGGCCACGGAGCGCGAGGAACTCAGCCGATTACGACGTGAGAACCACCAACTGAGACTGGAACGGGAAATCCTCTCAAAGGCAGCGGCCTGGTTCGCTCGGGAGACGAACACGATCCCTCCGAAGGATTCCAGTTCGTGAGCGATCACCAGGCCTCATATCCGATCGCTGCCATGTGCCGGCTACTGGGCGTCTCCTCCAGCGGCGACTATGCATGGGCGAAGCGGCCGCGGTCGCGGCGGGCACAGACAGACGATGCCGTGCTGAGGGAAATCCGTATCGCCATGAGGTCTCGATCTCGATGTTTGCAATGCCGTGTGCTTCGACGTGCATGGCTTCGAGCGCGGCGGGGAGCTACGGGACGCAATCGATCAGTCGGCAACGGTGGTTGAGCGCGATGGGCGAATAACGGGTTACGCCACGGCGATCGGCTTCTTTGCCCATAGCGCGGCGAGGAGCAACCAGGATCTGATAGCGCTCATCGCAGCCGCACGCGAATTTACTGGCCCAGGATTCCTGCTGCCAACACGAAACTACGAGGTCTTCGCGTGGTGTCTTGTAAATGGACTGAGGTTGATCGCGCCGATGACCCTGATGACCACTGGCTTGTATAACGAACCGGCCGGTGCCTATCTCGTGTGCGTTCTCTATTGACCACGCCGAACAGGAGATCACCATGCCTCGTATCGCTGCTTTGAATACTGAAGCTGCTCCCGAAGCGTCTCGCCCGGCGTTGAACGCGATGCAAAAGAAGATCGGTAGAATACCCAATCTGTTCGGTGTCTTTGCCAACAGTCCCGCTGCGTTGAACGGTTATCTTGGGCTGAGCGATGCGTTGGCCAGTGGTATGCTCGATGCGAAAACGCAAGACCGAATTGCTCTCGCTGTCGCTGAACTGAACGGCTGCGGCTATTGTCTCGCCGCCCATACTTATCTTGGCAAGCATGTCTCGAAGCTCGATGACGCCGAGATCATGGCCAATCGGAAGGGTGTTTCACACGATCAGAAAGCAGACGCCGCGGTAAAATTCGCGGTCACGATCGTCCGCGAGCGCGGTCATGTCAGCGACGCCAACCTTGACGCCGTCCGGGATGCGGGCTTCAACGACGCGGAGATTGTCGAGATCGTTCTCCACGTGGCTCTGAATATTTTGACCAACTACATGAATGAGGTGGCGAAGACGGACGTAGATTTTCCTGCCGTTGTTCAACAAGCCCAGTGAGATAACGATCTGATAGGATCGAGAGCATGTGCAAACCAGTCGGATTGGGTCGTTACCGTTTCGCACCAACGCGCGACACGAGGCAGACTGTCGCCACCTTCTTCATTCTTTACCCCGAGGGACCTTTGGGCTCGATAGCACGCAGGGCGGCATATGCAGAAAACCCATCTGTATTACTGGCGAGAGACCCAAGGTTGTCCGCCGTTTTGTCTCATTAGGTGGCGGCTAGGCCATGCTTGGTGTCGTTGGCCAGGCGAGCGCTTCAGCGTCGTCAGTCGCGTGGAGGCAGGCGACGGGACCGAACGATTTCTCGTAGTAGATCGGGTTGACGTGATCGAGGATCGTGGCGTCATTGATCGCGCCGTTGCGCTAGCCGCCAGCACGCAGCTCGGCACCTTGGGCGACGGCGTCTTGCACCAGCGGAACCCGTGAAGGGGTCTCGCCGCTCGAACCAGTTATTACCGGCCGCAGGTTGGCTGCGGCCGGCGATCAGCAGTGTCGCCTTTTGGATCCCTTAGGGCCCGAGCCTGAACAAACGAGTCGCACGAAAAGACTCGTAGAGATGGCAAAAACGCAACGAACGACTCCGGCAAAGTCGGAGCGAATTCGGCCATTGCGGCATCTAGCCTGTCGCAATGATTGACCCAGATGCCATCCAGGCCCGCTTCGATGCGCTCGAGCCGTTCCTCAATGAGAGAGACCGACGCCTGTTCGCTGCGAGTGAAGCCCGCGCGGCTGGCCGCGGCGGCATAGCCGCGGTTTCACGAACGACTGGAATGGCGCGCAGCACCATCGGCCGCGGGCTGGCGGACCTTCGATCCGGGGCCGTACGCTGCAGTGACCGGGTTCGCCGGATGGGTGGTGGACAGAAGCCCGCGACCGAGACACAGCCTGGGATTTTGGAAGCTTTGAATGACCTGGTGGAACCGTCGATCCGCGGTGACCCTGAGGCGCCCTTGCGGTGGGTCAGCAAGAGCCAGCGTCATCTTTCCGCGGCACTGGCCGAGCGGGGCTTCATTGCCGGTCAGAAGCTGGTCGGCCGCTTGCTGAAGCGTCTCAACTTCAGTCTGCAAGCCAACTGCAAGACCCGCGAAGGGGCTAACCATCCCGATCGCAACGCTCAGTTCGAGCATATCAATGCCGAAGTGAAGGCGTTTCAGGCTAGCGGACAACCGGTGATTTCCGTCGATACGAAGAAGAAGGAGCTCGTCGGAGACTTCAAGAATGGCGGCCGTGAATTACGGCTCAAGGGGAACCCGGAGCCGGTCCGGGTGCACGACTTTGCCATCCCTGAACTCGGCAAGGCTGTGCCCTACGGGATCTATGATGTTTCGGCCAATGCCGGATTCGTTAATGTGGGCATCAGCGCCGACACCGGAGAGTTCTCCGTCGCGAGCATCCGACGCTGGTGGTACGCGGTCGGCGCGCCGCGTTATCCGGATGCCAGGAAGATACTGATCAACGCCGACTGTGGCGGCAGCAACGGCGCGCGCCTGCGCCTGTGGAAGCGTGAACTACAAGTGCTGGCCGACGAACTTCGGATCGAGATCACTGTCTGCCATGTCCCACCTGGCACCAGCAGTAGAGTCGACGACTGGCGCGGTGGCGGTAGGTCTCGAGGGTAGCTGTTTTCCGGCGACTTTCGTCTTGCCGGTGCCTCATTGGTTCGGACCATTGCTCCGTTTCCAGTCGCCGCTCGTCAAACCGGACATGCAGATTTCCCGCATCCGGCTTTCTCCTGCGTCATCAGGCCTTCGCGCTCGGCCGGTCCGTGCGGCGTCTCGGCAAGGCGTATAGGCCGAGTGTCTCGTAGAGATACTCGTCCGGATACTGGCGGTATCCGGTGCCCGCTTGTCCGCTGCGTCGCACCAACCAGCGTTGAAGACGCCGTTGGACATACCACTGCACCAACTTGTAGGTCGGAAGAACCGGCCCTTGGTTGAAATACTCGGCCCAGCCGCGGAGGAGGCGATTGATAGCGGCAACCCGTAGTTCTGGGCTCTCGGCATGCTTGTGTGGCGTCGTCGCGTCGTGAATTCGCTGGAGCAGGCGCCGAACAGCCTTCCGGGACGGGCGCGTGCCGGTATACGGCACCCCGTCTTTACCGTAGAAACGACCGATGCTGTATCCGAGGAAGTCGAAGTTCTCCTCGGGCAGTCGCGCCAATCGCGTCTTGGTCTCGTTTACCGTCAGCCCGAGCCGTGTCATCAGGTGCCGCATCGTCGCCAGTGCCTCCAATCCGTTTCCCGGTCGGCAGCAGATGACAAGATCGTCGGCATAGTTGACGACGTAGGCGTCGAGCCGTTTTCGGTGATCGAACCGCTCCCAGGCCAGCAGGAAGCGACGGAAGTAAAGATTCGCCAGCAGGGGCGAGATCGGGGAGCCTTGCGGGGTCCCCCGATCTCGATCCTTCGCCTCCGTCGTGCATCGGGTCGTGCACTTGTCGTGCTCGATCACCGGTGCCGTGAGCCAGCGCTTGATCACGGACAGGAGCGTTCCATCCGCGACACGTCGGCTTACGCAGCGCATTAGCGGCCCGTGCGGGATCGACGAAAAATAGTCGCTGAGATCAGCGTCTACCACCTCTGTCCGGCCATGGTCGCTAACGTGCCAGAAGGCTTGGCGAACCGCCATCTTGGCGTCCATCTCCGGGCGGAAGCCGTACTGATTGCGCAGCAGGTCCGCCTCGAAGATCGGCCCCAGCACCAGCAGCGCCGCCATCTCGACCACGCGGTCGCGGATGCACGGGATGCCGAGCGGGCGCTGGCCGCCGTTACTCTTTGGTATCCACACGCGCAGCAGGGGCTGTGGCCGATAGTCGTCAGCCCGCAGCTCCTGCCGCAACTCTTCCAGCCATCGATCCTGCCCATGGGCGGCGATCTGGTCGAACGTCATCCCGTCGCAGCCGGGGACACCGTCGTTACGCCGGCATGCCCGGTATGCTTCTTCGAGGACGTCGGCCCGACACACTTTGTCCCACAACGAGTAGAACCGAAAGTCCGGTTCGGCCTTAGCTTTCGCCTGCAGCGAGGTCTGTAATTTCTGAACTCTTTCGAGCGGAGTTGCTGGGCCATTGGCCAATCTCCGAGATCTCATCACTTTTCTCGCCTGCCGCAGGTCAGGGCCCCTTCCCTCAGCCGGCATTGCCCGGCGTCATTGGTAGTACGGACCCATCCGCCATCTGCCCCGGCCGGCGCTGACCCTCGCGGGTTCGTCGTTGACCCTCCGGTTGCCAACCGTGGTCGCCGGGACAGACTTCCCTTGTTGCGCACTGATGTTCTGCCATACGTGCTGCCACCTTTACCCCGGTGAGACCGTCAGGGGCGTGTCTCGCTCGCTTGCCTGACGACGGCGGCCTCCCCGTTCCACTGGCGGGTCGGCTCTCACATTGATCCTTTCGAGGCCTCATTGGTGTTGGCTTGTGCTGCGGCCCGTATGGCCCGCTGATCCCCAGAAGGGACCTTTTCCCGAAGTGCTTCAGACCATTCGTCGCCTCCTGATCCGCCCCGGGTGCTTCCGGCTGGAGCGAGAGTTGCCGGGTGGGGTTTGCACCCACGACATCTGTGCACCTTGGCAAGGCACACAGTGGAACAAGATCGAACATCGGCTGTTCTCTTTCATCACCCAGAATTGGCGCGGCAAGCCGCTGATCAGCTATCTGGTCATTGTCCAATTGATCGCCAGCACCACCACCGACAGCGGACTCACCGTCGCCTGTCAGCTCGATGAAAACGATTATGCGAAGGGCACCAAGGTTACCGACGCCGAGATGGCCGCTCTCAACATCCAACCCGCCGTCTTCCACGGCGAATGGAACTATACCATCGCACCGAGGCGGCCAGATGGATGACGCGGTTATTCAAGCTCAGGCCCTTAGCCGAAGCCGGCGAGCGGGTGGGGGACGTAGGCTTCTTCGAGTGTGGCGATCTCTTGGGCGGTGAGTTTCACCGATACAGATGCCAGGGCGTCGTCGAGATGCTGTAGTTTGGTGGCGCCGACGATCGGGGCGGTGATTATTGGCTTGGACAGCAGCCAGGCGAGGGCGATCTGGGCGCGCGGCAAGCTCCGCGCTTCAGCGACCTGGGTGACGCGATCGACGACCTGGCGGTCAGCCTCGACCATGCGCGAAAATAGGCGTTTGCCGAACTCGTCGGTTTCTGACCGCATGCTGGTGGCATCCCAGGGTCTTGTGAGGCGGCCGCGCGCCAGAGGGCTCCAGGGGATCACGCCAATACCTTCTGCCGCGCATTGCGGCAGCATTTCGCGTTCTTCCTCGCGGTAGAGGAGATTCACCAGATTCTGCATGCTGACGAAGCGGGCCCAGCCGCGACGTTCGGAGATCGCCAAAGCCTTGGCGAATTGCCAGGAGTACATTGACGAGGCACCGATGTAGCGGGCCTTGCCGGAGCGGACGACGTCGTTCAGAGCTTCGAGCGTTTCCTCGATCGGCGTGTGGGAGTCCCAGCGGTGGATTTGATAGAGATCCACGTATTCGACGCCGAGGCGTTGCAGACTGGCATCGATTTCGCCCAGGATTGCTCTGCGAGACAGGCCAGCGCCGTTCGGGCCGGGCCGCATGCGACCATGCACTTTTGTTGCGATGACGACTTCTTCACGTCGGGCATATTCCTTCAGTGCACGACCAACGATTTCTTCACTGGTACCACCAGAATAGACATTAGCAGTGTCGAAGAAGTTGATGCCGCCTTCCAGAGCTTTGCGGATGAAGGGGCGTGCCTCGGCTTCGCCAAGCGCCCAGGCGTGGTTGCCGCGGCCAGAGATGCCGTAGCTCATGCAACCAAGACAAATACGTGACACATCCAGGCCGGTGCGGCCAAGTTTGACATATTCCATGTCGGGCTCTCCTTGCGATTGGTTGCCCGCTATATACGTTATACATAACGTGGTGGTAATCTGGGACGCTTAGTCCGTTCGTCCAAGGGGCGAAGACTGCCTTGGTCTGCTGCCGCAGAACCGGTGCCAGGCGCCCTGTAGCGGCGCACAGATCAGCCACGAATGGCAGGCTGCTGGGCCTGCCGAGGAAACTGCCGGAGGCGAGCGCGAACCGCTGCCGACAGGTCCCGGCGACATACTCACCTGTCGCCGCGCCGTTGAACGGCTGGCCGGTTTCGCCGGCGAGCTTCTCGCCCAACGCCTCCACTCGCGGCTCCGGAGCGAGCCGATCAGGCCCTGGGCGAACACCAGGCCGCGCGCTTGGCGCTCGGCGAGGCCCTGCTCGATGAGCTGGTCCGCCGGCGATCCGTCGCCTCGCGGACCTCGGCGCCGAAGCCTGTCTGGCCGAGCGCCACCGGATCGCGCGCGACCGTCCGCTCTGGAGAACCGGGCTAAACGTTCCAGAACGGCCAGGATGGGCGCCAACCCGGCAAAATCATTGTGTCGCGCTACTAGTCGTATCGGCCCCGGCTTGATCCCCCAATCAGTGTC
Source organism: uncultured Pseudomonadota bacterium (assembly GCA_963832865.1). Taxonomy (GTDB): domain Bacteria; phylum Pseudomonadota; class Alphaproteobacteria; order Acetobacterales; family Acetobacteraceae; genus Rhodopila. The sequence goes on from CAWHWH010000023.1 coordinate 245,826, forward strand.
CGGTCCTTATGATCGATCCGCCCGAGATTTCTCATCCTCTTGCATCCGAGAGGCCGTACGCATGCGGCTCTCCCGGTTCCGGATCATCTTATCTTCGATGCGCTGTAACTCTTGGACCCGCCGGTCAGAATGATAGGAATGGCCTGCTTGGCCCCTCAACGCTCACACCCGTGGAACGTCACCGAGGGCGAGTCGGGTCGCAACGACCGGACCAGCGTCGACTTCAATAGGATGTGCCATGAACGTTGTCTCCATTGACCCGAAAACGCTTTGTCCGTCATCAGCAGCTATCCGGCACGTCGCCGCAAGGAGGTGTTACCGACTCCCGAACTGGCTAATCGTGCTGGTGGTGCTCCTCCTGGCTTCGGTCGTGGCCGAACGGGCGAAGGCCGCCGCGCCACCCGTGTCGGCGGCAATCGTGCTAGTCCAGTAGTAGCCCCGCGCCCATCAGCTGATGAGCGGCTCGGGCGTCGCCTTCACCCTCGGCATGGTGGCCTCAATGGGCAAGCGACATGGGCAAGCGGGCTTCGGTCGGCAGCATGTCGGAGAGTTTCGCCGGCGATTTAGGGAGCGACGTCAAGTACGAGTTCAGCGTCGCGAGCGCCGGGCCGATGTCAGGACACCCGAGGCGGATCCTGAAGCGGTCAGAAGGCACGGTTCCCAGCCGAGACCGCCACAGCCCGAACGGTGCCAGCAGCACGCCCGTCGCCTGAAGCAATTCGATTGCAAAGCCTTCCGCATCACCGGCACCCACGTACCGCGGCGCTGCGAATGCCAGATGGTCAGATGCGGTACCTAGGAGGACATCGGGATGGCGAGCGACAAAACCCAACAACAACCGCAGATTCGACCGTGCAACACTCTTGTTCCGCCTCAATATCGAGGCCTCGGCGCGTAATGCGATGCGCGCCAGGACCTCGGACGGCGCCGCGACATAGCTGGACAGCTGGCTTTTAGCTGAGCACACACCCGCCAACAGCGTCCGGTCGTGACAGACGACCCAGCCCACGCGAAGCCCCGGCAGTCCGAAGCTTTTTGATACTGCGTCTATCGAGATCGCGCGCTCGTAGACATCCGCGACCGGGGACGGCAGGGCCGCGGGCTCGCTTATCATCAGCCGATAGACCTCGTCGTTCACCAGCCATAGCCCGTGCCGGCGGCAAAGCCCGACCAGCGCCGCGAGGCTGGCCGGATCGATCAGCGCGCCGGTCGGACTGTTCGGGAAATTCATCAGCACCAACCTGGTGTTTGGACGCACCGCCGCCGCGATTTTCCCGATGTCCAGGCGCCAGTTGCCGCGGTCTTCCAAGACGACACAAGTCGCGGCGCAAATCGACGTCACTGCGCGTTCCGACGGCTGGTAGATCGGAACGACAACGATGGCGTGGTCGTCACGGGTCAGCAAAGCCTGCATTACACATGTCAGGGCCTCCTGAGCGCCGGCGCAGCACAGGACATCGTCCCCTTCCAGGCCCTGATGCCGGGCGGCGATTTCCGCCCGCAGCCAGAATGCCCCCCTTGGGTCGTCATAGCCGAGACCCAGGTTCTGCCAACGCCGCAGATCGTCCTCCTCTGCCATCGAGAGCAGGGCCGTCAGCGTCAAGGCCGCGGACTCAGACCCCGACAGGTCGTAGCGCGCCAAGCTTCCCCAACGGGCGAGAAAGTTGCCGAACGCGAACGTCTCCGGGTCCGACGACGCTACAGGCTCCATCGGAGCCCGCAATTCTGGCAAGGCGCCGGGGGCGTCTCCGACAACAGCGACGATCGAAAGCCGCTGTAGGCCGGGCTGTTCCAGATTTCGCGCAGGGTCTGCTGCGTGGCGTCCCCCAGCGTGTAATTGCTATAGCCGCGTGCCGAGAAAGGCGCGATGCAGCAGGGCAGCGCTCGGCCATGCGCGGTGAAATACATCAGTGACCACGGACGGCGGCAGGTCGCCCAAGGCTCGTGGTCCGTCTGCCGCGTCAGGCTCAGCCCCGGTTCCGTGGCACCCGATGCGTCTAAAGTCACCCCTAATGCAGCCCCGACTTCCTGAGCCGTCTCGATCGCCGCCTGCTCCTCTGCCCGGGTCGCTTCGAACAGCGAATTGTCGGCCCGCGCCATACCGTATCCCTGGTCATCGAAGACCAGGCGCTGCAGGTGAACCTCGGCGATGCCCATGCTGGCGGCTAGCCGGACGAACGCCGGAAGCTGCTTCACGGTTTCCTTCAACCCGGTGAGCCACAGCGAGACACGGGGCGTGGCCGCGCCGACCCGTTTCTGGTAGGCTACGAATTTCCCCACATCGCGCACGATGCGGTTGAAAAAATCCTTGCCCCGAATCTTCGCGTAGGATTCCCGGTCGGCCGCATCCAGGGACACGCGCAACTCATCCAGCCCGGTATCGATCAACTCCTGGAACCGCTTCGGCTGCAGCAAGGTGCCGTTGGTGTTGAACAGCACATAGGTGCCGCGATCTTTCAGGTAGCGCACCATCTGGGGCAATTCCTTGACCAGCATCGGCTCGCCGACACCGTGCAGCACCACGCGCGCGACATTCGGTACCTGATCGACGATGCGGGTGAACAGCGCCCAATCCATGTCGGCGGGCGGTTCCAGGGTTTCAAATGTCCGGGGACAGGTTTCGCACAGCAGGTTGCAGCGGTTGGTGACTTCCAGGTAGAGGCAAACCGGCGGCGTGGCGGCCACCGCCGACCGTTGCGCACCCACTTCCTCAAAATAGCGGCGGGGGTCTTTCAGTGCGATCGAAGTGGACATCGGCAATTTCCTCGGTAGACCGGGCGCCGCGCCGGCGAAGTAAAAGGACAAGTCAGGGCGGGCGCTCGCCCCGGCTTCGCGCTGACTTAAGCCATGGCGTCGATCACGGCAGGGTGGCGAAGCAACTGTCGAAGTCCGAGGCCGTCGATGACGCCGAAAGTCTCCGGCGCGGCAAGCAAGCGGGCTTCGGTCAGCAGCCTGTGGAGCGACCCGACCTCGTCGACATCGTACCACTGCTTGAGTTCGACCAGTTGCACACCGGCCTCATGGGTGCGCTGCCGGGTTTGTTCGGCAACGTGCGGCGTGCTCCAGTCGATGCCGGCGAACAGCGAGGCGTGCACCGTCTTCAGGCCGAGCAGATAGTAACCGCCGTCGTCGGCGGGTCCCATCACTACCCGGTCCCCTGGCGCCAGCAGACAATGAGCTGCCTGCACCAGTCGTTCGGTTGGCAGCGTGGGGCTGTCTGAATTGAGCACACAGGCGGCGGCGTGACCTTGGGCTAGCATGCCCTGGATCGCGTGCAGCAGGCATCGTCCGAAACCATTTACCCCTGGCGGCATGTCTGGACTGCCGTCGGCCAGTATCAGGACTGTCTGATCAGCGAGATAGGCCTGGAGCAACGCCTCCGTCTCGTGCGGTGCGTAGGCGGCATAAGACACGATGGGCGCGAGTCTGGCCGCCTCTGCTATGTTTGCCGTGGTGTCGCGTAAGAAGGCCGCGCTCAGCCTGGCGGCCTGGTCGTGGCTGAGGGGCGGACAGAGGCGAGTTTTGGAGAGACCGGCGCGCGGTGCTTTCGCCATCACCCCGATCGCGCACGTGGCGCGGGTCAGGGCTCGTTCTCGTGGGAGCAGGTCACCGCTGTCTATCTGCGTCCGGATATTCATAATCAATTGTTCGGAAGTCTCGTGCTTTGGTTACACATGGCCAGGCCATCTTTCTACTGGCGAGGATCAGCCCGCCAACGACACGACCCTCACCCAAGTCAACAGCTTGCCCGATCCACCTCGTTTTTGGAGGCGAAAAAGCTGCAGCTCGCCCAGTTGGCGACTCAATGGCTTCGGGCCAGGATTGATGCCGTAACGGACCGGACGCCTCGCTTGCGGCAGGACCCGGCAGGCCAGCAGCAAACAGAGGATCGCGGCGTAAAATAGCGGCCAAGTCGTGTCAGCCTTTACGAGGAGAAAATAATGCAGCACGGCGAGGACCGGCGCGAGGTAAACAAGCCTGTGCAGGCGCTTCCAGCGAAGTCCGCCCAGTCGCCGGATCATGCCGTTCGTAGAGGTGACAGCCAGCGGAAGCAGCACAAGCAACCCGGCGACCCCAACCGTGATGTACGGCCGCTTGACAATGTCGAGCCAAATCACGCCGAAATCGAGACCCTAATCCACTACGACATAGGCAACAACGTGGAGAGTGATATAGAAGACCGCATAGAGTCCGATCATACGGCGAAGCGGACTGACCCATGACCACGCGAGAACACGACGGAGCGGCGTCAAGCTGAGGCCAATGAGCAGGAAGCGTATTCCCCACTCGCCGAGATAATGGATGTCTCCCTCTACAGGGTCCGCAGCCAACTGGCCCGTGGCGAGCCAAAAGCCCATGAAAGCCAGCGGCAGAAGGCATATGAACCACACGCCCCACCAGATGGCGTGGTCCCGCCGACGGCTCTGCATCAGAAGTCCTTCCGCAGGTCCATCCCCGTGTAAAGGGACGCAACCTGATCACCGTAGCCGTTGAACATCAGGGTTGGACGCCGGGTGAACTCGCCGATCCGGCGCTCGCGGGCCTGGGACCAGCGGGGATGGTCCACGTTGGGGTTCACGTTTGAGTAGAAGCCATATTCATCCGGTGACAGCCGGTTCCAGGTTGTCCAGGGTTGATCCCGCACCAGGCTGATTCGCACGATCGCCTTAATGCCCTTGAAGCCGTATTTCCATGGAACAACCAGGCGCAGCGGCGCACCGTTCTGATTAGGCAGCGTCTGCCCATAAAGCCCGACGGCCAGGATGGTCAGGTCATTCATGGCCTCGTCGAGCCGCAGACCTTCGGCGTAAGGCCAATCGAGCAGGAACCCTCGTTCGCCCGGCATCTCGCTCGGCCGAATCAGTGTCTTGAAGGCCACGTATCTCGCATTTGAGGTCGGCTCGACCCGGCTCAGGATTTTTGATAGCGGAAAACCCACCCAGGGGATCACCATCAACCACCCTTCGACGCACCTGTGGCGGTAGGTCCGTTCTTCGAGAAGGTCCGGCTTGGTCAGGTCCTCCAGGCCAATCGTGGTCGGCTTGAGGCATTCCCCGTCGACCGTCACAGTCCATGGCGCGGTATGCAGCTGACCGGCATGCGCTGCCGGGTCGGACTTGTCGGTTCCGAACTCGTAGTAATTGTTGTAGCTCGTAATCTGGTTCAAAGGCGTGGCGGGTTCCTGCGGGATCGGCGATCCGTGCTTGAATGAGAGGTCTGCCGCCCGAGCCGGACCAACCCCGGCTAGTGTGGCGGCCGCAAGCCCCATGCCCGCCAGGACGGCGCGGCGGCGCGTTGTACAGCGCAGCGTCGGTGATGTCCGCCGCACGCAGAGGGGGCGAAACCAGGATAAGCACTGGTGACTCCTATGATGGGGCGAGTCGCCCGGCGCCCAGGATGCGGCCGTTGTCCGCCTGCACTACGACGGCGACCTCTTCCCCGGCGGGCATTGCGGCTTGCACATGCAAAGCCTGGCCGGTCCAGGAGCCGACAACAGCGATGGAACGGACGATGTTGGCCTCAATCAGGGTGCGACCGCCGTTTTCGCCGCGCCCGACATGGGTTTGATGCTGCCGATCATATCCCACCAACAGCACGTCTCCATGGCCGGCCCCTGTGCCGATCGTGACTTCCACCCGGTCCGCGGTCCGTACCAGGTTCACCGCCGCCGCGGTCTGCTCGGCTGCCTCTGCGCGAGTCAGGGTGGCGTCGACAGCGGAGCGGTCAGAGCCGACGACGTCCCGCTGCCCGTCCACGATCATGGCAGGCGTGTAAACGTTCGGGCTGACGGACAGCGCGACGTATCGGCGCTGGCGTTCGGTCGCGCCCGCAAAGGAGAACGGATCCTGCCACCCAAGATTGTTCCAGTAGGTCACGTGGAATGTCAGCGGCAGAAGGTCTGGTCTGTTACGCGCCAGTTCCGCCACAATCGCATCAGCCGGAGGGCAGGACGAACAACCCTGGGAAGTGAACAGTTCCACGACCAGCGGGCGTCTGCTGGTCTGCGCGAAAGCGAAAATCGGCACCATGCATCCGACACTGAGAGCAAGCAGGAAAGAGCGCATACAGAGATCCTCCAGGAACGCCAGACGCATCGCTGTCGAGGTCTGCCGAAATGCCTTCGCGTCTCACATGTGCGAGGCCGTACAGACTGTCCGTTAATTGCCCGGTGAGTGTCCGCGGGTTACAGGGCGACGAAAATAATTCGTCCGTTCGAAAAACCGCCGCGCGACGCCGAACATACGCAAGCCGCCTTGCGTACTTCTCCTCTACTGCCATATGAGGGCGCAGGTCATCAAGGACCAGGTTCGTCAGACTAGACTTGCCACTTTCTACCGGTGCTTCGACTTGCTGGTTTCAATCGCAGGCATTTTGTCCGAGAGAATCGAGGAGTTCGTCCCGTGTCGTTCCGTGTCTTGGCCCTCGCCGCCCTCCTGATCGCCAGCACCGCCGTGCATGCCCAGCAGCCCGCACCGCCTGGCATGAGCCTCGCGGAGGCCGCGTCCCGACGTTTCCCGCAGCCTGTACGGGTCGGGGATCTGTTGAAACGCCAGGTGCTGCGGCCGGTCGAAAGCCAGCCCGTCCTGGGACGGGTGTATGAGGTCGTAGAGCAGCCAGACGGGACTATTGATGTCGTGGTGGACTACGGCGGTGAGCTCGGCCTGTTCACTCGCCGAATTGCGGTTCCCGTGGATGCCATGGTTCTGCTCGGCCAGTACATGGAGATCGTCGATTTCACGCCGGACCAGCTGAAACAGTTCAAGACGTTCGACGGGGCCGGCACGATGACGCTGTCACCGGACCGTGTCATCCGCGTCGGTCTTGCTCGCCCGTCTCACTAAATGCTGCCCACGTGTAACCAGACGACCATGCCGACCGAATAAGTCAGCATGGTCGCTTCAATCAAAACGCCACGGCTTCATCCGGTCCCGGTGCGCATCATGCATTGGATCAACGCGGTCGCGATGATCGTCATGATTACCTCCGGTTGGGGCATCTATGATGATTATGTGGTCATCAGCGGACTGCACTTCAGCCAGTCGCTGCGACTGGGCGATTGGGCCGCGGAAAGCCTGTTGTGGCATTTCGCCGGCATGTGGTTTCTTGCGCTCAACGGATTGCTTTATTTGCTCTATGGCCTGTTTACCGGTCGTTTCGTGGAGCGGCTGTTGCCCATCCGAATGGCCGATGTCGTGCGGACGGTGAATGACACACTGCATTTGCGCATCGCGCATGACGACCTCACCACCTATAACGCGGTGCAGAAGCTGCTGTATATCGTGGTTATTCTCGCCGGTATTTCGCAGGTCATCACGGGGTTGGCGATCTGGAAACCGATCCAGTTCTCGGGTCTCGTCGGTCTGCTTGGCGGCTTCCAGAGTGCCAGGATCATCCATTTCTGGGGTATGGCGGTGATCGTTGGGTTCCTTGTGGTCCATGTGGCCCTGGCGTTGCTCGTTCCTAGGACCTTGTGGTCTATGGTGGCGGGCGGCCCGCGTATCTCTTCGAGGAGCGTGCCGTGAAATCACTTTTTCGGCCCGACACGGTGCCCGACCAGACGCTTCTCGACGACCACCGGCCGCTGATCCGCTCGCTGGAGCGGCGGGGGCTGATCCGTGGGACGCTTTCGCTCGGAGCTCTGACGCTGCTGACGGGATGCGACTTCGAGACGCCAGCGTCGGTGGAGACCGCCTTGCGCAAGGTATCCGACTTCAACGACCGTGTTCAGGCGTTGATATTCAATCCCAACAAACTGGCGCCGACCTATCCGGCTTCGATGGTGCTTAGGCCGCCCAGGTTCAACGCCTACTACGACATCATGGATGTGAAGCCTGTAGACGGATCGACATGGCGTCTGGAGCTCTCGGGGTTGATCAGCGACAAGACGCCTTGGACAGTGGAAAAGATTTCGACGCTTCCTCAGCAGGACGAAATCATCCGCCATGTCTGCGTGGAAGGCTGGGACTACATCGGTGAATGGTCCGGTGTGCCGCTGCGTACATTCCTTGAGCGCGTGGGCGCGGATACCCGTGCCAAGTATGTCAACTTCCTCACGGCCGACGATTACCCGAGCAGCATCGATATGGCGACGGCGCTGCATCCGCAGACGCTGTTGGCGACAAAATATGCCGGAGAGACGCTTCCCGCGCCGTTCGGGTATCCGTTGCGTTTGCGTACATCGACGAAACTTGGTTTCAAGAATCCGAAGTGGATTACCGCGATCGAGGTGACGAATACTTATACGGCCGGTTACTGGGAGAAAAAGGGCTTCAGCTGGTTCGCTGGGATCTGATTGAAGCATCTGCCGCGCCTGCCGTTCCGCACCTGAGAAGCTGGCACACTATTCATCTGGCCTGATCATGATCCTGGTCCTGCTCTTTCAGGGATATTTCAGATGACACACGCGCGGAGGCCAATGTCCTACGACAAGAAGATCGGCCTCGTCCTGCAAGGTGGCGGGGCGCTCGGCAGCTATCAAGCCGGCGTCTACGAGGCGCTGGCTGCTGCCGAGTATACGCCCGATTGGGTGGCAGGCGTCTCCATCGGCGCGATCAACGCGGCGATCATAGCGGGCAATGTACCGGCAAACCGGGTCGAACGGCTACGAAGCTTTTGGGAGGAAATCACGGCGCCGAGCGCATGGTGGCCGAAAGACATTGGCGCGCAGCTTGGGGTCTGGCAGAAAAAAATGAATGCACTTTCAGCCCTGGCGTCTGGCCAACCGGGATTCTTCGCGCCGCGTGACCTGCACGAATGGCTCGGGGCCAACACGCCGACGAGTTTCTACACAACCGCCGCGCTCAAACCGACGCTCGAGCGTCACGCGGATTTCGACCGTATCAATCACCCGGGAGCCATGCGCCTCAGCGTTGGCGCGGTAAATTTCGGGACCGGTCGCTTCGCCTATTTCGATAGCGTCGAAATCACTATTCGTCCCGAGCACGTCATGGCGAGCGGTGCGCTGCCGCCGGGATTTCCGCCGATCGAGATCGACGGCGAGCTCTATTGGGACGGCGGTCTGGTCTCAAACACGCCGTTGCAACATGTTCTTGAGTATTATCCGCGGCGCAGCCGCTTGTGTTTTCAGGTCGACCTGTTCCCGGGTTATGGGAAAGCGCCGAAGATCTGGAGGAGGTCAGCGAACGGATCGCCGACATCCGTTACTCCAGCCGAACGCGGGTGAACACGCAGGCCTTCGAGAAGATGCATGAGGTGCGCTACGCGATCACCGAACTGGAGAAGTTGCTGCCGCCGGAGATCATGCAGACGGAGCAGGCCAGAAGGTTACACACTTTGGGCTGTGTGACAGAAATGGACATTGTGCAGTTGATCTATCGGCCTTTGGAACCCCAGGGTGCGGCAAAATGCTTTGAATTCGGCCGGAGCGCGATGACGGCCCGATGGGCTCGGGGGCTATCCGATGCAACGACGACCTTACGCGCCGCGCCGTGGCTCGCGCAAAAACCTTCCGAGGTGGGCGTGCGCGTTTCGATGTGCTGCACGACCTACTGGTCACTGACGACCGGAAGGGGCAGGACCGATTGACGGAAGCCGCCCAATGAAACGGCGCCAGATCAGCCCATGCGTCGCCCCGGCTGATTTGTAACCATCCGGGTCCAAAGAGCGAAATACATAGTTACGGCGCTCAATCGCTTCCGGCGTTGCCAGCCCAACAGGCGCGCGCGGCAGGCAAAACCAGATTTGTAAAATGGACAAGCCAATGCGTGATAACCCTGTTCATACGTTCCTCCTGTTCCTGACAGGCCAGATTCCTGACCAGATCGCAGCCGGCCAGATGCGATGGGTTACTGTGGCGGTTTACTGGCTGCTGGCCGTCGCGGGCATCGGAATTGCCGTATTCAACTGGCGTCGGGATACGACGCAGCGGAGCACGCATCATCTGCTTATTCTGGCCATGCGCTATCTGGGTGGAGCCATGTTCTATGTAGGCTCGTTATGGAAACTGCCGTTGCCTGTCTCGGCAGGCTTCCAATCCTGGATGGAGAATTGTGTCAAATACAGTTCCTGGCAGTTCCATGCCGACATCATGCAATTTTTCCTCAATCACATCGTGGTGGTCGGGCCGCTCGTTTATCTGCTGGAAGTGTCGCTCGCGGCTTCTTTCATGCTGGGGCTCATGGTGCGGCTCTCGGGGATCGTAGCGGCCCTGTTCATCTTCAACCTGATGATCGGGCTCTATAACGATCCGACCGAATGGGTCTGGACCTATGTCGGGTTGATCGTCAGCTTCGGCATGTTCTCGGCCACTCAGGCCGGACGTAGCCTAGGTTTCGACAATGTGGTGGCGAAGCGGCTGTTGCCGGTCTTTGAAACCAGGAACGCCATTATGGGCACCGTCCGTTGGGCCTCGTAGATCTGTCCGCTCGGGAGCAGTCAAACAGGCCGGTCTGGCCGCGCTCAGGCTCCGGCTCGCGGAAGCAAACAACTCGCGGCCGCACTTTAGGATGGGCGCGAGTGCTGACACAGCGATCCGCCGGCATTTCTGTGCGACGGACTGGGCGCCAAGATTCGGTCCGTGGCGGAGATGATAACGAAATGACCGCGCACGGTAGCCCGCGGTAGGCAATCAACCACCTTCCACAATCGGTCCCTCTGCGGCGTCCGGGATCAGCGATGGAAAGGTATTCCGATATAGGAGAATGATGATGATGAACCCAAACCGCGGCGTCGCCACCTCGATGCCTCACCTTCGCCGGCGGTCATTACTTGCTCTGGGGATCGTCGCCGTGGTGCCGCTTAGCCGGCGTTCGTTTGCGGACCCAGCCGCCTTCGAGGCGACCGCGACGATCATGCGTTTCAACGACGCTCTGCTGGCGTTGATGCAGACCGGTGCACAGACCACCTTCAGTCGCCGCTTTGACTTGATCGCCCCCTCGGTCGATCAGACGTTCGACTTGCGAACCGTGTTGGCGGTTTCGGTCGGTGCCAGCTGGACGAGCCTTCCACCGGAGCAGCAAAACCGACTGCTGGCCGAATTCCGCCGCTACACGGTGGCCAGTTACGTGGCCAATTTCCACAACTTCGCCGGCCAGCGCTTTGCCGTCTTGCCCGATATACGCGGACTTGATGCAGGACGGGTCGTCGTGCAGACGCGCCTCATACCGGTTAGCGGCGACGCAACAAGGCTTGACTACGTGATGGAGCCGGCGTCTTCGAGCTGGAAGACGGTCGATGTGCTCGCGGCGGGGTCGATCAGTCGTGTGGCTGTGCAACGCTCCGATTTCCGGCGCGTCCTGTCAGCACGGTGGCGGCGATGCGCTGCTGGATAGTCTGCGGCGCAAAACGTCCGATCTTTCAGACGACATGTTGACGTAACGGACCGCCGCTATAGAACATGCCCGTGCCGGTCATCACCGCGCCGCCACGGTCCGTAGAAAATGCCACCGATATCACCGAGTGGGCGTCTGGGATGAAACTGGTCGAGGATCAGGCACGTCATCGATCCCGGCGGGCGAGCCAATCCATGATGTTGCGCACACAGTCGCGGTAGAACGTCCGATACAGGCTCTCGGTCACGTAGCCTAGATGCGGCGTCGCCAGGACATTGCCCAAGCTGCGGAACAGGTGGTCGGCCGGCAGCGGCTCAACGTCGAACACGTCGACAGCGAAGCCCGCGATGCGCCGCTGCTCAAGGGCCTCCAGCAGGGCGGGCTGATCCACGATCGCCCCGCGCGACGTGTTGATCAGCCAGGCCGTCGGCTTCATCCGGCCGATCGCGTCGGCATCGACCAGGCCGCGCGTCCGCCGGCTGAGCAGCGTATGGATGCTGAGGATATCGGCTTCGCCGAACAGCACCTCCTTCGCGACAGACGTCGCCCCCACCGCCCCGGCCTTCTCCTGCGTGAGATTCTGGCTCCAGCCGATCACCGACATGCCGAAGGCGCGACCGATCTGCGCCACCCGGCCGCCAATATTGCCGAGCCCCAGCAAGCCGAGCGTACGCCCCTCCAGGTCGCCACCCACCATGCGCTGCCACCCGCCTGCCCGCAACGATCCGGCCTCCGACAGCAGGTGACGCTGGCAGGCGAGGATGAGCGCCCATGTCAGCTCGACGGTCGGCGCCGACGAATATCCCGTGTGGGCAAGTGCGATGCCGCGCTCCTCGGCGGCCTTGGCGTCGATCGCTGCGTTGATCGGCCCGGTCGATGCGATCATCTTCAGGTTCGGCAGCCGCTCGATCAGGCTCCGCCGCAAGGCCGTCCGTTCGCGCATGACGCAGAGGATGTCGAATGGGACCAGACGCTGCGCTAGGGCGTCCTCATCGGTCAGATGGTCGGAAAAGACCGTCACCTCGGCCCTCTGCTGCACGGGTGACCAGTCTGCCATCGTAAGCGCGACGGACTGATAGTCGTCAAGGATGGCAATTCGCATTCAGGCGTCTCCGCGGCAAGAAAATCCAAGAGCGATGGGCGTGCAGGGCCGGTAGATCGCTCCGGTATCATCAGCCGATGTACAAGCACTTGCCAAGCAGTGCGATATTTTATAACGTTCGCTTCAGTATGACGCAAATGGGATGCCTTGAGATTGCCAAGACCTCGTGAGTTCGATGAAGGCGTCGCGCTTGATGCCGCGATGCAGCGCTTTTGGCGAGCCGGCTATGCCGGCACCTCGATGCGTGACCTCGGCGACGCCATGCGCCTTGGCCCCGCAAGCGTCTACAATGCGTTCGGCGACAAGCGATCGCTCTTCACTCAGTGCCTCGACCGCTATCTGGACGCCAATATGCGCGACCGCATTGCTCGCCTTGAAAAGACGCTGCCGCCACGTCAGGCGATCGAAACTTTTCTGACCGAAATTGTTGAGGGCTCACTAGAAAGCCGCCTCGGTTGCTTCCTGGCCAATGCCGCGCTGGAGGTCGCGCCGCATGATGCAGGCATTGCCGACGTCGTGGCGGAGCGCATGGGCGAGCTGGAGGCCTTCTTTCGCCGCTGCGTCCGCGCAGGCCAGCGTGACGGGAGCATAACGACTGAGGAGAACGCAACGGACGTCGCGCGATTGCTGCTGACCACGGTGATGGGCCTGCGCGTTCTGGCACGCGGTTATCCGAAGCGGGCGGTTCTCGAAGGCGCCGCCCGTCAGGCGCTCAGTATGCTCGGCAAACCCGACCGAAAGCGAAGGCCGTCCGCTCGCACGTGACGAAGGGAGACCCAGGATGATCCGCTTCTGTTTCCATCCGACGCCAAACCGGGCCAAGGTTGCGCTGTTCTTGGAAGAGGCGGGCCTGCCTTACGAGGTGCTGCCGGTGGAGACGAGCAAGGGCGAGCAGCACCTGCCCGCCTTCAGGAAAATCAATCCGAACGGCAAGGTGCCCGCGATTGTTGATACGGAAGGACCCGGCGGTAAGGAGGCGCGCGTATTCGATTCCAACGCGATCCTGCTCTATCTGGCCGACAAGACCGGGAGGTTCCTCGGCTCGCCGGAAGACCGGCCGGAATTGCTGTCCTGGCTCTTCTTTATCGTATCTGGGCTTGGTCCTTTCTCGGGCCAGGCGGTGCACTTTCAGTTCGCCGCGCCCGGTTGACAAGCAAGCCACGCCTATCCTCGAAGTCTGCGATCGTTTTGAAAACGTGCGTTCACCAATTCGGAGGTCGCGGGCGGCGAAATCCGCAGTTTAAATCAGAGAATCTCTCAGGGAGGACATAACCCGTGAAAACTTCACTCATCGCCGCCGCCGCACTCGCGATTGTCGCTTCAGGCGTGCCAATCACTGCGCCTGCCTTCGCGCAAGCGACGCAGTCGGTCGGACAACCGGACTATTTTTCGGCTTACAAGGGCCTGCGCATGACTCGCGACGCTCAAGGTGTGCTGTTAGTCGAACTGAACACGAATGGTGGGCCTCTGCTCTTCAGCGCCCACGACCACACGGACTTTGTCGATGGTTTCTATCGAATTGCTCAGGATCGAAACAACAAGATCGTCATTCTGACCGGGACTGGTGGCGAGTTCATAACGGGCGTCGACTTTCAGTCGTTTGGCAACGTCGCCGACCCGGACGTTTGGAGTCAGGTGCATGACGAGGGCGTTCAGATCCTCGAGAACCTTGCCAATATTCGGGTGCCAGTGATAGCGGCCATCGAAGGCCGCGCCCACGTGCATTCGGAATACGCGCTGCTCGCAGACGTGATCGTCGCCGGTGAGGGTGCGACCTTCGACGACCTGCCGCATTTTGCTGGCGGCATCGTTCCAGGGGACGGCATCTTCACCACCTGGAGCTATCGGGCCGGCCCCGGGAGAGCCGAGGCGTTCCTACTTGATCCGCAGCCCTTGAAGGCGCGGACGGCGCAAGAGTGGGGCGTTGTCAGCGAGGTCGTGCCAAATGGCCAAACCGTTGCGCGAGCGCGTGAGTTGGCCGCGCTCTATTTGAAGGCGCCGGAAGTCACCCGCCGCAATACGCGCGCGCACTTCATCCAACCGCTGAAGGAACGCATCGTTCACGACGTCGGCTACGGCCTCTCGCTCGAAGGTGCCTCGGCCGCCGATCTCGTCAAAATCATGCAGTCGAAGAAATGAGCTTGTCGCTCCGGCCTGATCACCTGGTCGGAGCACTGCCCTTGCAGCGGAGAACCCGTGTGTCGCTCGAGCGATAACTTTCAGTTAGATTTCATGCACAGGTGCGACCATCTCACTGACCGCAAGCTACGGGAATCGAAGGCGTCAGCCTGAGCATCGTGCGCCGCGGAGAAGCGAAGACAAAGCTCAATCAAACCGACCCAATGCCCAGGAGGTAAGCTTGAGGCCCGGCTCGAAGCGCCGTGAAGCCTGGGTTCAGGAAAGCAGCAGAACATGGTGACGCCACTACTCACTCTTAGGTCGGTGCGAACGACACCAGTCGAGGTGCCATTGGCGCGTCCGCTCGATACAAGTGCGCAGACCATCCGCGCGGCGCCGCTTCTCCTAATTGACCTTGAAACCGAGGAAGGCGTGACGGGCCGTTCCTATCTTTTCTTTTTTGCTATACCAGGATGGCGGCGTCGCCGATCGCTAGCGTGCTAGACAACGCGCTGGATGCGGTGCGCGGCGATCGCCTCGCGCCGATGGACATCGCCATCAAGCTTGCGCGGCGATACAGGTTGATCGGCGTCCATGGCATCGTCCGAATGGCGCTTGCCGGCCTCGACGTTGCTTGCTGGGACGCGCTCTCACTGGCCGCGGGACTTCCGCTCACGTCCTATCTTGGCGGCGCTCCGCGTCCGATCCCGGCCTACAACAGCAATGGACTGGGTCTCATGGAACCTGAGCGGGCCGCCGACGAAGCGGAGGAGCTGCTGGAGCGCGGCTTCAGAGCCGTCAAGCTGCGCCTCGGCCGGGCAAACGCGAACGACGATCTCGCAGCGGTTCAGGCCGTTCGACGCCGCCTGTCCGACGATGTCGCGCTGATGGCGGACTACAATCAGGCGTTGTCGGTCACCGAGGCGATCGCTCGGGGCCGTGCCCTGGATGGCGAGGGGCTCTACTGGATCGAAGAACCGACACGACATGACGACTATGCGGGTTGCGCCAGGATCGCTGATGCGCTCGCGACGCCGATCCAGATTGGCGAGAATTTTTCCGGGATCCACGCAATGGCAACATCTCTCGGCGCGAACGCCAGTGACTACGTGATGCCCGACCTGGAACGCATCGGCGGGGTCAGCGGATGGCAGCGAGCGGCGTCGCTCGCCGCGGCCGCGGGGATCGAGATGTCGTCCCATATTTTCCCGGAGGTCAGTGCGCACCTGCTCGCCGGGACACCAACCTGTCATTGGCTGGAGTACGTTGACTGGGCGGCGCCCATTCTTGCCGAACCGCTGCGCGTCGAGGCCGGTATGGCGCTCGTACCAGAACGGCCGGGAACCGGACTTACGTGGGATGAGGAAGCGGTTCGTCGTTTCCGCCTGGCGTGACGGAGGTCAAGCGCGCGAGCGTTGCGTGTCGCGGCGCAGCTTCAAGCCGCGTCCCCCGTTCAGCCAGGTATGGGTGTGACTGTGGCGATCCGGGAGGCCATCGAGCCGTTCAGCAGCGATGTCCTCGCGAAGATGGTGGTGATCTGCGCGCTGCTACGCGCGGTGAGTGGCGGACTTAATTAACCGCGGCGGTGATGCTCTGCCGCGCCCTGGAGAGATGGAATGAGCCAAGAGCTTTTCGACCTTGTGCCTGCCGTACGCGAGAAATGGCCATTCGTCGCTCAATATGCGCGCGTCAACGGATGGCGCATGCATTACATTGACGAGGGTAATGGCGATCCGGTTCTGCTTTTGCATGGCAACCCCACCTGGGGCTTTCTCTACCGGGATGTGATTGGTCCCCTGGTCCGGTCAGGCCGGCGCGTCATTGTCCCGGACATGATCGGCTTCGGTCTTTCCGAGAAGCCTGCGCGCGAGCAGGCGCATACGCTCGATGGCCATATCGCCGATCTTGTCAGCCTCGTTCGTCAGCTCGATCTGACGCGCGTCACCGTCGTCT
This sequence comes from uncultured Pseudomonadota bacterium, assembly GCA_963832865.1. Lineage (GTDB taxonomy): Bacteria > Pseudomonadota > Alphaproteobacteria > Acetobacterales > Acetobacteraceae > Rhodopila. Next base: position 262,290 of record CAWHWH010000023.1, read on the forward strand.
GTCATGACTGGGGTGGGCCCACCGGCCTGTCGTTCGCCATGAGCAATCCAAACCGGGTTCGTGCGCTGGCCGTCATGAGCACGTGGGCATGGCCACGGCCGCCAGCCGAGTTCCACACACGCCTGTTTCCATGGCGGATGATGCACGCGCCGCTGGTCGGACCTTACCTTCTCGGTCGCCACAACGTCCTGGCCCGCCGCGGCGTCTATTTGTCCGTCGTCGATCGCGACAAGTTCCGTCGCGACGCGCTTGCGGCCTATGACGCCGTGCTACCGGACACTGAGACCCGGCTTCTGACGTGGGCTTGGCCGCGTTGGATTCCTCTCGATGACAACGCGCGTGCGCTGGCCCGTTTCACTTGGCTTGAGGCCGAGCTGGCGAAATCGCAACTGCCCACGCTGATTATCTGGGGACGCGAGGACGAAGTGTTCGATGCGGAGACTTTCGCGGAGCGGTTCAAGCGACTGCTGCCGCATGCCGAGGGACCGCACATTGTCACCGGCCGGCACTTTCTGCAGGAAGACTTGGTCCCGAGATCGCCGGGCTGATCGGCTCGTTCCTCGATCGCCTTGATGAGCGGGGAGATTGACAGATGGCCGACGTCACCGTGGTAGGGAAGCCCAACACCGACGGAACGCGCTTTGCGCTTGTGCTCGCCGAGGATCGGGTGGGGCACTATCCGGAGTTCCGCGACTATTTCGCCCGGGTCTTCGACCTCGACCGGGTCGGGCTGGCCGAGCCGGGGTTTGTTCAGGCCCCTTCGGGACAGACTTATGCATTGGTGTTCATCGGGCGAAGCGGCGAGCCGTTTCCGTCCGGAGTAGAGGTTTATGCCGTCGTCGATGCGCTCGAGCCCATCGACGACGGCATACTCGACGCCGACCTATGGGCCATCCTGGGCTGGATGATCGAGGGCGTGGGCGCCCCGTGGACGGTCCGGGATCTGCAGGAGACCGGGCGGTTGTACCGCATCCCGATGGCGGCGGTGAGGACCTGATGCGCGCAGGGTGTCGGCATCGACGGCCACGTTCTCGCTCAGGGCGATCTCTCCCTTGTCGTTCCCCGACAGAGGCGTGACCAAGCGTTATTACACCTTCAGTCAACCTTTCAATTGGAGAGATTTCGGCGATGAGTGCCTGTCCATCCACGGTGCCCCCAGAAGCGCAATTAGAGCAGGTATGACGGAGAGACGGGAGGCACCCACCATTCTTGCAGCGAAGCAGCACGACGCACTGTCGGTCTTCGCGCCGGCAAATTTACTGCGCGAGGCGCGGCGGCAACGAGCCTGCTCGAGGAAAGAGTGGCCGCCGTCTGTGCGCTGGATCCCGACGGCGAGACGTCCGCGCTGCTGACGCGGCTCGATCTGGCTGGGCGGCCGGGGCTCGACACGGCGGCGCGCGGGTGATGCGCTGGCAGGCGGACAGCCGCCTGGGGTTGTGCGGCGCCGTGCTGGCCGCTTTAACGGTCGGCGGCGCGGCGCTTCACGAAACCGGCCGGCTGGGCATCGGCTCCGAGCCGCGGCGGGATGCCTTCGTCGCGGTGTGTCTGGTTGCCGGCGGCGTCTATCTGCTGGCGGTGCGGCTGGTGTTGCGGATGCTGCCGACGTCGGCGTCACGTTCGTGCGCGTGGCAATGTCCGCGCGGCCGGCGTGAACCGCTGGCACCCATGCCCAGGTGCCATTTTTTACGAGTGCACCGGCTGAGGGACAACTCCTACGGGCGAAGCCCGGCGACTGCTGCGTGTTGTGTTCCTTCGGAACCGTCCCGTGTCCACCCATTCAGGAGGTCGGCGGGAGCAGCGCCCGCTGCGGATGACGCTGACGAGTTGGCGGATCACGCCTAAACCGACCGCTGGTCGGCATCTCTTCCGAATCGGAGCCGGGATCTTTAACATCAATAGTGATCCGTATACGCACCTGCATGGCAGCTTTGGGTTAACCGGGATCGGGGCCGTCCCACTGGGTTCGGGCGGCTCAGGTGACGGGATGTCGGGAATGGCTGTCCGGTTCGGGGTCGCTGCCCTGCATCGCTGCAAAGCTGCAATGTAAAGGTTTCACTTACCAGCGGGTCAGCGGCGGCAGCAGCAAGCGCGCCAGCAGCGACACGAAACCGCAGCCCACGGTATACCACAACGCGATATAAAGCGGGTCGTCGTAAGGGCACGCGAACACAAATACAAACGCGCCCCATCCCGCCGCGGCAATTCCGACCGACAGGGCGGTTCCCGCCGCATCTGTCGGCGCCCCGCGTCGCATAAGCAGGCCGAGACCGATCATCGGCGGGAGCGACAGTATAATCACCTTTCCTACACACCACACGCCATTCTGCCAGTTTAGGCGCGCGGCCAGGATGGGCCACCCGGCGTGCGATGCGTCGATAAACCAACCCGCGATGAGCGCCGCCGCCACGATGCCGACCAGCCAGCGCAGTCCCTGACGGGGAGACTGGACCGGATCGAAGGACAGGATGGCCACCGCCGCACCGACCAGCGCGATGACGCCCAGGCTGCCCAGTTTCCACCAGAACGACGGGTTTTCCATCGCCGCGCCAATATCCGGCCTCATCGCGCCCAAACTTAGAAACAAGACAAGCTCGACCAGACACACCACGGCCAGGATCAGCACGTCGCGCCCCGCGCGGCGCGGTCGCACGGGCTGAAGTCCGCCCACGAGCTTGTCGACAAGGTGATTATTCGACATCGGATTTGCGTTGGACCATGGAAGCGAGCCTTCTCAGGCCCCGATGGATGTTCACCTTGACAAGCGAGATGGTTTGCCCCGTCCGAGCAGCGGCCTCCTCTATACTCAGGCCTTCGATCTTGACCAACCGTATAACGTTGGACTGCGCCGGTTTAAGCTGACCCAGCAAAATCTCCAGAGAACGTGCGGACGACACGGCCTCTTCGTGATCGGCAACCGGCGTATCCTCTGACAATGTCTCCGTCGGCGCCGACTCCATCGCTCGCAGCCGGTCGATCCACTTATACCGTGCAATGGCGGCAATCCATGGTCCGAACGGTCTCGATGAATCATAGGTGTGCCGTTTCTCGTGAATCGCCAGTAGCGTCTCCTGGATCGCGTCTGCAATCATCGACGGTGGCAGGCGTCGCGCATAGTACCTCCGTAGCCACGCACTGATCTCCAGAAGCAGGCGGTGATAAACCGCGGCGTTGCCCGCTTGCGCGGCTGACATCAGTTCACCCCAGTCGTTATTGGCCATGCGGCCCTCCCGCATCCGGAGGGGCAGCGGCACGACGCACTGACCTGGGCACTGACGCGCCACGAACGCGCCAGTGAAGCCCGCGATCATCGGTTCCATAAGGACGCATTCGTGCCGCGCGGGCCATCGGTTACCAAAGCCGCTTGTTAAATATACGGGCAGCCGCGCCGACGGTCCGGCCGCGAGTGCTTGGGCCGCCTGATGTCTTTCGTAACCTCTTGCGGCTGCCACGCGAATGAGAGGCCGTCTCAATCCTGCAGACGGGAAGGCTTCGTCCGTTCCGGCCATCCTGGAGATAGAACATGCTCGCCCTTTTCCCTGCTTTTTTGCCGAAGCCGTTACGCCGCGACGGCTGCCCGTCGAGGTGGCGCCCACATAATTCCGAAGCTGTTCGGGCAATGTGTTGGTAGTTTTGTGTCGATCGTTCTAAAATAGAGGCTGCGGGATGACATGACAACCCGGGTCCAACCGCACGTCCCCGACAGATGGCATCTGATGGTGCGTCCGAGGGAATTTGACGAAGCGTCCGCTCTGGAGGTGGCGATGCTCTACCTCTGGTCAAAAGGCTACGAAGCAACCTCCGAGCGAGACCTCGCCGAGCAAATGGGGGTCACCAATGCAAGTCTGTACAACGCGTTCGGCGACAAGCGGTCCCTCAATCGACGGGCGTTGGATCACTATCTTCAACTCAGCATCCGTGACCGTGTACGCCGCCTTGAACGGCTGCCCCAATACTCGGCCATCCGCCAGTTCTTCGATGAAATCGTCGAACGATCCGCGACCGACAGGCAGCGCCGTCGCTGCATGCGGGTGAACACGGCTCTCGAATTGGCCGCCCACGATCACGAGTTCCGGGAGATTGTGTCGGAGGAGCGCGGCTTTATTGAACAATTCTTCCGGAAAGGCATCGTCGCCGGGCAGCAGGACGGCACGATCACGACCGTGAGGGGCGCGAACGAACTGGCGCAATTGCTGCTGAGCGTTCTGCTTGGCATGCGGGTGCTTGCGCGCACGCGTCCGCAACGGAGCGTGCCGGAAGGTGCTGCCGACACGGTTATGAAAGGTGGATTGATGACCGAACACCGTCGTTGGCCTTTGCATGGATGACACGGTTCGCCTTCTTCGGCGCGTGATCGCACAGGGGAACCGCCTAGGTCGTGCCACCGACCTGATCTTCTCACCCTGGCTGCTGTTGACGACACGGGTCTGGCTAAGCCAGGTCGTGTTCGTGCACCGGATCATGATGATGGTCGCGGCGGGAGCCGGTCACGCCCTGCCTTTCGCCCTGGAAGCCGTAATCCACGGCGTCGCACCGCTACTTCTCGCGACAGGTCTGCTGACCCGACCCGTCGCTGCGACCCTGCTGGCCGAGGCCGTTTTGATTCCGCAGGGATCAGGGGCCGCGACCTGGCCAAAGGCCTTATTGCTGGCGTGGCTTCTCGTCTCCGGTCCTGGGCCGCTCTCCATCGACCACCTGGTCGGGCGCGGACTCGCCTGGGTTCCGTTTCCGCCGGTGCGGGGCCTGCGCTGGCTCTATGCCTGGACAGGCCGGACGCTGGGGCCACTTCTGCGGCTCGTGGTGCGCGTTGGGCTTGCCGGATCGATTGTCGCGTCCACACTGCCTCTCGTCGTCTGGCTGCAGGGCACGATGTTGGGCGGCCCGGCTCTCGCGCGGCCCGGTTGGATCGCGAGCATTCTCGCCCTGGCTCTGCTCATTGGACTCGCCACACGGCTTGCCGCTCTTGTCGTTGCCGGAGCGATCCCGCTGGCTGGCCTCGCAATGTCGATGGACGACCGGCTTTCAGTGCTGCTCCTGCTCTTGCTGTTGGCCGCATCCGGGGCCGGCGTGCTGTCGGCCGATCGGCTTCTCGTAAGGCTGGCCAGCAGAAGAGCAAAGGACCGAGCGCCTCCGGATGACCAACGGCCCCATGTTGTTGTGGTCGGAGGCGGCTTTGGCGGTGTTGCCGCCGTGCAGGGCCTGCGCCGCGCCGCGTGCCGGATCACCCTGATCGACCAGCGCAACCATCACCTGTTTCAACCCTTGTTGTATCAGGTCGCGACCGCCGCGCTTTCGCCTGCCGATATCGCAACACCCATCCGCAGCCTGTTTCGGGGACAGGACAACGTCCGGGTCCACCTCGGCGAAGTCACAGGACTCGATCCGACGTCTCGTCATGTGCTGCTGGGACCGACACGGATGACGTTCGACTTCCTGATCCTCGCCACCGGCGCGCGGCACAGCTATTTCGGCCGTGACGATTGGGCCGCCCACGCACCCGGGTTGAAGACCATCGAGGACGCAACGGCGATCCGCAGCCGGTTGCTGAGAGCGTTCGAAGAAGCGGAGAACGCAATGGTCGAGGCAGAACGCGCGGCCTGGCTGACATTCGTGATCGTCGGAGGCGGTCCGACGGGAATTGAACTCGCGGGTGCCATCGCCGAACTGGCCCAGCATGGAATGGAGCACGAATACCGCTCGATTGATCCGACCATGGCGCGCGTTATCCTTCTGCAGTCCGGACCGCGCATCTTGCCCAGCTTTCCCGCCAACCTCTCCAACGCGGCAGAGCGGTCGCTAAAGGCGCTCCGCGTGGACGTCCGCACCGGCGCGCGCGTCCGTGGCGTGGACGCGGACGGCGTAGATGTCGGGGACCAACGCATCCACGCGAACACCATTCTTTGGGCAGCCGGCGTGGCAGCCTCACCCGCCGCGCAATGGCTTGGGCGAACAGCCGATGCGGCCGGTCGCCTGGCCGTCGGGCCCGATCTGTCGGTGCCGGAGCTTAAGTCGATATTCGCGATCGGCGACACCGCCGCATGCCTGGGCTGGCGGGGGATGGCTGTGCCCGGCCTCGCACCAGCGGCGAAACAGCAGGGCCATTACGTCGCGCGGGTCATAGCCAGGTCCATCAGGGCGCAGCCACCGCCGCCGCCGTTCCGCTACCGGCATTTCGGCAGCCTTGCGACGATCGGGCGGCAGGCCGCTGTGGCGGAACTAGGCAGGCTACACCTCTGGGGTGCGCCAGCCTGGTGGTTCTGGGGTGCGGCGCATGTCGCCTTCCTCGTTGGCGGACGCAACCGCGCAATAGTGCTTCTCAGCTGGGTGTGGGCCTACCTGACCTATCGGCGAAGTACGCGGCTCATAACCGGGGTGGCCGGACCGGTTGTACCGCGCTCGCCAGCGTTACATCCGCTCTCCTAACGAACCCTGGCACCGGCATCCGTTGCCGCGCTTGCCGCAGGCCCAGCCCAAACCGGCCTTTGCAAAAAGGCGAGCCCCCCGACGTCAAGCAGGCGATGCTTGCGCGAAAGATCGTTGCCGAGTCGGCCTGAATGGAATGGGACGTCATATATTACTTATGCCTACCAGCGCGTGAGTCGTGGCAGCACCAAACGCGCTAATAGCGTGACAAGGCCGCATCCGACGGCGTACCACACCGCAATATAGAGCGGGTCGTCGTGTGGACAGGCGAACACAAATACGAACGCTCCCCAGGCTGCCGCAGCGATACCCACGGCGAGAGAGGTACCGCTGGTATCCGTTGGCGCTCCCCGGCGCATGAGCAAACCAAGCCCGATCACCGCGGGCATCGACAAAAGCACCATCTTGTAGACACATTGCAGGCCGTCATGCCAATTCAGACGTGCCACCAAGGCGGGCAGCCCATCGCGGGAGGCGTCGATAACCCACCCCGTCACCAGGGACAGGGCAATGGTTGCCGACAGCCAGCGCAATCCCCGCCGGGGTGATTCGACCGGATCAAAAGAGAGGATCGCCACCAACCCACCAACCAGCGCTATAACGCCAAGGCTGCCGAGCTTCCACCAAAACGACGGCTGCTCCATCGCCAAGGGCATGTCAGGGCGCATCGCGCCGAGGCCTAGGAACAGACCCAATTCGACCACACAGAGCAAAGCGAAGATGGCCGCGTCCGCTCCGGCGGTTCGTCGGCGTATCGGCTTGAGTTCGCCGACGAGGCGGTCAACGAGCCGATTATTCGACATGGGATTGCCTTCGAACTATGGACGTCAATCGGCCCAGACCACGATGAATATTTACCTTGACGAGTGAAATCGATTGGCCCGTACGGGCGGCTGCCTCCTCGATGCTAAGGCCTTGCAGCTTGACCAGGCGAATGACATCCGACTGCGCTGGTTTCAGTTCCCGCAGCAGGCGTTCCAGAGACCATGCACTCGTAACCGCATCTTCATGGTCGGCCACGGAAAGATCTTCGCTCAGCGTTTCTGTCGGTGTCGACTTCAAGGCACGCAGCCGGTCGATCCACTTATAGCGCGCGATCGCGGCCAACCAGGGCCCAAAGGCGCGCGAGGGATCGTAGGTGTGCCGTTTCTCATGGATAGCCATGAGGGTGTCCTGGACTGCGTCGTCAACCATGGCCGGCGGTAGCCGCCGCGCATAGTAGCGCCGGAGCCACTCGCCCACCTCACCGAGCAGTCGATGATAGACGGCAGCGTTACCCGACTGGGCGGCCGCCATCAAGGCACTCCAGTCGCTATCGACCATCCCCGTCCCAGCTCCCCCGCCGCCTCCGGCGCAGGAACACCACGCGCAAACCGTGCAGTTGCGGCACCGCCGGCAAATCCGAACGAGACGATGCGGACGACGTCATGAGCAGTCATTCGGGCTGGCCTGTCCGCTGGTTACCGGGGCACATCAAAAATTCCCGCCACGTCCCGAGGCCGTTTCAACAATGTTGTCCGGCACGGTGTAACTTCGGTGGGCAGACGGTCGAACGATTGGGAGGCTCGCTGTCCAATCGGCACGGGCAACATTTGTTATCTCTTGCGCAAAAGAATTGCGGTTGCGCCCCCAGAGGAGAAGATCATGTCGTTGCGCATCGCTGTCGAAGCTCTCGTCTCTCCACCAGCCCGTGTCGCCCTCGCCGTCATTGGTGCGTTCGCGGCTCTGTTCGCAGTTCTCCTCGCGGTCAGACCCGACATGGTGATGGACGTCGTTCATGAAGTAGCGACCATGATGTAGTCGCCAAAGGCCGCTCCGCAGTTTTGGGAGAGCGGGGGGCATTCCCGCAAGGCCGTCTCCACCCGTCAGCTTGCCGTTCTGGCTCATACGCTCTGAAATAAACGAAAAACAAACGAGCAGGATTGGAATGGCAATGTCCGACCCGGCTGAGCCGGGGAGAAGATTTGATGGCACGACCGAGGGGGTTCGACGAAGAGGTTGTGCTGTACGCAGCGTCCCATGTTTTGGGCACGCGGCTATGAAGATCGGCACGGCACTCACCTCTCTCGACGGTCCATACCATACACGACAGGTTACGGACGCCCATTGGCGCCGCCGGCCGGCGGAGAGTGATGCCAATCCGCCTCCGCCCGGGCCATCGAACCCGAGCCTGATCCGCCATCTTCGAGACAGCGTGCTCCGACGCTGCATCGGAGATCGCGAAAGCTGTAACCCTTTCGCACTTTCTTCCGAAGAAGCTCACCGAGACATCTTCAGAGGTGTGACGATGGCCAAGCGACGCGAATTACTCGGGATGACGGTCCTGGCTGGTGCCGGACTATTTAGCCTGTGGCCCCGGCATCGAGCTGCGAAGGCGGCACAGGCCGCCGTCTTTCCTGTGATGCACACTGACGCCGAGTGGCGTTCCCTTCTCAGTCCGGCTGCCTACGTCGTGCTGCGGCGGCAAGGTACCGAGATCCCGTTCTCCAGCAAGCTCGACTTCGAAACGCGGGCGGGCACGTATGCCTGTGCGGGCTGTGATCTGCCGGTCTTCTCGTCGGAAACAAAATTCGATAGCCACACGGGTTGGCCGAGCTTCTGGCAGCCGGTGTCCCATGCGGTTGCGGAGAGCGGCGACACAAGCCTCGGGATGGACCGCACCGAGGTTCATTGCGTCCGCTGCGGCGGACACCTTGGTCATGTGTTTCCTGACGGGCCGCCTCCCACCGGTCTCCGTTACTGCATGAACGGTGTGGCACTGACCTTCAAAGCCGCCTGAGAAATGGAGCGAGTTGTCATGTGGAATCCCAAGAAACTGTGGAGCGCCTCAGCCGTTTCGGTGGCCGCTCTTCTCGGCATGTATCTGGCAGGCGCCGTCGGCGGAATCGCGGCCAAAGGCGCCGATATCGATCAGCGCCTGCCGGACCCTCTCGTGGATGAAACGCCGAAGAATTCCGGCACGGAGACGCTTGTCCTCGCCGGGGGATGCTTCTGGGGTGTCCAGGGTGTGTTTCAGCACGTCCGGGGCGTCGTTGACGCGGTTTCCGGCTACGATGGTGGCACGGCCGGCACCGCTCAGTACGAGATCGTGAGCACAGGAACCACGGGGCACGCTGAATCGGTGCGGATCACCTACGATCCTCACGTTATCACCTACGGTCGTCTGCTGCAGATCTTCTTCTCGGTCACCACGGACCCGACGCAGCTCAACCAGCAATATCCGGACGAAGGGACGCAATACCGGTCGGAGATCTTCGCGGGGACTCCCGAGCAGGTCCGGATAGCCAAGGCATATATTACCCAGCTCGACAAGGCCAAAGTGTTCCCGAAAGCGATCGTCACAAAAGTTGGGCAGGATACCGGTTTCTATCCGGCCGAGGCCTATCACCAGAACTTCCTGACCCTGCATCCCGAGAGCCCCTACATCGCGACGTTCGATCTTCCGAAGATCGCGGCCGTGCAGAAGGTTTTCCCCACTGAGTTCCGGTCGGATCCCGTTCTGGTGACCGGGCGGAGTTCCTGAGGATCTATCATGTTTCTTGTCCTCGCTGCCTATCTGGGTGGGGTTCTCACCATCCTGAGCCCCTGCATCCTGCCCGTGCTGCCGTTCGTGTTCGCGCGGTCGGATCAGCCCTTCACGCGGAGCGGGTTCCCAATCCTGCTCGGCATGGCGATCACGTTCGCCGTGGTCGCCTCCCTCGCCGCCGTCGGTGGCGGATGGGTCGTGGAGGCCAACTATTATGGCCGCCTCACCGCCATCCTTCTGATGGCGTTCTTCGGTATCACCCTGCTGCTGCCGCGGCTCTCCGAGAGGATGATGCGACCCATCGTGGCATTGGGCGCTCGGCTTTCACAAACCGCCGGGGGTGAGGGGAAAGGGCCGACCTTTGGCTCCTCGCTGGTCCTGGGAGCGGCCACAGGGCTGTTGTGGGCTCCTTGCGCCGGTCCGATTCTTGGGCTGCTCCTGACGGGCGCGGCCCTGAACGGCGCCAGCCTTGGCACATCGCTCCTGCTCCTCGCCTATGCCGCGGGAGCCGTAACGTCACTGGCCGTTGCCCTTCTCATCGGGGGCAAAGTCTTCACCGCGATGAAGCAATCGCTGGGGGCGGGCGAATGGATAAGGCGAGGGCTCGGTCTCGCTGTGCTTGCCGGTGTCGCCGCAATCGCCTCCGGCATCGACACAGGACTGCTCACGCGCGTGTCGCTTGCAAGCACGAACGGGATCGAGCAAGCGCTCGTTGACGGCCTCCATGCAACGAGGAATGCCTCGGCGACCGAGCCAGCACAGATCATTACGAAGGTTGCCCCGGTCATGAAAGCCGGCACGGGCATGATGATGAAGGCGGCGACGCAACAGTCCTTTGCGCAGTTGCCGGTCGAAGGCCAACTCCCTCCTCTTGCCGGCGCGGTCGATTGGTTGAACAGCCCGCCGTTGACGGCGGAGGGACTGCGCGGCCACGTCGTACTGGTCGATTTCTGGACCTACTCCTGCATCAACTGCCTGCGCACGCTGCCCTATGTCGAGGCATGGGCCAAGAAGTATCGTGACCAAGGCCTGATCGTCATCGGGGTTCACGCACCGGAGTTTGCGTTCGAACGGAACTTCGACAACGTCCGTGCTGCTGTGAAACGTCTTGGAATCGATTACCCTGTTGCGATCGACAACGACTATGCAATCTGGCGTGGCTTCAACAACGAGTATTGGCCAGCGCATTACTTCATCGACGCAGACGGTTACATTCGCCACCATCATTTTGGCGAGGGCAACTACGCGGAGTCGGAGCACGTGATTCAGGACCTTCTGCGTGAGGCTGGGCATCAGAACATCGCGTCAGGTACCGTCTCCGTCTCCGGCGCTGGCGTGGAAGCAGCCGCCGACATGACGGACGTCAAATCCCCTGAGACGTATATCGGCACGGATCGCGCCGAGAACTTCGCCTCTCCGGGTGGCGCGAGTCAGGATCAGGTCCACGCCTACACTTCGCCTTCGACACTTGCGCGTAATCAGTGGGCACTCACCGGCGATTGGCGCGTCGGCGAACAAGACGCTATTCTCGCGCAGCCCGGCGGCGGGATCACATACCGCTTCCATGCGCGTGACCTGCATTTGGTTCTCGGGCCGGTCCCGGACGGTAAGCCGGTGAAGAGCAACCGCATCGTACATTTACCTTCCGTGCGCGCGCGAGGCGATCTTGCCCATCCCATTGAAATCCCCACCATATTTCGACCTTGTGGACAGGTTCGAGCGCTGCCGAAAAGGTAAAGGCTAGCGTGGTTGGCCCGGCGGGTCCCAGCGCTGCCGAAAAGGTAAAGGCTAGCGTGGTTGGCCCGGCGGGCTCGGGAGTTTGCACGGTGATCCACGGTGATCCGCGCCCGCTCATTCCGGCAATCCGCCGATGACCCTGATTGTTAGTTCACGGTCTTGGTCTTCGCCAGCCGGCTGTGCCTCTGCCCAGCCAGCCCGGGCTTTTAGCCAGAATATCTGTGCCGTTACGTTGTTGCTCTTTACTCCATTATCGAATGGCGCTTGGGCCATGGTGGCGTTGGCCAAGACCATCGCAGTATCCAGCTCTTCGCGATAATACTTATATAGCGTGGGCAGTGCGATGCCGCCAAGAAGACTGCAAATACTTTCCTGCGAAGCACCGCATGCAACGCAGCCCTTTACCAAACCGCGTGTTGCCTCGGTGGGAAGGTGCTTCCTATTCGATCCCCGATTACCTCTGACTGGCTTGGAAGGCATAGCGGGCCTCGTTAATGGTCTATAGTTGCTCGCGGTGAGGGCCAAATTTGCGCATATGGAATGAAATAAGCCACGACGCCCCTTGTTCAAGACGGTAACAGCCGCTCCTTGTTGCCCTTGCCGACGATGTGCACAGTGTTGCCGTAGAGATGCATCTGCCAGTCCGCACCGGTCTCGTCAGCGCCGATGCCGACCAGGATGCGGGCCTTGAGGGAATCCTTATTCGCCTTTGTCCCCGCTGGCCGCCAGGCCGCTATGGAAGCCGACGATTGCCTTGACGGCTCACCCGCAGCCTGCCGCTGGACCGCCAGCTCGGCCGCGATCCGGCGCAGACTTTTGCCCTCAGCCTGCAGCGCCATGATCGTAGGACGCACACGAGCGGCGAACGCGTCGACGCGCTTGGGCAGCAGTGCCGACGTCGGCCGGAGGGAACTTACCGCCTTTGTAGCCGCCGAGCTTCTTGCCCTTTGCCTTAGCGGCGGCCAACGCAGCTTTGGTGCGGGCAGAGATCATCTCCCGCTCCTGTTCAGCCACCAGCGCCATGATGCCAACAGTCAACCGATTAGCATTCGGCATGTCAGCCGCCACAAACTCGACGCCCGCCTTCTCCAGCCCGATAAGGAAATGTGCATCACGTCTCAGCCGGTCCAGCTTCGTTATGACCAGCATCGCTCCAGTCAGTCGCGTATTACACATTGCGGACGCGGTCGCAATACCTGTTCGGACAGCCTTGGCGGGCCGCCGCGATCCGTTGTGTCACCTCAGATTGGTGGCTAATCTACCAAAGAGGACTTTGCCCGTCGGTCCGAAAATCGTGGCTCAATTGGGGGGATTGCATGTCTAGTGCTGCTGGGCAGTTGGGGGGATTGCATGTCTAGTGCTGCTGGGCAGTTTTCGCCCCTAGTCGAGGACAAGGATGACGATGCCGCCGCGACCATCGATAAGGGTGAAACTCAGAAATATCTGAGCTTCATCAAGCAGGCCGTCAAGACAGGCGCGTCGAATGCGGTCAGCACCGCTCTGGGCGTGGTGTCCCGAATCCCGGCATCGCTCTTGAATGAATGACGGGGGGCACTAGCATAGACTTCAATAATTGACCTATTCATTCTCAAAACCGTGTGCAGTAAATTTGAGGGTGCGGCTGTTCTCGGTCACCGTGCGGATGATCTTGTCAGGGATACCATTTGGCACTGCGGCGGTTATCTCCAGCGTGACAGTAACTGTTGCTCCAATAAGGCCTGAAAGATGGGCGATCACCTCATCAGCGGCCCGAGCGGCATCGCGACCCACGCGCGTCGCGTCGAGGACATAGGTCCCGTAGTATCGTGTCGGTTGCGGTTTTGGTTTCGCAGTATCGTAGCCGGCCGGCGTGTCAAACCTGCCGAAGCCGGCATCTCTGAGACCACCTGGTGGATCTACAACTGTTGCGCCGCCACCCGACGCCGCCAACGCCACAGCGGCCTTGTTCGCTTCCTGCTGCTTGAACGCGACGTCGGATTTGACCAGAAGGCGATCCCCTGAGTGCTGGATCACCTCCACGCGCTGATCAGCAGTTCACGCAGGGGGCGGCCTTCGAACTGGATTTTGCCAAGCACGTCGAACACCTGCCCGCCGAGAGACTGCCGAGCCTGCTCCAGCTTCTCCAGAAGCCGCCTGTAGACGTCGCCTTCTCGGGTCTCCTCCGCCACCAGGTTCCAGAGGTGGCAGACCTCGGTCTGGCCGATACGATGGATGCGCCCAAAGCGCTGCTCCAGCCGGTTCGGGTTCCACGGAAGATCATAGTTGACCATCAGATGCGCGCGCTGAAGGTTGATACCTTCGCCGGCCGCATCAGTCGCCAACAGCACCTGCACCTCGGGATCGTGTCTGAAGGCTTCCTGGGCCTTGAGACGACCTTCGCGGCCTATGCCACCATGAATGATGACAATGGCTTGCGGGCGACCCAGCAAAGTCGCGATGCGTCCGTGGAGGTAGTTGAGGGTATCGCGGTGCTCGGTGAAGATGACAAGCTTCTGGCTCGGCGAGGCTTTCAGCTTCGCCCGCGACGGTGTTTTCTCGTCGTGGACCGGATCAGCTTCAGGCGCTGCATCGATGAGCGGAGCCGGGGTGAAGATCTCGCCGAGAAGCGTCGCAAGCTCCCGCCATTTCTTGTCCTCTCCGCTCCGCCGGATTGCGTTCGCGAGGCCCTCCAGGCGTATCAGAGTCTGGATTTCAATGCGCAGCTCCTCGATAGAGCGTGCTGCCGTGGCTTGGTCGAGAATTTGCTCCTCGGCCGCCTCGACCTCGGCATCGGGTGCGTCCTCCAGGTCCTCGACATCCTCCTTGTCGAGGACAGGCGACAGGGAGATGGCTGTACCGCTGATTTGGCCGCCACGCTGAAGGATTTCCAGTTCGCGGAGCCGACCCTCAAGCCTTTCACGGCGGCGGCGGAGAGACTGATATATAGCCTCGGGTGAAGACGCCAAACGCCGTTGCAGGATCGTCAGAGCGAAGCCGACGGTCCCCGCCCGCTTGTCGTTTTCCAGGGTTTCGGCGCGATTGAATTCCTCGCGGACATACTCGGTCACCGCCTTGTAGAGCGCAGCCTCTACGTCGGAGAGCTTGTACGGAACCGTATAGGCGATGCGTTCCGGAAACAGCGGCGTTGCATCGAACTTGAGAAGGTTCTCTTTGACCATCCGGCGCATGAGGTCTGAGACGTCGGCTGCGTGAACGCCGTCGCGGAACTTTCCCTCAAAGCGATCGCCGTCGAGCAGCGCCATGAAGAGCTGAAAATCCTCTTCCTTGCCATTGTGAGGGGTAGCCGTCATCAGCAGAAAATGGCGCGTAAGAGTGGAGAGAAGTTGAGCCAGTCGATACCGTTTCGTGTATTTTATCTCGCCGCCGAAGATGGTCGCCGACAGCTTGTGCGCCTCATCGCATACCACGAGGTCCCAACGGCAATCGGGCGCCATGAGCTTCTGCTGGACGTTCTCATTTCGCGACAGCTTATCGAGGCGCGCGATGACAAGGTTGGTTTCGAGGAACCAATTGCCCGTCCTGGCAGCCTCAAGCTTATCGTTCGTCAAGATTTCGAATGCGCTGCGCTTCCGAGGTCAGCCGGAACAAATGCCCGTCGCCGTCGAAGCTCCAGGGCCTGCCTTCCTCGACGATTTCAAGCCGCGGCTCGTCGTGCCGGTACAGCAACTCGTTCGCGACTTTTCCGCCTGCGTCCTTGTAGGTCAGCTCAATCGCTTCCGAACCGTACCACTGAACGGTTACGACGGTGACCGCGCCGTTCGGTGCAATCCCTCGAAGGGTCGAATTGGGCTTGAGGTCTTCGAGAATGGCCATTCGGTCTCCCAAGGTGGGGCGACGGTTGGGGTGTCCCTTGGTCGCCTCCATACGGCAGTCGCGATCATAAAGTCACGGTCTAACCGATCTCCTTGAGGTTGAGTTCGCCGCGACGGGAGGTGCGAACGAACCGGAAGCCTCGCCTTGCAAGCGATTGAAACGGCGGGCTTCGACCTTGCAATCATCGACGTGAACATGCCTGAGATTTCCGGGTATGAGCTGGTAAGGCGGGCAGCTAATCGGAACATCCCCTCGCTACTTTCCAGCGGCCATCCCGATGCCGATATCAAACTCAAAGAACTTGAATGTCCCTACCTGGCCAAGCCGTATCGGGTCACCGAGCTGATCGGCCAGCCCGGGGAAGCAATCACTCATGCGGGCGAGAACATTCGCCGCAGCGGCTGCTCGGCGCGATCAAGAGCAAGGGAACATGATCGGGCTGAGCGGTGTTACCGTCGCACTATGACCGGTGTTGTTGTCATCGCGGCTTCAGCCGGTGGCCTTGATCCCCTCCGGCACATTATTGCGGCACTCCCCGTGCCATGCTTGGCGGCGGTCTTTGTCGTTATGCATACCGGGCCTCATCGAAGCGTGCTGCCGCATCTGCTGAGTAGTAGCGGACAACATCCGGCAACCTTTGCTGAGGATGGCGCGCTGATCGAGGCCGGGCACATCTACGTGGCTCCGCCCGACCATCATATGTTTCTGGAACCTGATCGCATCCAATTGGATCAGGGGCCGAAAGTTCATCACACCCGGCCCGCCGCCGATCCCCTGTTCATTTCCGCGGCCGAAAGCCACGGTCAACGGGTCATGGGCATTGTGTTGAGTGGCGGCGATGGCGACGGGGCCGCAGGGCTGCGGGCAATCGCCGAGCACGGCGGCACGGCTCTGGTGCAAAGTCCTCTACAAGCCGAAGTGCCTTCCATGCCACGCGCGGCCATGATTGCTGATCATCCAGACGCCTGCTTGCTCGTCGATGAGATTGCACAGCGGGTGAGCGTATTCTGTTCCCATGACTGAGGCGCACTAGAGCAGTGTGAGTAGATTCCGAGGGTATCCAAAAAGCCCGTATCTGCTCAACCCGGTTGAACGATAGATTCCCCCTCCGGATCGCCTGATACGCATCGAGTCCGCGTCGTGCTGCGGTACCAACGACCGATCGAACGGCAGCGAAAAGATCGGCGCCCCAGTTTGAGCGGAACCCACCCGTGACCCTGCGATAGGTGGCTGTGGGTCGCAACTCCCGCTCACTGCCGTTGTTGTCAGGCGGTGCCTCCGGATGCTCCAGGAAGGTGAACAAACTGTTTCGCACCTTGCCGTAACGTTTTCCCAGCCTTTTGCCATGCGAGAAAGCCAGTCTCGCTATTACGCGAAATCAAACGGCACCACAAAAACGCCTTGCGAAGTATCGAGACTTGCCAGTGCGCCTGCCAGTCCGCCAGTTGTCGTTGGTTCCGAAGCGCTCGCAGTGGTACCACGGCGCGTCGCCGCTGATCTATGTTATGTCAAAGACATAAAGTTCCATGCTCCCGTGTCAGGACGTTGAACGCGACGATGGCGGCGGCAGCGGCCGCTAGTATGGCCAGGAGCGTTCGTGTCATCTGCTGAGCCCCCAGCCTCAGCACTCGGGTCGGTCGTTGTCAGCCAAAGTCCAGTCTGTGGCCCAGCGGCGCCGACGGCAGCGGGTGGCCATGCCCCACGTTTACGCGTATCCCGGTGGGCCGCCCGAAGACGTTGAGCTGCTCGTATGTCCCGGCTGCCGGTGCGGCATCTCCAGGTGCGTGGTCCGGTCGTTGCGCGATCATGCAGCTCGCCGTTTCATGCCGGACTGTAGGGACGTCCGCATTGCCTATCGGGTTCGGGCCGCATGAGCTAGCTCTGCCGAGGCGGGTTGGAAGGCAGATGGACAGTCGGATGTTAAGCGGCATTGCTCTTGCTGGCTTGAGCGCCCTGTTCGGTAGCTATGGAATATTTATGTTGGTCGCGGCTTATCGCGCGGGCAATTTAACTGTTTGGGGCAGGCGGGCGATTCTGGGTGGCATTAGCGTGCTTCTCAGTGCAGTCCTGGCAAATATCGCCGTGACTCGATTGATGGCTGAGGTGTCGCAGCACTTGTAGCGACGCAGGCCACCGGCTTCTGGTTTCCGCTCGGCTGCCGGGTCTCTGAAAGGTAGGGCGCGGGGACGGGAGAAGGAGGCCCTGCTGAACACGCCGGGTCATGTGCAATGGATGCGGACCCACCGGCTCGACGCGCCGGGGCGCGGCGCCCGTCTCCGGACGGCGTCCGATTGGTCAATACCTATCCGGAACGATATCGCGCGAGCACCAGGAGCGAGCCGCGAGAGTGGGAAGAACGGGAGCATCATTGACTGGCTGAGGTGAGGGCGGAACCCTTCTGACAGTAGCTTCAGCACTGTCGTCCAGACGCCGCCAGCCCAGGTAGTGTCTCAGTTTAATATCCTAAGATCACTGCTGTCCGGTTAACTCAGGAGATGTGACCGGGAATGCCAGGAGTTCTGCGGCTTTCCGAGCGAAAAAGGCTGGTGTCGACTTGAATTGATCGCCTGTCCAGGCTGCGAGGTTTCCGCCTGGAGACCGCAATGTATGCCGGCCAGACCTTGTTCGCGCAGTTGATGGACTTCGTTCCCTGGACGACCTTTGCCCGGCTGGTTGGGCGGCATTGTGGCGATCACCGTGTGCGAACGCTGAGCTGCGCGGAGCAATACCGGGCGATGGCCTTCGCGCAACTGACCTACCGTGAAAGCCTGCGCGACATTGAGACCTGCTTGTCGGCGCAGGCGGCGAAACTTTATCACATGGGCTTTCGTGAGCGGGTCCGGCGCTCAACTCTGGCCGATGCCAACGAGACGCGGGACTGGCGTATCTACGCGGCTTTGGCGCAAACACTGATTGTCCAGGCGCGGAAGCTGTATGCCGGTGAAGACCTCGGGCTGGACCTGAAGAACACTGTCTACGCGCTGGATTCGACCACCATCGATCTTTGCTTGTCGGTGTTCCCATGGGCACATTTCCGATCGACGAACTCGGCGGTGAAGATGCATACCTTGCTCGATCTGCGCGGAGACATTCCGAGCTTTATCCATATCTCGGACGGCAAGCTGCACGACGTGCACGCGCTCGATATGCTGGTACCCGAGGCTGGTGCCATCTACGTCATGGATCGAGCGTATATCGACTTTGGCCGCCTGCACGGGTTGCATCGAGCAGGCGCCTTTTTCGTGACCCGCGCCAAGACCAATCTCAATGCCCATCGAGTCTATTCGGCGTCCACCGATCGTACTGGCGGTGTGATTGCCGACCAAACCATCGCACTGGACGGCACCCGCAGTAGGCAGGATTACCCCGTGCATCTGCGGCGTATCCGTTTCAAGGACCCCGAGACCGGCAAGACGCTGGTGTTTCTCACCAATCAGACCACCCTGCCGGCGTTAACGATTTGCATCCTCTACAAGAGCCGCTGGAAGGTGGAGCTTTTCTTCAAGTGGATCAAACAGCACCTGCGGATCAAGCAGTTCTATGGCACGTCGGAGAACGCCGTGAAGACGCAAATCTGGATCGCGGTGTCGGTGTATGTCTTGGTCGCCATCGTGCGCAAGCGGCTGAGCATCAGGCATCGCTCTACACATTGATGCAGGTCTTTTCGGTGGCAATCTTCGAAAAGGTGGCGATAAGAACTGCATTTTTTCCCGGAACGTACAGTTCCGAGGGCGACATAGAAAATAGACAATTGAATTTATTCAGCTTTTAACCGGACAGCAGTGTCCTAAGAATGAGACGATCCTCCCTGATAGCCCAAGAGTTATCCACAGAATAGCGCCGACACACGCTGATGCGCCTTGCATTTCAACCGATAGGACCACAAAATCGCTTGACAAGAATCGGAATTGGAGTCCGCCTGCTTCGGTTGCGATTTCGAGCTTTTTGCCAGCCGCCTGTGGAGGGTGAATGCCGCGTGGTCCTAATGGCGAAAAATCTCGAGCCGGCAGGATCGGAGGCGCGGTCGTTGTCGCGCGGATTTGGATGGGTGGGAATTGAACGAATGAAAGCTCCCTCTGGCGAGGTGCGCAGCGCGCACTCTGGCGCAGAAAAGCTGGCCCCACACAAACGCCGCGACATTGCCAGAAAGGCGGTTGCCCCGAGGTCGCCATGAGCCTAGCCATCTCCAAACGGCAAAAATTCATGTTGGGAGTCCTCTCTGCGGGAGGAGCGGGCGCAACCTTCACGCCAGTGCAGGTTCAGAAGCTGTTTTTTCTAATTGATCGGGAAGCCGCGTCCCTATCCGGGGGGCCATATTTCACGTTTGCACCATACGACTATGGACCCTTCGATCGCGCTGTTTATGATGAGTTGGATTTCCTAGCTGGTATTGGACTGGTTTTGATAACGGCAGGAAGATACCGAGATTATGCGCTCTCACGTGAAGGGCTGTTGATAGGACAGCAGGAGGCATTAAGGTTCCCGCCTACATTGCAGACATATTGCAAGGCATGTGCAGACTGGGTGCTGTCGCTCAAGTTCGACCAACTAGTCGCGGCAATATACAACAAATATCCCGACATGAAAGCAAACAGTATATTCAAGAGATGACCGTTATCGTAGGCTTTTATTGTACGGATGGAGTGGTCATAGCAAGCGACAGCATGTTAACCCCAAGTCTAGATGGAATAGGGATCGGACATCATCAGGGGAAGAAAGTTCATCTTCTCCGAGAGAACCAAATCATATCCTTTAGCGGCGACTTCGGACTAGCTGCGAGATTTCGGATGATAGCCGAAGACGCATTTGTGGATATACACCCTTCCGCAAGTACGGAAGTCTCTCCGCTATCGCATTGTGTAAAGCTGTCGCAGGAGACCTTTATCCAGTTTGAGTCCACAGGACTTAAACTAGCGGAGATCGACCTGGGAATGGTTTTGGCATTTCCGCATAAGTCTGGCCCTCAATGTTGCGTATTCGAAAGCCGAGTCCAACCACGTTTACTGGATAAGCACCAACACTACGTCGCTTTAGGGTCTGGCAAGATGTCCGCCGACCCTTTTCTTCGGTTCCTGCATGATATATTCATCGTTGACTGGAATCGGTTAGCACTCAAGGAAGCTCTGCTCTTGGCTATCTGGACGGTTGAACACGTGATAGACACTAATCCCGGAGGTGTCGCCGGACCGATTCAAATGGCGTCGCTTTCGATGGATGGGGGGAAACTGGTCGCTAAGGAGTATGAACCGAACGAAATAAGGGAACGCAGTGAATCCGTGAAGAGTGCAGTCGATGCGCTCCGCGCTTGGCGAGACCTTGTGAGTGGGGAGACGCAGAGAACGGTCGATATCCCTCCAGTCCCGCAGGAATCTCCCCGACCATAGTGAAGATAATGCTGTAGACGGTAGTTGGGAATATAGTCCTGAGGCGCAAGCGTTGTCTGACCAATCAAGGGGTCCCGGCCATCGGCTCGGTCTGGGCGAATGCGACGATCGACAACACGCACCGGCGGCGTCACGCCAAATCCAACCAAAACTGCGGGGGCGCCGTGGACAGCGAGATGCCGCTCCAGGACCGCGACTCGAGGCTATGTCGATGGCGGCCAGAATCCGCGCTTGCCCGGCGCAACGCTGGCGGGTATGCCAGCTTGGCCAGCGCCGCCCGCTTTACCTCCAAGGCACTCGGCCGTTCCGCGATCAGGCAGCTCCAGCAATGGCGAGGCCTGATCGGCGTCACCTTGTGCGCGCGCCCGGTTGTCACTAGGCTTCCAGGAGCAAGATTCCACGGTTGCGACGCCTGTGGTCGCCGATAAGGAGTCGGTCGGGAGAAAGCGCTGATGGCGACCGTCGGGTCCGTTGCATCCGCTGCCCTTAAGCAAGAGTATGTCCCCGCGCCAAAGCGGGGGCCTATCACCCTGTTGCTCGAGGACGAGCGCAAGCTGGCCCTCTGCCTCATGCTACCGACGGTAGTGTTGCTCGCGCTTTTTATCGCCTACCCCTTTGTCAACGGCATTTTGCTCGCGGTGACTGACACCAGAGTTGGCGTGCCCGGGCATTTCGTCGGCATGGACAACTTCGTCAAGATCTGGGACGACGACATTTTCCATGTCGCGGTGTGGAACACCTGCCTCTACACCTTCGTTACCACCGTCTTCAAATTGGCCCTCGGGCTGTGGCTGGCACTCCTGCTCAACCGGCATTTCCGCGGTAAGGCGTTCATGCGCGCCTTCATCCTCTTGCCGTTCATCATCCCGACGGTGCTGTCGACTTTTGCCTGGAAGTGGATGTTCGACCCGACGTTCAGCGTCCTCAACTGGATGCTGTTCCATGCCCACATCATCCACACGAGGATCAACTGGCTTGGCGACCCTGTCATGGCCATGGTGTCGGTGATCATCGTCAATGTTTGGCGCGGCGTGCCGTTTTACGCGATCAGCCTGTTGGCCGGGTTGCAGACAATCAGTCCCGAGTTGCACGAGGCCGCGGCGATCGACGGCGCCCGCGCGTGGAACCGTTTTCGCCATGTAACCTGGCCACTGCTGCTGCCGGTGACACTGGTGATCGTACTGTTTTCGGTAATCCAGACGTTCGCCGACTTCCAGCTCGTTTACGTACTGACCGGCGGAGGCCCGGCCAATGCAACGCAACTGTTCGCCACCTATGCGTACCAACTCGGCATCGGCACCGGGTTGCTGAGCCAGGGTGCCGCTATCTCGCTGGCGATTTTCCCGATCCTGCTGCTCGTGGTGATCGTACAGTTGGTTTACATCCGCCGGACGGAGACCCTTTAGGTCATGATCGAGGGAGCCCCTTGGCGGCGCTGGGTGTTTTTCTATGTGCCGGTGACAGCGTTCGTCGTCGCCCTGCTGTTTCCGTTCTACTGGATGATCATCACCACCATACGGCCAGACAGCGAGCTTTACCGGCCCTGGAGCGCGCCGAATTACGCACCGTTCTGGACCACCCACCCGACCTTGGAGCATGTCCACGACCTGTTGAGCGAAACCCTGTTCACCACTTGGATGCTCAACACGATGATAATTTCCCTGGCGGCGACAGCGATCTCGCTGTTCTGCGGACTGCTCGCCGGCTACGCGCTTTCGCGCCTCAAATTCCCGTTCGCCGGCAGCATCGGGACAGTAATCTTCATCACCTATCTGGTGCCACAGACACTGCTCTTCATTCCGCTCGCAGACATAATTCGTAATTTTCGGCTCGGCGACTCACCCTGGTCGCTGATTTTGACCTATCCCACCTTTCTGATCCCGTTCTGCACGTGGCTGTTGATGGGATACTTCAAGTCGATCCCGAAGGAACTTGAGGAGTGCGCCCGCATCGACGGAGCGCCGCGCTGGAAAGCGATGGTTTACATCATCTTTCCGGTGGCGATCCCGGGCATCCTGTCGGCGGGGATATTCGCCTTCACTTTGTCGTGGAATGAATTCATCTACGCCCTCGTCTTTCTGTCCTCGCCGGAGCAGAAGACAGTGCCGGTTGGAGTCACCTCCGAACTGATTCGCGGCGATGTGTTCTTCTGGGGTGAGCTCATGGCCGGGGCGCTACTGGGCTCGGTTCCGGTTGCCTTCGTCTATTCATTCTTTGTCGAGTATTACGTGTCCGGCATCACCGGGTCAGTAAAGGGATAAGCCCATGGCTCGCGTCGCGATGCGTGGCTTGAACAAGAAATACGACGAGGTGCACGCTGTCATCGATGTGAACCTCGACATCCGCGATCAGGAATTTGTCGTGCTGGTCGGCCCATCGGGCTGTGGCAAAACGACGACCCTGCGCATGGTGGCAGGGCTGGAAAGCATCACCGGAGGACATATTACGATCGACGAGAAGATCGTCAACGAATTGCCGCCGATGGATCGCGACATCGCGATGGTTTTTCAGAATTACGCGCTTTACCCGCACATGACCGTCTACGACAACATGGCCTTTGGCCTGAAAATGCGGAAATTCGACAAGTCGCAGATCGAAAAACGGGTGACTGAAGCGGCCGACATTCTTGGCATCCAGGAGTTGCTGAAGCGCAAACCGCGCCAGTTGTCCGGCGGCCAGCGTCAGCGCGTTGCGCTTGGCCGGGCGATCGTGCGGCATCCGCGGGTGTTCCTGTTCGACGAACCGCTGTCGAACCTCGACGCCAAACTGCGCGTGCAGATGCGGGTTGAATTGAAGAAATTGCATGAGCGGCTCGGCACCACCGCGATCTATGTCACGCACGACCAGGTCGAGGCGATGACCCTCGGCGACCGGGTTGTCGTTATGTGCGATGGCCGGGTGCAACAGGTCGGCGACCCGATGGAACTCTACAACGAGCCAGCCAACCGTTTCGTTGCCGGATTTATGGGTTCGCCGGCAATGAATTTCGCCCAGGTTCGGATCAGCGCCGAGAATGGTTCACTGTGGGCCGAGAGCGAGGATCTCCGCATCAAGGTACCCGCGCCGCTTGTTCCACGGCTTGGACGCTACGCCGGGATGAGCGCGACTCTGGGCGTGCGGCCCGAAGATCTGCGGATCGCGGGCGTCGGCGACGCCGCGGACCTGAGCTTCGAGGTCGCGGTGGAGGTGGTCGAGCGGCTCGGTTCGGAGATCCTGCTCGACGTTGCCGCCGGGTCGACGCCGATGGTCGCTTCGGTCGAACCGACGGCGACCGCCAGGGTGCACGAAACGCTTCGCCTCGCGATCAATCCGCACCGCATACATTTCTTCGATAACACGACCGAAACCGCGATATAGCGCCCACCGCTGCCTGACGACCGCCCGAGCGGCACCAGACCACTCGGTGCATAAAGGGAGAAAATCATGGCCCAGATCCCTCGACGCCAGACTTTGCAGCTTTCCGCGGCAAGCGCCATGGCCGCGGGCACCGGCGGCCTGGCCGGCATCCTGGCCACCGGGCGTGCGCCTGCCTACGCCCAAACCCAGACCGTGCACTGGCTCCGCTGGGCCGATTTCGTCCCCGCTTCCGACCAACTTCTCAAGGGCGAAATCGTCAAGGAGTGCGAAAAGGATCTGGGCATGAAGCTCAGGGTCGAAACGATTAACGCCAACGATATACAGGCGCGCATCACCGCGGCGGTCCAGTCGGGCGCGGGCCCGGACATCTTTATGACCCTCGGCAGTTGGCCGCAGCTTTACGCCGACAGTTGCATCGATGTCGGCGACGTGGCCGAGGATCTCGGCAAGTCGCAAGGTGGCTACTACGACATCTGCAAGGTGGTCGGGACCGCCGGCGGCAAGTGGATCGGTGTGCCCTGGTGTGTCGGCGGCGGCCTCGTTGCTTACCGCAAATCCTGGCTCGCTGAAGCCGGTTCCCCGAATGGCTTCCCGGCAAACTGGGACGACTTCCGCGCCGTTGGCAAGAAACTGAAGGCGGCCGGTCACCCGATTGGCCAGACCGCCGGTCACACGTTCGGCGATGCGCCGGGCTGGTGGTATCCGTATCTGTGGTCGTGGGGTGGTCAAGAGGTCGAGGCCGACGGCAAGACGGTGGTGCTCAATTCAAAGGAGACCGTGGAGTCAGTCAAGTTCGCTGTCGCTCTGTGGAAAGAGACGATGGACGAGGGCGGGCTCGCGTGGGACGATACCAGCAACAACCGCGCCTTCCTGTCCGGCAGCATCAGCGCCACCAACAACGGTGCGTCGATCTATCTCGAGGCGAAGAAAAAGCCCGACAGCTACCTGACAGACAACGGTGCGCCGATGAAGGACGACATCCTCCACGCTAGCATTCCCGGCGGTGCCGGTGGAGTGTTCAGCCTGCCCGGCCCGTTCACCAATCTGGTGATGAAATACTCGAAGAACCAGGACGCCGCCAAGAAGTTCATCCGCTGGGTATCGTCCAAGGACATCTTCAATCAGTGGTTCGTTTCGCAGCAGGGCTATACCTGCGGCCCAACCAAAATGTGGGAGGATCATCCGGTCTGGAACATCGACCCGATCATGGCCCCGTTCAAAAAGGTCCCTGTCACCGGGCGTTTGCTCGGCTATGCCGGACCGCCGAACCAAAAGGCGGCCGAGGTGCAGACCAAGTACATCATTGTCGACATGTACGCGAAAGCGATCCAGGGCATGGATGCCGGGGCATCGGTGAAGGCTGCACATGACGAACTGGTGAAGATCTACGGAGCTTGAGTAGAAGCCGAACCGCGAGAAGCCGGTTCAACCGGCTCCGCGTACAAAACAAACAGAACAGGGAGACCGGCGATGCGGCGGATCAATCGGCGCAAGTTGCTGAAGGTTTCTGGTGCCAGCACGATGGTGGCGGGAAGCGGCCTGGCAGGGATCCTCACCTCCGGGCGAGCTCCCGCCTATGCCCAGGGAACAGCGCTGCACTGGCTGAAATTCGTCGATTTCGTGCCGGTCTCCGACCAACTGCTCAAAGGGACTTTAAAGGACGAGTGTCGAAAGGCGCTTGGCATCTCGCTCACGGTCGAAACCATCAATGGCGATGGTGTGCAGGCGCGCATCACCTCGGCGATCCAGGCCAAGACCGGTCCCGACATTATGATGGCCGTCAACAACTGGCCGCAGCTTTACGCCGATAGTGTATCCGACGTCAGCGATGTCGCTGAGGAAGTCGGCAAGGCGCAAGGTGATTATTTCGATACCCCGCGCGCTGTCGCCAATGATGGCAAAAGATGGATCGCGATGCCGTTCACGATCGTCGGAGTGTTGTTGGTAAACCGGACATCGTGGTTCGCCGAGGAAGGCATCGCGCCCGAGAAATTCCCCACGACCTGGGAGGACTTTCGCGCGACCGGCAAAAAGCTCAAGGCTAAAAACCGGCCGCTTGGTCAGACGCTGGCGCATGCATTCGGCGACGGGCCGGCCTTTTGGTACCCGTATCTGTGGTCGTGGGGCGGCAAAGAGGTCGAACCGGACGGCAAGACCATCGTGCTCAATAGCAAGGAGACAATCGAGTCGGTCAAATTCGCAGCCGGCTTCTGGAAGGATGCCTATGATGAGGGCGGTACGTCATGGGACGACGCTGGCAATAACCGCGCCTTTCTCTCAAACACAATCAGTTCAACCAGCAACGGCGCTTCGATCTACCTGCTGGCGCGTAGCAAGCCCGACAACTACATGTCCGACACAGGTAAGCCGCTCAAGGATGACTGCTTCCATGCGCCGCTACCCGGAGGTCCGGCCGGCCAGTTCAGTTATCACGTGCCGCTTTCGAACCTTGTCCCAAGCTATGGCACGAACCAGAAAGCCGCCAAGGAGTTCCTGCGCTGGTTCCATTCCACTGAGGTCTACGACACCTGGTTCACCTCCCAGCAGGGCTTCTCGGTCGGCGCGACCAAAATGTGGGAGAACAACAAAGTGTGGAAGGTCGACCCGGTGATGGCGCCGTTCCGCACGGCGGCGGAAAGCGGCCGCTTCGCCGGCTACGCCGGGCCAGCCGGGCGCGCGGCCGCCGAGACGATCAGCAAGTTCATCGTCGTGGACATGTACGCCAAGGCGGTCCAAGGCATGCCCGCGGAGGAAGCAGTCAAATGGGCCCATTCCGAGCTCGTAAAAATCTACGCCTGAACCGGGACGCGAACGCTCGTGCGACGTGCTCGGTGTTCGAACGCCGCCCGCGATTAAATTAACGAGCCCGATCGGCTTTGGCCGAGGTGAAGGCGACGGCCGCACGGACCGTCGCTGCCGATCGCCGAACTGTCCTGCGAAGGGGCAACCCATCCGCACCGCCGACCCCAGATTCAAGGCTGGGCCGCTGACGGAAGGTCGCCGAAGTGTATGTCCGCTTTCGAGACGTGAACCCCTGCTCTGAACAACCACCTTGGGCGCGTAGCCGCCATCGCAGGGCGAGGCTCATTTCCCTACGATCGCAACGGCGGCAGGTGATGCTCCGACTGTACCCCGATGGACGCTGATCTGAGGATGTTCAAACCAGTCGACAACATAGTGGGCGCTGGTCTGCTGGCGGCGGCCAAAGAGTTCAACTGCGACCTGCTGGCCATGGGCGCATATGCCCACTCTCGTCTGCGACAACAGATTTTCGGCGGCGTGACGAGGTACATCCTCGGGCATGCGACCTTGCCTGTGATGATGCATCGATAGGCGGGCAGCGGTGTGTTCCTGAACGCCGATTTCTTCGCACCGTGGTGCGTCGCGGCCCGCGTTTCGCCAGAGCACTGCATGCCGGCTCTCGGGCCCGCGTCCCATCTGATTACTTATCAGTACGTCATCGAGGGTGAACTTCGCCCGCGTCGATAGTGCGGATGCAGAGGAGCTCATCATCGGCGCCGGCGAGGTCGTTCTGCTGCCGCGAAATGACCTGCATCTGATTGGTAGCGACCTGAGCCTGCCGCCGGTGGCGGGCGTTAACATTATTCATGCGCTGAAGGGTGGCGGTCTTACTCGATCCAGTTTTCCGGCTCCCGTCGATGGATTGGCCGTGCACCCTCGTTTCCGTTTCCGCGCGACGCCCGCCGGCGGGCAGCTGGACAACAGGCGTCCGCTGGCAGGCGGGGGAATAGTGCGCGAGCGGGCGCTATCGGAATGGGCGGAGACAAGCCCGTAGCCGCTCCCCAATTGGGTAGCCGGCTCGAACGATGGTCAGAGCTGGTTCACGGCTTCAGAGCACCCTGCACACTCGTGTAGACTGCATAGAGTGACGTCGACCCGCAGATGTACAGTCGGTTTCGCTGCTGGCCGCCGAAGCACAAATTGGCCACCGTCTCCGGTATGTGAATTTTGCCGAGCAGTTCGCCGCCGGGGGTGTAGCAGCGCACGCCGTTCTCGTTCGGATCGCCCCAGCCGACGGAGCACCAGATGCGGCCGTCCCGGTCGGCGCGCATTCCATCAGTGATGCTAGGCTTCGGCATTTCCACAAAGACCTTGCTGTTCGACAGTTTGCCATTCTCGACATCCACGTCGAACACGCGGATGTGCGATGGGTTTTGCGGACCGTCGGTGAACCCCGTGTCGATGACATAGAGCTTCTTCTCGTCGGGAGAGAAGGCGATGCCGTTTGGCTCGACGAAGTCGTCCGCGACAACTTTGAGGCTGCCGGTTTTCGGATCAGCCCGAAAGACGTTGTGCTTCTCCTGCTCGGGTGCGGCCTTAATGCCCTCATAGTAGCCGCCGATGCCGTAGGCCGGATCGGTGAACCAGATGGAGCCGTCGGAGGCGACGACGACGTCATTCGGCGAATTTAGCTTCTTGCCATTGTAGCTGTCGGCGATGATCGTGATCGAGCCGTCGAACTCGGTGCGAGTGACCCGCCGGCCGCTATGCTCGCAAGTGATCAGGCGTCCTTCGCGATCGATGGTATTGCCGTTCGAATTCATCGACGGCTGGCGGAAGACGTTGCAGTGATCGTCGTCTTCGTCCAGGCGCATGATGCGGTTGTTTGGAATGTCGCTAAACAGCACATAGCGCCCTGCCGGGAAATACACCGGGCCCTCGGCCCAGCGGAACCCGGTAGCGATACGCTCCACGGCCATAGTACCGGCGAAGGCGGGGAAACCGGCAGGCCCGAAGGTTGGCTCCTTGGGCTTCACCATGGATTCCAGATGCGAATCCGGATAAACTGAATTTGGCAGCGGGCCCAGGGGCAGCGGATCCGTGTCCCTGGTCGGAACGCCCGTTTCGCCGAAGGCCGCTACGGTCGCCGCAGAGGCCGCTTTCATGGTCACGGCCGTAGCCGTAGCCGCCGTTGTCGCCAAAAATGCGCGTCTGTCCATTATTACCTCCCCGAATTAGATGATGTGACCTTCCTGTGTCTTGTTTGCTGCTCCTCGCAACGCCATCCAAGCGACTCCCTGTCCCGGTCAGACGGGACAAACTATTTAAATTGAGAGTTGGGCGGTGGCGTCGTTCAGAGGCAATGGTAAAGATAGCACGTGCAGAAGAGAGCATGCAAAACTATAGGGTTTATCACCGTCGGGTTAATTTGTACTCATCGTTGCAGAAGAAGGGATACGCTTACGAGGGGGTCGTCAGCGCTCGTGCGGGGCCAGACTGACCCGAGATGCGGGAGCCGAGGGGGCGGAAACAACCGGACGGCTTCGGGCGGCAGAGGTCGATAACCAAGCATCTCCACGGCAACACTACCAGCAACGTCGGAGACCAATCCGAGCACGCTCTCGGGATTCTATCCTACTGGCGAGACGCTGCCGGGCACGGCATCGCGTCTTCTATCGAGGCTTACGAAGCCACATCTCGATTGCTGCGACTGGCGTGGTTTCCTAAACCGCAGGCCGAGCCGATCGCCTCCGTTCTTCAATCCTAAGCCTGCGACCCCTCGTAGGATTGCCTTCCACAGGTCAGACATCGCGCGTTCCCATATAGGTCAGTTAGCGTCGTTTCCGCTGCCAAAGCCCTGCGCCATGGGCTTGGTCAACACGATGGCGCTGTGGCTTGCGCTGGTGCGGTTTGTTGGCGCTTATTCAATCTTTGAGGACGATTGCAGTGGTTGCGCATCGAGGTTGCGTGATGAGGCTGTTTTTGATCGGCCCGCTGGCTGCTCTATACATTGGCCTGTCAGGTGGCGGTGCAGGTGCCGACGCCGTTGTCAGAAAAACATTCAGATATGACACGCCCGATAAGTGCGAGATTGATGGCGATATATGGTTCTGTGGCTTCCATGGCGGGGTCGGGACCGTGACCCTCATGGGCGAATTAGGTTCACACAACTTTCTGTTGACGATCCGGGGCGAGTTGCAGCCGCAGATAATGATGAGCGGAACGGAACTCGTGGTCGCCAAGCCCAAGGCGGGGACGGATTACGATCAAACCGTCATCGTTCATCACATCAGGCCCGGCGAAACGCCCTATTTGATCAACGAGACCGTCGAGATTAAGAACTCTCGGTTCTCACTCAGGGACGTTACTGATGTCTGCCTGCAGGCGGTGGCTAATTTCTCCCCCGCAACTAGGTGCTAACTTCAGACCAGGAGCGGGCGAACGAATCCGCCGATGGTGGACCATCCTCGGGACCGTTGGCGCGACCGTGTTTCTGAAGGAGCGCAAGACCTTACCCTATAGTGCCGGGACGGCTTTGTCATCAGCGGCATCATGCTTCTGATCTGAGGGGACGGCACTGCCGCGGCGCGAAACAGCAATTCAGGCAGATATCGAACCGCTGGGGGCACCGGCTAGAAGACGCCGGCGTCTCGGACGGGACGCCGGCACCGGAAGCCGAAGGGTCAGCGGATCGCCTCGATGGCGATGAAGGTGCCGGTGAACCCCACGGCCTTCGGCACAGTCATGTTCAGGAAGAAGGTTGCTCGACCATCCTTCTGTGCCGCCGCGGCGATGAGGTCGGTGCGCACATTTTCGACGATGTGAACGCCGTTGTCAGCAAGCAGGTGGACGTGAACCGGGAATGCCACAGCAGCGCTTTCGCCCGGGATGACTTCAACCGCCCAGGTGTCGGCGCCAACGAGCACAACCTTCTGCGAGGTGAGCCACTCGGCCGCAGCCTTATTAATCCCTGGCTCCGAGCCGTTGTAGACCGCATTCATGGCGGGGAACTGCAGAAACAGATCTTCCCAGCCGGTGTTAAGGAAGACAGCATCACCTTCCCGCAGTGTGACGTTGTACATCTTGAGGCCGGCCTGTAGATCAGCCGCGGTGATGATGGTGCCTCCATCCAGGCAGTCGCCTTTGCAATTCGGGTTCTTCTTCAGCTTGCCGGCTTCCTTAAACACCCGGACGAGGTCGATGATCACTCCGCGGGTGGCGAAGCTCTTCAAATTCTCCAGGCCGAGCTTCTTCAAACCATTCTGGGTAACGTATTTTCCCATGGGCGTCTGGTTGTAGTAGCAGTCCATGATACCGATGTGGCCGAGCCCGTCGAAGTGCGTACCGACGTGGCTCTGGCTAATCCAGGTGTCCTCCATATACGTCAACTTATTTTCGCCAATCTGGGCGCCCGGTACCAAAGACGTTGCCGTCAGGATGTCCTTGGAAAAGCGCGTCCCATACAGTGGAATGCCATCCACCAGAACATTGGTCATGGAGACCTTCTCACCGGTCTTGATTTCCGCCGCCGCGGCCTTGGTGACCGCATCGGTAACTCGATTGCTCGCGCCGGTCTGATCATCTGGCCCAAACGGTGACGGTTTGATCAGCGTCTTACAGTCGCTACTTTGAGCGAACGCCGCACCAGACGCGCCGATCGCAACAACGGCAGCCAGTGCGGCTTGGGCCGCAAACGTTCTCAGTTTCATTTGTTCCTCCCTTTTTTATGACTTATCCGCCTAGCTAGCTCTTCTATCTTATCACGAACTCGTCGGGATAGCGCCCACACCTTATCTTGTGTCCTCACGCATCCGTGAGGCGTCCTCGTGCTGTTGTCGGTGACCGGCCAACTGATTTCATGGAAAGTCGGCGCCCGCCGGCGAGCCGGTTTGAGCCGCGCCGGATCATCTTCTGGCTCTCTGCCAAGCCGATTAAAGTTTAGTATTTGAGTCTTTCTTGCCATCCGCTCGCATGACCAGCCTCCCGGATCGACCCTCGACGGGGAGAAATCGCAATGCCGTTAAGCCTTTTCGAGTTTGCATATATTCGCGCCCGGTCGACAATTGGAGAGCTCGATTGGTGCTGCATGACAGAGCTACAGCATGCCGATCTGATTTGCTGTGAAATGTATCGCCTGGCCAAGATAGGGCGGGAGGGGCAAGCCGCAAATACTCCGCCGAATGATGGATGCCGGAGCCCCAAAAGTAGACCAAAAATAGATGAATAGACTCAGTTAGACGCCGCCGGCCGGTGCAAATAGGCACCCTCCGGCAGGTTGGTTGTGTAGTGCATGCCACCCGCTCGGCAGGATCCAAGTACCGAGAGCACTCCCGTAACCGCTTGTGATATAATTGCCGGAACGCGCCCGGGCGGCGGCGCTTTGGCAGAATGGATGGATCGACGCCATGGCCAGGGGCCATAAGACCGGCGGCCGTCAGAAGGGCACGCCGAACAAGCTTAAAGCTGAGTACGATGCGAAATT
Source organism: uncultured Pseudomonadota bacterium (assembly GCA_963832865.1). Lineage (GTDB taxonomy): Bacteria > Pseudomonadota > Alphaproteobacteria > Acetobacterales > Acetobacteraceae > Rhodopila. Next base: position 294,751 of record CAWHWH010000023.1, read on the forward strand.
GGCCGAGGCAGCCGGACGGGCGACCACCGGCCTATCACCTTCGGAAATCGCTTCCATGATGCCGGTGGACGTCGTGCAGTACGCAGTGCGGCTTGAGCTGCAAGGCGGGCGGTGGCGCTCGGCGGCTTCGATCGCCGAGCAGGCGGCGCCTTACGTCCACCCAAAAATGGCGCCGCGAGCGGAGGAAGGAGGCGACCACGAACTCACGATCAAGGTCACCGGAGGGCTGCCGGAATAGTTACTCCCCGGCTTCCGAGCTGCCGCCGTCGCATCTAGTTGCGTCTATTCATCTACTTTCGTCTATTTTCCCCGGCTGTGGGGCCGCGGGGCCGATTTGAGCCCGGTATTGGATTGATGAAAGACGACACCGAGCTTTTCAAGCAGTTCAGTGATTACGCCGAGTTCAAGCTGGCGAATACGATCTTTGCAGCGACATATGACCAGCCGCCCTCTGTAAGTTGTGGCGAGCCGTAGGTGCCACCTGAAACGATCACTTCGATGCGTGCCGTCGTAACAAACACCAAACTCGGCGATTCCCAAAACGGCCAATCCGACCTATATAGCGAGAATGATTGATAAGGGGCCATCCAGCTACGATTGGAACAAATTATCAGAGAGTGGGATTTATACCGTCCCGCTTGCTGCACGACTGCTATCGGCAAAGCCTGAAAAGGTCCGATCGTGGGTTGAGGGATATGGACGAAAAGGCGCCGAACCAATTCTGACCAGAGACGGACCACGGGTCGGCGGAAAAGTTGTCCTGAGTTTTCTGGATCTGGTCGAGAGCGCTTGGGTTCGACGTTTCCGTGGCATGGGGTACAGTCCTCAAACTATTCGCAAAGTGGCGCTGAGGCTTCGCGAACGACATAAGACCGACCATCCGTTTGCTTGGGACAAACGATTTCGGGGTGACGGGAAGATTATTTTCGAAGAGACCGTGACCGATGAAGGGGAAAAGCGCCTTCTAAATCTCATGAATGATAATTTTGAGTTAGCTGATGTGATCGAGCCTTCTTTGTTTGAGCAAATTGTCTATATAAATGACCTTGCGCGTGAATTCATGCCGCTTCGTGAGCATCAACGAATCATCTGCAATCCTAAGATTGCGCTTGGTCGACCCATAGTTCGAGATACTTGGGTGCCTACTGCGAAACTATATAGGGCATATTTGGTGGAAGGCGGCATAGCCGAGGTATCAGACGAATTCAATCTTCCGCCATCTGATGTCCAAGCCGCTGTTCGCTTCGAAATGGATCTCAACGAACGGACGCTTCATTGAGAATCCGTCTTGATGAAAACATTTCGTATCGCGTTGCGAATTCCATTAAGGCTTTCCTAAGCAATCGATCTGGCGGCCTGACGGTTGACTGGGTTGGCGATGATAATCCCCCCAGAACAAGTGATCCAACTTGGATAAAGAGGTACGCAGAGGCTGGGGGACTGCGATCATTTGCGGCGATGGTAATATTCGACAAAATCCGGTGGATTTGATTGCCTATATCGAAAGCGGGCTAATCGGTTTTTGGGTGCCTCCACGCTATGACGATCTAAAGGGTTACGGTCAGGCGGCTCTCATTCTCAGATGGTTTCCGACGATTGTTGAAAAGATCAAAGCATGTAGCAGAAGCGAATGTTGGCAGATTCCTTTCCTTTGGACTCCGGATATGAACGGCTTCAAAAATCTAAAGGACCCTCGTGAACATCCCTCGGCTGGAGCAGCGAATCCTCCCATTCCGCTCCACCAATTTCGGAGACTAGGATGATCTTCCTGGCGAAGGGGCCGGGAACCGATTATTAATCAGCGACGTATCGGTTGGTTAATGAACATGATTACGAAGGCCGGAAAGATCAACGGCGGCCAAGCGGCCACGGGCGGGGCGTCCGAAAGGGTCCGCGAACCAAGATCGCGCTGAACAGGTGCAAATCGTCCGTCAAAAGCTCAAGTCATCTCAGTCACCCCGAAACGGTTTCGCGAGTTCCCTGAGCAATGCCTTTACCTTCCGTGCGCGCGCGCGAGGAAGACCATCGCAGTATCCAGCTCTTCGCGATAATACTTATATAGCGTGGGCAGTGCGATGCCGCCAAGAAGACTGCAAATACTTTCCTGCGAAGCACCGCATGCTACGCAGCCCTTTACCAAACCGCGTGTTGCCTCGGTGGGGAGGTGCTTCCTATTCGATCCCCGATTACCTCTGACAGGCTTGGTAGGCATAGCGGGCCTCGTTAGCGATACGAGCCGATAATATCGGACCCCCCTGTTCCGGACCAACAACTCCGCGACTTCGCTCCCAAAGCGCCCGTTGTCCTTCGGTAATGGGGCGCCAGTCAGGCCCAGTTCACGTCGCGGTGCTTCTCGGCCCCTCCCGCCCTCACCGTCGGTCCCAAAGTTTCACGGCGCTTTGGCGGACACAGTGCGGACATGGATTACAGTATAGGTGGTTAGTGCCTTGCACGGCAAGGGTATTCGTATTCTTAAGCGCCTGATCAGAACTCAGTTCCAGTCGCTCTTTGGGACTTTTGGGGCTTCAGCGGCGGCGCCTGCAGGGATGTTCAGGGGTCATATGCTTATCGCCGTTACGTGCGCGCACGCGTGACGTCTATATGCAGGTGAAGGGTGAACATCCCTGCAATCCCTGCATCACAACCGATCGTCGGGGTGTTCCGTTTGCGATGGTGGTATGTCGATCGCAATCCCCTGGAACGTGGCGCGCCTCGCTTTCGGGTCCTTTGCGTATCCCTTGGCCTCCAGCGCCTGACTGAACCGCTTCTGCGATCCCGGTTCCTCGCCAGACGCAAGCGCCCACTTGCGCCAGTCTGCGAACAGCACGGACGACTCGGTCCCGCCGTAGCCGATCCGCTTGCAGCGCTCCATGATCCAGAGGGACAGCGCATCCTCGGCTGCCATGTAATTGTGCGTGGCTTCTACCACGGTGGCAGGAGGCTGTAGGCCGACGCGCTGCCACAGAAGACAGCCTTCGATAGCCCACGCAAGGATGCCCGGCATCTCCGGTCCTAGCTTATCGGCGAGGTGTACATCCCGTTCGGCTACGGGGATCGTTACGGTGAACGGGATGAGGTTCAGCCGACGGCGGATGGCTTCATCGACGCCTCGGAGCCCGGGTTTATGGTTGCCGGCGATGAACAGCTTGAATAACGGTATGAAGGTGAAGAAATCTCGGCGCATAAATCGGGCTGTAACGGGGTCTCCACCGGTCATGGCTTTGATGCGGCCCTCAGCCCAGCGTCGGCCCTCCTCGGTCTCCTGGGCGGCGACCAGACGGGCGCCGCGCAACATGGCGAGGTCGGTGGGATGACGATCGGTCGGGCTGGCGGTGAATGTCTCCATCGGCGCGACAGCGGCGTATCCGCCGAGGATAGCGCTCATAGTGTTCAGGAACGTTCCTTTGCCGTTGGCGCCCGTGCCATAGCCAAAGAACAAGGCATGCTCTCGCGTGATGCCGGTCAGGCAATAGCCCATAACCCGCATGAGAAAGTCCTGCAGTTCAGCGTCGAACACCTCGCGTGCGGGCGGGATCGGCGATGCCGCCAAATATCGCAGCGCAACTTGGCTGAGGCAGCAGCCGTGCCAACAGATTGCTGATCCCGTCCAAGTCGGCCACTTGCATCTCGAACAGATCCAGGGTTCTGGCGCGATCGTAGTCGTCGATACGGCCGTCGGCGTGGATCGTCTTGGCCAGCCTGAGATGGCGGCTGCGGATCACCGTGAGCGTGTCGGCTGAACTCATCCCAGTATTTTGTGCGTCGGGCGACCACGCCGAATAGGGGCATGCCGAACCTTCGATTCTGCCAACAACAGCTCGCGGGCGCGGCTGACGACGACGTAGGGCGTGCGGCCGATCGTGACGGTAGGCAGCTTGCCTTGTACGACGAGACGCTGGATGGTGCGGATGTTTTTCCCTACTGCCTCGGCAACGACAGCAAGTGGGGCGAGGTCTTCCAGCAGCGTTGCGCGGACAGTCGCGACGTCGCTAGGCAGCTGGGTGACGGGATCGGGCATCTGAGGGCAGCTCCTGACATGGATTGTCAAGAACCGTCGTAACGTTCTGAAAATGAGCCGTCTAAATGAGCATTTGAGCCGCTCATTTATTGTGGCTCATTGTTTGGGCTCGTTGTTTGAGATGCGGGGTCGGCCGGGTTTATTGCCCAGCTCACGGTGCAACTTTCTTACTTCGGTGACGCTGAAATTGTTATCAGTAGCCCATTTCTCGGCTTCGCGCCTTGTGGTCTTAGCCCGTTGTTCGATCCAGTCCTTCCAGGCGCGAATTAAGTTCGGCGCACGGATCAAATTCGCCCCGGCTACTGGCGGCTCGCCAAGCGACGGCTCTGGCTCGGGGTCGTCAACCGCGCAACCGGCCGGCAACGCCGGTTGCGCCGGTTGCGCCACCTCTAACACAGGCGCGGGTAGGGGGGGCGATTCGCCTTCGGAACGCTGTGGCTGCACAGGGAACACTTGTCGTGCCGAGAGCCACGGTGGCAGGTGGATCTGTCGCGCTGCGAGCCATTCGGCGCACAAGCCACGGGGTGCCCAGAGTTGCGGCGTTTCGTCATGGTTTGAGGCCCGCATATGATTTATCTGGCCGCCCGTGCGGCGTATCCAGAACGGTTTGTATGTCGGAGGGTCAGCAACGGGTAGATAGAACACGCTCGCTCGCTCCGGCGGTCCAAACTCTCCACGGCTCACCGCGTTCCCGAGGTCCTTCAACGCCCACTGGCGCCGATCAGCGTTCTCGCGGGCATACCAGTCCGCGAGCAACTCGAACGATACGAGGTGTTTCCTCCGAATCACGTCCTGGAATAGGCGCCCGCGGCGTAGCTTTTCGCGCGCAATCTCTGTCGCGTTCGCATCGTACATCCATGCACTCATGCCCGCTTCTCGGTCAGCGGCACCACCTTCGCCCCAAGACCCCTAGCACTGGTGATAACGGCTCCCGCGCGCTCGGTGGCAGCACGAAGCGGATCGTCCGCCAGATGGCTGTATCGATGGGTCGTCGACGACTGCGTGTGGCCCAGCAGCGCGCCAATGATCGGCAGCGAGAGGCCGCTCGAAACCAATATGCTCGCGAAACTGTGACGCAGATCGTGGAGACGGACACCCGACAGTTGGGCCGCCTCCCGCACTGTTGCCCACGTCCGCTTGATCTCCGTGAGAGGCGTGGTGGGGCTTCATCGACGCGGGGACACCCAGGGACGTGCACGAGGTTGTTGCCGCCTGCTAGGCGGTACCGGTTCAGCCGCTATGGAGCAGCGCCTCTGCGTTCCCTCCAGCGCGGTGGAGACGAAATTGCGGGCGCAATGCTTGTCCGTTGCGAACGACTACCTGCGTTCCTTCTTCGCGTCAGCCAGTAACCGCAGCGCGTTTTGCTGCGCCGGTGTAGGCGACAGGGTGCTTCACTGGAACTGAGTATCTCGTGAGCCACGGAGGCCATGCGTGTTGGCTGAGTATAGCGCGAGGCCATTGGCCGCGCTCAAATATCCGTTGTCGGCGAGCAGTGTTTCCGTCTGGCCCGAGGTATCGGCCAGGGCAACGACCTGATTCAGCATCGGCTGGTGGCCACAGCGGCCTATGTCGAGCGGCCCGGGCGTGATAGTTATCCGTTATTCATCCATTACAAACGGTTAAGTTGTTCGTCAGCAGCGGTTAGGCAGGGCAATCGGGTGAAGGAGTAGGTGGCAGACCCCTTAGATGCTGATTCGATATGGCTTCTGTCGATTCGCTCTAGAGGACACCGACCATGGACAACACACTGACCGGATGCGCCGCGGGTCGACGAGACAGTCGTTTTTCTAAACTACTTCAAGGATCTCCACGATCCCAGGCAGCAAGGCAAGGTGTGCTATCCGCTGGAGGAAATCCTTCTTCTCTGCCTGTTGGCGGTCGTCGCAGGGGCGGAGACCATCACCGAGATAGCCATCTTTGGCGCCAGGAAACTGGACCTGCTCCGCCGCTTCCGTTCGTTCCGTGACGGCACGCCCACGCACGATCATCTCGGCGACATCCTCGCCGTGCTGGACGCCGGACGCCAAGACACCCAATTCGCATCACTATTCTGGATTCGTTCGTTGCGTTGTTGCGGCACTCTGGAGTCTTTTCTACCGAGTCGCTTGTTCTGGCTCAGGCCCTAAGCGGCAACCGGCTGGAGCCGCAGATGAATGGCTGGCGTCAGCGCGCGAGCGTTCCGGCTCCTGGTGGGGCCATTGGGTCGGATGGTTGGCTGAGCGGTGAGACGAAAAGAAGCCGGCACCGAATAGGCTTGGGAACGAACTGTATGCGCCGATTATGCCTGCGCCGGGCGAATACGTGCTGGAGGCGTAAGTGCGACAATGCGGCGAACTGTCGATCACGCCCGTCCGCTGTCAAGCTGACAACGCTTTTGGCAGGGGACAAGTGGCAAATAGACGAGGTCTTCTATTTCCGAAATTTCCTGCGATACTCTATACCGGTGGTGCCATGGGAAGCCGCTTCTGAACGTGGTGAACGTCTCGTTTGGCCATTTCCCGGTATTGCCGAACAGACGGGGGCTACTGGTCGGCGGCCAGCAGTTCTAGCCTGATGGCGGCGCGTATGACGTAGACCCGCGCGCTAGTGGTTCAAATCAGACGGATAGTGCCGCCTTATCTGAACCACTAGCCCTTGATTTTGTGGGCCGATTTACCCGACCACATGGGATGCTTCTGTCGGGATCGGACCACTAGGTGCGATTGTCTGCCGGGCAGCGCTGTTTCAGCCGGTCTGGCCGATTCCGGTTGTAAAGGAGAACGTTCTGCCCGTCGGATTTCAGTCTCGCGCGAGGTATTCGGAGCGGACCACCAGCCGACCCGGACGGTCGGCGTACGCGGTTATCCGCGCGTCGGCGCGAGCTCGGAACCCATCAACCATCGAGACGGAAAAGGAAGTGGCACCGTGTGGAGGACAGCGGCAGTTGCGCCATCGCCGATTGTAACCTGCTCGGTGTGAAGACGCGGGGCTGACCACGGCCATGCTTGGAGGGAGCATATGAGCGAGCTGATCACGCCTGACGAATTGCCCCGCTGGGTCCCCGGAGAACTGACCCTGGACAGCGCCCCTCTCGGCTGGGACGGCGTGCGGATCCGCGGCTATCGCTACACCCCGTTGGATGTGCCGATCCCAGGGACGCAAGACTATCTGGTCGTCGCTTATCAGGACGGCGCGACCGCGATGAACCGGCGCTGCATAGGTGATTGGCGCCGCGAGCAGGTTTCCCCCGGCAGCATCTCGCTCCTCACCCGCGCCGCGCAATCCCACTGGCGGTGGAGCGACGACATCGAGGTCACGCACCTCTATCTGTCGGTCGGGGCGGTGGCGGACGTCGCAGCACAAGCCTACGAGCGCAACGTCCGAGATATCGAGTTGCATGACGTTCTAAGGACCGAGGACCCCGTCCTCGCCGCGGTCGTCGGCTCGCTCGCGCGGGAATCGCGCCATGGCGGGCTGGGCGGCCGGCTCTACGTGGACTCCCTGAAGAATCAGGCGTGCATCCATATGCTGCGGCACTACGCCAACGTGAGCTTTCGCCAGCCGGCCACTTACGGCGGGCTCTCGCCCCCGCAATGCCGCTTATTAATCCAATATATAGACGAAAATCTTGATCAGAACATCTCGCTCCAGGATCTTGCTGGGGTGGTGCAACTCAGCGTCTTTCATTTCCTGCGGAAATTCCGCACCGAATTCGGCTGTCCGCCGCATGCCTATGTCATGCAACGGCGCATCGAGCATGCGAAGCGCCTGCTGGCGCGCCGTGACATCCCGCTCAAGGTCGTGGCCGCTGACTGCGGCTTCTCCGACCAAAGCCACATGACGCAACTCTTCCGCCGCCTGCTGGGCACGACCCCGGCAGAATATCGCCACGCGGTCAGCTTCTAGCTGGAGCGGCTTTCACCTCCACCGTTACTCCCGGGCTCCGGTTCACCGTTGTCAGCCGCTCCAAGAACGCGACCGCTGCCGGCAATTTTGGACAACGGCGACGGCCAACCCCATTCAAGATCCTGTCCGGGCCTGTCCGCTAATCGACCCTGGCTGCGCCCCTTCGGCGTCCGCGACGTCGCGGCGCAGCAAGGATCAACAAGCGGAGGCGAAAACAATGGCTCAAGCAGCACCCGCCAGGAAGACGAGGGCCGCGATGCGTGCTTACATCCGAGTTGTCGTGACGATCATCGGCCTGATCGGAGCCTACATCGCCCTGCTGCCGCTTACGACCTGACGGCCAGCGGAGCGGTCGCCAGTTTATCCGCAACGGCGGAAGAAAGTGACCTTGAATTCCTTTCCCCGGGCCGGGACATCGCTGTCCTGGCACACACCCACACCAGAATCAGCGAGCCAAGCCAGGGACCGCCCAATTTGACCAGGTGATCTCGGCGCCTGTCGCCGGCTACAGACATATTGCAATCGTTCAGAAGCCGCTGCGTCGGACCGTCTCGTAGGACGACCTGCCGCATCAAGCCCTTTGTCGGCTCCGGCGGTTTGACCACAACGAGTTCGATGTCGTTAGGCTCGGTCGCAGACGCCGCACGCTCATCGGTGCGGCCCTGGTCGGCAACGGCAACCTCAATGCTTTCGTCAGTGGCGGCGTGCGACACTTCGGGCACGCGCGAGACCCCGGCGCGGTCGTCTGTGCCCGACCGCCGGCTGCTGAGTCCCCGCCCAGCAATTCTAGACAACGCGACGGCCAAACCCGTTCAAGACCCTGCCCCAGTCGCCCCCTTAGAAAAACCCCAGGCGCGCACGACTGGCTTTCGCGGCGGCGCGCTGCGGCAAGGATCAACAAACAGGAGGCGAAAAAATGGCTGAAGCAGCAACTATCACGAAGAAGTCCAACGGCTCGCACCCCACTCTCACGCTCGACGCCGCCGTCGTCGGCGCCGGGGTCGCGGGACTCTACCAGCTTCATCTGCTGCGCGATCAGGGACTGACCGTGAAGGCGTTCGACGCCGCATCCGATGTCGGCGGGACGTGGTACTGGAACCGCTATCCCGGCGCACGGTTCGATTCCGAAGCGTATATTTACCAGTACCTGTTCTCAGAGGGTCTCTACAAGGGATGGAGTTGGAGCGAGAAGTTTCCTGCGCAGCCGGAGATTGAGCGCTGGATGCACTACGTCGCTGACAAGCTCGACCTGCGCCGTGACATCCAGTTCAACACGACGATCCAAAGCGCGCATTTCAACGAGGCGACAGGACGTTGGACGATCACCACTGACAAGGGCCAGGTAATCGACACGCAGTATCTGGTCACGTGCTGCGGAATGCTGTCCGCCCCGATGTCGTCGCTGTTCCCCGGACAGGAGACGTTCAAGGGGCGACTGTTCCACACCGCGCGCTGGCCGAATGAAGCGATCGATCTCACCGGCAAGCGCGTCGGTGTCGTCGGTATCGGTGCGACCGGAATCCAGGTGATTCAGACAATCGCCGACAAGGTCGGTGACCTGACGGTGTTCGTCCGCACCCCGCAATACATCATTCCGATGAAGAACCCGAAATTCACGGCGGAAGATCAGGACGCCTACAAGTCGAAGTTCAAGTGGCTGGCCAAACGGCTGCCGCACACCTTCACTGGCTTCGAGCACGATTTCGAACACGTGTGGGCGGACTCGACGCCGGACCAGCGGCGCGCCGTGCTGGAGGAGACCTGGGAGGACGGTTCGCTGAAGTTCTGGCTCGCTTCGTTCGGTGAACTCTTCTTCGATGCCGAGGTCAGCGAGCAGGTCTCGGAGTTCGTGCGCGAGAAGATGCGTGCGCGGCTGAAGGACCCGCTTCTGTGCGACATCCTGATTCCCAAGGACTACGGCTTCGGCACTCATCGCGTCCCGCTCGAGAACGGCTTCCTGGAAGCATTTCTACGGCCGAACGTCGAGGTCGTCAGCGTCAAGGACAATCCGATCGAACGCGTCACGCCGAACGGGCTGCAGCTGATGGATGGCACGGAGCACGCGTTTGACGTGCTGATCTTCGCCACCGGCTTCGATGCGGGAACCGGCGCACTAACGCGGATCGACATCCGGGGTCGCGGCGGACGGTTGTTGAAAGAGGACTGGGGCCGGGAGATTCGCACCACGATGGGGCTACAGGTGCACGGCTATCCGAACCTGTTCACGACCGCGGCGCCGCTCGCGCCCTCGGCCGCGCTGTGCAACATGACCACCTGCCTGCAGCAGCAGGCCGAGTGGATCAGCGACTGCGTCCGGTACATGCGCGACCATGACCTGACGGTATGCGAGCCGACCAGGGCAGCGGAGGACCAGTGGATCGACCACCACGAAGCGATCGCCGCCGCGACGCTGGTAACCAAGACCAATTCTTGGTACATGGGGTCCAACGTGGAGGGGAAACCTCGGCGCCTGCTGTCCTACATCGGAGGGGTCGGGACGTATCGGCAGAAGTGCAACGAAGCCGCCACCAAGAACTACGACGGCTTCGCGATGCGCTGAGCGATGACGGTGATCCGTCGCTAGCGCGGCCGTTCGAGCATAGCCCTGATCGCTGATGGCCCGCGGTGCGGTTCGGTACAAGGTCGGGAAGTCAGCGGCTCCAGCGCTGCCTTCCCGAGCCAGGGCACTCTTTTGCCTAACTCGGCCGGACGCGCCGCCATGGCCTGTCTCGTACCAGCAATGCTGGCGATCCTATGCAGTAGTGCCGCGAGTCGCTGATATTGCGGGATTCGGGCTCGACCGACCGTCCCGGACAGCGACGCCAACTAGCCACCGTATCACCGCAGAATCGATGACGTGAGGTACTAGGCGCCAAACCAGCGCGACCGGCGGCGGGACGCTGGTCACGGTCCAGATTGATCTCACCAAGGGCCTGAAGCTGAGACCACGGCGGGGTCAGGCAACACGTCCACGACCGGCAGCACCAGCAGCACGGACGCCGCCAGTGTCGAGCTGACCGATCAATTCGATTATTAATTGCACTGGTATTAATTGCACTGGCCGCTGGCCAGCCCTTCCCTTTCGTCATCGCCGGGCCTGTCTCAGTTTGTCCTGGTGCGGCGCGCGGGAATAACGTCCGTTGCGGAGAGCGATTGTAGCAATGTGTGGGAAATTCCTACGAGAGCCAAGCAACTAGTGCGCTAAAGATCCCCGACGAGGTCGGTAGAAGGATGGTGCGGGGAAGAACTTTCCACCAGAGGGCGAAGGCCAGCATGAAGGTCACCGAGCCTGGCCTTAGACGGCCCAAGAATGACAGTGACCCATCGATGCTGCCGCGGATCCGGAGGTTAATTGGTGCCGACAGCATCCGCTAAAGCACTCTCTTCAACGGTATCGTCACCGAAGGCAAGTCGGGCTTTGAGTCGCGGTGTCACCCAGTCGAGAAAGACACGTAGTTTGAGTGGGACAGGCTTGCGTGGAGAGTAGACAATGTGGATTGGCAAGGGCTCCTGCTCGAAGTCCTCCAGAACCAATTGTAAAGTTCCAGCCCGCTTCGCCGCGTCCATCTTGTATGACATGACTCGGGTCAACCCAGCGCCGGAGATGGCGGCGATTACAGCAGCTTCCGACGTATTCACACACAGTCTCCACCGAATAGGCAAAAGGCATTCCCGGTTACCTCTACGGAACTTCCAGGCGGTCGGTGACGCGACAGGATTGATCGCTATGCAGTCGTGGTCGCTAATCTGATCGGGTGTTTGCGGACGTCCCCTCGCCGCCAGATAGGCGGGACTTGCGCACACCACGAGACGGATCGAACCGATCCGGGTCGCTATCATACTGCTCTCGGGGAGGCTGCCGATCCGGATTGACACGTCGATACTCTCCTCGACCGTATCGACGACGCGGTCGGTGAGTAGAAGTCTCAGGCCTATTTCGGGAAAAGCCTCCAAGAACTCGACGGCTAGGGGAAGCAGATGCGTATGCCCAAGGCCCCAGGGTGTAGTAACGGCAAGATCGCCCTTCGGGCTTTTATACTCGCCAGACACTTGACGTTCGGCGTCGTCTATTTGCTCTATGATCCGCTTGCAGGCTTCGACATAGTCTCGGCCAGCTTCGGTCAGCGTCATCCTCCGCGAAGATCTTTGAAACAATTCGGCTTTCAGACTCGTTTCTAACTCCGCAACCTTGCGACTGACGGTCGCGACTGGCATTCCCAGTCGGCGGGATGCGGCAGAAAAGTTGCCCGTATCAGTGACGGCGACGATGACGGACATCGCCTCCAGGCGGTCCATAGAATCCTGGCCTTCCGAACAGTGAGAAGATGCTTCTCATTAATAGAGAAGGCCTCCCGATACGGCAATCGGCTAGGTTCGAAGGCGCTGAAGGCATCCACACCGCATTGGAATTCAAGGCCTAACCTAGGAGAGGACACGGAGATGACCCGCAACAGGGTTGCAATCGCGGCCGCCATCGTTCTCCTGACCTGCGCCGCCGGTGCGGGACTTGCGACGGCGCGTGCGGAGACGGCTTTGCAGGCGACGGAAACCGTGACGCATTACAGAACCGCCACCGTTGACGGAATCAGCTTGTTCTATCGCGAAGCCGGCCCGTCGAACGGCCCGGTCGTGGTTCTGCTGCACGGCTTTCCAACATCGTCGCACATGTTCCGCAACCTGATCCCAGCGCTGGCGGACCACTATCACGTGATCGCGCCGGACTATCCGGGTTTCGGCCAGAGCGCTGCGCCTGACCATACACACTTTGCCTACACTTTTGCGCACTATGCCAGCCTGGTGGACGCGCTGCTGCAGCACCTCGGGGCCACGCGCTATGCGATGTACGTTATGGATTATGGTGGACCGGTCGGCTACCGACTGGCACTAATGCACCCCGAGCGGGTCACCGCGTTGGTCGTGCAGAATGGGAACGCCTACGCCGAGGGGCTTGAAGCGTTCTGGGATCCTATCAAGGCTTACTGGGCTGACGGGTCGGAGGCACATCGGCGGGCCCTCGACTTCTTGGTGGCCCCAGAGACCACAAAATTCCAATACACGGATGGCGTGAGTGATGTGTCGCGCATCAGTCCCGACAACTGGGTGCACGACCAAGCCCTGCTTGATCGGCCTGGCAACAGAGACATACAGCTCGATCTCTTCCACGACTACGGTACGAACGTGCCGCTGTATCCGGAATTCCAGGCCTACTTTCGCAAATATCAGCCACCCACACTGATCGTGTGGGGCAAGAACGACAAAATCTTTCCCGCAGCAGGGGCCGGTCCCTATCTTCACGACCTTCCCAAGGCCGAGTTGCACCTGCTGGACACCGGGCACTTCGCTCTCGAAGACAAGCTCGATATTATGGCGCCGATGATCCACCAGTTCCTCGACCGCTCTATCGCTTCAAAGTGAGCGACCGCCGCGGCCCGCGGCGCCAGCTTCAATTGGAGGCTCTGTATGCCGGGACCATTGCCGCCGCACGGACTGACGGTGCATGCCGACAACCGAGGCCGAAATCATCAACGCCGATCTTCTGGCCTTTATCAAGAATTGAACGACTGAAAAACACAGAGAAGGGATGGTGCCATGGGGAATTCAGGGGGACGATTTCTATCTCGACGCCGCCTCTGCCTTTGCTGCATCGGCGCTGGGGCCGGCGCCGCTGCGGGAGGATGGCTCACGCCACGCGAGGTGTTTGCGGAGGCTCGCGGCATTGTCAGCCTGATCAAGGACAGCGCCGCTGTGTCGCCGATCGTCACGCACAAGCTCCGCAACAATATCACCGTGCTGGAAGGATCTGGCGGCACCGTCGCCGTGCTGACAGGGCCTGACGGCAAGGTGCTGATCGATGCAGGCATTGCCGTCTCGCGCCCACAAATGATGGGGTCGCTGACAGAGCTCGGCGCCGACCCAATCACCCACCTTATTAATACGCATTGGCACTTCGACCATACCAGCGGCAACACCTGGCTCAATGCGGCGGGCGCCAAGATCATCGCGCAGGAGAACACGCGCAAGTATCTCTCCCAGGTTCAGCGCGTGGACGATTGGGACTACAATTTCCTCGCACTGCCGACAGGCGGCATTCCCAGCGAGGTCTTCGCCGAGGAGCATAGTCTCAAGCTCAACGGAGTGACCATTGCGCTTAAACATTACGCTCCAGCGCATACCGACAGCGACATCTCCGTGACGTTTGCTGAAGCAAACGTGGTCCACGTGGCTGACACATTCTGGAACGGCATCTATCCGTTTATTGATTATTCTACCGGCGGCAGCATCGACGGGATGATCGCAGCATCGGATGCCAATCTTGCCGCGGCGTCCGGCGATACCATCATCATCGCCGGCCATGGCAAAGCCGTCGGCACCAAAGCCGAGCTCCAGGAGTTTCGGGACATGCTTGTCGCCGTCCGCGAAAATGTGGCCGCACTGAAAAAGCAGGGGCGTTCGCGTGATGACACCGTTGCGGCCAAACCGACGGCGGCCTTCGATGCCAGGTTCGGCAACTTCGTGATTGATCCTGCCTTCTTCACGAGACTGGTTTACGAGGGCGTCTGAAGCAAGAAGGTCGTTTAGATACCACGGTCATTCCAGCACGGAGGATGACGAGGGTTCCGCGATCTACGGCGTCAAAATTCGCACACGATACCGCGGATGGCCGTCTATGCCGGAATGCTGGAGTACATGGACCAGAGCATCGGACGTGTGCTCGACCATCTCAGGCAACGCGACATGCCCGACAACACCGTTGTCGTCTTCGTCAGCGACAATGGCGGCGAGGCGGCACAGTTGATGGCGATATAGAGCGACTACTACGCCAAGAACTTCCACCTCAGCTACGAACACCTCGGCGAGAAGGATTCATACTCCGAATACGGACCGGGCTGGGCGTCGACATCGGTGGCGCCATTCACCAATTTGAAGGGTTTGGCCGCGGAGGGTGGCATCCGCGCACCACTGATCATTCGCTACCCGGCGGCGGTTCCCGCGGTGTCCGCACCGACACCTTCGCCTACGTCACCGACGTCGTCCCGACGCTGCTTGAATTCGCCGGAGTCGACGCCTCCGAGATAGCAGCCGCCGTGCTGGCAGGGCGCAGCATGGTCCCTTTGCTGACCGCGCGCGCGGACCACGTTCATGCGCCGGATGAAGCTATCGGCTACGAAGCGGCGGGCGGGGCCGCGGTCTACCGGGGAGAGTGGAAACTCGTGAGGAGTGTACCTCCGTATGGCGACCGCAAGTGGCGCCTCTACAACCTCCGCGACGACCCCAACGAAGCGCGCGACATGTCATCGGCGGAGCCGGAGCTGGCACGCGCCATGCCGAGCGATTTCGGGGCCTATGTCGCGCGGAACGGCATCATCGAGGTGCCTGCCGACTACGACGTCATCCGCCAAGCCCGCGCAAACGCCGGTGCCGCCAGCACCGGCGCTGACTGACCCGGCTACCCGCCGAAGATTCTCCCCTTACTCCCTCACTCGACAAACTCCCCGCTTAGTCAAGGTGTGCCTATGAGGGCGAAAGGCACCGACCAAATCGCGCGGCAGCCGCCGACGGCGTGACAGCTGGCGGACGCGTTGTACCGCCCGCAATCGAACGGTGTCACGGTCTGTGTCGGCCCAGTCTAAACCCGGCAGTACTGATGGTCTATTACGGAAAACTGATCACGCGTTCTTGCTTTTTTGCGCGGTTCTTTCCGCTCTATGCGGTTGCGGGACTGTCCTCATTAAGACGACATTTATCTAAAATCTAAAGGAGGGGGAAACATGACTGCACGAGTCACCCGCGCGCTAGCCCTGATCGCTACGTCAACAATACTGGTGTTGCTTGCTGGCGGAAGCAGCGTTTATGCCGAAGACGATTCCATGTCGAGAGATGACCAGCGCGTGAAAATTGGTTTTGATATCGCGGCACAGCAGGGAATCTCGCTCGACAATGACATCGCGGCGCTCGGGCTGGGAAGCTATCTGGTAAATGCAATGGGCTGCAATGACTGCCACACGTGGCCGAATTACGCGCCGGGGGGTGATCCGTATAGCCGCCAGCCGAAGCAAGTTCCTTTGGCAAGTTATCTCGCTGGTGGACGACTGTTCGTTCTGCCGACGGAGAATGTTTGTTCCAGGAATATCACGCCTGCCCCCGGCACGAATAAGCCGGCTGGCCTCTCACGTTCAGACTTCTTGTACGTGCTTCGGACGGGCTGCGACCCACAAGACGCAAATTTCCGCGATCCTCAGATGTGCGAGCTCTTGCAGGTGATGCCGTGGCCCAATTACCAGGTAATGCAGAGAAGAGACCTCACCGCAATCTACGCTTACCTAGGTGCTCTCCCGCATGCTGACCCAATAACTCCCTCGCCACCAGGGGGCTGCACTCCGGATCCACAGGGTGTGGCCGGCGAATGACGTAGCGCGGAACCCTCCGGCACTTGGGCCAGCAGCGTCGCACCGCTTCGGAGGCTCCTGCCCGGAAAGCTCAAGGCGTCTGGGTGATGTCTGCGCCGCGTGTGTCCAGGGCGAAACCCTGACGCCACACCACCCGGACTATCCGGTTCGCAGGGGGACATTGACCCATCTGCAAGGCGAAGCCCACCGCCCGCCGCGATGAGGTCAAATGGTCTCCTCCAGCGACAACCCCCTTGCTGCGTCGCACAAATCGCGCCACACTCTCGCTATGCCGGACGTGCCAGCCGCTTCGGAAACCTCCGCCCTGGCCCAGGAACTCCTGGACCTGACTGCTCGCCTCGGCGCCCGTACCAGCGAGGACCCCTTCGGCAACCCGGTCCTATCGGTGTCCCTGGCGATCACACGCCAGATGGACGCCGGTGATCTAACCGAGGACGACATCGCCGGCCTGATCCGCTATCTCCGCGACGCCGCCTTCAGCGACCGCGCCGCCCGCATTCCCAACTATCTCGGTGGCATCGACACCGCGACCAACGACGCCATTCTGGCCGGCCTGGCGCATCATTTGCTACGTCCCGACCCCAACGACAGCCCGGTCCGCTGGGCGGAATACCAGGCGCTCACCGAACGCACCCGCTTCGCCGCCGTCTTCACCGCCCATCCCACCTTCTCCTTGCCACTGCCGGTCAACCAGGCCCTCGCCGAGGCGGCCTGCGGCCACCCAGCCCCCGCCTTCGAATCCCACCGTCCTCCGCCTATCACCTTGCGCAGCGAGTTCGACCAGTCCGTCGCCGCGATCGCCAACGGCCGCGATGCCATCGACCGGTTCAACGCCGCGCTGCTTGCGGTCGCCCGCGGCGCCTGGGCCGACCGCTGGACCGAACTCAACCCAAGCCCCGTGGTGCTGTCCACCTGGGTCGGCTACGACACTGACGGCCGCACCGATATCGGCTGGTGGGATACGATGCGCTTGCGCCTCGAAATGAAGCGCCTTCAGCTTGGCCGTCTGCACGCCCAGGTCGCCGTCCTCCCCAGCGCCACTGGCCTGGCCGAACGCGTCGCCGAGGCTCGCGACGCCGTGGACCAGCAGATCGAACTCTGCCCCGATCAGCCGGAGCCAGCCAAGGTCGCCGCTTTCGCGCACCTCTTGGTTAGCAGCAGGGAAACCGGCCTGACCTCGCCCGCGCCCTTGCTGCCGCTGTTTCGGTCCGCCATCGCCAAAGCCGAGGATCACGACAAACTTGCATTGACCGTCGCCCGCGCCGGTCTGGTCTCGCACGGCATGGCGCTGGCGCACACCCACACCCGGCTGAATGCGGCGCAACTCCACAACGTCGTCCGTCAGCGGCTAGGCATCGCCGATCCGCCGGAAGACCCGTCTCATCGCCGCGCGCTGTTTGCCGCCATCAACGCCGCACTGGACGTGGTCAAACCCGAACCCGTCGATTTTGGCGCCCTGATCGCCGAGCAAGCCTCTGCCGCGAAGCTGATGATGACGGTCGCCCAGATCGTCAAGCACGTCGACGGGTCCATCCCCGTGCGTTTCCTGATCGCCGAAACCGAGTCCGGCTACACCCTGCTTGCCGCGCTCTGGCTGGCCCGCCTGTTTGGCATCGAACAACATATCGAAATCTCGCCCCTGTTCGAAACCGCCGAGGCGCTGGAGCAAGGTGCCGGCGTTCTGGAAGAAGCTCTGCGCAGCCCGCACTATCGCGACTACCTGAAGAAGACAGGCAAGTTGGCCCTACAGTTCGGCTACTCGGACTCCGGCCGCTACGTCGGTCAGTTGGCCGCCAGTTATTTGATCGAGCGGTTGCGACTGAAGATCGCCCACACTCTGCACCACCACGGCGTGACCGGCGTAGAAGTCATCCTGTTCGACACCCACGGCGAAAGCATCGGCCGCGGCGCACACCCTGGCTCGCTCGCCGATCGCCTCAAATACCTTTCCCCCACCGCCTCTCGCCAGGCGCTCGGTCGCGCCGGCCTTAAAGTGCGCGAAGAGGCGGCGTTCCAAGGCGGCGACGGCTACCTGTTGTTCGGCACACCGGAACTCGCCCTGGCGACGATCACCCGCATCGCCGAGCAGACCTATCACCCGGCGGCTGGCCCGATCGAGGACCCGGTCTATGCCGATCCCGACTTCGCGGCTGATTTTTTCGCCACGATCCGCTCCAACATGGAAGGCCTGGTCGAGGATGAAGGCTACGCCGCATTACTGGGCGCCTTTGGTCCCTCGTTACTTGACAAGACCGGATCGCGTCCCTCGGCGAGGCAGTCCGATGGGATGGGCGGAGCCACCCGCATCCGCCACCCGAGCGAATTGCGCGCGATCCCCAATAACGCGATCCTGCAACAAATCGGCTGGTGCGCCAATACGCTGCAAGGCATCGGGGGCGCTGCCGCCCGCCATCCCGAAACCTTCACCGATCTGCGACAGAACAGCCGCCGTTTCAAGCGCGCAATGGATCTGGCGAGCCATGCCCTTGCTCACTCCGATATCGAGGTGCTGCGCGCGGTGATCGCCACACTGGACCCCGGAACCTGGCTGGACCGCGCCGCCCATACCAGGCGCCCCGGCCGACGAGAAGGCTTGGTCGCCGTCGCTAAGGCGCTGGAACGTCTCGATATCTGGGCGGCCGCCCAGTCCATGTTCCGCCGCATTTCCGCGGATCATCTGGCGCTGCGGGTAGCTTGGCCGGACGTGCCGCACATGGTGAACCGCGAAATCCTGCTGCACGCGCTTCGCTTGGCGCTGATCCACCGGATCTGGCTACTGGCCACGGAGATTCCCGATTTTTCGCCGCGCCACGGTGTCACGCGTTTGGCGCTGGAGGCGGCGATTCTGCGCCTGGATATCGACGCATCCCTGAACGTGTTGGCGGAAATTTTTCCATCGGCGACCGACCCCGCCGCTGACTGCGACTATGGCGAGCCCGCGCCGAACCGCCGCACCGCCGCCTACGTGCGGGAACACGAAGAGATTTTTGCCCCCATGCGCCGTCTGTTCGGCATGGTGCGGGAAATCGCTACCGCGGTGACCCATGAGGTCGGGGCGTTCGGGTAGGCGCCTCCCCCGCGCCGCCCGCCTATCTGTATGGTGAAATCATCCTCGTTACCGCCTACCTGGAAGCTGGAGAAACCGAACCTGCACCGCATCGACGGATCAGTTGGCAACGTGTTGCTCATTCGGGCAGCCACGGCCCGAGCACTTGGTCTGCGGTGAAATCCAAGCTCGCAACATCGACACGCGGCTGCTCGTTGTTATCGGCCAAGGAGGCCAGGGCTTCCTCCCGCGCTCCGCTCAACTCTTCGCCGATGATCACCGGCACGCCCGGGCCCAGGCTCGGGCTTTCTTTCAGCAGTGTCTGAATACCGCGCCGCTGTTCGCGGACGGTCTTGCGCCAACCAGCCCGCGGGCTGGTCGCTGGACTGGCCTGCAGCCTGATCAGATGGTCAAGGAGCGTCGCGATCCGGTTACGCAACTCGCGCCGATCGCTTTTCCCCAAGGCCTCGATCTCCTCCGCGATGTTGCGCCAGTCCAGTTCGGCTTCATTCACCAGCTCGCCAGTGGCTCGGCGGCGCAGTAGTTCGCCCTGGCGCTCGGACCAGATCGATATGTCGGTGTCGTAGTCGCTCATGGTCCCTCCTGGCCATCTCAGCATCAGGGCACCGCGGTGCTTTGCTACGGTGACAGCTTGATACCATTTACAGCGAGAATGTGGCGACCGCGTTCGATCAATACCGTCACGCCCCCCTGCCCCGCTCGCGGCTACTCGGCGGCCATGGCCATTGGCACGGGCTTTGACAGCGCGTCCAGTAACCGCGTCCGGACAATCTGTGCCTTCTCGCGATTGGCGTCCTTGACCGGACCGAAGCCCCTGATCTGGTCGGGGAGTTCGGCCAGTGCCACCGCCGTAGGCAGGTTGTCGCGGGTCAGGGCCGCGAGGACCGACCGCAGGTCGGCGGTGTACTGGTCGATCAGCGCTCTCTCCTGCCGGCGCTCGGCCTGGTAGCCGAACGGGTCGAGCACGGTGCCGCGTATCATCTTGCCATGGCGCAACACGCGGAACAGCGGGAGCGCCACAGAACCGGGGATGGCGATCTTACGGCGGCGGCCGGTATTGGGGTCCATTCGGGTGATCAGCGGCGGAGACATGTGGAATTCAGGTTTTTCGCCATAGCTCGCGGCGGCGTGCAGGCGGGCGACCTCGTACTCGTCCTTGTAAGCCATAACGCGATACAGACCCTCGGCCGCGGCGCGAGACAGCGGGCCGGGCGCACCGGTGACAGCGATTTCCCGAGCGACGACCTCGCGCAGAAGCTTCCGGTAGCGGGCGGCGTAGCGCCTGGATTGGTAGGCGGTCAGGCCCTGGGCGCGGAGGGCGATCAGCGCATCCAGATCGGCGGGCGGGCCGTCGGTCACGCCTTCGAGTATCTGCTTCATCAGGCCAGGCTGTTCGGCGAGGATGCGGCCCCACAGGAAGGCGCGCTTGTTCAGCTTCACAGCGGCGCCGTTCAGTTCGATGGCGCGCAAGATCGCCGGTTCGCCGACCGGAACAAGGCCGCGCTGCCAGGCAATACCGAGCAGCATGGTGTTCATGGCCTGCGAATTGCCAAATAGCCGTTCGGCCAGACGAACGCCGTGCAGCCAGATCGAGTGGTCGCTATCGGTGACTTTTTCGATCGTGCGGCGATGCAAGGCAGCGTCGATCGACAACGCTGCGTTACGTTTAAAGTCCGCCGTGGCGGCGAGGTCCATGTTGCCGATGACAACGGAGGTCCGCGCGTTGCGCTCCAGCACGCCGGCTTGGCAGCCGACGGCGAGATCCGCGGCCAGCATCAGGTCCGCGGTGCCTACCGGGATGCGAACGACATCAAGGGCCGCTTCCTCGGCCGCGATCTGGACATGAGCGACCACCGCGCCATTCTTTTGCGCCAGACCGGTGAAGTCGAGGGTCTTCACCGCTTTACCCTCCAGATGGGCGGCCATCGCCAGAATGGCGCCGGAGGTGACAATGCCACCGCCGCCGATACCGGCGAAAAGGCCACGCCAAATTGTTCCGGATGGCAACGTTGGGGAGGGAAGCGCGGCGGCGAGCTCGTTCTCGCGCGCCTGCCATTGTGGATCGGCGTCGGGGGCGGCGGGAGGCCCGGCCTGGGTCACGAAGCTGGGGCAGAAGCCCTTCAAGCATGACAGGTCGACGTTGCAGCTCGTCGGGTTGATGCGGCGCTTACGGCCGAGTTCGGTCTCCACCGGCTCGATCGCGATGCAACCGGATTGAGTGGAGCAGTCGCCGCAGTTCTCGCAGACCGCCTCGTTGATAACGACGTGGCGGTTGGGCTGGGTCATCGAGCCCCGCTTGCGGCGGCGGCGCTTTTCGGTGGCGCAGACCTGGTCGTAGATCAGCACCGAGGGGCCATCGAAGTCGCGCAGAGATTTCTGCACCGAGTCCAACGCCTCGCGGGTGTGGAGGGTGACACCGAGCGGCAACTCGGAGGCCTTCGGAAGGCGGTCGGCTTCGTCTGCGACGACGGCGATGCGCTTAACGCCCTCGGCCGCGAGCTGTGCCGCGATGTTGGGGACGGTGGGTTGGCCCTCGGTAGGCTGGCCGCCAGTCATCGCGACGGCGTCGTTGAACAGCAGCTTGTACGTCATTCGGGTTTTTGCCGCGACCGCCTGACGGATCGCCAGGCTGCCCGAATGCTGATAGGTGCCGTCGCCGAGGTTGGCGAACATGTGTTTAACGTCGGTAAAGCTGGAGAGGCCGATGAAGGGGGCGCCCTCGCCGCCCATCTGAGCGAAGGTCCGGGTGTTCGGGCCGTCGTCCAGCGCCATGAAGTGGCAGCCGATGCCGGCACTGGAAAAACTGCCGTCGGGGAGCTTTGTGGAGGTGGCGTGCGGGCAACCGGCGCAGAATGCCGGGATGCGGCGGAGTAGGCCGTCCGGGCGCTCGACTGCGAGCGGGGCCGGAGGGGCGGGGAGGTTCAGGCCAGCCCGGCCGAGGAACGTGCCGAGGCTAGCGGCCACGCTTTCCGGCGACAGTTCCATCAGCGGAGAAATCAGCGCGGCACCGAGCGGGTCGGTCTTGCCACTGACTTCGGGGCGCTCGCTGGCCGGCAGGTGGTAGAGGGCGTCGCGGATCTGGCTCTCGACGAAACCGCGCTTCTCCTCGACGACCAGGATAAAGCGCTTGCCGCGGGCGAATTCCTTGAGCCCCTCGGTTTCCAGCGGCCAGGTCATACCGACTTTGTAGATGGCGAGTTGCGGGTGGTCGTGCAGGCCGAGGCGGCGGAGAGCGTGCAGGGTATCCTCGTGCGCCTTGCCAACGGTGATCAGGCCAATTGTAGCGTCCGGGCCGCCGCTGATAAGTCGGTCTATGCGGTTGGCGCGGGCCCAGGCGAGCAGCGCGGGCATGCGCTCCTCGATCATCCGGCGTTCGAGTTCGGCGCGATCGGCCGGAAAATGCATGGTGTGATCGAAGTTGAGGCCGTGCGGCGGCAGTGCGATTTCGGGGGTGATGAAGCGGCGGGCGGAGGGGACGATGGCGGTCGAGGCCTGCTCCATGGTCTCGGCGGTGGTCTTCATCGCGACCCAGACGCCGGCGAAACGGGACATCGCCCATCCGGCGAGGCCCAGGTCGATGACGTCCTGAACGGAGGCTGGGTTCAATACCGGGATGAAGCAGTTCTGGAAAATGTACTCGGTCTGGTGCGGGTAGGTAGAGGAATGCGCACCGTGGTCATCGCCGGCAATGGCCAGAATACCACCATGCTTATGGGTGCCGGCCATGTTGGCGCAGTGCAGCGCGTCGCCGGAGCGGTCTACGCCGGGTCCCTTGCCGTACCACATCCCGTACACGCCATCGACGCGCTTGCCGGGGAAGGCGTCGAGCTCCTGGGTGCCGTAAAGCATCGTGGCGGCTAGATCTTCGTTGATGCCGGGCTCGAAGCGGATGTCGTTTTCCGCCATCAGCTTTTTCTGGACCCAGAGTTCGCGGTCGAGGCCACCAAGCGGGGAGCCTCGGTAGCCGGAGACGAGGGCGGCGGTGTTGAGGCCTGCTTCCTTGTCAAGGCGGCGCTGCTCGAGGAGCAGGCGCAGCAGCGCCTGAATTCCTGTGAGCAGGACCGGGCAGTCCCGATCGGTGAAACGCGAGTCCAGGGTTATGGCCGTGGGCGCGATTCCGATGTCCATGGGCGTTTGTCCCTTCCAGGGTCCTGGGTACTACATAGTAGGTTTGGCGCCGCGGGAAAGGTTGCCATAGTGCGGATCGGCGGTGGCCTCTTTTAGCAGAAACCGCCAAAGTGCACGACAAACCACAACTTTTAGTGGCCAGCCCTCCCCCCGGGGCGTGCCGCCTGCGCGACGAATTTTCGAGGCCGGGCGTTACGGAGGATGGGCTGCCTATCCCTGCGTCCACCGCGTGCTGCAGCGCACCCGGGGGGCGGGACAGAGGTAAGGATGTGTGATGGAGTTGGACCGGCTGGACCTCGCGATCCTCGATCATTTGCAGGCGAATGGCCGCGCAACGGCGCAGGACCTGGGTGAGGCGGCGCATCTGTCAGCCTCGCCGTCCCACCGGCGGCAGAAGCTGTTGGAGGAGGCTGGGGTCATCCAGCGATACGTTGCTTTGCTTGACCAGGATAAGGTTGGCCTGTCGGTGAACGTATTCGTCACCGTTAAGTTGGCGAACCACCAGGGTGAGACGCTGCGGGGATTTGAACGCGCGGTAGAGGCATGTCCGGAGGTGATGGAGATGTACGAGATGACCGGCGCGAGTGATTATCTGCTCCGGGTGGTAGCCCGCGATGTCGCGTCATACGAGATGTTCCTGCGGGGGCACCTGGTGCACATCCCCGGAGTGCAGTCATTCGAGTCCGCCCTGGCGCTTAAGCGAATAGTTTACCGGACGAATTTGCCGCTGCGGCAAGGGCTTCCGGACCGAAGGTGAGATCGCACACGCGTTTTCACGCCATCGGCGACGCGAGAGTGAGTTTCGCCGACGGGTTCATTTCACAAGTGCGCGAGTAATTACAATTGTATTCCCTGGGAGCTATTTGTTTACATTATGTTAATAATCCAGCATTAAATCTTAGCCGTAACGGACGGTCTGAGGTTTGCAAACATGGTTACAGCCACTGTCGAAGCGTTGTCCGGGTTTTCAGAAAACCCCGGTCGAACCGTCCTTGTCGTTGAAGATGAGGAGGGAATTCGATTTTGTGCCACTGAATTCCTCCGAGACTGCGGTTACAATGTGGTTGAGGCAGGCACAGTAGCCGAAGCCAAGGAAGTGCTTCTTCGGAGGCGCGTGGATTTAGTTTTCAGCGACATCAACATGCCGAACCGCGAAACCGGCTTTGCTTTGGAGAAATGGGTTCGTCGGCAATTCCCTGAGATCAAGGTTCTCCTCACCTCAGGCGTTCCGCAGGCGGCGGAGGACACAAGAGATTTGATCGAACCATTGATTCCAAAACCCTATAGGCTGTCAATGCTGGAGGGCCGCATCGAGCGGCTGTTATGCGGGAGCCGTAGTCTGGTTGCTTAAGTGCGCGTTCGGTCTTCGCTGCTTCTAGCTCGGGTTTGCAGCGATCTGTTATG
Organism: uncultured Pseudomonadota bacterium; assembly: GCA_963832865.1. Classification (GTDB taxonomy): domain Bacteria; phylum Pseudomonadota; class Alphaproteobacteria; order Acetobacterales; family Acetobacteraceae; genus Rhodopila. The sequence goes on from CAWHWH010000023.1 coordinate 319,661, forward strand.
TTGTTGACCTGGGATGAGCTGTATCGTTGTTACCTTTGATGGCTGATGCATGTCATCAAGCTACCGATCCGGTCGCGATAGGTCGACGCTTGTGACAGATGTGGGTAAGCCGGATGGAGTGCAGCTTGATTCGGTACCGGAATCTGCGGCAATCGAGGCGGAGTTTATTGAGAACTGTCAATGCACACTGGTTTGTGCCGCGTTGATGATCCCCATGCGAAAGGCCGGCCTCACGCTTTGGGAGATGGTCCGAGTTTAATTCGGCCTGCTGATGTTTTTGGTGCTCGGGTAATCGTCATGGTCCTTCTGGATATCCCATGAATTGCGGGCTAACATGGACACCATACACAACGCTCGGGTCACCCTAACCGCCACGATCATAAACAACATCGCGGCGGCGTTTGCTGTGGCGGGGTTTGTTGCCCCGGCTGCTACGGGACAAACTTGACGCGGCCGCCGCCATGACAGCGGCCGGCGGCCGTACCGCCACAGCGCCAACCTTACCATCCGCTCCGATTACAACCCGCAGCATCAGTGGCGCAACCTATAGTCTATTCGCGCACCAGCGCGTCTACCCTTTATCGAGCAGCGATTTGAGGCACGCGATCAGTGTTGCGCGGCTGAAGGGTTTCTCCAGCATGGCAACATTTGATGGATTGACGAGGCTAGCGTCGGTTGGGAAGCCAGTTATTAACAGAATCTTCAAGGCAGGAAGTTGCTGCAACGCCTGGGTGGCCAATTCAGCCCCATTCAGTCCTGGCATGGCATAGTCGGTGACCAGCAATGCGAATTTCTGGCCGGAGGTGAGAAGAGTTAACGCCTCAACGCCACTGCTGGCCTGAACGACTTCGAAGCCAGCCACTTCAAGGAAGCGGCCGATGGTCCGCCGGATGTCAGGCGAGTCGTCTACGAGCAGAGTTAGCGGCCGGAGCACGCCACCCGTTGCAATTGGATCGCAATCAGACATTGTGTTCATTTGCCTCAGTCCAATTTGACTAAACTAAAATAATGCTGCCGCATTTTGGTCGCGGGCCACGACTCCCGGTCGCCCGTGAGAACCGGCCTGGCGAAGGCGTGCTTTCACAAACGGCGGGATGGGGGGTTTGTGAACAGCATCGGCCCGCCATGACGCAGAAAGGACAGTGCCAATGGGCCGTTGTTTCGACAATTAAGCACAAGGCCGGGTTAGGTCAGTGCAACATTGTGTGCATGTGCGATCAACTTCTGCACGGTCTCGGTAAGTTCCGCTCGGTTGAACGGCTTTCGCAACACGACGATGCCGTCCAAATGGGAGAGCATCTCGGGATCGGAAAATCCCGTGATGATCATGCCAACCATCAGAGGATCGATTTCACGCGCCAGGGTGAGCAGCTCCAGGCCATTCATTCCAGGCATCGCGAAATCAGTGACGATGGCGTCGAAGCGCTTTCCACACGCCAGTTCCGCCAGCGCAAGGTCTCCACTAATCTTGGTCGTCACATCCAATCCAGAAGTCCGCAGAAACGCTGCAACGACAAGCAGCGCGTCCTGGGAATCGTCAACCACCAGAATGCGCCCGTCTCCCAGCGCGGGCGCCACGACCTGGGCTTCGGCTTCTGAGAGCACGTGGGCCGAGGGCAGCCAAAGATCGACGGTCGTTCCCTCCCCCACCACGCTGGTGATATGGGCCTGACCGCCCGATTGCTGCGCGAACCCGTGCACCATGGAAAGGCCGAGGCCGGTTCCCTTGGTCCCCTTGGTGGAAAAGAACGGTTCCCACGCCTGCGCGAGCGTAGCTGCGTCCATGCCGCTTCCAGTGTCGGCAACCGAGATCACTGTATAGCGGCCCGGCGAAACGATCGCCGGGTCGGCGTCCGCGTCGTAGGCGGAGATGCGTAGACAGCCACCGAGGGCCATCGCATCACGGGCGTTTACCGCGAGGTTGATGAGCGCGGCCTCAAGTTGGGCGTGATCCGCCAACACTGCCAAAGTCGGTGGGCATGGCATCATCACAAGGGCGGTCCCGCCCGTTTCGAATAGATGACCGATCAGTTCCTTCAACTCGCTGAACAAACCGTCGATTATGATCGGGCGCGTCGTCAAAACCTGCTGACGGGAGAATGACAACAGGCGATCAGTCAGTTGTTTTCCCCGCTCTGTCGCACGCAGTGCAATCTGGCCCCATTCAACCACCTCGGGCAGGTCTGTGGCCGCATCGAGCATCAGTTCCAGACTGCCACCGAGCGCGAGCAACAAGTTGTTGAAGTCATGCGCAACGCCAGCGGTCACCCGGCCCATGGCGTGCATCTTCTGTGACTGACGAACCTGTCCCTCCATCCGCACACGGGCGGAGATGTCCACGATGGTCGAGAGAACCATCGTCCCGTCGTCGGTCTCGATCGAACTGAGCCCAATTTCCACTTCCACTTCGCTGCCGTCCTTCTTCAGCCCGAACAGCGAGCGTCCTGCCCCCATGGTGCGGGCTATCGGGTCAGCGAAGAAACCCGCGCGGAGCCCCGGATGCCGGGCGCGCATCTTGGCGGGAAGCAGCATCTCTATTGAAGCGCCGAGAAGTTCTAAGCGTGTGTAGCCGAACAACCGCTCGGTCTGCGCATTGACCATTTCGATCTTCCCGTCAGCGTTGATCATCACCAGGGCGATCGGCGTGGCCTCAACCAATCGGCGAAACCGGTCCTCGCTTTTTCGCAGCGCCTCTTTGCCCGCAAGCAGCAGGGCATTGGCGAGGCTCATGGTCTTGTTGGCCAGCGCGCTTGCCAGTAGGTTGGTCTGACCCTCCTTGGTTTCCGCCCGCGACGATGCCAACGCCAACTCGCTTGCCAGCAGGCCGGCCTGACCTTCCTTCGTTTCCGCCCGGGATGTTAGCAATGCCAACTCGCTTGCCAGCAGGTCGACCTGACCTTCCTTCGTTTCCGCCCGGGACGTTGTCAATGCCAACTCGCTTGCCGCCAGATCGGCCTGACCTTCCTTCGTTTCCGCCCGGGATGTTGTTAATGCCAGCACGCTTGCCAGCAGGTCGGCCTGACCTTCCTTCGTTTCCGCCCGGGATGTTGTTAATGCCAACTCGCTTGCCCGCAGGTCGGCCTGACCTTCCTTCGTTTTCGCCCGGGATGTCGTTAATGCCAACTCGCTTGCCCGCAGGTCGGCCTGACCTTCCTTCGTTTCCATCTTGGATTGTGCTAATGCCGCCTCGCTTGCCAGTAGATCGGCGAGATGCTGTTCGCCGGTTGCGTGGAGACGGCCGACTGTTGCCAACAATTCGCGCAGTCTGGTGATCTCAGCCTCCGCAGTCGCAAGACTGACGTGCAACTGACGGATTTCTTCCGGCATAGAGATGGTCCCTCATCCCAGTGATTTTGAGATAATCCCGCAGGCGGAGAGCACGTAAGGCTCTCCGCCACTTGGCCCTGATTGCAAGTTACCCAGTCCGCGAGTCATCGAGCGGCAGGGCCAGCGGTCGAACCGGGTCAATTCGCTCCCGTCCGAGTTGTCTATCGGAACGATCTGGTGTCGTCACCCTCGACGCGGTTCATTCTGGTCGCCCAGCTGTGCCATTTCGACCTGGTCAGCCGGCTCCGCCGTTTCTCGCGGGACCGGCGGCATCTCGTCGAGCAGCGCTTTTATCTCCGTGATCAGGGTGTCGCGGCGGAATGGTTTCACGAGTACCTTGATTGAGGATGGCAATTCCGCCAGCCCGTCGGCATTCGGATAGCCGGTGATTACCAGCGCCCTGAGGTTCGGGCGGATCTTCAGTGCCTGCTCGGTCAGGTCGCTCCCGGACAGCCCCGGCATAGCGAAGTCGGTCACCAGGACATCAATGCGCGGATCGCTCGCGATTATCCGTAGCGCCTCGTCGCCGCTCGCAGCGTTCTGAACCGCGAACCCCTCCCTCGCAAGGAAAGCGCCGACGACCACCAGCACGTCGGCGACGTCGTCCACTACGAGGATATGATGGTCGGTGTTGCGCCGCGGCTCGAGTTTCGGAGCAACGCGCGACTTTTCGGCCATATCCGATTCCGTTGCGTCAAGCTCCGGTTCCGCCGGCACCAGGCCATAGGCCATGAGCAGATATGAAAGTTCCAGGGTCGCGGCGATGATCAACGGCGACTGTCTGATATCGGGCGAAATGTAATGCCGAGCTATCACATCGGTAGCCATCTGCAGCGCTTGAGGGAAAGGCAGGCCGGTCGGACTGATGCGTTCCGGTTTTCCCATTTGCTCTTCCTTGGGCAACTCCGCTTCAATTATGCGCAGAGCCAGGGCCCCGGCGTCCATCCTTGCCTCATGCACCGCACGCCGCTCCGCCAATTCGTCAACGGATGCACTAAGCAACTCGCGTCCAATGGCCCTCGCGCGAAGTTCCTCCGCCTTCACGCAAAGTCTCCTGATCGTACGTTGCGATAGTAGACGGTGTGCCGCTTTCCTCGTATCGCCCAAATTACACCTCCCGGCTCTCATTCACGCGAGCATGCCCTTGCGGGCAGGGCCGAACCCTAGCTCTGCAAAGGTTAAGGAAAAGTTAAGATTCAACAACAAACATTGCCGGGTTGGGACTAATGAAATCAACGCCGCCTCGGAGGTCGCCATGCCGCGTCCCCAACATGACCAAGAACCGCGAGGCAAGACGCGCCCGGTGACTGCGTGGTTCCGCCTTCCGCGCGCGACATTGGCAACCGCGGTCCGCACCATGGCGGCGCGGCATCGTTCCGGGACGTTCGTCGTGTCTTAGTCCAACGCGGCGATTACGCCGGGCAGCAGCGCCGGGTCGCCGACCGCGATCACGCGCCCGTCCCCATCCGGCCGGGGGGGATTACCCTGCCAATCCGTCAAGCGGCCGCCAGCCCCGTGGATCACCGGCAGCAGCGCCGCCCAGTCCCAGGGTTTCAGATCGCACTCCACGATCACGTCGATCTGCCCGAGCGCCAGAAGACCGTAAGCGTAGCAATCCCCGCCCCAGTAGTTGCGGCGGACCCGGGCGGCCAGATTCTGAAAGCGCGAAAGATCGGGGCCGAACATCTCGGGGCTGGTGGCGGATAGCTCAGCCTGGCCCAGGTCCGGGCACGATCGGGTACCGATCCGGCCGCCCAGATTGCCGGAAAACGCGGCGGGACGATCGGCGGCGCCAATCCAGCGCTCGCCCGTCACCGGCTGGTCGATTATGCCAACAATGGGGGCATCGTCCTCCAACAGGGCAATCAGGGTTCCGAAGGTCGGACGACCCGTGATGAAGGCGCGTGTGCCGTCAATCGGATCAAGAACCCAGCGCAGCCGCGCCTCCGGGCGCTCCAGACCAAACTCCTCGCCGAGAATGCCGCACTCGGGGCAAAGGCGCTTCAATTCCGCCCGCATCGCCAGCTCCGAGTTGCGGTCGGCGAGTGTGACCGGCGTTTGGTCGGGTTTCAGAGTGGCAGCGGAGGTGCCTCGAAAGAACGGGCGGATTTCCGCGCCGGCCGCATCGGCAGCGGCGATCGCCGCCGCCACGTAGCGATCCAGATCCGCGCTCAGGGTGAGGGCAGAGGAACGGGGTTGGGCGACAGGGTGTGCAGATAGTCGATCACGTCCGCCCGCTGCTGGTCGTTACTGATGCCGGGGAACGCCATGCGGGTGCCTGGCACGTAGGATGACGGCTTGTGCAGCCACTCGTTCAATTCATCGAAGGTCCACGGGCCAGTCTTCGCCTTCATCCCGGCGGAATAGTCGAACCCTTGCATGTGGGCATGCGGGCCGCCGACCACGCCGTAGAGGTTCGGACCAACGCCGGCTTTACCGCCTTCATTGAAGGTGTGGCAGGAGGTGCATAGCTTCTTCGCGGTCGCCTCGCCCGTAGCCACGTCCGCCTTGGCCAGCAGCGGTGCGATCGGCGGCAGCTCTTCCTGCTTCGGAGCGGCGGCAGCGGTCTCGGCCGGGGCACCGGCGATCGCAATCGCCGGCTTTTCCAGGTGTTTTTCTTTCACAAGTTGCATGCCGATCAGGCCGGTGAGAAAAAACACGATGCCCGCCACAAGGACAGCCGCTACGCCCTTGTTGATTTCCATGCTGTCCATGCAGCGATGCTTCCTGATCGTTTGAGGCGTAAGGGCCCAGGTTGAACGGACGCGGACGAACCCGCCTGCCTGCCGTTGCACGGAGACGAGGGCGACCGTAAGCTGGCGGCACCATAGGGAAACGAAATCGCCTGTTCAACCCACCTCCAGGCGGCCATTGCCGGTCTAATGTCACCGGCGGCGGCGCTTCGAAAAGACAGCGCCAGGGAGACCCCTCGGTGAAACCGCCCCCACCTTGAACCCAATCCCCCCGGTCTTGAACCCAATTATCGTGATCCCCGCCCGTATGGCCTCCACGCGCCTGCCCGGCAAGCCGTTGGCTACCATCGGCGGCAAACCGATGATCGTTCATATGATGGAGTGTGGGAGGCAGGCCCGGATTGGTCCGGTCGCAGTCGCCTGTGGCGACCCCGAGATCGTAACGGCGGTCCGGGCAGCCGGCGGCCGCGCGGTGCTTACCGATCCGGCGCTGCCGTCAGGGTCCGACCGGGTGCACGCGGCGTTGGCGGAGCTGGACCCGGACCGGGCGCACGATATCGTCGTCAATCTACAGGGTGATTTCCCGACGTTGGACCCGAAGGGCCTGCGTCTGGTCATAACGCCGCTGGCCGATCCGAATGTCGATATCGGCACACTGGTGGTTCCGATCCGTGATGAAATCGAGGCCTCGACTGTTTCCTTCGTCAAGGCAGCTTGCGCCTTCAGACCCGGCCAGACCATCGCGCCGGCGCTGTATTTCTCGCGTCAGGCGATTCCCTGGGGCCAGGGGCCACGCTGGCATCATGTCGGGATTTATGCCTACAGACGCGCCGTGCTTGACCGCTATGTCGCGCTGCCGCCCAGTCCGCTGGAGCAGCGCGAAAGCCTGGAGCAATTGCGGGCGCTGGAGAATGGAATGCGAATCGCGTGCGTACAGATGGAACACGGGCCGTTCGGCGTGGATACGCCTGAAGACCTTGAACGCGCCAGAACGCTGTTGATGCAGCGCTCGGCTCGAACGCATGAACCCAGCCTATGACGATCGCCTTCCAGGGCCTGCCGGGAGCATATTCAGACTTGGCGTGCCGCAATGCCTATCCGGCGATGAAGACACTTGCCTTGCCTGTCGTTCGAGGCGGCGATCGACGCGGTGCGTGACGGCACGGCGAGTTTGGGGATGCTGCCGTGCGAAAACAGTCTGGCCGGGCGGGTATCCGACATCCACTCGCTGCTGCCGGAGTCCGGGTTGTTCATCATCGGCGAGCAGTTCCAGCGGGTGGAGCACTGTCTGCTGGCGGTAAAAGGGGCTCAGATAGCGGACCTTAAGCGGGCCCACTCGCATAGTGTGGCGCTGGGCCAGGTGCGGAGGATTTTGGCCGACCTGCGGCTGCAGCCGGTGGTCGAGGCGGATACCGCCGGGGCGGCTCACCTTGTTGCCGAATGGGGGCGCAAGGAGGAGGCGGCGATCGCGTCGTCGCTGGCGGCGGAGATTTACGGCTTGGATGTGCTGCGACGGAACGTCGAGGACGCCGCGCATAACACCACTCGGTTCTACGTCGTGGCGCCGCGTCCGGCCGAGGTCGACCCGACGGTGGCTAACCTGATGACCACCTTCGTGTTCCGCGTCCGCAACGTGCCGGCGGCGCTGTACAAGGCGCTGGGCGGGTTCGCGACGAACGGGGTCAACATGACCAAACTGGAAAGCTACATGATAAACGGGGAGTTCACAGCGACCCAGTTCCTATGCGACGTTGAGGGCCATCCCGAACAGCCGGCGCTGCGCCGGGCGCTGGAAGAGCTTTCGTTCTTTTCGACCGAGGCGCGGGTGCTGGGCGTGTATCCGATGGCGGCGTTTCGCCTGCTGCAGGGAGCGGAGACTTGATCGGAGCCGAGAATTTGGTCCGGGTCGAGCCTGGGGAGGGCTGGTGTCGCCTGGTGTTGAACCGGCCGGCGAAACTCAATGCATTGACGACGGAGATGATCGTCGAACTATTGGCCGCGATCGACGCAGCCGAGGCAGATGCGAGCTGCCGAGCAGTGGTGCTGACAGGGGAAGGACGCGGGTTTTGTGCGGGTCAAGAGGTCGGCGCCGACTTCATGCCAGGTCCGAACGGGCCACCCGATCTGCAAGCGCTCGCGGGTCGGTATCATCATGAGGTCGTACGGCGGATCCGCGGGTCTCGGTTGCCGTATGTCTGCGCGGTAAACGGGGTAGCGGCTGGCGCGGGGGCGAGTTTCGCTTTGGCGGCGGACATCGTCCTGGCCGGACGGTCGGCGATCTTCGTGCAGGCATTCATTCGCATCGGGTTGGTTCCAGACAGCGGGGCAACGTTCTTCTTGCCGCGGTTGGTCGGCGATGCGCGAGCGCGGGCTCTGGCGATGCTCGGGGACGCGATCGACGCGGAGACGGCCGAACGCTGGGGGATGATCTGGAAAGTCGTGGATGACGCGGCACTGGCGAGTGAGGCCGAGGCACTGGCGGTGCGGCTGGCCCACTCTCCGGCCGACGCGGTGGCTGGGATCAAGCAGTTGTTCGGAGCGGTTCCCGGATCATTGCACGCTCAACTCGACCTGGAGGCCAGGCTTCAGGGGGAAGCCGGCCGGTCCGTGGACTTCGCCGAAGGTGTAAGGGCATTTCAGGACAAGCGGCCGCCGCGCTTTTCCTAAACCAAAGTCCGCCTGCTATTCATAGCGTGGATCATATGGCGGATAGGCGGGCGCATAACCCGGTTCGCGCGTGTAGTCCTGCACTGGCGCACCGGTATAGTTCGGCGAAATTTGCCGAGTGTAGCCCTGCGGCGGCGGTGGTGCCGAAAGTGAGTTGAAAAACCTGTCCATTTGCTGAACCGGAAACGTCTGGTTGACGGGCGCGTTTGGGTCTGAAGTACACGCCGCCAACGACAATCCGGCGATCAAGGCGAGGGTCTGATACCCATCCATTGTCGTCTCCTGTTGAGGGTTCTGTTAGCCTGTAACCTTCAACCTTACCGCGCGTTGCATCCTTCGACGGTGAACAGGAGTTCAAATGGCAAGTCTTGACGATACCAATGATCCCACTGGCAAGCTGATCGCGGCGCATAAAGTGCAGGGCGCCAGTGTATTTAATACCGCCTTGGAGAAGCTTGGGACGGTTGAAGACATCATGATCGACAAGGCCAGCGGCCGTATCGCCTATGCGATCCTGAGTTTCGGCGGCTTCCTTGGCATCGGCGACCGGTATTATCCGCTGCCATGGGAGAGGCTAAACTACAATATGGAGTTGGGCGGCTATATCGTCGACATCGACCGCGAAACTCTGGAAGGCGCGCCTTCGTACTCCGACACCAAGACGGCGGCATGGGATGATGACGCGTGGGGGCGAGATGTGTACGCGCATTACGGGGTGCCCCCATTTTGGGACGTATCGTCCTGAAGCTTGCCCCTGGGGGCCGGGCGTGCTTGGAATCCCCGACGTGATATCGCGATCATCATGCGAAGGGGGAAGCCATGAAGATCACGCAAATCGAAACTCTTCAGGCCGACGCTGGCTGGCGGATGTTTTCGTTCCTGAAGGTAACTACCAGCGACGGCATCGTCGGATGGTCTGAGTTTAACGAAAGTTTCGGCAGCACCGGCCTATCGGACGTGATCAAGGGGCTTGCGCCGCTGTTGATCGGACGCGACCCGCTTCGGTTCGAGGCGGTTACTCAGCACTTGCACGTTCTGACACGGCAGTCGCGAGGCGGGTTGAACCAGCAAGCGATCGCGGCGATCGAGAATGCCCTGCTGGATGTCGCTGGAAAGGCCTACGGGGTGCCGGTGGCCGCACTGTTTGGCGGGCCGATCCGCGAGCGGATTCCGGTTTATTGGTCGCATTTCGGAACATATCGGGTGCGTAGCGCGGCGCTGATGGGAGTGCCGGAACTGCTTTCGTACGACCACTTGGCGGCGCATGCCGTCGAGGTGCGGAACCGCGGATTTCGAGCGCTAAAGACAAATATCCTGCCGCTGGCGGACGGCCGGCTGTCGTCGTATACGCCGGGGTTCGGGCGCACGGTGGGATGGCCGGAGCTGAACTGGGACAACCGGTTGATACGCGGCGTGGTGGAGCAGTTGAGCATTATTCGCGATGCGGTAGGCCCGGACATGGGGATTCACCTCGATATCAACTTCAACTTTAAGACCGAGGGGTTCAAGCGGATCGCTGACGCGGTGGCTCCGGTGGGGTTGACGTGGCTGGAAATTGATACTCACGACGCCCTTGCCCTGGCGGAGATCAAGCGCGGCGCTCCCTGCCCCATTGCGTCGTGCGAGACACTGCATGGGCGGCGGGAGTTCAAGCCGTTCCTGGATCATTATGCCTGTGACGTGGCGATCGTCGATGTCGTTTGGAACGGTTTGCTGGAGTCGGCGAAGATCGCGGCGATGGCGGACGTTTATGAGGTCAACGTCGCGCCGCATAACTTTTATGGGCATCTGTGCAGCGCGATCAGTGCGACCTTCAGCGCGATCGTGCCGAATTTCCGGGTGATGGAGATCGATATCGACAGCGCACCCTGGCGTGACGAGTTCTATACGGTTGTCCCTACGATCGAAAGCGGCGAATTCGTCCTGCCGACGGGTCCTGGATGGGGAATCGATGTGAACGAGAAGGCAGTGCGGGCACGACCGCCGCAGAAATGAGTCTTTCAAAGGAGAGGAACGTGGCAAAATTCAAGATCGCGACGCCAAGCGGGGCCAGCTTTACCACGGCTGGCGGCGGTTACGATTACGAGATGGAACCATTGGACGGGATCGATGCCGAAATCGTCGAGGGTCCGACGGATGAGGATGGGTTCATCAGGTTCGCGCAGGACGCTGACGCGGTTTATGCCAAGGGCATGCGGTTCACTCGCAAGGTGGTGGAGGGTTTGCCTGAGCGGTGTCGCGCGATCGTCCTCGGCAGCGTCGGGGTAGACAGCGTGGATGTAAAGGCGGCAACCGAACGCGGGCTGCCGGTGACCAATTGCCCGCACACATTCATCGAGGAAGTCGCTGATCATGCTATGATGCTTTTGCTCGCGGCGCATCGGCGCACGATCGAGCAGGATCGGATGGTGCGCGAAAACCGGTGGCGCGAGGGACGGCCGCAACTGCTCCAGATACCTCGACTGATGGGGCTGACGCTTGGGTTGATCGCATTCGGCCACGTGGCTCGGGCGGTGGCGAAGCGGGCGAAACCATTTGGATTGCGGGTGATCGCCTATGATCCGTTCATCGAGGAATTGGTGATGGTGGAGCACGACGTGCTGCCGTGCACGCTGGAGGAAGTACTGGCGCAGTCGGATTTCGTTTCGATGCACGCTCCGGCGACACCTGAGGCGGAGGGGATGCTGAAGGAGAAGCATTTCCGGCAGATGAAGAAGACCGCGGTGTTCATCAATACGGGCCGTGGTCCAACCGTGCAGGAGTCGGCATTAATCAAGGCGTTGTCGGAAGGGTGGATTGCTCACGCCGGTCTGGACGTGCTGGAAATCGAGCCGCCGGGAAACAACAACCCGTTGTTGGGCATGCCAAACGTAACGCTCAGCGCGCACACGGCGTCGGCGTCCGCTCGGTTTGATCCGGCGCGGAAGCTGCATGTGGGGCGGGAACTGGCGCTGATCCTGAACGGACGGTGGCCGATGAGTTGCGTTAATCCGGCGGTGCTGATGAACTCCAAGCTGCGACGGTGGCAGCCGGTCTCAATGGAGCGCGGACCGAATAGCTAGTAAGCAAAGCGTATCTCGCGCTCCGCGGAGCCGAGCGCTCCGGCTCGGTCCTGGCCACCGCCGGCCATCCGGGACGCCGTCCGACGCCGTCCAGAAGCAACACGGCCAGATCGACACCCTCATCGGCCAGGTCCCTCCCTTGCACGGGGCTGACGCTTGTTCTGGACGACTTGTCGAATGCCAAATGGCGCCCCAAGTTCGCGGGCAACAGAAAGGATTGCCCCGATGATCCAACTTCGCCCGTTCGATACTCTGGGCGCGTTCCGCAATGAATGGCTGAACGCGCACCACCATTTCAGCTTTGGCGGCTACCATGACACCGACCGCATGGGCCTCGGCCGCTTGCGCGTGTGGAATGACGACGAGGTCGCTCCCGGCACCGGCTTCGACCCGCACCCGCATCGCGACATGGAGATCGTGACCTTTATTCGCGAGGGCGCGATCACCCATCGCGACAACCTCGGCAATGAGGGGCGCACCGAGGCAGGCGACGTCCAGGTGATGCATGCCGGCACCGGGATCACCCACGCCGAATACAATCTGGAAAAAATCCCAACGCGGCTGTTCCAGATCTGGATCCTCCCGGATCGCCGCGGGGTTGCTCCTGGGTGGAGCACGCGTGCCTTTCCCCGCGGCAATAACGGCCTGTCCGTGCTGGCGAGCGGCCGGCCATCGGACGCATCGTCCGATGCATTGAAGCTGAACGCCGACGCCGCCGTGCTGGCCGGCACGCTCGCCGGGGGCCAAACGACGGAGTTTTCGCTGGCGCCGGGCCGCGCGGCTTATCTTGTCCCGGTGAACGGAGCGATCACCGTGAATGGCATCGCTGCTCAGGCGCGCGATGGCGTGGCGATCTCCGACGAACGCTCGATCACGATCACCGCAACAACGGCGACCGAGGTGGTAGTGGTAGAGGTTGCGGCATAGGCCGTTCCCTTCCGCCTACTACCGGTTCGTCAAACACCACAAACGGGTGCCGCCCGCCGCGACCCGAGGCTCTTGAACTCGCCAGGGTCAGGCGGGCGGCGAGACGTCACTCTTCCAAGCCCCACTCTTCCACGAGAGCCTGGCGCCGGGCGGCCAGGGCAGCGCCGCGGTAGCGCAGACGATAGTCATCGAGCATCTTAAGGCCCAGCGGCAGAACCTGAGACATTGTCCATGCTGCCGCTGCTGCCAGCCACGCGGGCAGAATGGACTGCCATTCCGCCAGGTAGCTCATGCAGCCGTCGATTCCTGCGCAGCGATACCATGCGCCCATGACCGGATGAACACATGCTGCCCCCTGAAACAGTAGGATGGCCCGCGCCACGCCGCAGCCAGGTGACCGGTCGAACAGCAATGCAATTAACCCCGGGAGCAACAGCACCGCCAATGGCAGCGCGATGTCCGGTGACAACGCGATCAATCCGCCACCAGCTAGCGCTAGCAGCAAAACGATCATGCCTGCCAACTGACGCCCGATTTTCGAGCCTCCGCTCACCTTAGCAAGACCGACATCGCCATCAGGATCAACGCTGAGAGGCCAATCCCACCAGTGATAGCATGACCGAACCGCTCGGCATCTCCGAGGCGCCGCCTATCCTCGGTATTGATGGCCGCGACTTCGGCATCGATTGCCTTTAACTCGTTCGCCGCACGCGTCGCACCCGCGATGTCTAGGGCTCGGGCCGCCTCGTCGCCGGTCAGCTCCAATAGGCGTGCGAGCAGGCCCGCCTGGACCAGGCTCTCGAGCCGCGCTTGCATGGCCAGCCGGCGGGGTTTGTTGTGCCATACCTCCAGATCCTGCCGCAGCCGCGAGGCTGCCCATTTCGCCAGGGCAACCATTGGCTCGGGATGGTATCGCAGTTGCAAATCCCGCAGCAGAGCGAGTTCGCCGAGGCGAAAGCTATCGTCGGTCTTCGCGCCCGCCAACTTGTCGACTTGCATCTCGCTTTTGCGGTCTGCGCGGGCTGCGATGAAAGCGAACAGGTGCTGGCCGAGCAAGGCGCCCCCGGCGCTGCCCGCTGCCTGCTCAAGGGACCGCATCAGGGCCGGCATGCCGGCGACCCACGCTGCTCCCATTCCTGGTGCTCGACACGGCAATAGCGGATTTAGCTCGTAAAACAACCGCACCATACCGTTCGAGCCGCCAGCCTTCGTTATGATTGCCGAGATGTCAGGTGGTTCCGGGCGATCCGGACGGGCGCCGGCCCGTACCCAGACAGTAGCGGCATCGTTGACGAGCAATTCCTCGGCCGCTGTCAACAGATCGGGTTGCCCGGCGATCCCTTGCGCCAGCAGCCCGGCCAGCCCGTCTGGCCACAGCGCGATACCACGCCAGCACAGAGGCATTCGCGCGCTGATCGTGCTGATTGTGTGCATCACCAGAAGCGGGTCGCTGAGCGGTCCCGACCTGGTGTCGCTGGAGCGACCTCGGACCAGATCCTCGACTTGCGTCGCCAGGCTGGCATCGCCCAAGCCCCGCCGAAGCCATTGGGTAACCAGCCCACCAACAAGAAACTGCGTGGCCTTCCTTTGATCGAGGAGCAGCGCGTAAGCGAGCATGCGCGCGTCGAACACGGCGATATCGTTCAGCATCAACGGTTGTTGGCTGCGTCGCGGGGGGCGCGCGGCAGCCCGGCGCCCGCGCAGGCTCGCCGGGTCGAGCAGCTGAGCGGGCAGCGGCCGGTGATCCGGGTCGTCCGCGAGCATGCTGTGCAGCAGGTCGGCGAACAACCCGGACACGGGGCGCTCCCGGGTCAGCGCGGCGAAGCTGCCCAGTTCGATCTTCCAACGGATGACCGTTGCATGGTCCATGTTTGCCATGGGAACTACGCCGGTCGACAATGTCAGCAACAGGACGCCCAGAGCGTAGACGTCATCGGCGATCGTGCCCGCGCCCCGGGCAGCAGGGTGGCACATGGCGGTGTAGGGCGACTCGAATATCGCGGGCTGGTGCATGGCGGGCGGTGCCGCCCAGGCCGCCCCGAGCATCACCGGCTGCCCGGCGGCCGACTGAAACACATTGTTCAGACGGATCGATCTATGGGTGAGTTTGAGGCTATCCAGGACTTCGAGCACCCGGGCAATGGGCCGCAGCACGAGGTCCATCAGCGCTTTGTCCGGCCAGGGACTGAGCGAAGCCGAGACTGCCGGGCCGAGCGGCGGCGTGCAGACGATGAAGTAGCCCTCGCCTTTTCCGCCAGTCAATGGCGCGACGCCGTGACCGAGCGGCGTCATCAGGTTGTCGATTGGGTCGATGAGGACGCGCAGGGCCCTGGCACAGGGCGATGCGTCCCGGGAAACGGCTAGGGCGACACACTTGCCGTCTGATGCCATCCGGTCGCGGGCAAGGTAAGCAGGTATTCCTGCACCTGCATCAGGCAAAACCTGCGAGACATCGACAGCGAAGCGGCCGGCGATCAGCGCGTTGGACAGTGCGAGCGGTGAGTCTTCGGCCATGTCGGCGAACCATTTTGGTCGGGCCGAGGCAGATTAAGGCCGAAAGGTTGATGGGTGGTTAACACTGGCAGATGACTTGCCGGGCCCGCGTCAGCCTCAAAGCTGTCAGGGCACCCCGCCAGCTGTCGGAATGATCCACGGTCGGAAGCAGATTGGTGCCATGGTGTGTTCCATTTTTAAGCTTAAAGTCTGACTCAAATCGACGCCAGAAGAACCCTAAAGATCTGATTTTCAAGGTATTCCTTGGGGGTATAGCGCCCGGTAACTCTGCCTCGTCGTAGAGACTCGCTATGGCCAGGGCAGCAATACGATCTTGCCGCCGAGGCCGCCGGCATCGATGCGGGAATGGACCTCGCGGGCGGCCGCGAGAGGCAATCGATCGACAACCACAGGATGAATAGCGCCGTCGCGTAGCAGGCCGAACAGCGTCGCCATGTCAGCTTTGAACCGGTCGGGATGTGTCGATCGGCGATCGGTGATGCTGTACCAAACCGCGCGACGGCCACCGAACAGAAACTTCAGGGTCCCCCAAAGCTTCAGCCGGGCTAAGCCGAGCCCCGCGGAAAGCAAGCTCTCGCCCCCGACCGCCATGGTTTGCGACCCGTAGCCCACGAGCAGGCCGCCGGACGCGAGGCAGGCGAAAGAGCGGCTGAAATGCGCGCCACCAATCGCGTCGTAAACAGCATCGACGCCTGCGTCGCCCTGCTGCCCGACGGCGATCTTGCGGACGGCCGCAACGAAATCGCCTGCGTTGTAGTCGATCGCAACTGCGCCGAAACGTTGGACGGCTGCGAGGTTCGCGGCCGAACAGGTACCGATCGCTTTAAGGCCAAGATGGCGGGCCAAATCGAGCAGTGCCGTGCCGACCGTGCCGGAGGCTCCGACAATGAGGATCGTAGCGCCCTGCGGCAGGGAACCGCACAAGGTGAGCATCTGGTACGCTGTCAGATAGGCGAGTGGGATACACACGGCTGCAGCCGGGTCGACGCCTTCGGGGACGGGTACAAGAAAGCGCGCGGGCCGAATTGCGTATTGGGCGTAGCCGCCGGTGACACACAGATCGGCGACTAACTGGCCTTCAGGGGGTTCGGTTACCCCCCGTCCAAGTTTCTCGACGATCCCCACCAGGTCGTAACCGGGCGTAAACGGCAGCGGTCCCTTGAAGTCCGGGTAACGACCGCGCCGGATAAACGCATCCGTGAAGCCGGTACCAGCGGCAAGCACCTTGATCCGAGTCTCGCCGGGGCCGGGTTCTGGAATGGCCGGCTGTTCGGCCGGTTCGAGGACCTCAGGACCGCCAAACCGATTTATATTTATGTGGTGCCATGGCATGCAGTGACCATACCGATGGGTTCGGCGGA
Source organism: uncultured Pseudomonadota bacterium (assembly GCA_963832865.1). Classification (GTDB taxonomy): domain Bacteria; phylum Pseudomonadota; class Alphaproteobacteria; order Acetobacterales; family Acetobacteraceae; genus Rhodopila. The sequence continues at coordinate 336,212 of CAWHWH010000023.1, forward strand.
CGTCACCGCCCTCAAATGCTGGATTAGGTTTGACTTCATCACGCTGATACGTGCGCGCTGACCCCCGCACGCAGGCAGGGTGCTGCCACTCGTCTGTCCGCCTGCAGCGACCTCGCCGTCGACGCCAGCCGTTTGGAAGCGACCGCACGTCCGCTGCGCCTGTAGCCCGCGCTCGCGGCGACGAAGGGTTGAGACCGGGCGCGCGAGCCGCATCACCTTTCGCCCTGCCAAACCAAGAGGGTCGAAGTGCCATGTGCTACTAATTTGCCGTCCCGGCTCAGGATCCTTGCCTCAGCCAATATGACCCGCCGACCCTGGGCGACCACGCACCCCCGTGGCACCCGCCAGGGTGGGGCTCTCTCCTGACCCGTCCTTAAGTCGTCCCAATTCTTGTCGACCCGATCGGCACCACCTCAGAGTTTCAAGCGCACCCTTTCTGTCAAACCATTTTTGCAGAAACGGAAGCGGAGCCGACGCGTCCGGGTTTCGATGCAACTGCACCGGAGCGCGCCACGCTTTGGGTAATCAGCGTTAGGGGCCGGCCTTCATCCTTCCTCATTTTTGGTCAAATCGTTGACCCTGCGACGGTGGGGTCTTATCTGAACTCCGCGTGTCTGGGTCTTCCCGGACTGATCGCGTTTGGAAGGTCCGCATGCTCGCCTCTATCGCTCGCGCCATTTTCGGCTCTGCCAACGACCGCTCCCTGAAAGGCTATCAGCGGCGAGTCCCAGCGATCAACGCCCTTGAAGATGGCATGAATGCGCTGTCGGACGAGGCTTTGGCGGCGAAGACTCCGGAGTTTCGCGCCCGGCTTGCCGATGGCGCGACGCTCGACGACCTGCTCCCGGAAGCCTTCGCCGTGGTCCGGGAGGCCAGCCGCCGCACGCTCGGACAGCGGCATTTCGACGTGCAACTCGTCGGCGGCATGGTGCTGCACGACGGTAAAATCTCGGAAATGAAGACCGGGGAGGGCAAGACTCTGGTCGCCACGCTGCCTGTCTATCTGAACGCACTCGCCGGCAAGGGCGTCCATGTCGTCACGGTGAACGACTACCTCGCTCGGCGTGACGCCGACTGGATGGGGCAGATCTACAATTTCCTCGGCCTCACCTACGGCGTGATCGTCCATGGCCAAGACGAGAACACCAAGAGGGTGCAATACGCCGCCGACATCACCTACGGCACCAACAACGAGTTCGGCTTCGACTACCTGCGCGACAACATGAAATACCGCCTGGAAGATATGGTCCAGCGCGATTTCTTCTACGCGATCGTTGACGAGGTCGACTCCATCCTGATCGATGAAGCCCGCACGCCGTTGATCATCTCCGGCCCCGCCGAGGACAGTTCTGATCTGTACCGCCAGGTCGACGTCGTGGTGAAGGAACTGGTGAAGGATCCCTCCACTTACGACAAGGATGAAAAATTCAAGACAGTTTCGTTGACCGAACCCGGTAGCGAACGCGTCGAGGATATGCTGAAGGAAGCCGGCGTCCTAACCGAGGGTAATCTGTACGACATCTTCAACGTCTCGGTCGTGCACCACGTCCAGCAGTCGGTGCGCGCCCATACGCTGTTCGCCCGCGATGTCGATTACATCGTCCGCGACGACCAGGTGATCATCATCGACGAGTTCACCGGCCGCATGATGCAGGGCCGCCGTTACTCGGAAGGCCTGCACCAGGCGCTGGAAGCGAAGGAACACGTTACCGTCCAGGCGGAAAACCAGACCCTGGCCTCGATCACCTTCCAGAACTATTTTCGACTCTATCCCAAGCTGGCCGGCATGACCGGCACGGCGATGACAGAGGCCGACGAGTTTGCCGAAATCTACAAGCTCGATGTGGTCGAAATTCCCACCAACGTCGCGGTCACCCGCAAGGACGAGGACGACGAGGTCTATCGGACCGCCGCCGAGAAATACGAGGCGGTCGCAACACTGATCGACGAAGCGCGCGCCAAGGGCCAGCCGGTTCTCGTCGGCACCACCTCGATCGAAAAGAGCGAGACGATCAGCGACCTGCTGAAGAAGCGGAAGGTCCCGCACGCGGTGCTGAACGCCCGCTTCCACGAGCAGGAAGCCGAGATCGTGTCGCAGGCCGGAGCGCCGAGTGCGGTGGTGATCGCCACCAACATGGCCGGTCGCGGCACCGACATCAAACTCGGCGGCAACCTCGATGTTCGGCTGCGCAAGGAGTTGTCCACCATTCATGACGAAGCCGCCCGGGAGACGCGCGCGACGAAAATCCGCGATGAAGTGGCGGTCGCGCATCAGAAGGTGAAAGACGCCGGCGGATTGTTCGTCATCGGCACGGAGCGGCACGAAAGCCGGCGCATCGACAACCAGTTGCGTGGCCGGTCCGGCCGGCAGGGCGACCCGGGCCGCTCGCGCTTCTTCCTGTCGCTGGAAGACGACCTGATGCGCATCTTCGGGTCCGACCGCATGGGCGGGATGCTGCAGCGGCTGGGACTGAAGGAGGGCGAGGCGATCGTCCATCCCTGGATCAACAAGGCACTGGAAAAGGCCCAGAAAAAGGTCGAGGCCCGCAACTTCGACACCCGCAAGAACGTGCTGAAATACGACGACGTGATGAATGCCCAGCGCAAGGAGGTCTATGCCCAGCGCAAGGAGTTCATGAAGCTGACGGACGTGGCCGACACCATCGCCGAAATGCGCGACGACGTCCTGGCGCTGATGGTAGCGGCGCGTGTGCCGGAGAAGGCGTTCTCGGAGCAGTGGGAACTGGCCGATCTGGCCGCCGACGTCCAGCGCGTGTTCAATTTGAACCTGCCGATCGAGGAATGGGGCAAGGAAGACGGCATCGACGAGACCCATCTGCGCGAACGCATCGAGAAGGCGGTAGACGAGATGATGGCCGCGAAAGCCGCCAACATGGGTCCGGAACTGATGCGGTTCATTGAGCGGAACGTTTTGATCCAGACGCTTGACGCGGTATGGAAAGAGCATCTGTATGCGCTCGACCATTTGCGCCAGGGCATCGGCCTGAGGGCTTATGGGCAGCGCGATCCGCTGAACGAATACAAGTCCGAAGCCTTCGCCCTGTTCAACGCGATGCTGGTTGAATTGAAGGAACGCATCACCGGCATGCTGTCACGCGTGGAACTCGCGCCTGAGCGGCCCATGGCGCCGCCGCCAGTGATGCAGATGGTGGAGAGCCACGCGGAACCGCAATCGGCGTTGTCGTCGGACTTGGCTCTGGCCGAGGCGCCAGCCCCGCCCAGGATCATCTCGATGGCGCCGAACCGGATACCGGCGATTGATCCCCACGATGAAAGCACCTGGGCGGCGACACCGCGCAACGCGCAGTGTCCATGCGGGTCTGGGAAGAAATACAAGCATTGCCACGGGCGGCTGGTCTAGTAGGCGCTCGACGATCCGACGCGTTGCGAGCCAGAGCGCTTTCATGCTGGGACTGGAATGATCGCGCGGCGGAAGTAGTTAGCGAACTTCCGCAGCCGGGAGTTCACTCGACCCCTTTCTGACCCAGCTTGAGCCCGCATGGACCGATGGCAGCCATAATGTTGCTGCGCGTTACGGGCCATCAAAACCAAGCAACCCCGTGTCGTCGTGGAATGGACAACCAGGAAGAGGAAGGACAAAGGAACCACGCGGGAGATGCGGCCTAGCAGGGCACCATCCGCCCACCGCATCGCCCGCATGATGACGACCGGCGCGACACGCTGTCGAAGGCCGGTATCCGGACAATCCCGGACCGCCGTGCCGGGGCTGACGACGGTGCTAGATCTGCTCGATCGCTTGCATCGCATAACTCAGCACCGGCAAGGCTAATCGAATGCTCAGACTCAGGGGCAGAGTTCGAAGCTGAAACTGGTCAAGCAAAGAAATTTATGGTCGAGCCAATCTCGACCGCCCGGCCTCGCTTGTGGCTGGCCTCTGCACCAAGATTACGTCAGAGCAACGATCGGACACGAAAAAAATAGAAAGCGATTTGACATCGACGAGGAGGCCTGACGCACGCCCGACAAGGAGTGGCAAGAAGACGTCCGTTCGTCCGGTCCTTGCCGACGCTGGCAGCGTGCGAAGTTTCTGGCGCAGCTTGCAGCGGGAACCACTGTGGCAGCGCTGGCCAGTCAGATGGCGACGAGCCGGCAGACCGTCATGCGGGCACGGGATCGAGCAGTGTCTTCGGCACGAGACCGGATTCGTTACTGCGAAACCCCGGGAAGAGATCGTGGTCTAAAAATTGCGTGTCGGCCAACGGTCGGGACCATCCCCCGGTGAGAGGCTGTCGGCGGTGCGTCGCGTCGCGGCAAAGTTGCAGAGGAAGTGACCGAATGTCCCACAGCGTCCACCCTGTAGACGAACGCCTTCCGATCGCCCGACTGGTGCCGCTGGCGATTCAGCATGTCCTCGTCATGTATGCGGGCGCAGTCGCGGTTCCCCTGATCATTGGGCGTGCGGTGAACCTTCCGCCGGAGCTTAGCGTCGAGGCGGCGCGTGGCGACGCTGCTGCCGTCGCTGCGAGCGCCGAGCACGTCTAGCGATCAACCTCAAGGAGCATCAAGGATGAAACTCCTACAAAAGACCTACGGCAAGGACCAAGTCCGCGTGATGCGGGTCGATCGCCAGGATGATCGACACGAAGTGCGCGAACTCACTGTGCGAGCAATGGTGACAGGCCATTTCGACCGCGCGTTCACGCACGCCGACAATTCGACGTCCGTGGCCACCGACACGGTGAAGAACGTTGTCAACGTGGTCGCGCGTGAGAATATCGCGCTGGGAACGGAACTCTTCTGCGCTGCAGTGGCCCAGAAGCTATTGGACAACTATTCAGCGGTGGAGACAGCGACGGTTACCGGACACGAAACGAAATGGACGCGATTGTCGGTGAATGGGACACCGCACCCGCACAGCTTCGTGCTTGACAACAATGGCAAACCCTTCGCCAAGGTGATAGCGACACGAATGAGCGCGACTGTAGAGTCCGGTGTGTCAGGCTTCACGTTCCTGAAGTCGACCCAGTCCGGCTGGGAGAACTACATCCAGGACAAATACACCACGATTCCCGAAACGCACGATCGACTAATGTCGACTGCCATGCAAGCCTCTTGGCGCTGGAGCATGGCTCCGGCGGACTACGATTCTGCCAATGCGCGAATTCTAGCCACGTTGCTCGATGTCTTTGCAACGACTTACAGCTACAGCGTGCAGGATAGTCTATTCCGCATGGGGACCGCAGCCCTGGAGGCGGTGCCCGAGATAACCGACATCAGCATGGCCTGCCCGAATAAGCACTATCTCCTGATCAATCTCGCGCCGTTCGGTCTGGATAACAAGAATCAGGTGTTTGTTGCGACGAACGAGCCGGCCGGTCAGATTGAGTGCACTGTCGGGCGATAGGGCGCCCTCGGTAAACTTGACTCCAAACACCGCGGAATCAGCGGCGGTTGCGTTTCCAGCCCGTGTCGGCACACTGCACCCAGACCATCGAGCGGGGAGAGAAACATGGGTTACAAGATCGCCATCATGGGTTCCGGCGCGGTCGGCGCTTACGCAGGCGCTCACATGGCTCGGGCCGGGGAGGACGCTACTTTCATCGATCCGTGGCCCGCGAACGTCGAAACAATGAAGGCCCAGGGCCTGAAGGTCTCCCACATCCGCGACGTACCGGAGTGGTCCACGAAGGTGCGCGCGCTGCATCTGACCGAGTTGCAGCAGGCCGCCAAGGAAAAACCCTTCGACGTAGCGTTCGTCTGCATGAAGTCATACGACACTGAATGGGCAACCGTCATGATCGCCCAGTACCTCTCGCCGAACGGTTTTATCGTTTCGCTGCAGAATTGCATGAACGAGGAGACGATCGCCGGCGTCGTCGGCTGGGGCAAGGTCGTCGGCAGCATCGCCAGTTCCATCACCGTCGATCTGTGTGAGCCAGGCCATGTACATCGCGCCGCCGGCAAAAGCGGTGACAAACACACGGTCTTCCGCGTGGGGGAGGTGCACGGCCGCGTCACCGAACGCGTGCAGGAAATCAAGCGCCTCGTCGCGTTGGCCAACTCTGCCCTGATAACGTCGAATCTCTGGGGCGAGCGCTGGTCAAAGCTCGTGACCAATGCCATGGCAAACGGAATGTCTGCCTGCACCGGTCTGGTCAGCAAGGACATCCTCCGAAATGACACGTTGCGCCGCTTCGGCGCCAGGCTCGGTAGCGAGGCCATCCGTGTTGGCCAGGCGCTGGGCTACGAACTGGAAGAAATCCACCACATCGATCCGGAGATCATCGCCAAGGCGGGCGAGGGCGACCCCAGCGCGACCCGCGAATACGACTCGCATCGGCTGGAGGAAGTGAATAAAGCCGGAGGCGGCGAGCATCGCCCGTCCATGGGTCAGGACATGGTGAAGGGCCGCCGCACGGAGATCGATTTCCTGAACGGTTTCATTACCCACAAAGGCGAAGAAATCGGTATACCCACCCCGGCCAATGCCGCCCTGACAGACATCGTTAAGCGAGTGGAGAAAGGCGAACTCAAACCGGACCCAAATCACCTGATCGATTTGCGGTTGAACTGATCGAACAGGCCCCGTTCGGCTGTTAACCGATCGCGCGCCGCCCTTATTCGCGCCGCTCAAACCGCGCGCGATCCGCCGGCAGCAGCCGCACTCTCATATGCACCGCGGCGGCGTCATCGTGCCGCTCAACCACTTCACCGTGTTGATACAGCCACGCCATACTCGCTCCATCCTGCGGCGGAATGTCGTAGTCCGCCACGTCCATTCCCTGCGCGATGCGGAGATCGATCACGGCTTTCAAAGCCTCCAGCCCCTCTCGAGTGATGGCCGACACCGCGACCGCCTCCTCGCGCACCGGAACCTCGGCGACCCCGCCGAGAAGATCGGCCTTGTTGAGCACCTCAATCGTGCGATCCGGCCAAGCCGCATCCAGAGTGCCATCGGCGACCATGTCATCCAGCACCTTGGCGACATCGTTACGCTGAGCCGTTGTCTCCGGATGTGCCGCGTCGCGCACGTGCAGGATCACATCGGCTTCCGACACCTCTTCCAGAGTCGCCCGGAATGCCTCCACCAGTTCATGCGGCAACTGGCTGATGAACCCCACAGTATCGGACAATATCACTCGCCGGCCGGACGGCAGTTGAAGCCCGCGCATAGTCGGGTCCAGCGTGGCGAACAATTGGTCCTTCGCCGTCACCTCCGCTCCCGTCATTGCATTGAACAGCGTGGATTTACCGGCATTGGTGTAGCCGACCAGGGCGATCACCGGGAACGGCACCCGCCGCCGGGCGGACCGATGCAGCCCGCGAGTGCGCCGAACCTGTTCAAGATCCTTGCGGATCCGCACGAGCCGCTCGTCGATCAACCGCCGGTCGGCCTCGATCTGGGTTTCACCCGGGCCACCCAGGAAGCCGAAGCCGCCACGCTGGCGTTCAAGGTGCGTCCACGACCGAACGAGCCGAGATCGCTGATATTGCAAATGCGCGAGTTCGACCTGGAGCGTCCCCTCCTTCGTCGCCGCTCGTTCACCAAAGATGTCCAGGATCAAACCGGTGCGGTCGATTACCTTGCAGCCCCAGGCGCGTTCCAAATTGCGCTGCTGCACCGGCGACAAGGCGGCATCGACTATCACCACCTCTACATCGTTCAGGGATATAGCCTGCCGCTGGTTTTCGACCTGGCCTTCACCGAACAGCATCGAAGGCCGCCGGACGCGCAGAGGAAGAATGACCTCATATACCACGACCAGACCGATCGACATGGCCAACCCAATAGCCTCAGCCAATCTGGCCTCGGCCGCGCGCGGTTGGTCGCCACCGGACACATCCCGGCCTTGGCGTTCCCACGGCAAGATCACTGCAGCCCGCGTGGACTCACCTGTCAGGGATGGCTCGCTCCTCCGTTCAACCGCGCCAAAAGGCACGTTCGGATTACCGCCGTTCGTCCGATCAGCCACGCGAATGAACCCTGGTTTGAGAGAACGGGAAATCAGTCGTCCCCGGTCACGCCACTCATTTCCCGTGCGGGTGCGGTTGTGGCGCCTTCGCTCTTTGCTGCATCGAAAAGCTGGATCGGCGCGCCCGGCATCACGGTACTGATAGCGTGCTTATACACGAGTTGGGTATGCCCGTCCCGGCGAAGCAGAACGGAAAAATTGTCGAACCAAGTGATAATCCCCTGGAGTTTGACACCGTTCACAAGGAAAACCGTTACCGGCGTTTTGCTTTTCCGCACGTGGTTCAGGAACACATCCTGAACGTTCTGCGATTTCTCGTTGGCCACGGCCACAATCCTTCTTTTTTTGTGTGGAAGGTTCGTATGAACCAATAAACCGACGGTTCGTGGCACGGCCGCCGGGAGGCTTCATTCTAACAGCCCACCCCCCTCACGCAAGCTCACGTAATTGCGCGCTAAGATCGTGGGCAGACGGGAAATGGATATGCGGAGCGGCCCGTTCAACTCCCCCATCGTGCTCGGCGTTACCAATCAGCACCGCCGTAACGCCGGTCGCCCGAGCGGCCTGCATGTCAAGGGTGGTATCGCCCATATACCAAACGGACGGATCCGGGGTGCGCCCAAGTTGGGCCAGTGCAAGATGCAGCGGTGCCGGATCAGGCTTATCAGCGGCAGCATCCCCGGCACCGATGACCGGCCCGAAGAATCGTGCCCAGCCGAGATGGGTCACTTCACGGCGAAGAAACACCCCAGCCTTGTTGGACACCACGCCTTGTGGCCACGCGGCCCCGGTTTCCAGAACATCCGGCACACCAGCCATGGCACTGATATGATCCAAATGCTGGGCGGTCAGAGCTTCATAAAATATGTCACGGGCACGTTCCCAGCGGTTGCCGAACATGACCGGGAAGCTCTCCCGAAGGGAGACGCGCACCCGGCTGCGCGTGTCCTCCACGCTCCAGAGCGGGTGGCCGAATTCAGCGAAAGCCGCGTTGAGCGCCGCCGCAATGCCAGCCCAGCCGTCGACAAGCGTGTTGTCCCAGTCATACAACAGGACAGACGGGCGCACGCCGTTCAGCATGCCCTGCCAGTGTGTTTCATCTGACCCCCGGCCTTCGTGGCCGAAATGCAACCACCGAAAGATGGCGTCGAGGGAAACATCAGGTGACTTTCGGTTTCAAACGTCCGGCGAACTCCAATTCTGGACGGGCCCGCCCAAATCGCGAGGCTGTCGCCCGCCGAACCGAAGTTGGTCGTCAGGTCGAACTCAACTTCGATGTTGTGCCCTAATTTCAGCGCCCTGGTCCGTGTTCGGTTTGAAACGGTTGGGGTACTCAATTTTGGACATCGTTGACAAGTGCAGAACATAATCGAACCAGCAATCGATCAGTGCAGACGTTAGAGTGAGACATGACGCGAGTGATGCGCATTCCCCCGGTCTTCATATCGGTGACGGCACAACCACCATCAGCGAGCTTGGGGTCACCCTTGTGGAAGGTCTTTAGATGATCAGTTCCCGGGCGCGGCACTGCTTGACGGTCCTCTGCTCGCCGTCCACATCAGCAATGTCATGTCCATAACCCGCCTGACCATCGATCATCGCCGTGGCGGCCCAATCCGACATCCGGAGAAAGCCAATCGTCCGGACAATCCTATCCAGCGCAAGCCGGCCTGGATTCGGGTGAAGGCTCCGACTAGCGCGATTTATCACGAGACCAAGGCGTTGATCCGCGAAAATCGCCTGGTGACCGTGTGCGAGGAGGCCGCTTGCCCGAATATCGGCGAATGCTGGTCGCAGCGGCACGCCACGATGATGATCATGGGCGACACCTGCACGCGGGCGTGCAGCTTCTGCAATGTTCGCACCGGTCACCCCGCTGGGCTAGAGGCCGATGAACCGTTGCGGGTCGCCGACGCGGTGGCCAAATTAGGGCTGCGGCACGTGGTGATCACTTCGGTGGATCGCGACGATCTTGCCGATGGCGGGGCCGCGCACTTTGCCGCTGTCATCGAGGCCATCCGACAGGCCGCTCCGGTGACGACCATTGAGGTCCTCACCCCGGACTTCCTGCGCAAGCCGGTCGGCGCCGAGACCGTCGCCGCCGCTCGTCCCGACGTGTTCAACCACAATCTGGAGACCGTGCCCCGGCTCTATCCCGCGATCCGTCCCGGCGCGCGGTATTACCAGTCGCTACGGCTGCTGGATAACGTCAAACAAATCGATCCATCAATCTTTACCAAGTCGGGGATGATGGTAGGGCTGGGCGAGACCAAGTCTGAAGTCATGCAGGTAATGGACGATTTGCGCATTGCCGACGTCGATTTCCTGACCATCGGCCAATACCTGCAGCCGACGGTGAAGCACGCTGCGGTAGACCGCTTCGTCACGCCCGAGGAATTTTCCGAGTATGCCTCGATCGCGCGCGCGAAGGGCTTCCTGCTGGTATCGGCGACGCCGCTGACCCGCAGCTCGTATCATGCCGATTCAGATTTTGCGGCGTTGCGGGCGGCCAGGGCCGAAAAATTGGCGCAGCCCGGCCTCTGATGCCCACACATGCAGAAAAGCAAATCGTTCCGTACACCCCCGAACAACTGTTCGACCTGGTGGCCGATGTCGCCAAGTATCCGCGTTTTCTACCGTGGTGCGTCGCGGCCCGTGTTCGGCACCGCACCGAGCACCACTTGCTGTCGGATCTGACGATCGGCTTCGGGCCATTTCGAGAGAGCTTCACCAGCCGCGTCACGCTCGACCGACCGGGCCGGGTCACAGTCAAATACGAGAACGGCCCCTTCCGCTACCTGAACAACCAGTGGGAGTTCGCGCCCCACGACAGCGGTACCGAAGTCGACTTCTTCGTCGATTTCGAGTTTCGCAGCCGGATCTTGCAAGCCGCTATCGGGGTCGTGTTCAACGAAGCGGTGCGGCGCATGGTGAAGGCGTTCCGCAAACGCGCGCACGAAGTTTATGGTCCTCCGCTCATTCGTCAGGAACGCGCCGATGGTTTATGCGCCCGTCCGTCCGGACCCGTCCCTTCCACCCGTGCGGGTGAACCTGTTCTCCGACACGCAGACCCGGCCCTCCGCCGCCATGAAGGACGCGATGATGCGGGCGGCGGTCGGTGACGAGCAGAACGGCGACGATCCCACGGTAAACGCGCTGTGCGACCGGATGGCGGAATTGACCGGCAAGCCGGCAGCGCTGTTCCTGCCAAGCGGGACAATGTGCAACCAGATTTCGATCCTGGTCCATTGCCAACCCGGCGACGAGATCCTGGCACACGAAGACGCCCATATTATTGCTAGCGAGGGGGGCGGTCCAGGCGCTCTGGCCGGCACGGTCGTCCTGGGTCTACGGGGCACCCGCGGGATGTTCGACAGCGCCACGATTAGGGCAGCGCTGCGGGAAAAGCGGCGAAATGCTCCGCCGCAGACCCTGGTCGCGGTTGAGCAAACAGCGAACGCCGGCGGCGGATCGGTCTGGCCACTGCCGTTGCTGACCGATGTGCTGACTACCGCCCACGAACATGACATGAAGACCCACATGGATGGTGCGCGCTTGATGAACGCCGTGATGGTTAGCGGGGGGACAGCCGCCGACATGGCCGAGCACTGCGATTCGGTCTGGCTGGATTTCACCAAGGGTTTAGGCGCGCCGCTGGGTGCCGTACTGTGCGGGTCGCAGCCATTCATCGACGAAGCCTGGCGCTGGAAGCAGCGGCTTGGCGGTTCGATGCGGCAGTCGGGGATTTGCGCCGCCGCCTGCCTCTACGCGTTGGACCATAATGTTGACCGGCTCGCGGACGATCATGCCAACGCCCGCGCACTGGCACGCGGCCTGTCCCAGTTGGCGGGACTGGCGGTAGAGGAGCCGGAGACAAATCTGGTATTCTTCGACACGCGGGGCGCTGAGCTGACCGCGGATGCCCTGGCCCAACGCGTGCGTCAACTGGGGATCTCAGTATCGACCGTTGGACCCTATCGCGTCCGTGCCTGCACGCATCTGGATGTCGATGCGGAAGGCGTCGCGCTGGCGGTGAAAGCGATCGCCGAAGCTGTGCGATAAAGCGTTTGATTCACCTTTTATTAGGAATTGGCCGTTAGGCTGGCCCGGGACCAACCCGTACAGGTAAGCCTTATGCGCCGTATCCTTCCCTTTCTGATAATGCCTCTCCTGATCGGACCGGCCCTCGCGGAGGAGCTGGCCAAGACCGATTGTCACCCTGCGCGCATGACCTGGGAACAGCATTTTACTCAGGCCGATCTCGCACATGACGGGCACCTGACCCTGGAGGAGGCAAAGGGCGGATTTCCCTTGGTCGCGAAGCATTTCGACGACATCGACGTGGATCACAAAGGCTATGTTACAACAAACGACATCCGAGCCTGGCGGGTTATGCGCAAGGCCGCGCGCCGGCTGACACACCCGCCGGAGGACAAGCTGAAGCCTCAACATGCATACCAGCGCCGGCCCCCGGATCAGCTTCCGGTTTCCCCGAAATGGACCGCTGCTTTGCAGACCGTTATCGAGGATGTCGCGGAGGAGACGCCACACATGCAATGACGGGTTGGCCGATCAACCGCCGCTCGACCCAATACGAAGCCTATACGGCCGACATACGATTCCAAGCATCGAGGGCGGCGATTTTATAGGCTTCCGCCAGGGTCGGATAGTTGAAGGTATTTTCGATGAAATAATCCAATGTGCCATGCAGGTTCAGTACCGCCTGGCCGATATGGATCAGCTCGGTCGCGCCCTCGCCGACGATGTGGACGCCCAGAAGGCGGCGGGTCTTCAGCGAGAAGATCATCTTCATCATGCCGTTGTTTAGGCCCATGATGTGGCCGCGTGAGGTCTCGCGGAAACGGGCGATCCCGCACTCGTAGGGGATGCCGCGGCGGCGCACTTCTTCCTCGCTCATGCCAACGGTGGAGATTTCCGGCACCGCATAGATCCCATACGGGAAGTAATCCGGGGCCGGGGGCATGGTGATGGCGAACGCGTGGCAAGCCGCTATACGTCCCTGCTCCATCGACGTTGACGCCAGGCTCGGAAATCCGATGGCATCCCCAGCCGAGTAGATGTGTGGCACCGTCGTCTGGAAAGTGGCAGGATCAACTTTCAACCGGCCGCGCTCATCGGTGATCAAGCCGCAGGATTCGAGGTTCAGGGTGTCCGTCGCACCGACCCGTCCCGCGGCATAGAGCAGCATCTCCGACCGGATGCGACGGCCATTGTCCAGAATAGTGACCGGCCAGTCGTTTTCGAACTCGATGCGGGCGACCTTGGCGCCGAACCGTATGGCCATGCCGCGGTCACGAAGCTGATGGGTGAAATCTTCGACCAGTTCGTGATCGATGAATTCCAACAGGCTGGGGCGGGCCTCGATCAGAGCGACGTTCACATCCAGCGCACTGAAGATCGTTGCGTACTCCACACCAATGACGCCGCCCCCGACAACTGTCAGGCTGCGTGGAAGACGGGGAATGTCGACGATCTCGTCGCTGTCGAGGACGCTGGTACCGTTGAACGGCACGTCGGCGGGCCGATACGGACGGGTGCCGACAGCGATCATGATCTTGTCGCCGGCGACGACGCGGATATCGCCGTCGTTCAACGTAATCTCGACGGTATGAGGATCAAGGAAGCGGCCCATCCCGTTCATCGTCTGGACTTTGTTGCGGGCGAACTGATGCTCCAATACGTCGACCTCATGGTCGAGGGTCATGTGGAGCCGCACCATGAGGTCCTTGGCCTGGATGTCCTTCTTGACGCGGTAAGCCCTGCCGTAGAAGCCGCGTTCCCGCCAGCCGGTCAGGTTCAAAACGGTTTCGCGCAGGGTTTTCGAGGGGATGGTGCCAGTGTGGACAGAGACACCGCCGACCCGGCGTCCTCTTTCGACGACCAGGACGTCGCGCCCGAGCTTTGCTGCTTGGATGGCTGCACGGCGGCCGGCGGGGCCGCTGCCGATGACAATGAAATCGTATCGCGTCATTATCGAGCGGATCACCCGTGAGTTTCGCTCAGGTTAGCGACTATCCGCGCGGATGGGGAAGTGCAATCGGCGGAATTGACGGCCATTCGCGCATGGATCAGCATTTCTGACAAGGGACCAACCAAAAAGGAAACGCGCCATGCCATTGCCAGCCGATACAGATGTCAGCACACCGAAATACCTGCGCGACAAGTACGCGATCGTCGGGGTCGGCGAGACCACCTTTACGCGCGGATCAGACAAAACGACGCGGGCGTTGGGCACTTGGGCGCTGCGCAATGCCGCCGCAGATGCGGGAATCAAGACTTCGGACATCGACGGCATGCTGTCCTATTCGAACAATGACAGCACCCCTGCCACCTTCATGGCCGGGGACATCGGCGCTCGGTTAAATTTCTACATGGACTGCTACGGCGGCGGATCCTCAACGGAAGCCCTGATCGGCATCGCGATCGGGGTGATGGAGGCCGGTCTATGCAACTGCGTGGCGATCTTCCGGGCTATGAACGGCTTCTCTCAGGTTCGCATCGGCGGCACGGGCGCACGAGCGGCGGCCCCGGTCAGCGGGGAGATGTTGCACAATCGCGCCTATGGCTTTCAGAGCGCGGGCCAGATGTTCGCCCCTTCCTTCATGCGGCACATGTATGATTACGGAACGAGACCGGAACAAGTGGCCATGGTGAAGGTCGTCCACTCTGAGCACGCATCGAATAATCCCAAGGCGTATTACAAGCGGCGATACACGGTGGATGACGTGCTGAGCAGCAGGATCATCTGCAAACCGCTGCATCTGCTTGATTGCTGTGTCGAGACGGACAATGGCACCGCGATCATTGTCACCCGCGCAGACCGGGCGAAAGACATGCGTCATACGCCGGCGTTGATCCGCGGGATCGTCGGACGGTGCAGCAAGCCTCGCATGGACATGCATTATCAAGCCGGACCGATCGCTCGCGTAGGCGGTTACTATGCGAAAGACATTCTCTGGCCGAATGCCGGCGTCGGGCCCGAGGATATCGACGCAACCGGCGCCTATGACGCGTTCACTTTCACCTCAATGCTGCAACTGGAGGATTATGGGTTCTGCAAGAAGGGCGAAGGCGGCGAATATGTGTCCTCCGGAATTACGCGGCTCGGCGGGCGGCGGCCCAATAACACATCCGGTGGACATCTATGTGAAGGCTATACGCACGGGATGAACATGGTGATCGAGAACGTTCGCCAGCTTCGCCGCGACGTGGACGATTCCTGTCCGATCGGACCGAATGGCAAACGCCAACACAGCCATGACTACCGGGAGGGCGGCTGTCGTCAGGTCAAGGATGTTGAAGTTACCGCCAATCTGGGGTGGGCCAATCCGATGACGACCTCTGCTATGGTCATGCGGCGCGGCTGAAGGGGAACGGTGATGTCCATTCAAGGCGAATATCTCGGGATGTCCCTGTCCATCGACGAGTTGGACAAGGAAAATTTGGCTTACTTCGGTCATTGTGCGGCCCACGCTTTTCATCTGCAGAAATGCGACGATTGCGGACTGCTGCGCTATCCGCCGACCACCGGTTGTCCATGGTGCGCCAGCCCGAGCGCGACCTGGACTGCGGTCGAAGGCAAGGGTGCGGTGCATTCCTACGAAGAAGTCCACCACGCCATCCAGCCGGCCTTCAAACAACACACACCGTATATGGTCCTGCTGGTGGACCTGGATACCCAGAAGGGGCAACCCACGGAATATGAAGCCCTGCGTGTGCTGGCTAACCTGACGACACCGGCCGGCACGCTCGCTCCACCTGATGTGGTTCGCCAGGTCGGCATCGGAACGCGTGTCCGCATGGTGTTCAGGGATGTGACCAGCGGGCTGTCGCTGCCGCAATGGACGATAGATACGGAGGCACCGCAGCCCGCCAAGCCGTGGCGCTATCAACAGGAATAGCATGCTGCTCGATCAGGTCAGCGAAACCCAGTTGCAGGCAGGGCGCGTCCTAGGAGGGGCGGCGATGGCTGCCTTCCTGGCCGCCCCGATGTTCCGCCGGCAGGCTCAGGCGGTCCGGCTGGTTGTGGCGGGCGTCTATATCGCCGGTGTGCTCGGATTTTTGCTCTACTATATTCTCTAAAAAGTAATAAATCCAGGACATTTCTTGAATAATATAAATATTTATCGCAGCGCGACGCGTTCGGCCGCGCATTTCGTAACGGGTGGGTTCGTCCGAGCCGGCGCGTTTTTCTGAAAATAGCGGCCGAGGCCTACTGCGCGGCTTTGCAATGTGCTAACAATCCCCGTCTGGCTAGGTTATCCGGGGAGATTCATCTGAGCTGAAACACGTGCGGACGACCCCTTTTGGCTTTGCCCCCGACACCGACCGGATCGCGGCCACTGAAGATGGCCGGGAGCCCGTGTCAGATAATTAAGGAGGTTACGATGATCACTCGGACAGGGAAACTATCCCGCCGGAATGCCTTGAAGCTCGCCACGGCTTCGGCGACCCTTCCGCTCGTTCACATCCGTTCGGGACGGGCCGCGGGCAAACTAAGCGTCGGCTTTTGGGACCATTGGGTCCCCGAGGGCAACGAGATCATGAAGCAGCAATGTGCCGCGTTCGGCGCGGCACATCAGGTGGATATGCAGGTCGACTTCATCACCTCGGTTGGTTCAAAGAATCTCCTTACGATTGCGGCGGAAGCGCAGGCGAAAACCGGACATGACATTGAGCAATTGCCGGGATGGGAGGTGCAGAACCACGCTGACCAACTTGAACCGGTTGACGACATTATGCAGCGATTGACCGCCAAATACGGTCATGTCGCGGCCTCGAGCGAGTATTTGTTCAAAATTAAGAGCCGGTGGCTCGCAGTGCCATGCAGTTCGGGCAATCAGAATAAGGGACCCTGCGGCCGCATCTCCGTCCTCAAGGACGTCGCCGGATTGGACGTCGTGAAGATGTATCCGCCGTCCGCCGAACCCACGGCGGAAGCAAACCATTGGACCTACGACGCGATGCTTGAGGCCGCCGAGGCTTGCAAGAAAGCCAACATGACATTCGGCGTCGGGCTCGGCACCACCCCTGACTCGGTCGACACCGCCGGCGCAATGTTCGCGGCTTTTGGGGCCGAGGTCATTACTGCCAAAGGCGATGTCAACGTTCACTCGGACGCGGTACGCCAGGTGCTGGAATACGCTCAGCATTGGGTAAAGTACTTGCCGAACGACGCGGTCAGCTATGATGACGCGTCCAACAACAGGGCGCTGATCTCCGGCAAGAGCGCGCTGATCTGGAACCCGCCCTCGGCCTGGGCCGTTGCCAAGCGGGATGCGCCCAAAGTGGCAGCAGATTGCTGGACATTTCCGGCGCCCAAGGGGCCCAAGGGACGCTTTATACCGGCGGGCACATTTTCTTGGGGGATCTGGAACTTCAGTACCAACAAGGCCGCCGCCAAGGAACTCATCGAGTACCTGTCGCAACGGGAGAACGTTGAGGCGCGATGCAAGGTGGTCCAGGGCTTCGATGTTCCACCCTTTGCCAGCATGGCGGACTTTAAGATCTGGGACGAGGTGGAGCCGCCCAAAGGCACCGTCTATCACTATCCGATCCGCCCGTCGCACCATCAGGAAAGTTGGATCTCAGGCGCCCCAGCCCCTCCCGAAATCGCGGTGCAGGTCTATAACCGCGGCACCCTGCCGACGATGCTGGCGAAACTGCAGAGCGGCCAGTCGATCAAGGACGTGCAAGACTGGGCACAAGACGAATTGGAAGGCTTCGTTCGGTAACGGCCGGAGGAGACGAAGGCTGCTTCGTCCTCCGGCCAGGAACTGCGGTCTCGTGACCGGGGTGAGTAGCGTGAATTGTCGGATTACAAGGGGCAGCAATCACCCGGCTCGGGACATGCCACGTGACCGCCTTGTCCTTCGCTCGTGGCCGCCCCGTCCTTTGCTATCGCAGTGGTGAGAAAGAGGCTGGCATCACCAGCTTGTTTTCCTGCTTCAACAGCAGCCCTGGACCGGCACTGGGCGGCGGCCAGATGCCCCGTTCGACCGCCTCCGCCCGGACGCGCTGCCGTTCGGTAGCGTCCTTGTAAGCCCAGATGTGGACCCATTTGTTCAGCCCACCGATCTCCGAGTACCAGGCACCGACCAATGGTGACAGCTTGACCCGCTCGCCGATCGCACCTGCCCAGCGCTCGATCACCGCCGGAAGTGCCCCGGGGGCGTAAGTATAGGACCGGATCTCGAACAACGGCCCAACTTCGCGCGGCTCCAGCGGCGGCGAGAACGGTGCCGCGAGAAAAACCTCGGTCTGCATCGACACGATGAATTCGCTGGTCTTCGGCGGCCACACGCCGATCTTGATCGCTTCCGCCCGGATCGCGATCCGTTGCTCGAAGCTGTCGTAGGTCCAGATATGGGTTATCTCGTTCAGCGGACCCACTTCGGTGTGCCAGAAGGCAGCCAGCTTTGACAGCTTCTGCCGCCCTGGAAGCGCTTCGCCGAAGCGTTTTTCCACCTCGGCGAGAGACCCTGGCTTTAGTCCATATGTCCGAACTTCGATGATCATTGGCATTTCTCCCGTCCTGTTATGCGACGATAGCGGAGGGAGGGCGGGTTGTCACATCACCGCGACGGCTTGCCGGGTGTCTTCTCGATATTTTCCTTACCGGCCCGCGTGCCGCCGAAACGATCCGCGCCATGCTCGTCCGGTGTGCCGGGCTTCTTGTGGTTACCGGTATTCTGCTGCGTCTCGGTGTGTTCAAGTGTCTGCTCGGTATGCGGCTGTTTCATCTCGGCGCTCCTGTTGTCCACAGGGATAACGACCGAACCCGTCGAACGGTTGATGCCGGACGTAAAAGACATTCGGCCTAACGGCGGGGTGGGCCGCCGCCTGTGGTCAAGGGCTGAACCAGACGTTGGTCATGCGAGGGATCCGAAATGGCTCGAACCCGTTCACGTTCGAGCGGACAGCTTGGAATTTTGTTAAAGACCCGAGTGGAATCGCATAGACCCGTTCCAGCACGAGTTGCTGCATGCGGGCGAAAGCTTCCTGGCGACCCGCGGCCGTCGGCAGCGAATTCATGTCATTCCACGCCGCCAGCACATCGGGATCATCGCGGCCGTCCACCGGTTTGTAGCTGGCGTTCGGCTGGACCAGGAGTTGCATCGTCGCCAGCGCGCCCAACGCCGGTTGTGTGCCCCATCCAGTGAAGTAGATGTTCCAGCCCTCGGTGGTGCTCGACGCCATCTGAACGGACGTCGGCCAGTCGACGACCTTCATCTGCGCGTTGACCCCCACCGCCTGCAGTTGCTGTTGCATCACGAGTGCCGAGTTGTACATCGGGGGATAATCCTTGTTGGTCAGCAGCACCACCGGTTCCCCCTGATACCCGGCATCGGTGAGGTATTTCTTCGCCAGGTCCGGATCGTGCTGGTTATAGGTTTCCTTGCCGGCAGCGGTGTAGTCGGCCTGGTTGGGATACTGGAAACCGACGTTCAACTGGTAATTGCCATCGGACGCCGCCGCCATGATCTCGTCCATATCCAGCGCGGCCTGGATCGCTTTGCGGACCAGGAGGTTGTCGGTCGGCGGATTGGAGATGTTGGGATTCGCCATCTGGATCCACCAGTTCTTTAACGGCAGGATCGTGATATTCGGGTCGTTCTTCAGATCCGGCACCGAGGTTGCGGGAACATCCTCGACCCCTTGCAATTCGCCCGCTCGCAGGCCGGCCACGCGCGCGACCGGGTCAATGATTATACGGAACGTAATTGTATCGAAACAGGCCTGCTTATAGCCGCCCAATCCAGTACGTTGCTGAAAGCTTAAGTTGGGCTTGTATCCATCGAAGCGCTTCAATTTGATCATGCTTCCAGGCACGGATTCGGCAAGCCGATACGGCCCCGTGCCGATCGGTTGGGTCAATTGCTGTGCGGGGATGTCGCGGTTCTCGGCTGGCATGATGACGATCGGCGCACTATAGGAAGACAGCGCCTCGATAAATGTCGGCTGGATCTTCTTCATATAAAGCACGAATGTCGAAGCGTCCGGCGTGTCCCAGTGATCCACGTTGTCCAGAGTGCTGCGCTGACTGCCGACCCTGGCATATCGATCGAACGACGCCGCAACATCGGCCGAGGTCATCGCCTTGCCGTTATGGAAATGGATGCCCTGACGAAGCTTGAACGTGTAGATCAGATGATCGCGCGCCTCGATCATCGCCGCGGCCAGTTCCAGGATCGGGTGATTGTTGTCGTCTCGTGTCATCAACGACTCGTAAATGTTCATCGCGATGTTACGAGTTGCAATCGTGCTGGACGTCATCTGGTCGAGCGTATTGATGTTGGCTTCCTGGCCGAAGACGAAATCGCCTCCGACATGCGGGCACTTGAACGGCGCAGCCCGCGTCGTCGTGACGGGCAAGGTGAGGCAGGCGAGCAAACCGAATGGCGCGAGGTGTCCGCGATTCATCCATAAGTCCCCGAAGCCAGGAACCCCATCCCGCCGGAGGCTTCCTCTACTTATGGTGAAGCGTGACTTTGCCTGAAGGGTGCGTCAAGAGCGGTGAGGTGAGCCGACTCGTCGGCCTACCGTAGCTCCCAGCGAGCTGCAGGGACTCAACGCGCGAACCGGATCGCCGGTATGCGAGCGCCAACGGGTTTGCTACCAAGAACTTATGGACCCATCTCATCCGACCTCGCTGACGTTTCCATTTCCAGCCCCACCTGCACCCGGCGAGCTACTCGATGTCGCTGCCGGCATCCGCTGGCTACGCCTGCCGCTTCCCTACCGTTTGGACCACGTCAATATCTACCTGATTGAAAACGCCGGCGGCTGGACCGCCCTCGACTCCGGGCTGGGCACCGACGATTGCAAACAAGCGTGGGAAGTTGCCCTCGGCGGCCCGCTAAGGGGTCAAGGACTGAAATCGCTCGTTGTTTCGCACTTCCATCCTGACCATGTCGGCTTGGCCGGCTGGCTGTGTGAGCAACACGGGCTGGAGATGACGATGCCGCGGCCGGAATACCTTCACACCCTGCTGCTGCAATTTGCGCCGGCCGACTACGGGGAGGACGTGTATCGCCCATTCTACAAGCGGCACGGGCTGTCCATCGAGGCAACCGAGATCGTGCTGAGCCGCGGCCACGAATACCTAAGGCGTACCACCGGCGTGCCGGCATCATATCATCGGATCAAGCACAATGACACAATGACCATCGGTCAGCGAACATTCCAGGTATTGACCGGCGGCGGCCATTCGCTGGAGCAGGCGATGCTCTACCGACCGCAGGAGCGGCTTTTCCTGGCCGCCGATCAGGTGATCGCCCGCATCTCGCCGAACGTCAGCGTGCATCCGATGGAGCCGGCCCTCGATGCACTGGGGATCTATCTGGCCTCGCTGCGGGCAATCAAGGCGAACGTCAACCCGGACGTGCTTGTCTTGCCAGGGCATGGGCTGCCGTTTTACGGACTGCACGAACGGCTCGAGGAACTGATCAAGCACCACGCCCTGCGTTGTGGGGAGATCGCTGCAGCTTGCAAGAACTCCCCGCTCTCGGTGGCGGAGATCGTGCCATTTCTATTCACACGCGCGCTGGACGCCCACCAGACCGGATTCGCTTTCGGCGAAGTGTTGGCACATATAAACCATATGCTGGGCCGCAAAGAATTGGGTCTGGAGACGGATCGAGCCGGAGTTGACCGATACCGGACGATCTAGCTGTCGACCCACGAAGATCCGCTCAATCGGCCTTCACAAGGTCAATCTCAACGACGCTTGTCGCCCCCGTCATCGGAACGATTACACCCGGTGACTTCATCATCAATTTATTGCCGTCAACCCGCACAAAGTAGACGCGGTCTGTCCCGGCGATCGCCTGGCTCGATGCGGCGTCCACGTGGATCGTCGTCTTGATGCCGTCGAGCGTCTGCTCGGCGGTCGAGTAGTTGCCAGTCCAGGCCACGTGGGATTTCATTGATGCGATGGCTTCAACATCGGTCAGCGCCGCTGCGGCCGGTGCTTTTCGCGCCGGGTCAACGAACATCAACCAAAGCCGGGTTGGGGTGATGGTGACATAGCCGGCAGGGCGCTCCCCCAGGGGATAGCTGACCTTGTCGCCGCTCGTGGCTTTGAGCGCAACGACCCTCCACGTCCCGATAAGCTGATCCTTGGTCGTCACCTGCTGCGCTTGGGACGCGACGGGCAGCGAACAACGGGACGGCGGTTCGGGGACGACGAGCAGTAATCGTTCATGACCGTCCTACCTGGCGACGTGGCGCGCGGAATGAATTTTTCCCCTTGCGGCGACTCCGGGATGCCGGCTCGCGCCGGCATGCCAGTCGTGACGCCAGCCCCCGACAACTATATGAGCGTGGCGTCCAGAGTTATTTCGGCGTTCAGAACCTTCGACACGGGGCAATTCTCTTTTGCCCCTTTGACCAGTTCCTGGAATTTGGCGTTGTCCAGGCCCGGCACCTTCGCCTTCAGCACCAGATGAATAGCCGCGATCTTCCAGCCGCCGGGCACCTGCTCCATCGTCAGGTTGGCGTCGCAGTCCAGGCTGTCCGGCGGGCTGCCGGCGCCGCTGAGCTGGAATGCGGTCGCCATGCTGAAGCACCCGGCATGTGCGGCGGCGATCAGTTCCTCGGGGTTGGTGCCCTTGCCATCACCAAACCGCGAATTGAAGCCATACGGGGTGTCCTTCAATGTGGCGCTCTGCGTCGTCAAGCTACCGGAGCCATCCTTGCCCGACCCCTGCCACTTCGCCGATGCATGTCGTTTGATCTGAGCCATGTTTGCTTTCCTCCGTAATTGCAGGCCGGCCGATCTCGTGGCGGCAAGGTAGATATGGGGAGGCTTGCCAAAATGGCACGGGTTGAGAGGCCTTTACCTCGCCCGCATTGCGTCCACACTCCAGACGCCGCCACCGGCCGCGGCCATATACAGGAAGACGAAGCAATACAGAATTGCTGCGTCTCCTCCGTTCAGCGCGGGGAAGAAGTTCTTGGGGAAATGGCCCATGAAATAGGCGAAGGCCATATTGCCCGACAAGATGAACGCCACTGGCCGGGTGAACAAGCCCACGATGATCAATACCCCGCCCACGATTTCCAGCAAGCCTTGCACGCCGAGAAGCGACAACAGCTCCGGAGCATCGGCCACCCGCATCGGGAACGCGAGTAGCTTCTGCGTTCCATGCTCCAGAAACAGCAGACCCGTCACGATGCGCAGCACGCTCAGCAGGCGGGGCGCCCAGGTGAGCGTCAGTTCGGAATTGTTCATGATCATTCCCCCCTTTTTGTGCGGTGCCGAACCGTGCCGTGGTCGGCGCGCTTGTCTCTACTCCGCCGCCAAAGCTACCTCCGCAACCTCTTCCCGCATCCACACTGCGATATCGTGAAAAACCGCGCCACCCCAAGGCGGCCCCGGATCGTCACTGGTCAGTGCGTTGATCCCTATCCCACCCTCGAAACATTCGCTCGGCCAGATACTCTCGGAAACCAGTATCCCCCGCTGCTGGCCATCCGAAATGCGCGCGTGCAGGACGACCTCGCCACGCACATTCCCGAGGCGTACCTTCGATCCGTCAACGATACCGAGGCGCTTCGCGTCGTCGGGATGCATCAGTACGGTCGGCCGCCCCTCCCGCCGCTTGCCCGACGCCATTTCAGTGAAGCTGGTATTGAGGAAACTACGGGCCGGTGCGGTCACCAGGCGGAATGGGGCGTCAGGAACGGCCGCCTCGATATTGTCCATCTGGTCAGGCAATTTTGGCATCACCCCATTTTTGTCGCCGAGCGCGTGCCAATTTGGTGCAAAATGGAATCGGCGGTCTTTCGTCGCGAATCCATCGAGGAAATGCGCAGCCCGAAACGACGGCATCTCATCGACCCAACGCTGCTCCAGCACCGTCTTCGCATCCGGATAGCCCGATGCAAGCAAAGTCGCGTCGATGATCTCCATCGCGGTCATGTCAAATCCCCGATGTTTCGCGCCGAGCCGAGATGCCAGACCCTGGATCACTTCGTGGTTGGAACGGCACTCGCCCGGCGGTTCGATCAGTTTGGGACCGATCTGAACATGGCTGTGGCCGCCGGCCTGATAAATGTCGTCATGCTCCATGAACATCGTCGCCGGAAGAACGATATCCGACCAGCGTGCCGTTTCTGTAAGGAACTGTTCATGCGTCGCGACGAACAGATCGTCACGGCCGAAACCACGCCTCACGCGGTTGCTGTCCGGACATACCGCCAGCGGGTTCTGGTTCTGAATGATCATCGAACGAACCTGCGGCCCATCGCCGAGTTCGCTACGGTCGCCGGTCAGCACGCTGCCGAGGCGGCTCATATCGAGCACCCGAATGGTCGGATCCAGTGCATCCAACCCTTCGATCAGCGTCCTATTCCAGTGATAGATGCCGCGATTTGACCACAGCGCGCCACCGCCTTCGTATTGCCAGGCGCCGGTTACGGCGGGCAGGCAACTCACCGCATGCATCGCCGCGGCCCCGTTGCGGCTGCGCGCGAAGCCGTAACCACAGCGGATGAAACTACGCTTGGTCCTCCCATACAGCTCGGCGAACGCTTCGATCGCATCAACCGGCAGACCCGTCACTTCCGACGCCCAGGTCGGGTCCCGAGCCTGAAGGTGCGCCTCAAGAATTTCCGGGCAATCGGTGTAGTCACGCATGTAGTCCCGATCCGCGTAGCCGTCCCGGAAGGCCACATGCATGACAGCGCAGGCTAGCGCCGCATCCGTCCCCGGTTTTGGCGCCAGGTGCACATCCGCGACGGCCGCGGTCGGCGTCTTGTAGGGATCGATCACCACCAGCTTCGCGCCACGTTCCTTCCGAGCCCGAGCGACATGGGTCATGACATTGACCTGGGTGGAGACCGGATTGCCGCCCCACACCACGATCAGGTCAGACTTCGCCATCTCCCTGGCGTCGACGCCGCGGCTCGCACCCACGCCCGCCTGCCATCCCGCCTCCGGCAACGCCGTGCAAATCGTCATCTTCTGGCGAGAATAACGCATCACGTGACGCAACCGGTTGATGCCGTCGCGCTGCACCAGCCCCATCGTACCGGCATAGAAAAACGGCCACACCGCTTCCGAACCGTACCGCTCCGTATCGGCGGTAAATCGCTGGCAATCCGGTCGAGCGCCTCGTCCCACGAGATCCCCCTGAACTGCCCCGCACCCTTGGGCCGACTCGCAGCAGCGGCTGCGTGAGGCGATCCGGATGATGGATACGCTCAGCATAGCGCGAAACCTTCGCGCAGATTACGCCGGTAGTATAACTGTTATCCTCCGCGCCGCGCACCGTGCCGATGCGGACGCCGTCCAACACCTCCACCGACAAGGCACAGGTGGACGGACAATCATGCGGGCAAACCGAACCCTTGATGGCGCGTGTCATGGCACGCCAGCGTATCCGGAGAAGGCGTGGCCGCGCAACGACCCCTCAGCCCGCGAATGTCTCGATGATATCCTGATGCAGCGACCCGATCTCCCGCTGCACATAATCCAGGAAGGGCGACAATTTTCCCCCCGCCAGTTCAGCCACATGCTGATAGCTCATCATGCCGTTTAGCAGATCCAACCGCTCCAAGGCCGCCGTCATCCGCAAGAAATACCGTGACCGCAGGGTTGTCAGATGCCACTCGATCTGTGCCAGATTTAGCCCTACCGAACGCGGGAATGCAGTATTCGCCAACAGGAAGCAGGCGACCTCCGGCGCATTGTATCCGCTGGGATGTTCCCGCCGATATGCGTGGTATCCGGCGCAGGCTCGCAGCAACGCGTTCCACTGCCCCGCATCGATATCGGCATCGACAGCGTCCGACCGCGGAGCCAACGCATGGAATCGGGTATCCAGTAGACGGGTGGTCTGGTCCGCCCGCTCAAGATACCGGCCGATCATGTAGAAATGCCAGGCCTGGTCGCGATACAGCGTGCCCTCGGTGATGCCGGTATGAGCCTGCGCGCCGTCCTTCAGCATTCCACAGACCGAGGTAAAATGGTCCGGCGTGACCTTCTCGGCACTCAGCGCCCGAATTCTGCTATAGAATACATTGATCTGCAGCCACATCTCGGTCGAGATCAGCGCGCGCAATGTTCTGGCGTTTTCACGTCCGGCGATGATGAAGGACTGAACAGAGGTAGGGTTGTCCGCGTCCAGCAGGTAGAACTCGCCTACGCTGCGCTGAGTCGCCTCGGTGTGCTTCTTGTAGAATTCGGTCAGGTCGCCATTGATGCGCGGGATCGACAGCCAGTTGCGGGTATCGTCGGCGTCACGGGCAAAAGTGTTCGTTACGTCCAGGATACGTGCCAGGTTCTCGATGCGCTCCATGTACCGGGCAAGCCACAGCGTGCTTTCCGCATGCCGCGCTATCAGGTGCACTTTGTGCTGCTTCGGAACCAGGTCCATCACGCCAACACCCAGGTATCCTTGGAACCCCCGCCCTGCGAGGAGTTCACCACCAGCGTCCCAGCCCGCAGCGCTACTCGCGTCAGTCCGCCTGGAAGCACCCAGGTGTCCTTGCCGGTTACCGCGAACGGCCGCAAATCGATGTGGCGGGGCCGCACGCCGTCGTCGCATAGCGTCGGCGACACCGAAAGTTGCAGCGTCGGCTGGCTGATATAATTGGAAGGATCGGCCTTCAGCAGTGCGCGGAAATCTGCCAGTTCTTGTTTGGAGGCATGCGGCCCGATGATGAGCCCGTAGCCGCCCGAATTCGGCCACCGGCTTGACCACGAGCTCATGCAGATGGTCCAGCGTATAAGCCAACGCATCGGGCTCGGAGCAAATGCGGGTATCGACGTTCGGCAAAATCGCCTTTTCCGACAAGTAATACTTAATGATTCTTGGCATATAGGCATAGATTGCCTTGTCGTCCGCGACGCCCGTGCCAACAGCGTTCGCGATCGCCACAGCCCCACGCCGCCACGCCTCGATGAGCCCATTCACGCCCAGCGTGCTTTCCGGATTGAACGCGTCCGGGTCAAGGAAATCGTCACTAATGCGTCGGTAGATTGTATGCACCTGCGCTAGGCCCGAGGTGGTGCGCATCCACACCTTGCCACCTTCGACGCAAAGATCGCGACCCTCAACCAACGGCACGCCCATCTCGCGCGCCAGGAAGACATGCTCGAAATAGGCCGAGTTGAAGATGCCGGGCGACAACACCACGACCTGCGGATCCTCGACACCGGGCGGCGCGATCTCCGCCATCGCGTTATGCAGACGCAACCCGTACTCGTCCACGCCACGGACCCTAAGGCCGGTCATCAGGTCGGACATGACGCGCAGACTCATGTGCCGGTTCTCGACCACGTAAGCCACGCCGGACGGCGTGCGGGCATTATCTTCGAGCACCCGGAACGTGCCGGTTTCATCGCGGACAATATCGGTGCCGCAGACGTGCACATATGTGTTGAAGGGAACGTTGAAGCCGACCATCGCCTCGCAATATCCGGCATTCTTCAGCACCAGTTCAGCCGGCACGATCTTGTCAGCGAGAATTTTCCGCTCGTGGTAGATGTCATAGAGAAACATGTTCAGTGCGCGCACACGCTGCACCACACCAGTTTCCA
Source organism: uncultured Pseudomonadota bacterium (assembly GCA_963832865.1). Classification (GTDB taxonomy): domain Bacteria; phylum Pseudomonadota; class Alphaproteobacteria; order Acetobacterales; family Acetobacteraceae; genus Rhodopila. The sequence continues at coordinate 363,737 of CAWHWH010000023.1, forward strand.
TCTGGGTCCACTCGGCGGGGGTGATCACCCGAGGGATCAGGTCAAACGGCAGGATCCTGTCGATCGCGGTGGCATCCGAATACACCGTGAAGGTGATGCCGCGTTCCAGCAGGTCTCGCTCCGCCTCTGCCGCCCGCTGCCGCAGGCTCTCGATCGGTAGCGCCGCCAGCCGCGACATGAGCAGTGTCAGGGTCGGATGCTGCGGCTGTCCTGGCCGAAGCATTTCGCAGAAAAACGCATTGGGATCGTAACCCTGCATCGTCCCGTGGGGCTGCAGTTGAGGCTGCAACTGGCTTTGGACCTGAATCTGGCTCGCACCACCCGCCGGCATTCGCGTCTCCGTTTTGCAACGCGGCATGATAAACAAAACCGGAGGGCTGGGAAGGACTTTTACCGACGCCGTCAGCGTGTCGTGGCTCGTTAAGCTGGCACATAGCCACGCCCAAGTGGTGTGCGGCTGGAACCTGCCGAAACTTGAGATGCCCTCGTCGATCCCAACACACACTCCGGACCGGTTCCGGCTACGTTGGTGGACAGCCCCTGTCACTTATCGGCGATGGTGCTTGTGCCACCACGGCAGCCGTGGAAAACGGTCGACCCGGGGGCACATGATGTTGGGCGGCCACGGAGCTTGCACGGAGGAGTTCGCGCTCAAACCGTGTGCTGGCCATCGCGCTGGCGCTCGTGTTGCTGCTCTGCGCCGCGTGGCATGCCCCAGCGTGGGCCGATAGTGGGGGCTACAGCCGACCAGGCTCCTTCGGCGAAGCGCCTGCGCGCCGCCCGTCAACCCAGAGCAGCGGCGGCTACGGGCGGCCTTCCGGATCTTCCGCGGCCCCACGACAAGCTTCCCAGAGCGCAGGCGACATGGCGATCTCGCGACGCAATTCCGCGCAGTCGTTGCAGGACTTTCGCTCCTCGGTCGCGCCGCCGCCCACTGGACCCTCCGGCTACAGACAGCCGTCGGATCCCTGGGCCGGCGGAGTTTTGGAGCGCGGGCCAACGGCGTCCCGAACCGCCGGCGCAGCCTGGTAGCTGGTTGGGGCAAAGCCGCTCTTATCCGACGCCAGCGCAACAGTATCCGGGAGGCGCCCGCCAGTATGGCGCATGGGACGCAGCGTTGCTGTGGTCACTCCTCAACGCGGTCACCAGCACCCGCAGCAACAATTTCTTTCGCGAAGAATCAGGCCGACCCCGGGTATTTGCAGTGGCGCGCGGATGCCGACCGCATGGCGGCGAACGATCCGGCCATCGCCGGCAAACTGGCCCAAATCGACCGGCAGATTGGCCAAAGACCTTCAGGCGCCGCCGCGCCGGCGACCGCTTCCGATAACGACCCCGAGATGGTGCTGATCATCCTCGTTGTCGGCGGGGCGCTCTTCGCCGGACTTCGGCTGATGCGTCGCCGCGCCGCCAAGCCTCCCAGTCCGGTCGCGCAACTCTCCGGAAGTGCGCGGACGCGTTTTCGCGTCGGTACTACGATCCCGCTTTATTCCAGCCCATTCATCCTGGCCAGTGGTGTGACCAAGGTGACACCGCCTGCTGAGGGGGGGATGGTGAGTATCGAGGCGGTCGGTCTTATTAGCGACGGCACCAGCCCGAGCGGCAGCGTCGCGTTGCACCGTCTCTACCTGCCCGGACGAAAGAGCTTCTTCCAGCTACATCTTGCAACTTCCGGCCAGCCGGACGAGTGCCGCTATTTTTCGTTAATCGACCAAATCACGCCCGCAAGCAGGGACGAATGGGCGTTTTGGCTCGACCCTGCAGAAGGCATGATCGGCTGGCCCGAATTTCAAACCAAAGACAGCAAGGTCTACGGCCGTGCCTGGGCGCCGGGCGGTTCGCGGGCGCCGCCCCGCGACCAGACCGAGACCCTTCGGGATGTCTCGGGAGACAGTTCGCGTGAGCTACACGCCATGCTTTACGCTGGTGCTACCGGCGCGGCGTCCCCGGCTCCCAAGACGGAGGACATACTCGTGGAGTTGGTCGAACAGAGCGGCCAGGCCTGGGTCGATGTCTATTCTGGTATCGATGTTAATTCGGCTGCGCTGGCACTGCCGCCCGTGCCGCTGTCGTGACTGTTCGACCGCTTTAGCTGAACGGAACCAAACTGGCATCCTCCGCTCCCGGCTCCTTGTCTGCCATCCTCGACGCGATCGGCGCCGGCATGCCCTTCCTTTTGACCCAGCTTCTGGCGAGCATTGCCCTGCTGGCGATCGGCGTCGCGATCTACACCACAGTAACGCCGTTTCACGAACGCCGCTTGATGGCCGCCGGCAATGTTGCCGGGGGCGTTGTTTTCACCGGGGCGATACTTGCTCCGGCTTTGCCAATCGCCGCAATCCTTGCCACATCGAGTTGGTTACTGGATATCCTGGTGTGGGGGCTCTTTGCCCTCGTGCTACAACTGGTTACTTTGGGCGTGGTATCGCTGGCTTTTCGCAATCTTCGCGCCGCCATCGATGCCGGCAACGTCGCGGCTGCACTCGGACTCGCCGCGACACAGGTCGCCGTGGCACCGCTAAACGCAGCCGCGATGTGCTGTTGCGAAAACTACTGCTGGACTTTGGGGATCTGACATGTTGAAGTTCATGAGCAGCCTGATCGGGGTCAAGTTTGACAAAGCGGCCCAGGCAGGCGTCGAGGCACTTGTTCGCTGGGATCCCAAATCCGCAAGCGAGGCAGAGATGCGGACGATGGAGCAGCACCTCGACGACCTTGGCCGTGAGGTCGCCCTCGCACGCCAGAGCTATGATCGCGAAAACCGGGAGGCCGGGGGGATTCAGGCGTTGACCAGCCAGCGAATGGCGGCCGCCGAACAACTGGAGGCCCAGATCGCGTCGGCACCCGATCCTGCTCGCAAGGCAAGCCTCGAAAAGAGCCTGGAGACACTGGTCACCATGTTGGAGCAGATGGCGCCGGAGGCAGAGCGCGAAAAGAAGGAAGCCGCGGACGCCAAGGACTTTCTGCAGATGCTGGAGGAAACCTACGCAGAGGCCGGTGGAAAGCTCAAAGCCGCCCGATCGAGCTTAGAGCAGGCACAGCGCGATATGAGCCGTGCCGCTCAACAGCGCCAGCAAGCCGATCGACAGGCAGAGGCGGCCCGGCGTGCGGCGGGACTTGCAAGCACGACGAGCGGCCTGACTGTCGCGCTCAAGGCGATGCAGGACGCCGCCGCAAAAGATCTTGTCGCGGCGGACGCGCAGTTGAGCAAAGCGCGGATGCTTCGCCCGACAGCCCCCGAGCAGGACGATCCGAACATCGCGGCTGCGCTCGCTCAGGTCGCGGGCAAGCCGACCGGCGCTCAAAGCCTGAATGACCGGCTAAACGCTCTGAAGAGCCTTCATAGCTGATCCCACGGTTCGCGTGCTCGTTGGCCGTCGCCACAACACGCCATGCCGACCGGCGCGCGGTCCTCGCGGACCTTGATGTAAGAATTTTTGACCTGAGCGGCCGCCCCTGTATTGACCGACCGCCGATCACGGGAGGTCTCCATCGCCGACCACTTCGCACACCCGGCAACAGGCCGCCGAAATCGCCGAGGCGCGCGCCCGCGCCGCGTCGACCATCCGCCCGACCGTTCCGGCGCTGGAGGCGATGCTGTTCCAGCCGTTCCCCGTCCTCGACCACGGCTTCGTTCGCGTGATCGACTACATGGGCGACGATTCCGCCATCGTGCAGGCCGCCCGCGTCTCCTACGGCCGCGGCACCAAGCGGGTGCAGGAGGACGCCGGCCTGATCCGCTACCTGATGCGCCATCGCCACACCACGCCGTTCGAGATGTGCGAGATCAAGTTCCACGTCAAACTGCCGATTTTCGTGGCCCGCCAGTGGATCCGCCATCGCACCGCCAGCGTGAACGAGTACTCCGCGCGCTACTCGATCCTGGACAAGGAGTTCTACATCCCGTCGCCGGACCACCTCGCGGCGCAATCCGTCATCAACCGCCAGGGACGCGGCGACATCCTGGACGGGCGACGAGGCGGCCGATGTGCTGAACCTGCTGCGCGACGACGCCGAACGCTGCTACGCGCATTACGCTCACATGCTGAACGAGGGCGAAGCCGCCGATCCGACCCGCCAGGGCCTCGCGCGCGAGCTCGCGCGGATGAACCTGACGCTGAACACCTACACGCAGTGGTACTGGAAGACCAACCTGCACAATCTGTTCCACTTCCTGTCGCTGCGCGCCGACGCGCACGCCCAGTACGAGATCCGCGTCTACGCCGACGAGATGCTGCGGATGACCGAGGCCTGGGTTCCGGTCGCCGCCGCCGCCTTTCGCGACTACCGGCTGGGCGCGGTGACGCTGTCTGCCCAGATGGTGGCGGTGGTGAAGCGGATGCTGGCCGGCGAGGCCGTTACCCAGGAGACCAGCGGCCTCAATCGCCGCGAATGGGTCGAGTTCGCCCAGCAGATGCTGGCTGGGCCGATCCAGTACCGCATCGCGACGGTCCCGTGATGACAGCCGGTTCGTGAGATCCGACCCGGCTTCGCGCGCCATCGGGACCAAGCCTCGCAACGACGAGTCCCGGCTGCCCGGTCGCGCAGGGTCGACCGTGACAGCTTGCTTGCTGCCTCTGAGAGTAAGGAGCCGCGCCTGGGCCAAGGCCCAATCCGGCCTGAGCGTGCGCACCGAACGCGCATCGGTGCCGCGCACCATGAGGTCACCCATTTGAGCCAAGACCGGCGGAGCACCCGCACCGGGGCACAACCAAGCCCAGCTTCGGCGTGCTGATGGCGGTGCTGGGCATCGTCTACGGCGACATCGGCACCAGCCCGCTCTATGCGTTCAAGGCCAGCCTCCAGTTGTTCGACGCCGCCGCCACCACCCGGGTCGAGATCATGGGCGTGCTGTCGCTGATCTTCTGGTCGCTGATCATCGTCGTGACGATGAAGTACGTCTTCCTGGTCATGCGCGCCGACAACCGCGGCGAAGGCGGCATCCTGGCGCTGATGGCGCTGGCGCAGCGGGTTTCCGTCGGCACGCGGCGTGAAAAGCGCGATCGCCCTGGTCGGCATCGCCGGCGCCTGCCTGTTCTTCGGCGACGGCGTGATCACCCCGGCGATCTCCGTGCTGTCGGCGGTCGAGGGGCTGGAGGTGTCGCGCCCGACCTGAAATTCTATGTCCTGCCAATCAGCATCACCGTGATCGTCGCTCTCTTTGCTTTGCAGTATAAGGGCACCGGCAGCGTCGGCCGATGTTCGGGCCGATCATGGTGGCGTGGTTCCTGGTTCTCGGCGTGACTGGCTGGCTCAGATCACGCGGCACCCGTTCGTGCTGCTGGCCGTCTCACCCACCTACGCAATCGGGCTGGTCATCCGGTACAAGGGCCTGGCGTTCTTCGTGCTGGGCGCGGTGGTGCTGGTGGTGACGGCGCGAGGCGCTGTACGCCGACATGGGCCACTTCGGCGCACGCCGATCCGCCTCACGTGGTACACCTTGGTCCTCCCTGCACTCCTGCTGAACTATTTCGGCCAGGGCGCCCTGCTGATCAGCGATCCTCGAGCCATCGTCAACCCATTCTTCCTGCTGGGGCCCTCTGGTTGCGGCTGCCGATGGTGGCCCTGGCGACCGCCGCCACGGTCATCGCCAGCCAGGCGGTGATCGCAGGCGCCTTTTCCGGGCTCCGGCAGTGCATGCAGCTCGGCTTCCTGCCGCGCATGACCGTTCGCCACACCTCGACCATGGAGGAAGGGCAGATCTACGTGCCGCAGGTGAACACCGCGCTGGCGGTCGGCGTCGTGCTGCTGGTGCTGGCGTTCAAAACGTCCGACAGCCTGGCCTCCGCCTATGGCATCGCGGTGACCGGCACATTCATGTGCACCGCGGTGCTGGCGATGGTGGTGTTCCGCCGCCAGTTCCACTGGTCCCGCCCCGCGGCGGTGGCGGTCTTCGGCGGGCTGTTCCTGGTGGACATCGTGTTCTTCAGCGCCAACACGGTGAAGGTCGTCGAGGGCGGCTGGGTGCCGCTGGTCCTGGGCATCGCGCTGACCGCGATGATGACATCCTGGAAGCAGGGCCGCGACCTGCTGCTGTCCCGCTGGAAGCAGTCGAGCATGCCGCTGGCCCCGTTCCTCGCTCGCCTGCCGCAGTCACGGATCATCCGGGTGCCGGGACTCGCCGTGTTCATGACCGGCAACCCCGACTACGTGCCGACCTCGCTGCTGCATAACCTGAAGCACAACAAGGTGCTGCACGAGAACGTCCTGTTCGTGACCGTTTCCAACGAGGACGTGCCCGAAGTCTCGCAGCGGCGCAGAGCCGAGGTCTCGCAACTGGCGCCAGGCATCCATCGCGTCGTCCTGCGCTACGGCTTCATGGAAAGCCCAACATATCCCGCGCGCCCTGGAAGACCTGACGGACGAGTTGAAGAGTCCGCGTCTCCCGCAGGCCAGCTACTTCCTGGGCCGTGAGGTTCTGGTGCCGGGGATGGCACCCAAGCTGTCCTGGTGGCGCGTGCGCTGTTCCTGGTGATGGCCCGCAACGCCGTGCCCGCGACCGAATTCTTCCGCATCCCCAGCGACCGGGTGGTCGAACTAGGCGTTCGGATTACGATCTACGCACCAGCATGTCAGCACCGCGTTATGACCGCTGAGCTGGCGATCCAGGCGAGAAGCAGATCACCCGCCAGCCGAAAGGCCTGTATTCGTACGTCAACTTTGTGGTCCGGCTTCGGCGGCTCGTGGGCCTTGTGGGCCGATCCAGCACCGGCGCTTACCAGGCGCCGCGCCCAGCTCGCTCAGTCGGCTGCGTCGGCATCGATCTTACGCTCGAACCGCTTGCGCTCGTGCGGGTCCAGGTAGCGCTTGCGCAGCCGGATCGCAGTAGGCGTCACCTCGACGAACTCATCGTCTTCGACGTAGGCAATCGCCTGCTCCAGGCTCATTTTCCGCGGCGGAATCAGCAGCATCGCGTCGTCCTTGCCGGCGGCGCGGATGTTGGTCAGCTTCTTTTCCTTGATCGGATTCACTTCCAGGTCGGACTCCCGGGAGTGCTCGCCAAGGATCATGCCTTGATACACTTTCTCGCCGGGCGAGACGAACATCGTCCCGCGTCTGCATGGTACCAGAGCGAGTAATGCACTGCCTCGCCGCTTTCGGTCGAGATCAGCGAACCAGCGCGCCGCCCTTCGATCGCGCCTTTCCATGGTCCATAGCCGGCGAACAGCCGGTTCATAATTCCGGTCCCGCGCGTGTCAGTCAGGAACTCGCCATGGTAACCGATCAGGCCGCGGGACGGAATGTTGAACGTCATCCGCACCTTGCCGCCCCCGGATGGCCGCATATCGCGCATATCGCCCTTGCGGCGGCTCATTTTCTCCACCACCACGCCGGTGTAGGGCTCGTCCACGTCAACGAGCACCTCTTCCATCGGCTCTTCCCGCTCCCCGGTATCCGGATTCCGCTGTGTTAGGACCCGAGGCCGCCCGATCGTCAGTTCAAAGCCTTCACGACGCATCT
>CAWHWH010000024.1:0-103082 GCA_963832865.1 uncultured Pseudomonadota bacterium
AAACGCTCTACGTTATCATGCGGAACTTGGTGGTGGCACACGCCAAAGATGTCGTCGGTAAATTTGGCGGCGATTGTGGGAGGACCCAGAAGTTGTTGGGGCAGGTCGTTCATGGCGATCCGGCCGCGAACGAAGATGTAAGGCCGCTCCGCACTTTTGGGTTGATGCGGATGTCGGAATTATAAAATATCCGAGCGTAAGTCCCGGCGATCGATACTCTGGCCTCGATTAACCGTGGTAGTCGCCAGGGATCAGGGGGAGCTTTTATATGAGATGCATCAGCGACGGCGCACTCATGGTCTGCTTGCTTGCACTCGGTGGCTGTGCGGCGACGCCCCTCCGAGCTGAGGTGCCCGCGCCAGCCCTGCCGAGGTCGACGGCGATCGACACCAGCGGTACATTCGCCAAAGGGTTCAGTCGAGATGAGGCGCTGCGCTTGCTCGAGCTGTGCCTTAACCTCAACAATCCCGATGACGGACCAGCCTATGCCGCTGATACCAGCGCTTGGGACCCTATCTATCCCGACGCTGCTGACAAGCCCGCCGACGTGCTGGGTCCTTGGCAGAATGCCTGGAAGCTTTGGCGCAGCAAGACCGAGGCCAATACTTACGCCGTGGTGATCCGCGGCACAATGGAGAAGGAGACCAGCATCATTGAGGATGTTATCGCCACGTCCGTGGCACAGCCGACGCGGATGCAAGCATGGCCGAGCGGGTATCTGAACTTCACCCTGGCTCAACTACCTGGATCAGAGACGCATCTTGGCTTTACTTACGGACTTGCGGCACTGTTGTATGCTCGGGACAAGGGCATTCTCGCAGAATTAGCGCTGCATGTCCCGCAGGGCAGCAAGATCTATATTACCGGTCACAGCCAGGGGGCCGCAATTGCCGCACTTGCTACATTCGTTCCTGCATTATGCGATCAACGATCCGGCCGACCGCTACCACCTGGCAAATCAAAGCTATTCGCTGAAATCCTATTTCTTCGCCCAGCCCAAACCGGGCAACTGGCAGTTCGGGATGGATTTCGCAAGCATCGCCTCGAGCCACGGCACCTCCTTTGCGGTGAACAACGCGTCGGACTGGGTGACGCAAGTCCCGCTGGCGGTAGAATTCCTCGACGAACCGGGCAGCGACCTGATAGTGCAACTCAATCAGTCCGCACAGAAGCGTGGCAGGGTTCTGGAGTTTGACGCCCTGAAACTTGCGATCCACAGCGCTGAGAATGCGGTGGACGCGGCGAAGGCGGCACGTGCGCTATTCGCTGCTTCCACCCAAGATCAGACGCTGACGGCGCTGCAGCGGGAACCTGGTCTGCTGGATCAGCAGTGGATGACCCCGGGCAACGCAATGATGCCGGCTGCATTCTCGATCAACTACGTCGGCGTAGGCAATGTGGTGCCTGTATTTGGTAGCGGTCCATGCGTTCTGCTGACCCCGGCCGGCCCCACGGGAGATCCCTTGTGCCAACATCATCTGCCGACTTATCGCGCGCTGATGAAGGCGCAGCTTAGCGGTCCATGAGCCGGTTCACGCGCGCAACTCCGCACGACAGCAGCTTGCTTGGGCACAAGCCGCGCCGCGACCCAACAGCTACGTCTCCATGGCCTATTACCCGGCGATGCTGGCTCGGTGGGGCGTTGGTCCTTCCGTCAGCGGCGGCAGGGGCGCGATCTCGCCGACCAGGAAGAGGTAAGCCGCGGCGCCCAGCAGGCAGAACCCTCCGGCTACCACCAGTGGCACGACAAACGAACCACTGGTGATGGTCAGCATGACGCCAGTGAAAGTCGTCGTGACAATTCCGGCCAGGTTAGAGGCGAAATTCTGGATGCCGCCGATGGAGGCGACGTGGCCGGGGGTTGGTGCGACGTCGGCCGGCAGCGACCAGATGCTGGCGGCGGTGAACGCGAGGCTCGCGTACGAGATCGCAAAGAACAGCAGCGCCATATAGACGTTCGGCGCGATTGCGGACAGCGTGATGGCTGACGACAGCAGCATGCCCCCGACGAGGCAAGTCTTGCGCGCGGCGGTCAAACTCCAGCCGCGGCGATACAGCGCGTCGGAGGTGAAGCCGCCGAGCCAACCGGCGGGAATCGCGACCAGGGCCGGCAGGGCGCCCAAGGTGCCGAGCTGGGAGAGCGAAAAGCCGCGTGCCTGCACCAGGTAAGTCGGGAACCAAGTAATAAAGAAGTAGATCACGAAATTCAGGCAGAAGAACCCGACCATCATGCCCCAGATGGTCCGGTAGCGGAATAGGGAGGACCAGGAGATGTTACTGCCCTCGGCCTGTTTCGGGCCACCGCGCTCGGCTTGCAGGCGCTGGAGCTGTTCCGGTGTCACGGAGCGATGGCGCTCCGGGTCGCGATAGATCGTCACCCAGAACACCGCCCAGACGATCCCGAGCAGGCCGGTGACGATGAAGGAAGCCCTCCAGCCGAAGCTGGCGATCAGCCAGGCGACCAACGGCAGGGACAATGCCGAGCCAATACGCGAGCCGCTGTCGAAGATGCTGCTTGCCAGGCCACGCTCGCTGCGGGGAAACCAGTTGGCGGCGACTTTCGCGCACGAGGGATAGGCCCCGGCCTCGCCCACACCCAGCAGAAGCCGGCAGCCAAACAGTGTCGCGGCGCTGTTCGCGATGGCGGTGAAGCCAGTGAACACCGACCACCAGACGACCGCGATACTGAGGGAGATCCGCGCGCCGACCCGATCGGCGAACCAGCCAAACGGCATCTGCATGACTGAATAGGTCCAGAAGAACCCGCCCAAGATCAGCCCGATCATGGCGGCGTCGATGCCGAGCTCGCGCTGCATGGTGGGTGCCGCGACGGCGAGATTGGCACGATCGATGTAGTTGATCGTGTTGGCGAGGCAGCAAAGAAAGATCATAGTCCATCGCGCGCGGGGCATGGCGTTTCCTCCTCCGGCTTTAGACTATGATCGTTTGGGGTTGATCCAGATTTCGGCGTTCGATCATGGGTCTAAGCTTTTGTTTGATCGCGTGATTTACGCCTTCCGACTGGGCCGGCCTCAGGCGATCACGCTCCAGTGGGCGCAGGCGTGGTATTCGACTCCGCCGTGTCCGATCGCCGGGTCCATTCCGGCGCCCGCCTAATTTGGCCCTGGTTTTGCCGAGGCCGTCCAGGCCGCGCCGACCGGGAAGGTGTGATCGGTGCGGGATGCGGGCTTCAGCGCTGCGCTGTAGCCGGGGTTTTCCGGAGGCATGTAGCGGCCGTCGCGGATCACGACCGGATCGACGAAATGCTCGTGCAGGTGGTCGACATATTCCAGGACGCGATTTTCCAGTGACGCGGAAACGGCGATGTAGTCGAAGATCGACAGATGCTGCACCAGTTCGCACAATCCGACGCCCCCGGCATGGGGACAGACCGGGACGCCGAATTTGGCGGCCATCAGCAGTACGGCGAGCACCTCGTTGACGCCGCCGAGGCGGCAGACGTCGATCTGGCAGAAGTCGAGGGCGCGCGCCTGCAGGAATTGTTTGAACATGACGCGGTTCTGGCAGTGTTCGCCGGTCGCCACGCCAATGCCGAGCGGGCGGACGGCTTCGGCGACCTTCGCGTGACCGAGCACGTCGTCCGGGCTTAGGGGCTCTTCGATCCACCATGGCTTGTATTCGGCGAGGCGCTTCATGTTCTCGATCGCCTCGTTGACCTCCCACACCTGGTTGGCGTCGACCATCCAGGTGCGGCCGTAGCCGATCTCCTCGCGGATCAGGCGGGCGCGGCGCAGATCGTCTTCGATGTCCGCGCCGACTTTCTGCTTGAAATGGGTCCACCCCTTGGCGAGCGCCTCGCGACACAGGCCGCGGAGCTTCTCGTCCGAGTAGCCGAGCCAGCCGGCGGAGGTGGTGTAGGCGGGGAAGCCCTTCGCTCGCATTTCACGCTCACGCTCGGGTTTGGTGGGTGCGTTGCGTCGAAGGATGTCCAGCGCCTCGGCTGGCGTGAGCGCGTCGGTGATGTGGCGGAAGTCGATACAGCGCACGATCTGCTCCGGCGTCATGTCGGCGAGCAGTTTCCAGACGGGCTTGCCCTCGACCTTGCCCCACAGGTCCCAGACGGCGTTGACGATGGCCGCCGTGGCGAGATGGATGGCGCCCTTCTCCGGCCCGATCCAGCGCAGCTGGCTTTCGCCGGCGAGGCTTCGCCAGAACTGGCCCATGTCTCCGGTGATCGCTTCCAAGGTTGAGCCCACGACGAGCGGAGCCAGGGCTTCGATCGCTTTGGCGCAGATCTCGTTGCCGCGACCGATGGTGAACGTCATGCCGTGACCGACCAGTCCATCGGCGGCGTCCGTTTCAATGATGGCGTATGCGGCCGAGTAGTCGGGCGCCTGATTCATTGCGTCCGAACCGTCGAGATCCCGCGAGGTCGGAAAGCGCACATCATGCGCGGTGATTTTGGTGATTGTTCTGGTCATTCGGTCCTCCCGTGAGCCCGCGGATCGGCGCAAAATGGAGAAGAGTGCTCGAAAGATGCGGTTCGCTCAAGGCCTGAACGCGATTCTTGCGCGCCAGGTTCGACGTCGAAGCGGCAGCGCGGCATCGGCGCCGGGTTGGCCATGCCTGCACGGAAAGCACGTCATCGTGTCCGGCCGGTCCGCCACCGCCCCGCTGTTGAGACCGCAACCCGGTCAGGGGTCAGTAAATGACTACCTTCGCGCTCGGCCGAACCGCTCGCACGAAGGAATAGCGAGAGCCAGCCTCACGCCAGCGTTCTACCGCGGTCGCTTCGGACATTTGATGGGCTGTTCTTAATCCGCGCCGACCCTAGATACAGGAAGTTGAAGCAACCCTTAGGCCGCCTCGGCCGTATGCCGCTACGGTCCCCGCTTCTCTGCTGGCTTTCGGCGACAGGATGACGCGATGAACATCAACACTCCCGAGCCCATAGTGAGGACCGGCGGGCACCCGATCCTCCGAGTAATGGTGTCGTTTCCCATTGCCTGTTTTTGTGGCGCTTTGGTCACTGACATTGCCTACGCTTGGACAGCCGACATGATGTGGGCGAATTTCTCAGCATGGCTGCTGGCAGTAGGCGTGATCATGGGTGTGCTGGCTGCCATCGCGGGGTTGGTTGATGTGGTGGCCAATCGCCGCGCCCGCTCGCTGCGGCAAGTTTTTGTGCTGTTTATCGGCAGTCTGCTGGTTTTAGTCCTCGCGGCTTTGAACAATCTGGTCCACAGCCGCGATGCCTGGACGTCGGTCGTGCCGCTCGGATTGGCAATTTCCGCGGTCACTGTCGTCGTTTTGCTAGTTACCGTCTGGTTCGGCTCCGGATCGGTATACCGGCCTGTTGTCGGCGTTCAATATTCGGGAGTGCGCCAATGAGGTCCGCCATCAAGCTGGCACCCCGGCTGGCGTTAGCAGGTGCTGCGATATTGGCCCTTGCGGGGGCGGGTCCGGACGATTTCGATGTGCGGACACAGATCGGTCCGAATCCCGTTTTGCCGGATCCGCAGCAATATCTGTTGCCGCCGATGCATCTCGCCAAGGTGGTGGGCTGGAAAGCGGGCGAGACGCCAAAGGTGACATCGGATCTGCGCATTCAGGCCCTCGCCACCGGCCTGGAGCATCCAAGGTCCGTGTACACGCTGCCAAACGGCGACGTGCTGGTGGTGGAAACACGTAGCCCCGGCATCGAACCCATCAGACGCCCCAAGAGCATTGTGATGGGCTGGATGGAATTCGAAAGTCACCTCAGGCGGGCAGAGCACGGGCAGCAACCGGATCACGCTGCTGCGTGACTCCTCTGGCGATGGCAAACCGGCGGTCAGAACGGTCTTCCTCGACCATCTATATTCGCCGTTCGGGGTGGCGCTGGTCGGCAACGATCTCTACGTCGCCAACACCGATGCGATCTTGCGTTTTCCCTACAACACCGGCGACACCGCTATTACGGCTCCGGGAACCGTGTTGACGCCATTGCCGGGCGGACCGATTGACCATCACTGGACGAAAAGCCTTGTCGCCAGCGAGGACGGGACGAAGCTCTATGTGGGGGTCGGCTCCAACAGCAACATTATGGAAAACGGCCTGGGCGCGGAACTCGATCGCGCTGCGATTTGGGAGGTCGACCGGGCGACGGGTGCTCACCGGATTTTTGCCAGCGGTTTGCGCAATCCGAACGGCCTAAGCTGGGAACCGCAAAGCCACGCGCTGTGGACTGTGGTGAACGAGCGGGATGAGCTTGGGCCAAACCTCGTTCCAGATTATCTCACGTCGGTGAAGGATGGCGGGTTCTATGGCTGGCCGTACAGTTACTACGGGCAGCATATTGATCCGCGCGTCATGCCGCAGCGGCCGGATCTAGTGGCAAAGGCCATCATGCCTGACTATGCGCTGAGCTCGCACGTGGCGCCGCTGGGATTGGTCTTCGATACCGAAAAAGGCCTGCCCGCGCGGTTTGAAGGGGGTGCGTTCGTCGGCGAACATGGCAGTTGGAATCGGCAGATTCTCAATGGCTACAAGGTCGTGTTCATTCCCTTCAGCGGCGGCAAAGCAAACGGCCAGGCCGAAGATGTCGTAACGGGCTTCCTGAACGGCGAGGGCAACGCGCAGGGGCGCCCGGTCGGGCTGGCGCTGGATAAAACGGGTGCTTTGCTGATCGCTGATGATGTTGGCAATACTGTCTGGCGGGTGAGTTCCACCACGCAGGCGCAAGCCGCGAACACGCAATGAAGGCGCCGAGTGGGCATTTCGGGAGGATAAGCCAGTGAGTGACCGTCCAGAGGGTACCGTCGCCGACGTCGGCGACGCAGTGCAGCGAAAAATCAACGCCGCAGGTGACGCTCAGGATCAGATCGTGGACTTTATCAAGGAGAACCCCATTACCGCGGCGCTTATCGCGCTCGGTATCGGCTATCTCCTTGCTAAAATTACTTGATTGAAGTGGTACTAAGCGACCTTTTTGCCACTAGCCGCACCACCTGCCAGACCAACGTTGGGACGGTCTCAAGCCCGGCGAAGCTGGGCCTCGTCCACCACGCGCTCATGGTTGTCCAGCGCGCTTTTCGCGCGGTACTGACATCCCTGACTGGACGCCGGCATTCTTCGAACAATGGTGTAGATTCCGGGCCGAACATTTACGTTGGAGCTGTTTGTCATGAGCGCGACCTTGTCGCCGGCTGTGAACTTGTATTCAGCCAATGGGCGTCCCTCCGGGAACATTGGGCGAAATTGGGGCGGCGCACGAAACGCCGCCCGAGAGGTTAGCTCGCCTGAAGATTGACGGCGGAAGTTTTACCCTGCTGGCCACGCTCCAAGTCGAAGCTGACCGTTTGACCCTCGTTCAGGGTCTTGAGCCCTGCCCGCTCGACCGCCGAGATATGGACGAACACATCCTTTGATCCGTCGGCCGGCTGAATGAAACCGAAACCCTTCTGGGGGTTAAACCATTTTACAGTACCTGAAGCCACGTGAAGTCTCCGCAACTGGCCAAATCCCGCGCACATGCGAGGACATCTTACTTTTCAATTGGGGAGAGAACGGCGCGCCGCGATGCGATTTTACGTCGCAGAGCGGGGCGAAATAGGGATCTTGCCCCGGCTGAAAAGTTCAGCCGTTCGCACTGCATAGCGGACCCGAGCGAAAAAGGACAGATTTATTTCATCGGGTTCGACAAAACGTCGGCATCAGTGAATTCCAGCCGTGCCTCCTCCAGGCACGCCCAGACATAGGGCACGAAGGACCGGCCGACATCGAGGTGGAAAACCTCCGACGCGATCCGCCATAGAACCACCTCGGCGTTGCCCAGCAATGTTCGTGTACACATGCCAACCGGGCACGCATGCAAATCCAGGTCGAGTGCGCAGAATGCGTTCAAACACCAGGCGGCTCGGGTGCCGGTGATCTCGAGGGTCCGCGACCGATGTGAAACATCAATAACGCTCACCGGAAGATCGCCGGCCGCTTTAACCGCTTGCGCCGATAGGTCGGAGGCGCTTTCCGGCGCCAGGATCAGCCATTCGTCCGGTCCCAGCCACAACGCCGCGCGATCCCGGGAGATCACCGAGCGGCACGGCACCGTCGGTAATAGCACCCCGAGCGCCAATCCGATGGCTGTGCCGGCGGCGGCACCCGCCCGCACTGACAGGCGCGTGGTCGCCGCCAGAACCGTCAGTTGCACAGAACCGCTCGGACGAGCGACCAGCGGCGGCTGCGGGACGGGCGGCAGCAGTGGTTCGACCGGTCCAGGCGGGACCGGGCGGGGTTTAAGCCGTTCGGCAGTCTTATCCAGGAAAATCGGGTCGGCAACGGTAACCCGGATCGGTCCGCTCTTCATCGGCACCAAAAGTTCTGAACCAATCCGCGACCGGCCGCCCGCAACGAGCGCCAGCGCGAAACCACGGCCCAAGGTAGCGCTACGGTATGAGGAGGTGACATGACCGATACCGCTGCTCAAGATCGCCGCGCCGGTATCGTCCGGAGCCTCGCCACCCGCCGGCGCATCCGAGCCGGACATGCTCGGCTGTGCCAGGATGAGCTGCGCACCTTCCTCCAGGACCACCGAGGGATCGACCGGCAGCAACCCGACCAGCTGCTTGCGATCCGGCCGACTAAGGTCGGGCAGCGAGAGCGAGCGCCTGCCGACGAAATCGCCACCGCCGATCGTCCGGCCGAGGCCAACATCATCCGCCGTGACGGTCCCATCCGTCTCCTGACCGACGATGATGAAGCCCTTCTCGGCGCGCAGCATATGCATCGCATCGGTGCCGTATGGAGTTACATCACGCTGCCGCAACGTATCCCAAACCCGCTGCGCCTCGGCGGACGGTAC
Source organism: uncultured Pseudomonadota bacterium (assembly GCA_963832865.1). GTDB lineage: Bacteria > Pseudomonadota > Alphaproteobacteria > Acetobacterales > Acetobacteraceae > Rhodopila. Next base: position 8,801 of record CAWHWH010000024.1, read on the forward strand.
GTTGATTTCGAAACCGCTCTCCCCGGTGAAACTGACGCGAAACAGTCTTATAGATATTTCACAGAAATGACATTCCCGCACGCTCATGTGCGGCATCGCGCGCAGATCGATGTCGCGGATGAATGGTGCCAGCGCCGCCTCCGACCGCGGACCCTGCACGGCGATCACCGCCCACTGCTCGGTTATCGACGTTAGCCACACACGCATGTCAGCGAACTCGGTTTGCAGGTAGTCCTCCATGTGGTGCAGCACGAAGGCGGCGCCCGTCGTCGTCGTGGTGACATGGAAACGATCGGCGGCCAGGCGCGCGACAATACCATCGTCGCGGATGAAACCATCCTCCCCAAGCAATACGGCATAGCGGCATCGCCCGGGCGCCAACCTGGTGAAATCGCCGGTATAGAGACGGCTCAGGAACACCGCCGCATCCGGCCCCGCGACCTCGATTTTTCCGAGTGTGCTGGCGTCGAGCATACCGACAGCGGTACGGACTGCGAGGCACTCACGGATGACGGCAGCCGCCATTGTTTCGCCGTCGCGGGGAAAACACCGCGCTCGTTTCCAGTTTCCGACATCCTCCAGCACCGCGCCGGGCGCGGCTATCGGTGACCTTCGCACCGGGGCGAACAGCGCCGCGCGGAAGGCGCCCGCAAGCGCGCCAAAAGTCACCGGCGTGTAAGGTGGACGGAACGTGGTGAGGCCGATCGCCTGGATCGGCTGTCCGGTTAGCGCCGCCACAGTTGTCGCGGCATTCAGGTTGGACGTCTTGCCCTGGTCTGTGGCCATGCCCGTGGTGGTGTAACGTTTCACGTGCTCGATTGCGACGAACCCTTCGGCCGTTGCGACGGCCAAATCCTTCGTCGTTACATCGTTCTGGAAATCGACAAATGCCCAACGATGCGCCCCCGCAGCGACCGGCGGTTCGGAGGGGGCCATCGTCGGCATGCCCGCGACCGCGAAGGACCGAGCCTCACGACCGCCGGCTGCCGCCCCGTCGCGCAAACAGGACGCCAGATCGAAAACGCCGGCACACGCGCCGACGGCACCCTCCGACGGCAGATACGTTCCGGATCGCGGATCCAACATAAGCGGCAGGCGCGATTGGCTGGCGAGATGTACCGATGGCGTCCAGCCGCCGGACATCAAGATGGTATCGCATGGAATGATATCGGTGCCGTTTGTCAGCTTGGCGGAATGAACACGGCCGCGCCCCTCGGTGCTGGCGATTGTCATGCCGGTCCGGATCGAGATGCCGAGCGCACGGGCGGCGGCGACGAGATCGCTGTCTGGGGCGAGACGCTGGTCGACGATCCCGGCAATCGTTACGCCAGCCGCATGCAAGTCGACGGCGGTGCGGTAGGCAGTGTCGTCCGTCGTGGCGATCGTCACGCGCTTGCCGACCTTGACACCATACCGGTGTAGATACGTCCTTGCCGCGCCCGCCAGCATCACGCCCGGCCGGTCATTGCCTGGAAACACCAGCGGCCGCTCGATCGCCCCCGTGGCCAGCACTACGCGTTCGGCCCGGACATGCCAAAGCCGTTCCCTGGGAAGCCCCCGAGCCGGTGCGGCGAGATGATCGGTGACCCTCTCCAACAGCCCGATCATGCCACCGGGATAGCAGCCAAACGCAGTGGTTCGAGGCAGCAACGTGACCGACCCGCCGACTGTCCGGATAGTCTCCCCGACCCAGTCCGGTGCCGGCCAGCCATCGATTGTCACATTCGGTTCGTCCAGCAGAGATCCGCCCAATTCCGCCTGCTCATCGCAGAGGATCACGCGCGCGCCGGTCGCCGAGGCGGTTAGCGCGGCTGCCAGCCCTGCCGGGCCTCCCCCGACAATCAGGATTTCGCAGTGAGCATAACGGTGCAGATAGCGGTCCGCGTCCGGATCGCGAGGGGCACGCCCCAAACCCGCCGCCCGCCGGATCGCCGGTTCATACAAATGCTTCCAGAACGACCTTGGACCCATGAATGTCTTGTAGACAAACCCGGCCGACAGCAGGGGCGCCGCCAATCCAGCTATCGCGCCGAGATCAAATCGGAGGGATGGAGAGCGATTCTGGCTGCGCGCCACGAGACCGTCGTACAGTTCAACCTGAGTGGCTCGCTGGTTCGGTGTGATGCGCCCCGCTCCGCGATCTATCGTGACCAGCGCGTTGGGTTCCTCGGAGCCCGCGGACAAGATACCGCGCGGGCGATGATATTTGAACGATCGCCCGACCAGACAAACGTCGTTCGCCAACAATGCGGATGCGAGTGTATCGCCAGCGAAGCCTTGATATGAACGACCGTCGAAGGTGAATTGAAGCGTGCGCGCGCGATCGATCCGGCCACCTTCCGCGGAGCGAAACGGCTGGGTCATGCTGACGCCGCGATACGTTGAGCTTTCGGTCTGAGCGACGAGGGCGGACGGGTCATGGGGGAGCCTCGCCCGGCTTGTAGGTCGTCGCGATGCGATCGGTTACCGTATCGCGCACGCAGATAAAGAATCGCCCGCAGCCATGCAGGTGACGCCACCGCTCGGTATGGCGTCCCTTCGGATTATCGCGCAGATACAGGTAAGCCACCCAGGCTGCATCGTCCACCGAGGCCGGATCGGCCGGCCGCTGGACATTTGCCTGGCCGCCGTAACGAAATTCGTTTTCCGGCCGATTGCCGCACCACGGACAAGGGATGAGCAGCATTAGTGCGCCACCGCCGCAGCGGCGGCTTCATCGATCAACCGGCCGGACGCGAACCGGTCCAGGCCGAAAGGTGCGGCGATCGGATGCGGCTCGCCGCGAGCGATGGTGGCGGCGAAGATATGCCCCGACCCGGGCGTTGCCTTGAAGCCGCCGGTTCCCCACCCGCAATTGACGAACAGCCCGGGCACCGGCGTCGGTCCGATGATGGGAGACCGGTCTGGAGTGGTATCGACAATGCCGCCCCAACTCCGCAGCATCCTCAGTCGCCGAAACGAGGGAAACAACTCGCAGATTGCCTGTAGCGTCTCGCAGGTGATCTGCAGGCCACCGGCCTGACTGTAGGATGTATAGGCATCTGTCCCGCCGCCGATGACCAACTCGCCCTTGTCGGATTGGGACACATAGGCGTGGACGGTGTTGGACATCACTACGCAGGGCATCACCGGCTTCACCGGTTCGCTGACCAACGCCTGCAATGGAAACGATTCCAGCGGCATACGTACACCGGCCATCGCCATCACCACACTCGTATGGCCGGCCGCCACTACGCCGATGCGGCCCGCCGCGATCGGTCCCCTGGTCGTTTCGACCCCAACCGCCGCCCCGGCGGCATCACGCACGATGCCTGTCACGGCGCAATTCTGGATGATATCGACGCCCATCGCGGAGGCGGCCCGAGCATAGCCCCAGGCTACGGCGTCATGGCGAGCGACACCGCCGCGGCGTTGCAGCGCGGCGCCAAGGATCGGATAGCGTACGGCCGACCCGATATCCAAAGGTGGACAGAAGGTCTTCGCCTGAGCCGGTGTCAGCCATTCATTATCGATACCTTGCAAGCGGTTGGCATGCACGTGCCGATTGAACACCTGCACGTCATGATGGTTGTGCGCCAGCATCAAGACGCCACGCGCGGAATACATGACGTTATAGTTCAACGCCTGCGCCAAGTCTTGCCACAACCGAAGCGAGTGCTCGTAAAGCGTCGCACTTTCGGGACGTAAATAGTTCGACCGGATAATGGTGGTGTTCCGCCCGGTATTACCGCCCCCAAGCCAGCCTTTGTCGAGCACCGCGACGTTTCGAATGCCGTACTCCATGGCCAGATAGAAGGCAGTGGCCAATCCGTGCCCACCGGCGCCAACGATGACCACGTCGTACGACGGCCTGGGCTGCGCGTCCCGCCACTGCCTGTTCCAGGCCTTCCCAATCCCATGCCGCAACAGGGACAGAAAGGAGAATTGTGCTTCATCCCCCATCGCGCGGCCTCCTTGCCACACGAACCGCCGCTCGCAAAGCCGCGAGACTTTGCCGTCGAGGCAGCCGACGCTATAGACTTGCCACAAACAAGGGACGAGACGATGGCCGAATTCGACTACATTATCGTGGGTGCCGGTTCCGCGGGCTGTGTGTTGGCAAACCGGCTCAGCGAGGACAATCGCTGCACGGTTCTGCTGCTGGAGGCCGGCCCGAAGGACAGCTCGATGTGGATCAACATCCCGGCGGGCTTCAGCAAGCTGCTCAACAACCCAAAGTACAACTGGAATTTTGAGACCGAGCCGGAACCCAACGCCCACGATCGCAGGATCCCGATCCCGCGCGGACGCACCTTAGGCGGCTCGAGTTCGATTAACGGCATGCTTTATGTGCGCGGCAACCCACTGGACTACAACACCTGGTCGCAGTTCGGGAACCGCGGTTGGGGCTATGACTCGGTGCTGCCGTATTTCCGCAAGGCGGAACACTTTGGTCCGGGCGGTGACGATTCACGCGGCCGCGGCGGGCCGTTGAATGTCGAGCACATGCGGGAGCGGGCCGAATTGGCGGATGCGTTCATCGATGCCGCGGTGGACCAGGGGTACCCGCGCAACAAAGACTACAACAATGGCCGCCAGGAGGGCTTTGGCTACTACCAGGTTACGCAGCGGAACGGCGAGCGCTGGTCGTGCGCCCGCGGCTACCTGGATCCGATCCGCAAGCGCCCCAACCTGAAGATCGAAACCGAGGCCTACATCACGAAAGTGCTGCTGGAGGGCAAACGCGCTGTGGGCGTCGCGTACACGCAAGGCGGCCTGACCAAGGAAGCGCGCGCCAATCGCGAGGTGATCTTGTCCGCGGGCGCGGTGAAATCGCCGCACATTCTGGAACTGTCCGGGATCGGCGATGCTGGCCTGATCGCCTCGCTGGGTATTCCGGTGCAGCACGATTTGCCCGGCGTGGGCGAAAATTACCGCGACCACTATGCGCCCCGCATGAACTGGCGCGTCAGGCTGCCGGTGACGCTGAACGAGCGCAGCCGCGGCCTCGCCTTGGCCAGGGAAGTCGTGAAATATTACACTCAACGGCGTGGCATCCTGACGTTCACCGCCGGCATCGTCTTTGGCTTCGTCAAAACGCGCCCGGAACTGGAGGAGCCTGATGTGCAGTTTCACTTCGCTCATGCCAGCTACGGCAATGCGCAGAAGCGCGACCTTGAAACCGAACCCGGGATGACGCTTACGGCCTATCAGTGCCGTCCGGAGTCGAAAGGTTCCATCCACGCCCGGTCGAGCGACCCGCAGGGGGCGCCGGCGATCCGACCGAATTTTTTGGCCGACCCGATCGACCAGCGCGTCCTGGTGGACGGCATGAAGATCGGCCGGAGCCTTATCAATAGCCGCATCATGGACAGGTATCGCGCCTACGAGATGAACCCTGGCGATAAAATTCAGTCTGATGCCGAGTTGCTACAGTTCGCGCGCGAAACCGGCCAGACCACCTACCACGCGATCGGCACCTGCAAGATGGGTCACGATCCGATGGCGGTGGTGGATGACCGCCTGCGCGTTCGCGGGATCGCTGGCCTGCGGGTGATTGACGCTTCGATCATGCCGACCGTCCCATCCGGGAACACGAACGCCGCGGTCATCATGATCGCCGAAAAAGGCGCGGACTTGGTCAAGGCCGCGACAAGTGCCGAGCTACAGGCGGCGGCGTAGGGCAGGCGGCGGCGCAGGAAGGCACCAGTTGCTGCGGAGGGCTGCGGGCCTGTGCTGGGGCTGTTAAGGCGACCGGAGATTGTAGGGTTCGGACGCGGCACAACCTGTCGTGACTTAAGCGTTTCGTTAGTCCCAGTTGGTGGCGGCCGGAGTGGTGCAGGCATTATGCCTCTAATAATCGGCGCAGCAGTTCGACGTCTTCGGCGAAGGTGCCATCGCGTTCCATGAGTTCGGTGACACGAGACACGGCGTGCATCACGGTGGTGTGGTCGCGGTTACCGAACTTCCGGCCAATCTCCGGCAGGCTGCGACTGGTGAGTTGTTTCGCCAAATACATCGCCACTTGCCGAGGTCGCGCAACCGCGCGGGCGCGTCTGGCCGACGACATATCCGTCAGCCGAATGCTGTAATGTTCGGCGACCTTCTTCTGAATTTCTTCGATGGTAACGCGGCGATCATGGGCCTTCAAAATATCGTGGAGAACTTCGTGCGTGCTCTCCAGTGTGACCGGGCGGCCGAACAAGTTGGCATGTGCGACCAGACGGTTCAGGGCACCCTCAAGCTCGCGCACGTTCGATGTAATTTTGTGCGCCAGGAACTCCAGCACCTTGCCTGGGATCTCCACGCCTGCGCGGGCGGCTTTGGCCTCCAGAATGGAGATGCGGAGTTCATACGTCGTGGAGTGGAGGTCGGCGACCATGCCGCAGCCCAGACGGGTACGAAGGCGGTGTTCCAGCCCGTTCAGGTCGGACGGCGACTTGTCGGCCGAAACGACGATTTGTTTTCCTTGCTCGACCAAATAGTTAAAAGTGTGGAAAAACTCTTCTTGCGTATTGTCTTTGCCGATGAGGAATTGTAGATCGTCGATCATCAACACATCGACACTGCGAAGATTTTCCTTAAACTCCATGGTCGATTGGCTGCGGATCGCAGCGATGAAGCGATACATGAACTTCTCGGCGGACATATAGGCGACCGAGACGGGGGCGCTGGTGCGATCCCTTAGTTCCCACGCGATGGCGTGCATCAGGTGGGTTTTGCCCAGACCAACGCCGCCGTAAAGGAACAGCGGATTGAACCCCGGGCTGGACGGATGTTCAGCTACTCGCCGCGCGCATGCGTAGGCAAATTCGTTTGGTTTGCCAACGACAAAGCCCTCGAACGTGAAGCGTGGATCGAGTGGCGCGGTCAGATCAGACCGTGATTCGGGGCGTTCGTCCTGCCATCCCGGGGTGGCGACGGCCACGGCAACACGCGGCGGTTCGACCCGCGGCGGCAGGGCCTCTTCGCGGCGCGGTTCGTGAGGTCCAAGCGCGCTGTCCGGGTGCGTGGCTGGCGACAAGAGAGCGCCGCCGACGCGGATATCGACCCGCCGTACCTCAGGGTTCTCGGACTGCCACAACACACGCAGGCGATCGCCATATCGGGTTGACACCCAGTCGCGCAGGAAACGCGTTGGCAGGTTGACTGTGACTTCATCTCCGTCCAAGCCCGCAAGCGTCATTTGGCGGAGCCAAGTGCGGTATTCAACCTCGCCGACCTCGGCCTGCAGTCGCCCCTTTATCTTTGTCCATTGGGACGAGATTTGCTGGGACAAGATTTGCAGCATTCCTGCGATTTCAGGTTCAGCCGTGATCATCCATTGTCCCCCTGCGTCGAGTTTACGCAGCTTGAGTCGATGTGTTACCGGCGAACTGAAATCGTCCGGACCTTCCCTGTTTCTGCCTAACAGAATGACGTTATTCTTGCCTTCGAAAGAGTTCGAATTCGAATAGCGCTGTTTTCCGGTTGGCAGGCACAAGTATGTCAGAGTTCAGGCTATAGGCAATCGAAAACTGCGGTCTGCAAGATGAATCCAAATGAACGAAACAACATTACCAGAATAGACAGAGCGACCTATAGCGCATGCACCGCTCCACTGGGCGATCACACACCAACATAAAGGATTCTGGTTCGTATGGCCGAGATGATGCCCGCACGGGGGACGCGGGTCAACCGCCGGTCAAAACACCGGCGGTCAAAATCAAGCGCTCGGCAGCGCCTTGATGCGCGCGGACAAGCGCGACAACTTGCGGCCAACAGTGTTGGCGTGAATTACGCCCTTGCCCGACGCGCGCTGCATTTCCGGCTGGGCCGCTCGAAGCGCCTCAGTCGCGGTTGACTTGTCACCGCTGGCTATCGCGGTTTCGACCTTTTTGATAAACGTGCGCATGCGCGACTTCCGGGCCTGGTTCCGTGCGGTGCGGGTCACGGTCTGACGGATGCGCTTGCGCGCGGATGCGGTATTGGCCATGCGTTCTTCGATCACAACGTTAGGGGACCAAACGACTTTCTGGCTGATTACCAGGGCCGAGAGGCGGAAGACCGGGGTTCTACGCATCGGCCTCCCGCGAAGTCAAGATTGCCGAAGCCTTAACAGATCAAGATTGTCACACATCTTTTACGGATTCCTGAATCGGCGCGCCGCCCAGCTTGGCTTTCTCCTCTGGTTCTACGTGGATGGTAATCATGAGGTGGCCCATCTCGGACTTTAGCGCGTCCTCGATCCGGTCGCAGATGGCGTGCGCCGCGGCGACTGTCATGCTGCCCGGAACGACCAGATGGAAATCCAGGAAGGTCAGCCGGCCGGCATGACGGGTACGCAGATCGTGCGCTTCGATGGCGCCGGCGGCACTATTGGCTACCAATTCCTTAATTCGGTTCACGATGCCCGGCTCCGGAGCCTCGTCCATCAGACCGCCAACCGACAAGGAGATCATTCGCATCGCCGACCACAGCACGTAGACCCCCGTTGCGGCGGCCAGCAGCGGATCCAGCACATATTGGCCAGTGAGCACCGCCAGGAACACGCCGGCGGTAATCCCCGCCGAGGTCACCACGTCAGCCATCAGATGACGGCCGTCGGCCTGCAGCGCAGGAGATCGCAAGCGGCGGCCGGCCGCCAGCAGCACGGTCGACCAAACGCCGTTTATGACGGTTGCCACCGCGTTCAAACCGATACCCTGGGAGGGCGCTTCCAACACGCGGGGGTGCAACCAGCTTTGCCACGCCTCCTCGAAGATCAGCAACGCGGCGACGATGATCAGGACGCCCTCGATAACGGCGGCGAAAAACTCCGCCTTGTCGTGGCCATAAGGGTGGTTGGTGTCGGCCGGGCGGGCGGCAAATCGCAATGCCCCCCAGGCTATCACACTGGCTGCGACATTGACGATGCTCTCCAACGCGTCGGAGTAAAATGCGGCACTGCCGGTTAGCCACCAGGCAGCGCCTTTCAGACCAAGCACCAGGCAGCCTGCGCACAGACTGCCGAGCGCGAAGCGCTCCCCTGAGGTCATGGGGACGGGGCGTAACACATACAAGCGGGATCGTCAGCCGACTGCCTTGGTCCGGTCGCAGCCGCGGCGGGAGGCGACGATCCGCTACCGCGACCGAATACTTCACACAGAGGAGCCGGGTGCGATCATGCTCTCTAGCCGTGGGAGAACGCGGCGATCCGCGCCCGGCCTAATCGGTCGGCCCGCATTGGTCGCACTACAAACCATGACAGAATCACAATAATTACGCTAATGACCGCCGCGACGGGGAATATGCGTCCCAGTTTCCAGTTGCAAATATAACCACATTTGCCATCGGAAGGAGGAAAACCGAAGTGCCCTTCGCGCTATGAGGAAGCTGGCATTGGCCGTTGCATATCCTAGTCCGAACGTATCGCCTCAAGTAGAGGGGAGCTGGGAAATATCTCTCGCCACGTGAAGAAGATGAGGCCCGCACACGTCACACCAAAGGAGTGTGCCCGGCCACCCAGGATGAATACCAGTGCCATCGTCCCTTCACGTGCGATCCGGTCCGACAGTCGCCGACGAATGGCCGGCCAAGGCCGTTCAGGACATTATCCACCACAAGTACTACGCTGAGCGTTTTCGCGCCTATGACGGTGGCGTCTGGAGGGCGCTAATCCTCGCCCCTCGACTGCGCGGTTGCCATCCGGCCGCTGGCAGAACGCAGACGAACATCGCAACCAGCAGCCAGAAGATCGGCCAACGCAGCATCTCGATGTTGGTGGAACTGCTTTCATTTTCGTGCCAGGCGGATGTTTGCGTTGAAGGTGGCTGTGATCGTCGGCTGCGGTCGTTGCAGGGTGATCAGGGCGATGCAGACCACGCCCAGCCAAAGCTGGATCAAGCATCTCGGAGCTTCGAAGGGACTGGTGCTTTTCGGACAGTGGCGCCTCCTGGTCTGCCGAGCCGGCATCGTCGGCTCACTGGGGAGGTTCCGCTCAGTGCCACCAGATTCCAGGGCGTCCAGTCATTCCCCTCGGGTGCTCAACAATCCTTGATTGGAGACGACACGCCGATGGTCAGAAATTGAAATGGCGGCGCGGGACGGGTCAGGCTATTCAGCCGGCGGGAGCGGGAAAGAGGACAAACCTATGCGCCGATTCGTGAGTTACACTGTTACCTTGATCATGCTGTCTGCCCAGCCTGTGCTGGCGCAGCGTCAGTGCTCGTCTCTGTCGGACCAATCGGCGTTCGAGGTCCAGGCGTTGCGCAGTGAACTGATGGTGCTGGCCACCGGCTGCCATGAGGACGACCGCTACAACGCGTTCATCCGGCGGTTCCAGGCTGCCCTGCAGGGCAACGAACGGGCGATCAACGCTTATTTCCAGCACCGCTATGGCCGGGCGGGACAGACCGAGCACGACCGGTTCGTGACTGACCTCGCGAACGCGATTTCCCGGCAGGGCACCGCGCTCGGCGGGGATTTCTGCCCGCGCAACGGTATGATCTTCAATGAGGTATTGGCGCTTCAATCGTCAACGGAACTGGCCGATTTCGCCGCCGGCAAGGACCTGGTTCCGACTACGGTCGAAATCTGCACGCCGATGGCGTCCAGCAACGCCACGGTTCGGAAGGCCGGGGCGGGGGGCGGGAACAAGAAGTAGCGGCCGTCGGTCGGGTCGGCTCCGAGACTAGCGATTCAGCCTGACGCGCAGGCTGAACATGGTCTAGCTCTCGGATTCCGATTCGTGGACTATGCCCTCCCTGGGTCTTCCAGGCCGATGGCGCGAAGGCGAGCGCCCTCCTCATCCCAGCCCTTGCGTTCCTTGACGTTGAGGAACAGGTGGACCGGTCGATCCAGCAGGCTGTTGAGGTCCTGCCGGGCTCGGGCCCCGATCGCTTTGATCTTGCTGCCTTTGTCGCCGATCAAAATCGCCTTGTGGCCGGAGCGGCCGACGTAGATCGTTATTTCGATCCTGACGGAGCCGTCCTTGCGTTCCTTGAAGGACTCGGTCTCGACGGTTGCGCCGTATGGCACCTCCTCATGGGTCTGCATGAAGATCTGTTCGCGAACTGTCTCGGCGGCCAGCAGGCGGTCGGGCAGGTCGGTCAGGTCGTCTTCAGGAAACAGCCACGGCCCTACAGGCACTGCGACCGCGAGAGCGTCGGCCAAGCGGCGCACGCCGTCGCCGGTTTGGGCGCTGACCATGAAGGTTTCCTCGAAGTTCGCCAGGGCGCCGAGAGAAGCAATCAGCGGCAACAACGCGGGCGGGCTCATCAGGTCGGTCTTGTTCAAGACGAGCCAACAGCGGCGGCCCGAGGCGCCGAGCCGCTCAGCGATCTCGCGCACGTCTTCGCGGAGACCCGATTTGGCATCGACGAGCAGGATCGCCAGATCGGCGTCGGCAGCGCCGGACCAGGCAGCCGCAACCATTGCCCGGTCCAGCTTGCGCTTGGGCCGGAAGATGCCGGGGGTATCGACCAGGAGTACCTGCGACTCGGCGCGCATCAGGATGCCCAGGACGCGGAACCGCGTGGTCTGGGCCTTTGGTGACACGATCGAGAGTTTCGCACCGGTCAGCCGGTTCATCAGGGTGGACTTGCCGGCGTTCGGGGCCCCGACGATCGCGATGAAGCCGCATCGCGCCGGCGGTGGTTGGCTCATTGAGACAGCCGAACGAGGAGGGCTTCCGCGGCCAGTTGTTCGGCCGCCCGGCGGCTGCCGGCGGTGCCGGTGGCGGCTGATGATCCTACTGTTACGCTGACGGTGAACTCCGGCGCGTGCGGCGGCCCGGACCGACGGTCGATCGAATAGGCGGGGAGATCAAGCCCGCGCTTTTGCGCCCACTCCTGCAAAGCGGTCTTGGCGTCTTTGGGCGGGTCCGCCTGGACGATCATCGCATCGTTCCACGCACGACGCACGAAATCCCGGGCCGTATCGAGGCCGCCGTCCAAGTAAAGCGCACCCAGGGCGGCTTCCAACGCGTCGGCGAGAACGGTGGCACGCTTGGCGACGCCGGCTTTCGCCTCACCTGGTGAGACCGAAAGGCGGGCCGCCAGACCGACGGTTTCCGCGACACCGGCGAGGACGGGCTGCGACACCAGATAGGCCAGGCGCCGTCCCAGGTCACCTTCCTGCTCGCGTGGGAAGCGTTCAGCGAGCCATTCGGCCATGACCAAGCCCAGGACCCGGTCACCGATGAACTCCAGGCGTTCGTTCGAGACCCGCGGCCGGCCTTTGCCCTGGGCGGCGGACCGATGTGTCAGAGCTTCGGCCAGCAGGCTGGGGTGGTGGAAGACGTGGCCCAGGATTGCTTCGAAGGATTCACTCATCCGAACGCATGGGTTCAACGGACGGGTTGCAGCAGACGGCTCCAGCGGATCTCGAACGGCCATTCCCAGAATTCCCACCAGGGGTATTCGGCGTCGATCGAGAAGAACAGGATCTCGGCGCGTCCCACGAGGTTTTCGACCGGCACGAAGCCGACGCCATCCATGAAACGGCTGTCGGCACTGTTGTCGCGGTTATCGCCCATGACGAAGACGTGGCCGGCGGGCACCAGGTACTCGGGGGTGTTGTTCACCCAACCGTCGTCTCGCTCTTTGAGAATGTCATGCTTGACGCCGTTCGGCAGGGTTTCCTGATACATTTTGCGCATCATCTTGATGCCGTTGTCGTCGGCGAGGTAGTCGCCCTCCGGCTGGCGGGGGGAAAGCTCGCCGTTGATGTAGAGCTGGCCCTGGCGGACCTGGATGCGGTCGCCCGGCAGGCCGATGACCCGCTTGATGTAGTCGACCGAGGTGTCGCGCGGATATTTGAACACGACGACATCGCCGCGCTTTGGCAGTGAGCCGAAAATGCGGCCGGAGAACAGCAACGGGGCGAAGGGCAAGGAGTAGCTGGAATAGCCGTAACTGTATTTCGAGACGAACAGATAGTCGCCGACCAGCAAGGTCGGGATCATGCTGCCGGAGGGGATGTTGAACGGCTCGAACGCCACGGTCCGCACGGCGACGGCGATTAGCCCGGCGTAGATGATGGTCTTGATGTTCTCGACCCAGGCGTTGGAGTGGCGCCTGGGTTTCGCCTTTGTGGTCGCCATGGGGGCAACGAACTTTCAGATTGTGTTGCGGCGGCTGAGGCCGCGAGAAGCGGGCGGATGAAGCCCATGGCCCCCTCCGCTGTCAAGGAAGCCGCAGGACACCGCCATTGGTTGGGCCGGATGGGTCATTCGCAGCCGACGCGTTGCCCCGCCCCATCACAGTCTGGGATGGCGGAGATTATCACGTGGGCATAGGCGTAGGGATATTCGTCGGTCATTGTTAGATGGACCTGAGCTGCCATGCCTTTTGGCGTGATCGCGCGCAGGCGTTCGGCTGATCCACCGGTCATCAGCAGCGTCGGCTGGCCTCCTGGCAGGTTCACCACGCTGAGGTCAGAGAAGAACACCCCGTCCCGAAAGCCGGTCCCGAGGGCCTTGGCGGCCGCTTCCTTGGCCGCGAACCGTTTAGCGAAGGTAGCGGACCGGATGGCCTCGGTTCGCCGCAACGCCCGCGCCCGCTCGGTTTCCGTGAATACGCGGTCGAGGAAGCGGGCCCCGTGCCGCTCGATGGCTTTTTCGATGCGCCGGATGTCACAGATGTCGGAGCCGATGCCGAGGATCACGGGTTTGCCGGGGTGGGTACCGCAGAGCGTGAGCGGGGGCGGCCATGATTCGAGCGTCGCGCGGAAAACGCGAGGGCGGGCATCATGCGCCGGTTGCCCGTTCTACACCCTTGATCGACTTCAGGCCGCGCAGTCCCACGATCACCTTCGACAAATGGCCGATGTCGCGTACGTCCGCGTCCACCAGGACCTCCATGAAATCCTGTTGGCGGTTGACGATCTTGAGGTTGACGATAGCGCCATCCTGCTTGGCGATGGCGTTGGAGATTTCCGCAATCGATGTCTGCTCATTGGCCGCGATCACGCTGATCCGGGCGGTGTGGCCGGCGGTCTTCGAGGCTTCCTGCTTCGCGACCGCTTCATAATTCCAGTCCACGTCGATGAAGCGCTCGGGGGTCGCGGCGAAAGCAGTCAGGGTCTGGCAGCCTCTCCCATGGATCGTGACGCCCTTGCCGGTGGTCACGATCCCGACGATCTCATCGCCCGGAACGGGATGACAGCAGCCTGCAAAGGTGAAGGCCATGCCTGGCACCAATCCGGTGACCGGCATGTCGATGTCATGCCGGGCCGGCGCTTTCCCTCGGGGCAGCATCGGCTGGACGATGCGGGGCGCGCGTGCCGCCTGGCGCAACTCCGGATACGCGGCATGGACCACGTCTCGCGCCGTTATGTTGCCATTTCCGACGGCGATGTAGAGGTCGTCGGTAGACGCGACCTTGAGCCCTTTCAGTGCCGGTTCCAGCACTTTTTCCGATCCGTCGACGCCGGCCTGGCGGAAGGCTTTGGTGAGTTCGACCTTGCCGGTGTCGCGGCTTTGCTGGCGTTGCTCCTGGTGGATGAAGCGGCGGATGCGCGCGCGGGCCTTGCCGGTGACGACGAAGCGGTCCCATTGCGGCGACGGGGTGCCGCCGCGGGCGGTCATAATCTCCACCTGGTCGCCATTTTCCAGATGGTGGCGCAGCGGCATCAGCCGGCCGTTGATCTTGGCGCCGACGCAGGTATCGCCGACCTGGCTGTGCACCGCGTAAGCGAAATCGACCGGTGTGGCGCCGCGCGGCAACTGGATCAGTTGACCCTTCGGCGTGAAGCAGAACACCTGGTCGGCGTAGAGTTCGAGCTTGGTGTTCTCCAGGAACTCGTCCGGTGCCGCGGAATCGTCCAGGATTTCGAGCAGGTCCTGCACCCAGCGGAAGCGCTGGACATCGGTGCCGTCAACCTTCTTGTCCGGCGCCTTATAGACCCAATGTGAGGCGACGCCGTTTTCCGCCACATCGTTCATCTCGGCGGTGCGGATCTGGACCTCGATCTTCTGGTTGCGCGGCTGGCGGAGGGTGACGCCGGTGTGCAGCGACTGGTAACCGTTGGATTTGGGTGTGGAGATGTAGTCCTTGAAGCGGCCGGCGATCACCGGGAAGGTCGAATGCACGGCGCCCAGGGCCGCGTAGCAATCGGCCTTGGTTTGCACCACGATGCGGAACGCCATGATGTCGGATAGCTGTTCGAAGGCGACGTTGCGGCGGTGCATTTTCTCCCATATCGAGAACGGGGATTTTTCGCGGCCCATGATCTCGATCGGCTCCACGCCGGCTTCGCGGACAACCTGGATCAGTTCGCGCCTGACATCGTCGATGACATCCGCACCCTGTCCGCGCAGGAAGTTCAGGCGCGCCAGGATGGTGGCATAAGCTTCTGGCTCGAGCTGGGTGAACGCCAGCGTCTGAAGTTCGGTTTTGATCGCATCCATGCCGATGCGCTCGGCGAGCGGGGCATAGATCTCCATCGTCTCGCGGGAGATCCGCCTGCGCCGCTCCGGATCGCGGACGAAATGCAGGGTGCGCATGTTATGCAGACGATCCGCGAGTTTCACCAGCAGCACGCGGATGTCCCGGCTCATGGCCAGGACGAGTTTGCGAAAGTTCTCCGCCTGTTTGGTGCGGTCCGATTGCAGTTCGAGGCGGGTCAGTTTGGTCACGCCGTCGACCAGGCCGGCAATTTCCTTGCCGAAGCGGGTTTCGATTTCCTGGAGTTTGGTCGGCGTGTCCTCGACCACGTCGTGCAGCAGCGCGGTGGCGATCGACGCTACATCCAGGCGGTAGTCGGCAAGGATGCCGGCAACGGCCGCGGGGTGGGTGAAGTAAGGGTCGCCATTTTCCCGGCGCTGGGTGCTGTGGGCTTTTTCCGCCAGATCATAGGCCGCATCGATCAGACTGGTGTCGGCTCTGGGATCGTAGTCATGGATTTTTTGCGTCAGATTACACTGCCGGATGACATCCGGACCGGGCGGTTTCGGCAGTTCGCTGAGTGATCCCGGCGGAACCAGCCTGACCGCGGCGCGAGCGGGGGACGGCGCGGACTGGTTCATGTCACCGCCGAAGCCCCCGCTGTTCACGGCGGCTACCGGGCGGCTCGGCCGCCGAGCTCTGCCTCGATGGCGGCTTCAAGGTCTTCGGGAGAGAGTTCCTCGCCGCCTTCGCCGGCGAGGCCCGCGGCTTCTTCGTCGGCCGAGACATCCTGCAGACCGAAGATGTTCTGGTCAGTCGGGATAAGGTCGAGCACTTCCTCGTCCGCGGGTTCCGGCTCCGGTGAACGGGACAGCGACTTGATCAGGTCCTGCTCGATGCGAGGAAGTTCGATGGTTTCCTCCGCAATTTCGCGCAGCGCAACGACGGGGTTCTTGTCGTTGTCACGATCGATCGTCAGTTCTTCGCCGCGGCTGATGTTGCGGGCACGCTGGGCGGCCAGTAGGACGAGTTCGAAGCGGTTGGGGACTTTTTGGACGCAATCTTCGACGGTGACGCGCGCCATGCGCTCATTCTCCGGGGATAGAATGAAGGGGAACAGGCCATTTAAGTGAGTCCAGCGGCCTTGGCAAGAGAGATGGTTGCAATGCAGCGATGCCTGGGTTCAGCGCCGGTATCATCCCGTGGCCTACGGTGGCGGGGTTTGCGGCGAGGATCTTTCATATATCGGGTTTTCGCGCCACAGTTTGCGGGGATCCGGAGTAGCAGACCATGGACGCTCCAAGCTTTGACCAAGCCCTCCATCTGCGGGTGGCGGACATTCTCGATCGCTGCACTGCCTGCGGCGCCTGCGCGGAGATTTGCCCGATGCCCGGCCCGGCGGGTATCGATACATCCGAGCCCGAACGGCTGACGGCCGGCATTCTGACCCTGCTGCGTGGTGGTAGTCACGCGGACGCGGCGCGCTGGGCCGAAGTGTGCTCCGGCAGCGGCCACTGCATCCCGGTCTGCGCTTACGGCGTTAACCCCCGCCTGATGCTCAGTTTGGCTCGGGTCGCCACCCTGGAAGCCGCGGCCCCGGCGGATCGGCGGCAAACCGGCTTTAGCCGCTTCGGCGCCATGACGAAGGGGGTTCGCGTCCTGTCCAGGCTGCAGCTTCCGCCTGACACGCTGGCTCGCTTTCGGAAGGGGGACGAGGAACCGGCGCCGGAGGTGGTCTTCTACACCGGCTGCAACGTGTTGAAGACGCCGCATATCGCGCTTCTCGCGCTGGATATCATGGACGCGATGGGCGTCCGCTACCGCGTGATGGGTGGGCCCTCAGCCTGCTGCGGCGTGCTGCAATTCGGTGCGGGGGACCTTTCGACGTCGGGTCGCGTGGCCTACCGCACGATCGATCGCCTCGCCGCCGCTGCCCCGCGGGCGCTGTCGTGGTGCCCGACGTGCCAGGTGCAGTTGAGCGAGATTGTGGCGCCGACCCGCCTGGATGCGACGCTGGACATGGTCCCGTTCGTTCGATTTCTGGCGGAGCGTTTGGATACGTTGCGCCCGCTGCTGAGACATCGGGTCGAAAAGCGGGTGGGGCTGCACGAGCATCCGGGCAATCCGGGGGTTCCGGAGGCGGCGGAGGCGATCCTGCGCGCAGTTCCGGGGGTGGAGTTTGTCGATCTGGAGCAGCCTCGGGTCGGTTACATGTGCAACAAACTCACGCCACTGCCGGCGTTTAAGCGGGACGTGCATCGCAAGCAGTTGGAGGCGGCGGCCGATGCCAGCGTCACCACGCTGGCGGGTATTTACCACGCCTGCCATCGGGAGTTGTGCAGTCATGAGCGCGACTGGCCGTTCGAGGTGGTGAATTTTCTGGAACTGGTGGGGGAGAGCATGGGGTTGCAGCGCCCCGACCTGTTTAAGCGGTTGAAGCTCATGCAGGACGTTGATGCGATTCTGTTGGACGCCGCGCCGCTGATCGAGGGGAATGGGCTGGATCTGGATGAAGCACGGGACGTTGTCTTGCGCGATATGCTTGGGGAGCAGCCGCTGCCTTTGGGCCGGTAGCTGGGGTTTCGGAAAGTAGCGCTTGTGGCAGCATGCGGCACCCCGTTGGTGATGGGTTCGCAAACCCCTACTATTCTATCTCCCTGATTTAAAAGGGCCGACGGGGAACTAAAGTCTTCAAGGTGCGGAATTCTCGAAGTGCGATTCGCCTGAGGCTCGCCGTCACGTGCTTGCCCGCCCTCCTTAAAGCATGTTACGAACGATCCGGGAGACCGGTGGTGGACGGGCGCCTCGCCAACCCGGTCAGGTCCGGAAGGAAGCAGCCGCAACGGGTCACCGCTCGGGTCGTTTGTCGGTCTCCCACATTTCCCGATTGGCGCCAGCCCTTGCGCCAATGTATGGGCGGCCGTCTCGCTCAGATCATTAGGTGACCTGCCCCGTATGTCCGGCTTGTTCCAGGACGATCCGATCGAACGAGACGAAACACCGCCCCCGCCCGTAGGGCCAGGCCTGTTCGGAAACGATCTCCCAGCGGCACTCCCCGAGCCGGTAAATGCGGCCCCGTATCGCGTGCTGGCGCGAAAATACCGGCCGGTGACGTTCGAAGACCTGATCGGGCAGGAGACGATGGTGCGCACCCTGCGCAACGCCTTTGCGCTCGGTCGCGTCGCCCATGCCTTCATGCTCACCGGGGTCCGCGGCGTCGGCAAAACCACCACCGCTCGCATCATTGCCCGTGCCCTCAATTGCATAGGCGTGGACGGCACTGGCGGCCCGACCGCTGACCCGTGCGGAGCGTGCTCCAACTGCGCCGGGATCCTCGCCGACCGCCATCCCGATGTGATCGAGATGGATGCTGCTAGCCGCACCGGTGTTGATGACATGCGCGAGGTCATCGAGGCCACCCGCTTTCGGCCCATGCAAGCTCGAACCAAGGTCTTCGTCATCGACGAGGTCCATATGCTCAGCCGCAACGCATTCAACGCGCTGCTTAAGACCCTCGAAGAACCGCCGCCGCACGTCAAATTCGTGTTCGCCACGACGGAGATCCGCAAAGTCCCAATAACCGTTCTTTCCCGTTGTCAGCGCTTCGACCTCCGCCGTGTTCGCGTCGCCGAACTATCTGAACTTCTCGCCCGCATCGCCGCCAAGGAAAGCGTCACCATCGAGCCTGCCGCGCTGGAGCAGATTGCCCACGCCGCCGACGGCTCTGTCCGAGACGCGCTGTCGATGCTGGACCAAGCGATCGCGCAGGCCGATGGCGTCCCTGGGCAAGCTGCGAGATCACCTCAGCGCAGGTAGTCGACATGCTCGGCCTGGCGGATCGTCAGGCCGTATTCGACTTGATGGACGCCGTGATGGGCGGCAAGCCGGCCTCCGCTCTGGCGATAACCGACCGCGCGTATGAGCGTGGCGCGGATTTGGGGACCTTGCTGCAAGACCTGCTCGATCTGCTGCACACGATAACCCGGCTGAAATCCGTTCCCGATCTGCGGCAGAGCCAGGAATTGCCGGAAGCCGAACGTACCCGAGGCGCGGAGCTGGCCGACCGACTGACCGTGCCCACCTTGTCCCGAGCGTGGCAGATGCTGCTGAAAGGGGTTGGTGAGGTGGAAACCGCCCCCGATCGCCGTGCCGCCGCCGAGATGGTCCTGATCCGCCTCTGCCACATCGCCGACATGCCGACGCCGGCCGACCTGATCCGCCGTCTGGCGTCCGCAACTCCGGTCGACGGTTCGGCACCGCCTGTGTCCATTGCCCCGGCGCCGTCCCCATCCAGTGGCGGGGGCGCTGCCGTACGTGCGGTCGCCAACGGCTCGCCCCTTATTTCGACGGAATTAGCGCCACTAGCGGGACCTCGGCTAAGCTCCTTCCGCGACGTCGTCGCATTCGTGGGCGACCGGAAGGAGGCGATGTTGCACGCGCATCTTCTGCACTCCGTTCATCTTGTACGGTTCGCACCTCCGGTGATCGAGTTGCGTCCCGAGTTGGAAGCGCCGCGTGACCTTGCCGCTCGCCTTGCGTCCCTGCTGTCCGAAACGACCGGGACGCGCTGGACCATCGCCCTGTCAACCGCGCTCGGCGAGCCCACGATCGCCGTGCAAGGCAATGCCGCTGACACCGCGCGGAAGACCGCCGCCGCGGATCACCCTTTGGTGCGCACGATCCTGCTGGCATTTCCGGGCGCACGGATCGACACGGTGCATGACAAGACGGCGGACGCTTATGGATTGCCGGTCGCGATCCCCGATATACCCGGCTTCGCCCCCCCCGAGGCAGCCTATTTTGACGAAGAGCCGATGGAGATCGACCTATGAAGAATTTGGCCGGCATGATGAAGCAGGCGCAACAGATGCAGTCCAAGATGCAGGAGATGCAGGCCAAACTCGAGGCCACGGAGATCACCGGCGAGGCCGGCGCCGGCTTGGTCAAAGTGACCATGAACGGCAAAAGCGACATGCGGAAGATCAAGATCGATCCCAAGATCGTGGATCCCGCCGACACGCAAATGCTGGAGGACCTGATCCTCGCCGCGACCCGCGATGCTCGCACGAAGGTTGAGGCCACGATGGCCGAGGAAATGCAAAAGGTCACCGGCGGCATAGAGCTTCCGCCCGGCATGAAGCTGCCTTTCTAGTGGCCCGCGGCCGCTGTCAACGATGGACCTCTGAAAACTGGGCCCCGAAATCGATCATCTGATCGACCTGCTCGCCAAGCTACCGGGCATGGGTCCGCGTAGTGCTCGGCGCGCCGCGCTGAGGATGCTGCAGCAGCCGGAGTCCCGCATGCTACCGCTCGCCGCCGCACTAACCCAGGCTGCCGGGGCCGTTCGCCAGTGTGGCGATTGCGGCAACCTCGACAGTCGGGACCCCTGCGCCATCTGCTTGGACGAGTATCGGGACCGCTCCGTCATTTGCGTCGTCGAAGGGGTCGGCGACCTGTGGGCGCTAGAGCGCGCGCGTGTCCATCACGGCCTGTATCACGTCCTGGGCGGCGCTTTGTCCGCCATATCCGGCGTCGGCCCCGAGGATCTGAATGTGGCGAGCTTGCTTAGTCGGATCGAGGAGGGCGATGTCGCGGAGGTGATCCTCGCCCTGGGTGCCACGGTTGACGGGGCCACCACAGCGCATTGGCTAACCGATCAACTCCGTCCGTCCGGCGTCGCTATTACGCGTGTTGGTCAGGGTGTTCCAATTGGCGGCGCGCTGGACGTGCTGGACGACGGCACCCTTGCCGCCGCTCTGCATAGCCGTCGCTCGACGTAGAGGGTCTCCGCTAAGCTCGCTGTTTTGCACGCAACGAAAATCGCGCGATTCTTTGTCATTCACCTAATTCCTGAATGACAAGCGATACCCGCTAGCTTACACCTTCTCGAAAGCGTCAAATTGTCCAGCCAAAAAATACGGCGGGGGGTTCCCGTCGGTCGTCGTGCAGCAACGACACCTCGTGAGGGGTTAGGTTTTCCGGGTGTCTTTGCTGCCACCGAGCGAAACGGCATAGGTGATCATGTGCGATTGCCAGCTTCACGTCTCCAATTTGTTCCGTCCTCACAGTTCAGCGATAAACACAGTGAGCGTGTTCGATCCAGACAAGTCGCTCGTAGAGACCGAACGAATGCGATCGGTGTTTCAGCAAGCGCCTCTGGTACTTCCGGTTACCGTAATAAACTCAGTGCTCACAGCTATCGTGCTCCACCCAGTTGTCAGCCAGAAATTGCTGTCAATTTGGGTCGGTATCATCTTCGTGGTTTCCGGCATTCGTTGGGCGATCCGCCAGCGGTACCTCCGCACGCTCGATAACGGACGATACAAACGGTTGAGAACAATCAGTGTTCTCGGCTCGCTGACGACGGGCATAGTTTGGGGCGTCGGCGCGATTGTGCTGTTTCCTCCCGCCGAACCGTACCAGCTATTTTGGGCATTCGTCATCGCCGGGATGTGCGCCGGCACCACTTCGGTCAACTCAGCTCATATGCCAACGGTGCTGGCCTTCGTCCTTCCAGCCAGTCTGCCGTTAGCAGCAAGGTTTATTGCCGAACAATCGGAACCGCTGCTGGTATCGGGGTTGATGATCGTCATCTTTGCCGCGGCGCTCTCGTTGGCGAGCTTGCGAACTCATCGCGCCTTCGGCGAACACATTCGGCTCCAGTTCGCGCTTAGCCGGCAGGGTCGCGCACTGAGCGATGCGAACGACCGACTGCGTGCGGAGGTGTCGGAAAGGCAGAAAGCCGAGGCGATTTTGCACCAGGCACAGAAGATGGAAGCGATCGGCCACCTGACTGGCGGAATAGCCCACGACTTCAATAATCTGCTGCAGGTCGTGATTGGCAATTTGACCATGATAGGGCGGCTGGCCGATGATCATCTCCGGATCCACCGCTATATTCAGGCTGCGGAGCAGGCGGCTCAGCAAGGCGCGCGCCTTACTGGCAGCCTTCTGGCCTTCGCGCGGCGCCAATCGCTCCGCGTCGAGCGGGTGAGGCTGAATTCTTTGCTGGAAGAGTTCGAGCCGCTCCTGATTCAGGCAATTGGCGATAGGATCATCCTGCGGACCTCTCTGATGCCAGGTTTGCCCGACTGTCAGGTCGACCCAGTCCATTTTCAGTCTGCGATCCTCAACGTGGTCATCAACGCGAAAGATGCGATGCCGGAAGGCGGTCAGCTATCGGTCGAGACCGGCGTGACGACGCTCGACGTGGAGGACCTGTCGGCGAACCCGGACGCGAACCCTGGCCGCTTTGTAAGCGTCTCGGTCCGGGACGATGGCTTCGGTATGGCGGCGGACGTTCTGGCTCGGGTCTTTGAGCCGTTCTTTACGACGAAAGACGTCGGCAAGGGCAGCGGGCTTGGCCTATCCCAAGTTTTCGATTTTGCCCGCCAGTCCGGCGGCCATGTCCACTTGGACAGTCAACCGGGAGCCGGCACCTGTGTGACAATCTACCTGCCGGTTGCGGACGAGTGACCGCGTCAAAGCCGGTCGGAGGATCTGCTAGGGCCCCCTTCGTTTCATCCCGGTTCGTCCACGCCGCTTTGAGGGATCGTAGCCGCCGCCACCCGGTCCCATCGGTTCGGGGGTCCGGTCCGCTCGCTTTGGCCGCATCAGCGCGCTGGCCATCGGTGGAGGCGGCAGGCCCAACTCCATCGCCTCCAGCCGCTTGATCTCGTCGCGCAATCGCGCGGCCTGCTCGAATTCCAGATTGGATGCCGCTACCCGCATCCGCTTTTCCAGATCGGCGATGGCCGCTTTGAGATCTTTGCCGACGAACTCTGTGGTATCGGCATCCTTGATCGGGGCAACGGTGACGTAATCCTGCTCGAACACGCTCTCAAGCACCTTGCCAATCTGCCTGCGGATGGACATCGGCGTAATCCCGTTCGCCTCGTTCCAGCTTCGCTGCTTGTTCCGCCGCCGCTCGGTTTCTTCGATCGCTGTTCGCAACGATCCTGTCATCACATCCGCATACAGCACCACTTTACCATCGATATTCCGCGCCGCTCGGCCGATCGTCTGGATCAGCGACGTTTGCGAACGAAGAAATCCTTCCTTGTCCGCATCCAAAATCGCGACCAGCGCGCATTCCGGAATATCGAGACCCTCCCGCAAGAGATTGATCCCCACGAGCACGTCGAAAACGCCGAGCCGGAGATCCCGAATAATCTCGATGCGCTCCAGCGTGTCGATGTCGGAGTGCAGATACCGCACCTTCACCCCATGCTCCGTGAGGTAATCGGTCAGGTCCTCCGCCATACGCTTGGTCAAAGTGGTGACCAGCACGCGGCCACCGTGCGCGGCAACGTCCTTGCACTCATGCAGCAGATCATCGACCTGATGCTCCACCGGGCGAACCTCGGTCACTGGGTCGATCAGGCCAGTGGGACGGATTACCTGCTCGGCGAACACGCCAGCCGTGCGCTCCATCTCCCACGGACCTGGCGTCGCCGAAACGAACACCGTAATTGGGCGGAACCGCTCCCATTCTTCGAACTTCAGCGGCCGGTTGTCGATACAGGAGGGCAGGCGAAAACCAAATTCCGACAGTACCGTCTTGCGGTTGAAGTCGCCCCGGTACATTCCACCGATCTGCGGCACGGTGACGTGGCTTTCGTCAACGATCAGCAGGGAATTCTCCGGCAAGTATTCGAACAGCGTTGGCGGCGGGTCGCCGGGCTCCCGGCCAGTCAAATACCGCGAGTAGTTCTCGATCCCCTTGCACGAACCCGTCGTCTCCATCATTTCGATGTCGAACATCGTGCGCTGTTCCAGCCGCTGAATCTCCAATAGCTTGCCCTGGGCGTTCAGTTCGGCGAGGCGTTCCTTCAGTTCGATCTTGATGTCGCGAATCGCCTGGGTGAGCGTGGGCCGAGGGGTGACATAGTGGCTGTTGGCGTAAACCGTGATCTCCTTCAGGTCAGCGGTCTTCTCCCCGGTCAGCGGATCGAATTCGTGCACGGATTCGATCTCATCGCCGAACAGAGTGACGCGCCACGCGCGGTCCTCCTGATGGCTGGGGAAGATATCGACGATTTCTCCACGAAGCCGGAACGAGCCGCGCTGGAAGGCGGTGTCGTTACGGCGGTATTGCAGATCAACCAGCGCCTTCGCGAGAATATCGCGGTCGATCTTGCCGCCCACCTCAAGTTTCGCGACCATCTTGGCGTAGGTCTCGACCGATCCGATACCGTAGATGCAGGACACTGAGGCGACCACGATCACGTCGTTGCGTTCTAGTAGTGACTGTGTGGCGGCGTGCCGCATCCGGTCGATCTGTTCGTTGATCTGGGCGTCTTTCTCGATATAGGTGTCGGTGCGCGGGACATAGGCCTCGGGCTGATAGTAGTCGTAGTAGCTGACGAAATACTCGACCGCGTTGTCCGGGAAGAAGCTTTTCATCTCGCCATAAAGCTGCGCCGCCAGCGTCTTGTTCGGTGCCAGGATCAGCGTCGGCTTCTGCACTGCCTCGATCACCTTCGCCATGGTGAAGGTTTTCCCCGACCCGGTGACACCGAGCAGGACCTGATCGCGTTCGGCGGTCTCGACGCCACGGACGAGTTCGGCGATCGCGGTTGGCTGGTCCCCCGCGGGTTCGTACTCCGAGACAACCTTCAGGCGCCGTGTCATCGGCTTGGCGGGCTGCTTCTGCGGCATGAACAAGGCGGGCGGCGGACGGACCAGGGTCTGCGACATCGGGGCTCCTCAGAAGCTAAAGATGGAGCGTCCGGGCCGCCGCGTCGAGGGGTCGTCGTCCGACTGTGACCGGTTCGCGGCCATGCGCTACCCGGGTAGTGGCGTCCGCTTGAACAGCGAACGCCACGCCCCCAGACATCAGCGGTGGTGGATGCTGACGCTGACCTGTAGTCCTTCGGTGTTGCCAGCCTTATCCATAAAGAAGCCGACAACCTGGCCCTTGTCGTTGATGCCGTTGAGCGTGGTCCCGCCGCCGACGACATTGAGTTGGTTCGGATCGTCGATGGTCTTGTAGGTGTGCGACTGCTCGTCGAACAGGAAGCCGTGTGTCAGGTTGGCGGCGTCGGTATATGATCCGACAACCTGATCTTCGTTGTTGATGCCGAAAGCCATAACAGACACGGCACCCTTCGGCCCGGTCAGCATCTCGAGCTTGCTGCCTTCCTTGATGAAGCTGGTATCGGCGCCGCCATTCGACGCGAAGCCAGCGATATCGCCCTTGTTGTTGATCGCGGTCGTGGTTGTGCTGGCAAAGCCGGCGATGTTGACTTCGCTGAAGCTTCCCGTTTTCACGTCATAGGTGAAGCCGTGATTGTTCATGTTCCCGTCGGTCCAGAAACCGACCGCGGTGTTTTTGTCGTTCACGCCCAGAAGCTGGTCAAAGGTCAGGCCGCCGTCCTTGCCCCTGCTGTTGGGGTCAACCACGTTGGTGAACCGGCCGTCGTGATCAACGAAGCCGGAGTTGTTGCCGACGCCGTCAACCCAGAAGCCCACGGTCCGGTCGTTGTTGTTGATGCCGGTGACCTGCGTTTGCACGGAACCGGGAAAGTTCTCGTTGACGAAGTTGCCCTGTCCGTACGGCGGGTTCAGTGTGTAACCCTTGTTCGGGTGCAAAGTCCCGTTAACCACTTGGCCGCTGCCGAAGTAACCGGCAATCACGCCTTCGTTGTTGATGCCGAGCAACTGGTTGAAGGTGAGGTCTTTGGCGTCGTTGTGGGGGGTGAAGCTCTTGACGTCGATGTCGGTAGCCATTGGTTTTCTCCTGTTACGTTGTTGTAATCCCGAATACTGATCCGGGGCATGCCTGTGACTGAATTGCGCAAGTGCAAATCAGTTGGCGGGATGAAACTGCCCTGGTCGAGAAGGTCCGGAGGTGACGGCGGTCACGTTTCGCATCGATTACCAAAAAATTTCGACGGACGGATTTCCGCTGAGCATTGTGCCGCTGGTCACTCTTGGCGTCCGCCGCTTATGGCACTCACCCCTCGGGCAGCGAACCCGCTGCGGCGTTTGGGGAGCACGGCGATGGATACAGTTTCAAACAACAGCGGCCTGACGGCGGCGGATCAAACCAAAGTGCCAACACCGGGCGGTGAGGTTGCCATCAAGATCCGCCTTATGGCGATTGCGGCGGCCGCCCGCTTTCATGGCGCCGAGCTGCATCAGAGCGATCTTCGCTCTGCGGCCGATGAAATCCCTTCACCAGCGTCGCTGACGGACTGGCTGCGGGCAAGCGGATTGTGGGCTAAGGCCGTTCGGCTGCCGTGGAAGCAAGTGGTGGGCATGGACGTTGCCTCACCCGTGGTCTTGCTGCTGAACGACGGCAGTGCCGCCCTGCTGGTGGCCAGCGACAAGAAACGCGATCTGGTGTTGATCCGGCACTCCCTGCTTGGCGCCAAGGACGCGCCTGTCGCCCTCACGCAGTTCGAACTTGCACAGGTCTGGGCGGGCGAGGCCGTTCTGATGCGCGCCAAGCGCACCAATGCCACCGAAGACTCTCCGTTCAGCCTGGGATGGGTTGCGCAACTGGTCTGGATGGAACGGCATGCCATGCGCGACGTCGGGCTGGCATCGTTGGTGTTGAGTATCCTGACCGTGCTGCCCGCCCTGATGGTGATGACGGTGATCGACCAGGTCGTGACCCATCAAAGCCTGTCCACCCTGGTCATGATGTCGCTGCTGATCGGCGTCGCCATGCTGTCCGAGACCCTGCTCGGCTACGCCCGCCGCCAATTGATCCTGATCGTCGGCGCCCGGGTCGATGCCAAGCTCAACCTGCACGTTTTCCAGCGGCTGCTCCGCCTACCGCTGGACTATTTCGAGCGTAACCAGGCCGGCTACGTCTGGTCGATGACCGGCCTGCAGATCAGCAAGATCCGCGAATTCCTCACCGGCAAACTGCTGACCACCATGCTGGACCTGGTCACCCTGGTCGTGCTGCTGCCGATCCTCTTCGTGCTGCAGCCGGTTCTGTCCTGGATGGTGCTGCTTGCCGCTGGCCTGATCGCCGGCATCATCGTTGCCTTTATGAAGCCAATGAGCCGCCGGGTGAAGCGCTTCATCGACGCCGAAACGGCAAAGTCGAGCGTCATGGTGGAGACCCTGCACGGCATTCGTACCGTCAAGTCGCTCGCCCTGGAGCCGCAGCAAAAAGAGCGCTGGGACGCCCGTGTCGCCGAAGCAACCCAGGCGAAGATCGCCGCCGGCCGCTTCGCCAATCTTCCGCAGATGCTCATCACGCCGATCGAGGGCTTCATGCAGCGCGGCGTGCTGCTGGTCGGCGCTTACATCACTCTTGCCGATCCTGGAACGGTGGCGGTCGGCGGCCTCGTCGCCTTCATGATGCTGAGCGCCCGTGTCGCCCAGCCGCTCGCCAGCCTGGCGAAGCTGATGGAAGACCTCGGCGAGGTCCGCACCGCGACCGCGCTGGCAGCCTCGGTACTGAACCAGCGTCCCGAAGCAGCCGATCCGGCCTCTGGCCTGCGTCCTCGCTTCCAAGGTGGAATCGCGTTCAACAAAGTGTCCTACAGCTATCCCCAGGCCACCAATCCGGCGTTGGAAAGAGTTAGCTTCGGTATTGGACCCGGAACGGTTCTCGGTGTTGTCGGCCGCAGCGGGTCCGGCAAATCGACCGTCACCCGTCTGCTGCAAGGGATCACCCGCGAGCATCAAGGCCTCGTCAGCATCGACGGCATTGATGTGCGCGACCTCAATCTGGCGCATCTGCGGCGTAACCTTGGCGTGGTGCTGCAGGAAAACTTCCTGTTCCGGGGCACGATCGCGGAGAACATCCTGGCTGGCCGTCCCGGCCTCACGTTATCGGACGCAGTCCATGCCGCAAGGCTGGCTGGAGCCGCGGAGTTCATCGAGCGCCTGCCGAACGGCTACGAAACGATGATCGAGGAGGGCTCCCCCAATCTGTCCGGCGGCCAGCGCCAGCGGTTGGCGATCGCTCGCGCCCTGGTCCACGACCCGCGCATCCTGATCCTGGATGAGGCCACTAGCGCGCTCGATCCCGAGAGCGAGGCGCTGGTCAACGCCAACCTCGCGCACATGGCACGCGGGCGGACCATGGTGATCGTGTCGCACCGGCTGTCCTCGCTGACCGACTGCGACGCCATTCTGGTGCTCGACCAGGGGCGGGTCGTGGATCTCGGACCGCATCGCGATCTGATCGCTCGCTGCCCGACGTATCAACAGCTTTGGCATCAGCAGAACCGTCACCTGATCCAAGCTCAGTAAATCACCTAGTCAAGGAAAACAGTCATGTCCGTCACAACTGAAAACACCCGCGCCTTGCTTGAATTCCAGTCGCCGACCGCGGCGGTCATCGCGGACCGGATCCCGGTCAGCGGCCGCCTGACGATCTGGATCATCGCCGCGGCGATTCTGTCCTCGCTCGGCGTCATGGGCTTCTACTCCGTCGATCGTGTCGTGGCCGTGCCGGGTAAAGTCGTCGCGAAGACACCCAACATCGTGGTGCAACCTCTGGAAACCTCGATCGTGCGCCAGATCAACGTTCGGGAAGGCCAGCTCGTGCATGCCGGGGACCGGCTGGTCATGCTGGATCCCACCTTCGTGGCTGCCGACGCCGGTTCGCTGGACGAGCAGGTCAGCAGCCTGCAGGCCGAGGTCGATCGGCTGCAAGCCGAGGCAGACGACCGGACCTATCTCGGGAACGGCAGCGCGGCGAGCCAGTTGCAGGCGATGATCTTCGCTCAGACGCACGCCGAACGAGCGGCCAAGCAGGAGAGCTACCGCCAGCGGATCGACAGCGCTCGGGCCAAGGTCGCACAGACCGTGACCGATGTCGCAAGCTACGCCGAGGAGTATCGTGCAGCCCAAACCAAGGAAGGCATGCGCAAACAACTCGAGCAACTGCAAATCGGCAGCAAACTGAACACGCTGGATGCCGGCGCGCAGCGGGCGGAGGTGAATCGCACCCTCCAGGCGGCGTTCGCCAGCAACGCTGCCGCAAAAAGCGACCTGGATGGGCTGGTCGCTGAGCGCGACGCCTACCTGGAGCAAATCAAAGGCGAGACGGCAACACAGCTTTTGGCGCAGGGTCGCAAACTATCCGATGCGCTGGAGCAGCAGAACAAGGCCCGCCATCGGCGCGAGCTTGTCGATCTGCACGCTGATCGTGACGCGATCGTTCTGAGCGTGGCGAAGGTCTCGACCGGTTCGGTTGTCCAGTCTGGCGACGAATTGATCACGTTGGTACCCACGGATGCGCCGCTGGAAATCGAAGCCAGCATCCCCGCCCGCGACGCTGGCTTCGTTCAGACCGGCAATAAGGCGGTGATCAAGTTCGACGCCTTCCCCTACACGACCTACGGCTATGCCACCGGCACGCTGCAGACAGTCAGTGCGGACAGCTTCACCGGGTCACAGACCGGCCGCGATCGGCCCAGCCGGCCAAACACCTCCCAGACCGAGGCAACCGGCGGCGCGACGTTCTTCCGGGCTGCGCTGTCGATGGATGAGATGAAGCTGCACAACCTGCCAGCCGGGTTCCGGATGACACCCGGCATGCCGGTGACCGCGGACATCAAGGTTGGACGACGCACAGTGCTGGCCTACTTGCTCTCCCGCGTGGTGCCCACCCTGATCGAAGGCATGCGGGAACCATGATCTTCGCCCAAGAACGGACGGATGGTCGCCCTTCCGCGCCCCTCCGGCCCGTCGAATTGACGGCCTCTCGCGGGATAGCATTCGGGTTGGCGGCTCAACCGCCAGCCTGGACCGGCATCCGGATCAAATCGGCCAGCTGCTCCACTCGGTCGATCGGATGCACTCGCAGTGATGCGCTGCGGCCACGCAACGAGACGTCACGTCCTTCCAGTGCCTCTGGCGGCAGACCCGCGATCCGCCAGACGTCATGCGAAATCATCGCCTCGCAGCTGGAATCCTTGCACATGGCTTCCAGCCGGGCGGCGACATTGGCCGCATCGCCCAGAGTCGTGAAGGTCCGGGTTGTGCCGTATCCGATCTCCCCAACGACCGCTGAACCGCAATGGATCCCGACCCCAAACCGCAGCTGGTCGACGGCTTCGGTAGCCAGGAGACGGTTCAGCGCCGCGATGTTCTGCCCGATCGCGATCACCGCCGTCAGTGCCTGAAGGCACGCATCCTTGGGTCCGCACTTCAGCCCGAACGTTGCCATCAGTCCATCGCCCAGAAAGTGACTGACGCGTCCGCCGCTTTCATCTACCGCGGAGCCAGCCGCGGTCACGAAACGATCCACGATGAAAACCGCATCGAAGGGCAGCCTCGTTTCAACAAGCCGGGTCGAGTTCCGCATATCGACCATCAACACCACGATGAACCGTTCCTCTCCGGGCATCGGCCATTCCCGGCGATGTAGGGCCGCGAGCGGCCAGTTGGGCGGCAGGGTGGGCGCCACGCTGACGTCGCCATTGGGTCGCGATTGGCAGGCGAGCCGCACGCCCGGATCGGCGCCAACCCGTTGAAGCACGGCTGCCTCTCCCGCCGCCGGTCCGGGAATTAAGTCCGATCCAGCAAAGACCCGGATACGACAGGTCGAGCACCGTCCCCGCCCACCGCAGATGCTCGCATGCGGGATTCGCGCGCTCTTGCTCGCCTCCAGCACGCTGAAGCCGAGCGGTACACGTACGCCGCGGCCGTTGGGGTAGGTCACGCGGATCCCCGCGCCTCGCCGTTCTCGCCAGGCACGCACCAGACGCGCCAGAAGCACGAAAATCAACATCGCCGCCGCCGCCCCAAGGCTCCAATTCCGCCAAAGCAGAAGCTGCCCGTTTTGCAACGGGGTGCCGATTTGCCCCGGATTGAGGTTGGCGGCGCGCCAAGCAGGATCCTGCGCCAAATGTAGCATCGTCCAGCCGCCCCGAAAGAACCCTAACAGGGCGAGGACTGGAACCATGACTGCGGCGCAGAACAAGAACGGCATCCACTGACCGAACATCGGCTTCAGTCGCAACCACTGATACATGCCGATGCAGCCATGGATCCAAGCGACGATCAGCACCGACACCTGGAGCATTCCTAGCAACGGTGCGCCAACCCAGAACGAATACAATTCCTGGGCGTAGCCTTTCTCGGTGGCAAAAGCCGCCAGCGATATCCGAGTAACGAACAAATGGTTCATCAGCAGGAATGGGATGCTCATTCCGAGCACCAACTGAACCACCTCAGTCGCGGTCCAACCGAAGTGGCGTCGCTCGTAGCAAGCCCACAATCCTAGCACGTAGTGTGTGGCCAGCGCGCTGTACAGAATCGCTGTACCAACCACCCCTTGCCAAATCCACTTCTGCACAACCATTCCAGCTTCCATCGCGGGAATGGAAATGTTGCCAAGCGCATGATTGAGAAGATGGGTGGTGACGTAATAAAACAGCGTCAGTCCACAAGCCAGTCGTAGCTTGCGTATCCAAAGCCGGCTAGCGGCCACATGGTTCGTCATGGTGTCAGTGCAGTGACGGCAGCGCTCGCGCATCAGCGATGACCATGCGGCCACCGTCCTTGGACAGGACGCCTTCTTCTTCCCACTGGCGGATTTGTTTGTTCACCTTCTCCCGCGAGGCGCCCACGAGAGTGCTGAGATCCTTTTGTGACAATCTCACTTCAATCCGTGTCCCGGACCGGACCGGCACGCCGTAATCGCTGGCCAGCCTGGCGAGCAAGCGCCCCAGGCGGGTCGGCAGATCGAGTAGCGCCATGTCCTCCAGGGCCGAGTTCGCTCTGCGGAGACGTTTGGTCAGCATTGTCATTAGATGGAGGCACAGGTCGCTGTTGGCGCGCAACAGAGCCAAGAACTGGCCCCGTTCGATTACGAGCAACACGCAGTCCTCCTGCGCTGTGACGTCGGCGCTGCAAGGCTCGCCGTCCAGCAGCGACATTTCGCCCAGTATCTCACCGGCCCCTAAGACGCCGAGGGTGGCTTCCTTGCCGTCTTCAGAAACAACGCTGATCCGGACGCGGCCCGACATGATTACCACCATGCCGCCGTTCGCATCGCCGCGCCGTAAGACAACCTCATTTCGTGCCACGCGGCGCACAGCCACGCGGGCTGAAATAGCATCGATCTCGGCCGCCGGAAGGGACTGAAATATCTGGGTCCGCGACAACGCCGATCGCCGAGCAGCGGCATCGATTGGTTTCATCGTAATTCCCCGTCTATCCTCTTGCTGGCGCATTGATGCGTCAAGCAATGGGCGATAGGAAGCACCGGAAGCTTCGGCTACCGCAAACTTGTTGGCGTCATGGGGTAGGCGATGTTTGCCGAGAGACCTTATCGCACATTCCTGGACAGCCGCGTTAATGGCAGGCCAGCAAGCAAGTGAGACCGTTTATCGACTCCCCGGCACGGAAGGGCTTACGCCTACATTCGGATCAAGTCCGCGGTGTTGAGCGCTAAGCCGGATGCGGCAGTCAGCATAATCCCGGGTTCCAAATATCAGCCCATAAGACCGGCACTGTTTGTCGTCTACATCAGCAAATTCGCTTGGATCCCCCAAACTTACGGTGCCTGGACGCACCGTGCCGGGAGTTGCAGTGCCGGGACCTGCGGTGCCGGGAGTTGCAGTGCCGGGAGTTGCAGTGCCAGGAGTTACGGTGCCCGGACTTGCGGGTGCCAGGACTTGTGGCGCTCGGAGCTACGGTGCTCGGCTTCGTCGCAGCAAGACCTACCGGGCCAGGTACACAACCGTTACGAAAGTTGCCACCCGAGCAATTGACTGGATCAGAGCACGAGCCGAGCGCGGCCATACCTAACGCCAGGGACAATATGATTGACCGCTTCATTAGCCGTCGATTCCTGGCGCAATGGTTGGCCCGCTCGCTCCGTCTCGCGGCTAAGACGACATCCTTTACTGGCAGGCGAGACATTCCTCGTAATCCGTCGCGTTCTCCGTCGCCATCGCCGCCAGTGGCAGCGTTCCCTGTTCATCGATCCTCGGCTGCGTTGCCCCTAGCATCATCCCGGTGAACGCCGCCGGCGCCACACCCCGGTCACTGACGGTGTCTGCCCGGGCTATCGACAAACTCCGGCAGTAGTACAATGACTTCACGCCCTTCTTCCACGCCATGAAGTGGATCTGATGCAGATCCCGTTTGTGCACATTCGCCGGCAAAAACACATTTACCGACTGGCTCTGACATACGAACGGGGCGCGATCCGCGGCATGCTCCACAACCCAGCGCTGATCCAACTCGAACGCCGTCTTGTACACCGCCTTCTCCTGCTCGGTTAGGAAGCTCAGATGCTGCACACTTCCTTTTGTCGTTGTGATCGACGACCAAACCTCGTCCGTATCGTATCCTTTTTCAGCCAGCAGTTTTTGCAGGTGCCGGTTCCGCACCGAGAAACTTCCGGACAGCGTCTTCTGCAAAAACACGTTCGCGGCAATCGGCTCGATCCCCGGCGACGAATTTCCCGCGATGATTGAAATCGAAGCTGTCGGCGCGATCGACAACTTGTGGGAAAACCGCTCCTTTACCCCGTACTCGAGCGCATCGGGGCAAGCCCCCCGCTCCTCCGCCAGCTTTACCGAGGCCGCGTTCGCCTGCGTCCGAATATGCCGGAAGATTTTCTTGTTCCACACCTTCGCGACCACACTTTCCCACGGCACATTCAACGCCTGAAGAAACGAATGAAATCCCATCACCCCCAGCCCGACCGACCTTTCGCGCATGGCGGCGTACCGCGCCTTCTCCATGCCCGGGGGCGCCCGATCGATGAAATCCTGCAGCACATTATCGAGGAACCGCATGATGTCCTCGATGAAAGGTCGGATGGTCCTCCCAGTCCGCCCAGTTCTCCAGATTCAGGCTGCACAGGCAACAAACCGCCGTGCGGTGGTTGCCGAGATGATCCTCGCCGGTCGGCAGTGTGATCTCGCTGCAGAGGTTGGACGTCTTCACCTCGAGCCCCGCCAGCTTGTGATGCTCCGGCCGAGCATTGTTCACATGATCTGAGAACACCAGGTACGGCTCCCCGGTCTCGATCCGCGCCGTCAAAATCCGCACCCAGAGCGCGCGCGCCGAGATCGAGCGCACCACCGATTTATCCTTCGGCGACAGCAGCGACCATTGCTCGTCGTTCTCCACCGCGCGCATAAAAGCGTCCGGGATCTGGATACCGTGGTGCAGGTTAAGCGCCTTGCGATTCGGATCGCCTCCGGTTGGACGGCGGATTTCGATAAACTCCTCGATCTCGGGGTGCCAAACCGGCAGATATACCGCCGCCGACCCGCGCCGCAGCGAGCCCTGTGAGATCGCCAAGGTCAGGGAGTCCATTACCCTGATGAACGGGATCACTCCCGACGTCTTGCCGACCGCGCCGACTTTTTCTCCGATTGAGCGCAAATTGCCCCAATACGACCCGATGCCGCCGCCTTTCGACGCCAGCCAGACATTCTCGTTCCACAGCCCCAGTATGCCGTCCAGGCTGTCTGTTGCCTCATTCAGGAAGCAGGAGATCGGTAGTCCGCGGTTGGTGCCGCCGTTCGATAGAATCGGCGTTGAGGGCATGAACCACAGCTTGCTCATATAGTCGTACAGCCGCTGGGAGTGCGCATGGTTATCGCCGTATTGCGACGCCACTCGGGCAAACAGGTCCTGAAATTCCTCGCCCGGCATCAGATACCGGTCGGTCAGGGTAGCCCGCCCGAAGTCGGTCAGCAGCGCGTCACGGGACCGATCGACTCGCACCTGATAACGACCCGGCATCTGAACGGCATCAAGCACGGCGGTCTCCCCTGGCAACATCATATCGCGAATTACCTTTCTCCCACAGACCCTTGGATTCGCTTCAAACCATATATGGTTGATTAAACTCTCGAACCTACAATATGGAGCGTTGTGGCCGGATTACCACGTGCCAGTCTGGCTAACCAAACCGCAAACTCGCGGTTGAACGCCTCTCATCGCAAGAGACGACGTTTGCAGGTTCGACATTGTTTCCTCTGGTTGCCTTTCTGGGCATCGAGCCGACCGCCGGCGAATTCGTGTGCTATGCGTCGGATTAACCTGTCAATCGAAACCGGCGAAACGCATGAAGGACCGAGCCGGCGTTCGGGAGGTGATCAACGCGTTCTCCGGCGCATCCAGGTCGGCGTAACCCAGAGCCATGCCACAGACGACGGTTTCCTCTTCGCCCAGCCGAAGAACCGGGCGGATCGCACGATGGTAGTGGCTCCAAGCGGCTTGCGCGCACGTGTCCAAACCTCGGCCGCGCGCGGCGACCATGATGTTCTGCAGGAACATGCCGTAATCCAGCCAGGACCCGGTCGCCAACCGCCGGTCGATGGTAAAGATCATCCCGACCGGCGCGTCGAAGAACTGGAAGTTGCGGCGGTGCTGGGCCTTCATCTTTGCGGTCTCACCGCGCGCGATCCCCAGCCTGCCGTAGAGATCCCAGCCTACTGCCCGCCGCCGGGAGAGGTACGGTTCGAAAAACTCGTCAGGATAATATTGGACCTCTTGCGTGTGGCCAGCTTCCTGGGCATCGAACACCGCCTGTACGGCTTCGATCAACGCATCCTTCGCGGCTCCGGCCAACACGTACCCCCGCCAAGGCTGCATGTTCGTTCCGCTGGGCGCCCGAGCGGCGATGTCCAAAATGGACTCCACCGTTGACGCTGGCACCGGGGTCGGCAGGAAGCGCCGGATCGAGCGGCGGGAGGTGATCGCACGGTCGACGTCCGCGGAGTCCAGAACGGGCATGTCCATTATCAGGCTTTCGCTTCCAGTTTGTCGATGAAGGCACACAGCGACGGCTCGCATTTGTTGGCATCCACGTCCGACGCCAAGTGGCCATGCGCGCTGTCGATTTCCATGTACTCGGCGTCGACTGGCCCGGTGCCCCGGCGCCGTGCTGGGTGGCGGTGGTGACCGCATCGCTTGTGGCGAGATAGAGGCGAGATAGGGTAAGGTACGGTTTATGGAATTTGGAATTGCCCTCGCCACAGCGGCGGATAGCTGGAAGACTGTTAAGCGCGCCGAGGAACTCGGTTTCACGCACGCGTGGTTTTACGACACACAGATGCTGTGTGCCGACTGCTTCGTCGCCATGGCGGCCGCGGCGGTGCAAACATCAAGCATCCGCCTCGGAACGGGGGTGCTGATCCCTACCAACCGTATCGCGCCGGTCACCGCCAACGCCCTCGCCTCGTTGAACCAACTCGCCCCTGGCCGGATCGATTTTGGCGTGGGCACCGGCTTCACCGGCCGCCGAACCATGGGCCTGGGCGCGATGAAGCAGTCCGACATGGAGGAATACATCCGAGTCGTAATGGCCCTGCTAGACGGCGAAACCCCAGAATTCGAGGTCGAGGGCAAGCGCCAGCAAATCACCTTCCTCAACCCCGAACTGAAGCTGATCAACCTGCGTGACGAGGTGAAGCTGCACGTTTCCGCTTACGGCCCGCGCGGCCGAGCTTTGACCTCCAGGCTCGGTGCCGGATGGATAAACTTCGTCGGTGACGTGGCGACCGGCGTCGCGGCGATGAAGGCGATGCAGCAAAGCTGGGACCACGGCGGCAACGACATCGTAGACCTGTCCGCGGTCGCCTTCGCCCTCGGCTGCGTGCTTCGACCGGGCGAGGCGCCGGACAGCGACCGAGCAATGGCTCAGGCCGGTCCCCGCGCGGCCGTGCTGCTGCACCGCGCGGCGGATGAGGCATTGTCCGGCCTGCCGAACACGTCCCCGGTCCCGCCGGAACTGGCCGAGCCGATCGCCGGCTACGTGGAACTGGCAAAAACTTTCCAACCGGCGGACGCCCGCTATCTGGCCAACCACCGGGGCCACCTCATGAAGGTAAAGGACATCGAGCGCCCTTTCGTCACCGCGGAAATGATCCGCCGGACTACCTTCACTGGCACCCAACCTGATCTGCTGGAGCGGATCGCTGCTCTCCGTGACGGCGGCTACACGCAATTCACCATCCAACTCGTCCCAGGTCACGAGAGTGCCCTTGAGGACTGGGCGCGGATCAAGGCGGCGCTTTAGTCGTTGATACGCCGCACAGATCGTATGCTACTCCAGCCGGAAATCGTGGGATCATCCCAACACCCACGCAGTTTCTGCTGGACAGCGGGGCGCAGGGCGCTTATATGCGCGCCTCTTTTGGAACGCGGGAGACCGTTTGCCGTCTTTATGGCGGTGGGGTCGTGTGCACCGCGGTCCCTTGGATAAGGACCAGGGATCATGGCGAAAAAAATCGTCGGCTATATCAAGTTGCAAATCCCCGCCGGCAAGGCCAATCCGTCCCCACCGGTCGGTCCGGCGCTGGGTCAACGCGGCCTTAACATTATGGCTTTTGTGAAGGAGTTCAACGCCTTCACGCAGCAGATGGAACCCGGGATGCCGATCCCGGTGGTCATCACAGCTTACGCCGACCGCAGCTTCTCGTTCGTCACCAAGACGCCGCCGAACACCTATTTCCTCAAGAAGGCGGCTGGGATCACCAAGGGGAGTCCGACCGTCGGCAAAGGTCCCTCGATGGGTCGCGTGACCACGACGCAATTGCGCGAAATCGCCGAGATCAAGATGAAAGACCTGAACGCCAACGACGTCGACGGCGCGGTGAGGATGTTGACCGGTTCCGCGCGGTCGATGGGCATTACCGTGGTAGAGGGCTGACCGATGGCCAAGAACAAGCGGCTTGGCGAGGCCATGAAGGCGGTCGACCGGACCAGGGCTTATCCGCTGGCAGACGCCATCGCGCTGGTGAAGTCGATCTCGAAAGCTAAGTTCGATGAGACTGTTGAGATGTCGATGAATCTCGGCATCGATCCCAGACACGCGGACCAGATGGTCCGTGGGCTCACCAGCCTGCCTAACGGCACCGGCAAGACCGTGCGGGTCGGGGTATTCGCGCGGGGCGCGAAAGCCGACGAGGCTCTTGCCGCCGGCGCCGATGTGGTTGGCGCCGAAGACCTGATGGAAAAGGTGCAGGCGGGCGAAATTGGCTTTGACCGCTGCATCGCAACGCCGGACATGATGGGCATCGTCGGGCGGCTGGGTAAGATCCTCGGTCCGCGCGGACTGATGCCGAACCCGCGTTTGGGCACTGTCACTATGGACGTCAAGGGCGCGATCACCGCAGCCAAAGGCGGCCAGGTAGAGTTCCGCGCCGAGAAGGCCGGCATCATCCATGCCGGCATCGGGAAGGTGTCGTTCGAGGCTGACAAGCTGTTGGAGAACGCGAAGGCTCTGGCTGACGCCATCATCAAGGCGAAGCCGACCGGCGCCAAGGGCACCTATGTGCAGAAAGCTTCGGTCAGCTCGACCATGGGCCCCGGCGTTCGGGTCGATGTAAGTTCGCTGACCGCGTGATACGCCAGCCTCTTAGGGGAACCCCGCAAGGGGAGATCCTGGTGGCCGGTGGACAGGGAACGACATCCTTGGGTAGGGCCCAATGGTGTGTTTTTCCCGATCCTGTCCGAGACCGCTCGTCTTTTGTCCTGGTTGGCCGGTGTTCTGGTTGGCTGGGCGAGATTTAATGGACCTTCGGGTCCGCGCGCGGGAGATGGGGATGCCAAGGGTTTCGTCCGGGTTGCTCCGGTCAGACTTTGGTGGTTCCAGGACAGGCGAACCGGGGTGTTCGGTGAAACCCGGATACCCTTTGGGCAACCTGACGTGCCTTTCCGCGTCGCGCGGGATGGTCTGTCGAACGGAGACGAAACGTGGATCGTACGGAGAAACGCGAGTTCGTCACCGGGCTTAATCAGGCGCTGGCCGCCACTTCGATGATTGTCGTGACCCGCAATGCAGGTCTGACGGTCGCCGAAGTGACCGACCTGAGGCGCAAGATGGGAGCCGCGGGGGCAACTTATAAAGTCGCGAAGAACCGGCTGACCCATCTCGCTCTGGAAGGGACCCAATTCGACAGCCTCAAGTCACTGCTGAAGGGACCGATCGCACTTGCGTGGTCGACCGACCCGGTAGGCGTGGCAAAGACCGCTGTCGAGTTCGCCAAGACCAATGAGAAGTTCGTCGTTGTCGGTGGTGCGCTCGGAACCCAGCCGCTGAATGCGGATGGGATCAAGGCACTCGCCGAACTGCCGAGCCTGAATGAGCTGCGCGCACGCTTGGTGGGGATGATTTCGACACCCGCCACGCGGATCGCCGGCATCCTTCAGGCTCCAGCCGGACAACTCGCTCGGGTCTTCGGGGCCTATGCCAAGCGGGATGAGGTCGAGGCCGCTTAAGGCCGCTGGGAACGCATACCTGCCAGCATGCCGCTAACTGGCTTGCAAGGAACCTACCGAAGTCTAGATAATAGGGACACACGACATGGCTGACTTACAAAATTTGGTTGAAGAGCTGTCCAAGCTGACGGTTCTTGAGGCTGCCGAGCTGTCAAAACTCCTGGAGGAGAGGTGGGGCGTGTCGGCTGCCGCGCCAGTGGCCGCGGCGGCTGCGCCTGTTGCCGCTGCTGCAGCTCCGGTCGAAGAGCAGACCGAATTCACCGTTATGCTGACCAAGGCGGGCGACAAGAAGATCAACGTCATCAAGGAGGTCCGCACCATCACAGGTCTTGGGCTGAAGGAAGCCAAGGATCTGGTTGAAGCCGCGCCGAAGGCCGTGAAGGAAGGCGTTGGCAAGGACGAGGTAGCGAAGATCAAGAAGATGCTGGAAGACGCCGGTGCGAGCGTGGAGGTGAAGTAACGCTACTCATCGGGCATTCTGCTTCGGCCAGATCCGTCTCCGCCGAGACGTTTGGCCTTTGGTTTAGGGGCGGGTGGGGATCAGCCGATTCCCGCCCGCATTCCTGTTTCGGCGGGATTTTTCCTGTGCCCTCGGCCTGACCGGGCAGGGTGCAGAATCGGGTTAACGGCAAGGTGGGTCATTGATGAACGCGATCACACGGTCCTTCACTGGGCGTAAACGCATCCGCAAGAGCTTCGGCCGGATACCCGAAGTGGCTCCG
The DNA here is from genome assembly GCA_963832865.1 of uncultured Pseudomonadota bacterium. Classification (GTDB taxonomy): domain Bacteria; phylum Pseudomonadota; class Alphaproteobacteria; order Acetobacterales; family Acetobacteraceae; genus Rhodopila. The sequence goes on from CAWHWH010000024.1 coordinate 49,023, forward strand.
ATGCCCAACCTGATCGATGTGCAGCGCGCCAGTTATGAGGCGTTCTTGCAGATGAATGTTCGGCCGGACAATCGGTACTCAGTCTGGCCTGCAGGAAGTATTCAAATCTGTGTTCCCGATTGACGACTTCGCCGGCCGAGGGCGGCTTGAATTCGTCTATTACGAGCTTGAGGAGCCAAAATACGACGTTGAAGAGTGCATTCAGCGTGGAATGACCTTCGCTGCTCCGCTGAAAGTGATCTTGCGTCTTATTGTTTGGGACGTGGACGAGGACACTGGCGCTCGCTCGATCCGCGATATTAAGGAACAGCCGGTCTATATGGGCGACATGCCGTTGATGACCGACAATGGCACCTTCATCATTAACGGCACCGAGCGAGTGATCGTGTCACAGATGCACCGCTCGCCCGGGGTGTTCTTCGATCATGACAAGGGCAAGACGCACTCCTCCGGCAAGTACCTTTTTGCCGCTCGGGTGATCCCGTATCGTGGCTCGTGGCTGGATTTTGAGTTCGACAGCAAGGATCTGGTATACGTCCGCATCGATCGGAAGCGGAAACTGCCGGTCACTACCCTGCTCTATGCGCTGGAAAGCGCGGCCACCGAGCAACTACGGGCGGCGCGGGAAGCGAAGGGTGAGCCGCTCGACCCGAGCGAAATTCGTGGCATGGACCAGGAGGAGATCCTGTCCCACTTTTACGGCAAGGTGGTCTTTGATCACACGCCGAAAGGTTGGGCGCGTCCCTTCGACCCCGATGCCTTCCGGGGCGTCAAGCTACTTGAGCCCCTGATCGACGCGGCCACCGGCGAAGTTGTAGCGAAGGCGGAGGACAAGCTGACCGCGCGCCAGGCCCGCCGGATCTCTGAGAACACAAAGGAGGTGCTGGTCGGACGTGCTGATCTGCTCGGCCGCTACATGGCGGAAGACCTGGTCAATGGCGAAACGGGCGAGATCTTCGCCGAAGCCGGCGAGGAACTGGTGGAGTCCCGCCTGACCGCCCTGGAAGAGGCCGGTATCACCAGCCTGCCTACACTGGCGGTCGATCAATCCAACGGTCCGTGGATCCGCAACACCCTTGCGGTGGACAAGAATACCAATCGCGACGACGCGCTGATCGACATCTACCGCGTCATGCGCCCTGGCGAGCCGCCGACTCCGGAGACGGCGGAAGGGCTGTTCCGTGGCCTGTTCTTTGACGGCGACCGCTACGACCTGTCGGCGGTGGGCCGGGTGAAGATGAACATGCGCCTCGGGATCGAGGACGCGCCGGATACAATGCGTGTGTTGCGCAAGGACGACCTGCTCAAGACCGTGAAGACGCTGTGCGATCTGAAGGACGGCCGCGGCCAGATCGACGACATCGACAATCTGGGCAACCGCCGAGTGCGCTCGGTCGGTGAGCTGATGGAGAACCAATACCGCATTGGTTTGCTTCGGATGGAGCGCGCCATTCGCGAGCGCATGGGTTCGGTTGATATCGACACCGTCATGCCGCACGACCTGATCAACGCCAAACCGGCGGCGGCGGCGGTGCGGGAGTTCTTTGGCTCCAGTCAGCTCAGCCAGTTCATGGACCAGACCAACCCACTTTCGGAGGTGACCCATAAGCGCCGCCTGTCCGCACTTGGGCCGGGCGGCCTGACCCGTGAGCGGGCCGGCTTCGAGGTGCGAGATGTCCACCCGACGCACTATGGCCGCATCTGCCCGATCGAAACTCCGGAAGGCCCGAACATTGGCCTGATCAACTCGCTCGCCACCTATGCAAAGGTCAACAAGTACGGGTTCATCGAGACGCCGTACATGCTGGTCAAGGAGGGCGTGGTGCAGAAGGATCCGCGCTATCTTTCCGCGATGGAGGAGGAGCGACTGGTGGTGGCGCAGGCCGACGCGCCGATGGATGGGGGCGGCAAGTTCACCCAGGATCTGGTGTCCGTGCGCAAGCAGGGCGACTTCCGGCTGGTGAAGCCGGAGGACGTCACCGCAATCGACGTGTCGCCGAAGCAGTTGGTCTCCGTCGCCGCTGCGCTCATCCCATTTCTAGAGAACGACGACGCGAACCGGGCGCTTATGGGCTCGAACATGCAACGTCAGGCGGTGCCGCTGATTCGCGCCGATGCGCCGCTGGTGGGGACGGGCATGGAAGCGGCGGTCGCGCGTGACTCCGGGGCGACGATCATTGCCCGGCGGCCGGGTATCGTCGATCAGATCGACGGTGCCCGCATCGTGGTACGGGCGACCAACGACGATGCGACGACCAAGGGCGTGGACATCTATCGCCTGCGGAAATTCATGCGTTCTAATCAGTCGACCTGCATCAACCAGCGTCCGCTGGTGAAGGTCGGTGACCGCGTCTACGAAGGCGACATCATCGCCGACGGACCGTCTACCGAACTTGGGGAGCTGGCGTTGGGGCGAAACGTGCTTGTCGCGTTCATGCCGTGGCACGGCTACAACTTTGAAGACTCTATCCTAATCAGTGAACGGATTGCCCGGGACGACGTGTTCACCTCGATACACATCGAGGAGTTCGAGGTGATGGCGCGGGACACCAAGCTGGGCCAGGAGGAAATCACCCGCGACATTCCCAATGTCGGTGAGGAAGCGCTCAGGAATCTGGACGAAGCCGGCATCGTGTATATTGGTGCCGAGGTAAATCCGGGGGATATCCTGGTCGGAAAGGTGACGCCGAAGGGCGAAAGCCCGATGACTCCCGAGGAAAAGCTGCTGCGCGCCATCTTCGGCGAGAAGGCGTCGGACGTTCGTGACACGTCGCTGAAGCTGCCGCCCGGGGTGACGGGCACCATCGTCGATGTCCGTGTGTTTAGCCGCCGCGGCGTGGACAAGGATGAGCGCGCGATGGCGATCGAACGCGCGGAGATCGAGCGTCTGGCAAAGGACCGTGACGACGAGAAGGCGATCCAGGAGCGTTCGTTCCTTAATCGGCTGCGCGAGAAGTTGCTTGGGCACAAGGCATCGGGCGGATTCAAAGGCATCAAGGCGGGCACCGATATCGACGAAGCTCTGCTGGCGGAACACCCGCGTGGGTCGTGGCGTCATATCGGCGTGCAGGACGACGCGGTGATGGCCGACATCGAAACCCTGAAGCGGGAATACGATGCCGCCATTGGCCGTCTGCAGGCCAGGTTTGACAGCAAGGTTGAGAAGCTGCAGCGCGGCGATGAGCTGCCGCCCGGCGTTATGAAGATGGTGAAGGTCTTCATCGCGGTGAAGCGGAAGCTGCAGCCTGGGGACAAGATGGCGGGCCGGCACGGCAACAAGGGAGTTGTATCGCGCGTGGTTCCAGTCGAGGACATGCCGTTTCTCGAAGACGGCACCTCGGTCGATCTAGTGCTTAACCCGTTGGGCGTGCCGTCGCGCATGAACGTGGGTCAGATCCTGGAGACGCATCTGGGCTGGGCGTGCGCCAATCTTGGCAAGCAGGTCGGCGACCTGGTGGAGGAGTACCGCCGCACCGGTGCGCGCCGGGAAGCGCTGCTAGAGATGCTGAAGGAGATCTATGGAGACGATGTCTACAGCCAGCAAATCGCGACGCTCGATACCGCTCAGCTTATCGAGATGTGCGAGAACCTGAAAAAGGGCATCCCGATCGCAACTCCGGTGTTCGATGGCGCGCGTATGGCGGACATAGAGGGCATGCTCACGCGGGCCGGACTGAACACCTCCGGGCAGGTATATCTGACAGACGGGCGAACCGGTGACACGTTCGAGCGGAAGGTGACGGTCGGCTATATCTACATGCTGAAGCTGCATCACCTGGTCGACGACAAGATCCATGCTCGTTCAATTGGGCCGTATTCGCTGGTGACCCAGCAGCCGCTGGGTGGCAAGGCGCAGTTCGGCGGCCAACGCTTCGGCGAAATGGAGGTCTGGGCGCTTGAGGCTTACGGTGCGGCCTATACGTTGCAGGAGATGCTGACGGTGAAGTCTGACGACGTGTCTGGACGCACAAAGGTGTACGAAGCAATCGTGCGTGAGCAGGACAACTTCGAAGCCGGTATTCCGGAGAGCTTCAACGTGCTGGTGAAGGAACTGAAATCCCTTGGATTGAATGTCGATTTGGACAACCGGGCGGCTTGATAGCACTTGACCCAGCGCCCGCGGCCAGCCGGCCATGATGGCGGCGATCGTATAACACGTGGTGAAGCACCCTCCACTGAAGACTTGATGAACCCGCTGACTAGAAGGGTATCAAACTTATGAACGAACTGATGAAGATCCTCGGCCAGACCGGCCAGGCAATGACCTTCGACCAGATCAAAATCCAAATCGCCAGCCCGGAGCAGATTCGCTCCTGGTCGTATGGCGAGATCAAGAAGCCCGAGACTATCAATTATCGGACCTTCAAGCCGGAGCGCGACGGTCTGTTCTGCGCCCGCATCTTTGGCCCGATCAAGGACTACGAGTGCCTATGCGGCAAATATAAGCGCATGAAGTTCCGCGGCATCATCTGCGAGAAGTGCGGCGTCGAAGTGACGCTGGCGAAGGTTCGGCGCGAGCGGATGGGGCATATCGAGCTCGCGTCTCCGGTTGCGCATATCTGGTTTCTGAAGTCGCTGCCGAGCCGGATTGGCCTGATGGTGGATCTGACGCTGAAGGAACTGGAGAAAATCCTGTACTTCGAGAGTTACGTGGTGCTGGAACCCGGCACCACCGACCTGAAGATGCTGCAACTGTTGACCGAAGACCAACTTCTCGCGAAGCAGGACGAATTCGGTGATGATCAGTTCGAGGTCGGCATTGGTGCCGAGGCGATCAAGAAAGTCCTGAACCGCATCGACACCGATGCGGAGAAAGTGAAACTGCGCGCCGACCTGAAGGAAACTTCATCTGAAGCCAAGCGCAAGAAGCTGGTTAAGCGTCTCAAGCTGATTGAGGCGTTTGGTGAGTCCGGCTGCCGACCGGACTGGATGATCTTGGACGTCGTCCCGGTCATTCCGCCCGAGTTGCGTCCACTTGTGCCGTTGGATGGCGGCCGCTTTGCGACGTCTGACCTGAACGACCTGTATCGTCGCGTTATCAACCGCAATAACCGCCTGAAGCGGCTGATCGAGCTGCGTGCGCCGGATATCATTGTCCGAAATGAAAAGCGTATGCTGCAGGAGTCCGTCGATGCGCTGTTTGACAACGGGCGCCGAGGACGGGCGATCACGGGGGCAAACAAGCGGCCGCTTAAGTCGCTGTCCGATATGCTGAAGGGCAAGCAGGGTCGGTTCAGGCAGAACCTGCTCGGCAAGCGCGTCGACTACTCGGGCCGCTCGGTGATCGTGGTCGGGCCGGAACTGAAACTGCAGCAGTGTGGCCTGCCGAAGAAGATGGCACTCGAGCTGTTCAAGCCCTTCATCTACTCAAAGTTGGAAAAATACGGCCACGCGACGACCATCAAGGCCGCCAAGCGGATGGTGGAAAAGGAGCGTCCCGAGGTATGGGACATCCTGGAAGAGGTGATTCGCGAGCATCCGGTAATGCTGAACCGGGCGCCGACCTTGCATCGGCTCGGCATCCAGGCGTTCGAGCCGGTGTTGATCGAGGGCAAGGCGATCCAGCTTCACCCGCTGGTTTGCACCGCCTTCAACGCGGATTTCGACGGCGACCAGATGGCGGTGCATGTTCCGCTGTCGCTGGAAGCGCAGCTCGAAGGCCGTGTGCTGATGATGTCGACGAACAACATCCTTAGCCCAGCGAACGGCAAGCCGATCATCGTGCCCAGCCAGGACATCGTGCTGGGGCTTTATTACTTGTCTTTGGAAACGGCGCTGTTCCGGGAGACGCCGGATAACGAGGCGCCTGCCTTCGGCAAGATCGGTGAGATTGAGCACGCGCTGTTCGCGAACCGTATCACGCTGCACGACAAGATCCGAGCGCGCTACGAAACCGTGGATGCTGGTGGCAATCCAGTCCGCCCGGTGGTCGTGACGACCCCCGGCCGAATGATGATCGCGCAAATCCTGCCGAAGCACCCCGATGTGCCGTTCGACCTCATCAATCGGCAGCTGACGAAAAAGAGCGTCTCCGACGTTATCGACATGGTGTATCGCCATTGCGGTCAAAAAGAATGCGTGATCTTCGCCGACCGGCTGATGGGACTTGGGTTCGCGCAGGCGGCGAAGGCCGGCATTTCGTTCGGCAAGGACGATCTGATCATTCCGGACAGCAAGGGCCGGCTGATCTCCACGACCCAGGCGGAAGTGAAGGAGTTCGAGCAGCAGTACCAGGACGGCCTGATCACCGCCGGCGAACGCTACAACAAGGTGGTCGATGCCTGGTCGCGCTGCACCGACGAAGTTGCCAGCGCGATGATGAAGGAGATCAGCAAGCAGGAGAAAGGCGTCGCCACCAATTCGGTTTGGATGATGTCGCACTCCGGCGCGCGTGGGTCGCCGGCGCAGATGCGCCAGTTGGCCGGCATGCGTGGACTGATGGCCAAGCCTTCGGGCGAGATCATCGAGCAGCCGATCATCGCCAACTTCAAGGAGGGCCTGTCGGTTCTCGAGTACTTCAACTCCACCCACGGCGCTCGCAAGGGCCTCGCTGACACGGCGTTGAAGACCGCGAACTCCGGCTACCTAACCCGCCGCCTGGTGGACGTGGCGCAGGATTGCATCATCGTCGAGGAGGACTGCGGTACCGAACGAGGCCTGACCGTGCGCGCGGTTATGGACGGCGGCGAAGTCGTGTCGTCGCTGTCGGAGCGGACCCTGGGCCGCACCACGGCGGAGGATGTGTTGGACCCGATATCCGGTAAGGTCCTGCTGCCGAACAACACGCTGATCGAAGAGCCCGAAGCCGAAATGATCGAGACGGCCGGGGTCGAAGCGGTGAAGATTCGCTCCGTGTTGACCTGCGAGTCGCATATCGGTGTTTGCGGACATTGCTATGGCCGCGACCTGGCTCGTGGCACGCCGGTGAATATCGGCGAGGCGGTCGGGGTGATCGCGGCGCAGTCGATTGGTGAGCCTGGCACTCAATTGACGATGCGGACATTCCACATCGGTGGCGCTGCTCAGCGTGGGGCGGAGACGTCAAGCGTTGAGGCGTCGCATGAGGGCACGATCACCGTCCGGAACCGTAACGTGATCCCCAACAGCACAGGGGCGTTGGTGGTCATGTCGCGTAATTGCGAAATCGTCCTGGTGGACGACAAGCAGCGCGAGCGTGCCCGTTTCCGCGTGCCTTATGGTGCGCGTCTGCTGGCCGAGGAAAACCAGGTGGTGACCCGCGGACAGAAGCTGGCCGAATGGGACCCGTTCACCTTGCCGATCATCACCGAGCGTGCTGGTAAAGTCGAATACATCGACCTGATCGACAGTATCACGCTGGTTGAGCGGATGGACGAGGTGACCGGCCTGACCTCCAAAGTCGTCGTTGACTACAAGCAAGGATCGAAGAGCATCGATCTGCGTCCTCGCCTGCAGTTGAAAGACGAGAAGAACGAGGTCATCCGGTTGGATAACAATACCGATGCGCGTTACTTCCTGGCGCCTGAACTCGATCCTGTCGGTCGACAACGGCGCCATCGTGCAGGCCGGTGACGTGATCGCGCGTATCCCGCGTGAGGGCAGCAAGACGCGTGACATCACCGGCGGTCTGCCGCGCGTGGCGGAACTGTTCGAGGCTCGGCGCCCCAAGGATCACGCGGTCATCGCCGAGTGCGATGGACGGGTGGAATTCGGCAAGGACTATAAGGCCAAGCGCCGTGTCATCGTGAAGAACGATGAGACCGGCGAGGAGACCGAATACCTGATCCAGAAGGGCAAGCACGTTTCGGTGCAGGAAGGCGACTTCGTCCGCCGGGGCGACCCGTTGGTCGACGGGCCGCGAGTCCCACATGACATTCTGAAAGTGCTCGGTGTGGAGGCGCTGTCCGATTACCTCGTGAACGAGATTCAGGATGTCTATCGACTGCAGGGCGTGAAGATCAACGATAAGCATATCGAGGTGATCGTCCGTCAGATGCTGCAGAAGGTGGAGATCATGGATCCGGGCGATTCTACGTTCCTGACCGGGGAGACGGTGGATCGCTCCGAGTTCGATGCTGCCAATGCCAAGCTGATGAAGGACGAGCGTCCGGCGCATGCGATGCCGGTGCTTCAGGGCATCACCAAGGCCTCGTTGCAGACCAACAGTTTCATCAGTGCGGCGTCCTTCCAGGAGACCACCCGGGTTCTGACCGAGGCCGCGACTGCCGGCAAGACCGACAGCCTGATGGGTCTTAAGGAGAATGTGATCGTTGGACGTCTGATCCCGGCTGGCACGGGTGCGGTGATGAACCGCCTCCGCGCGGTGGCGGCCGGACGCGATCGGCGGACGCTTTGGAACGAGAATGCGCGTCTGACGGAAGACGCCGCGGCGGATTAGTTTTCTCCGCACGCGGGTGAGGGCGAGGGCCGGCGTACGAAAGTGCTGTCGGCCCTTTTTGTTGGTGATCCTTTCGCCATGGAGACGGAAGCGCCTCATCTATTGCTCGGTGAGCAGGCAAATGAGAAGCATCGGCGCTGTCATCGCGCCGGGTTTTGTCCAGGCGCGTTCGTTGTTCCGTGTACTCGCTATTTCAATCGGCGGGCCCCTGTGTGAATCGCTAGAGTGCGGGTCGAACTTCGTTGGCTAGAGCTGATTCGGGGATGGCATTCATGTTTGGGTTATGGCTCGGGTCACCCCTGTCGCCCGGCATCCGCTACGCGGTGGCCGTGCGCCGCCCGACGTTGGGCCGCCCGCTGGCGCCTCTATGGTCGGGGTGTCTGAGCCGCGGACTTGCAACGCCGGGACAGAGAAAGTCGTGGGTCACCGGGCCAAGCCCGGTGATGACATGATGGGAAACGGCAGTGACATGAAGGGAAAGAGATCCAGCCCTAATCCATTTGCTTCGAGCAGCCAATGAGACTACAATGGTCTATCAATCCGAGGGATCAGCATGCTCGAAGTCCCGTTGCGGCACGCCAAAGCAGCTCTTTCAGCGATGGTCGAGGAAGTGACACACGGCGAAGCTGCGGTCATCACCCGGCATGGCCGGCCGACCGCCGTGCTGATGGGCTACGAAGAGTGGCGGCGCCTCAGCAAGATCCCCTCCTTCGCGCGCCTGCTGACGTCCTCCCCGTTGGAGCCCGGCGACTTGCCGGAGCGTAATGACGCGCCGTTGCGCGACGCGGCCTTGTGAAAGGCTATCTTCTCGATACGAACGTTATCTCGATCACAGCCCCAGCGAATTCAGCCCGCGATCAGACGGTGCTGGATTGGCTGGAGGCGCGTTCCGACTCGCTTTTCCTTTCCGTAGTTACGATCGCCGAGATCGAGAGCGGCATCGCAAATGCGGCGCGGAAAGAGGCTCTGCGCAAAGCCGCATCGCTGACAGCATGGCTTGAGGCGATTTTGCACCTGTACGGTCGCCGGGTGCTTTCCCTGGATACGACAATTGCTCGCACCGCCGGCCGTTTGGACGACTTCGCGCGAAGCGCCGGCATGTCGCCAGGCTTCGCGGACATCGCGATCGCGGCAACAGCTTCTACCCACGGCCTGATAATCCTGACCCGCAACCTTCGGCACTTCCAACCGCTCGGCGTCTCGGTCCTCGACCCGCTCGGCGGTTCATTGCCGTGATCGCTCCAATCCAACATTCCCATCGCCCGTGATGAACGATAAGCTTAGTGAATGGCTATTCCGTCGCCCATCAACGGCCCTAACGGCGATCCAACCGTCCGTGACCTAATCGCCGCTCGGCCCTGGCTTCGGTACGAGGCCATGGACGGGCTGTTGCTGGATGATGTTCCGCTCGCCGGCATCACCGACGCCGTGGGCACCCCCACCTGGATCTACTCCGCCGCGACGATGCGGGCACGGCTAAAAGCGCTGACAGGCGCCATGACAGACGCCGGTCTGGACATTCACCTGCATTACGCCGTCAAGGCCAACGACAGCCTAGCGGTGCTGGCCTTGTTCGGGGCAGCGGGCGCGGGGGCCGACGTGGTCAGCGGCGGGGAGCTGCTTAAGGCGCGCCGCGCAGGCATTCCGGCCAATCGCATCGTTTACTCCGGCGTCGGCAAGTCCGCTGAGGAACTACACCTCGCGCTGTACGAAGACATCAGCCAGATAAACGTCGAAAGTGCTGAGGAACTGACGATGCTGTCTGCATTCGCAACGGCCGCGGGCCGGACTGCGCGGGTCGCGCTGCGGGTAAATCCCGACGTAGATGCCGGCACGAACGACAAAATTACGACTGGTCGAGCGACAGACAAATTCGGCATCCCCTATGACGAAGCGATCGCGTTATATGCGCTCGCGTCTTCCATGCCGGGGATCGAAGTGGTCGGCCTGGCGACCCATATCGGCAGCCAGATTCTGAACCTGGCGCCTTACCGGGACGCATTTCGCCGCGTTGCCGATCTCGTCCGTGCCCTCCGACAAACCGGGCTTCGCGTTGAAACCATTGATTGCGGCGGCGGTCTCGGCATCCCCTATCGCAATGAACCCGCCCCCTCTCCGGCTGGACTTGCCGCTGCGATGAAGGGTGCTTTTCACGACCTCGATGTCCGCCTCGCGATGGAGCCTGGCCGCTGGCTGGTCGGCCCCGCCGGGGTGCTGCTGGCATCGGTTGTACTGGTTAAGCAGACGGCATCGGAACCGTTCGTGGTGCTGAATGCGGCAATGAATGACCTTGTCCGGCCAGCGATGTATGACGCCTGGCACGGCATCGTTCCGGTTTCGCCGACCGACGCGGTTGCGCCCGTCAGGCCATGCTCGGTGGTCGGCCCGGTCTGCGAAAGCAGCGACACGTTCGCAAGAAACCGCTCGCTTCCAGCGTTGTCACCCGACGCACTTGTAGCGATTCTTGATACCGGGGCGTATGGTGCAGTCATGAGCTCAACCTACAACGCACGCGCTTTGGCAGCCGAGGTTTGGGTGGATGACAGACGCTGGTCTGTGATCCGCGACCGTCAACCGATCGAGGCGCTGTGGGAGCGGGAGCGCCTGCCCTCATGACCGATCCAGCGCTCCCGTTACGCCGGCTGACCGCTCGCCGGTTGCAGGCGCGCGCGGCAATCCTGTTCGAAGCCCTGTGGCCGGCGCTCTGGCCGCCACTTGCGGTCATAGGAATATTTGTCTGCCTTGCCTTGTTGAATGTGCTGCCGTTGCTACCGAGTTGGTTGCAAATCGGGCTTCTCGCGCTCGGGTTGATCGCGGTAATTGGTCTGTTGGTTCAAGGCGTCCGCGGCATCCGCTTGCCAAATGACCATGCCGCCGACCGTCGGCTGGAGACTCGATCGGGGTTGATCCATCGGCCGCTGTCGGTCCTGACCGATAAACCGGCTACTGAGGACAGCCTTGGTCACGCGATCTGGCAGGCGCATGTGGCGCGCGCGTTCTCCCAGATCGGCAGGTTGCAGGTTGGATTGCCGCGGCCTGGGTTGGCACGTCTTGATCCACGCGCTCTCCGATACGCGTTGCTGCTCGCGATCGTTGCCTGTCTGGGGATCGCTAACACGGATGCGACTTCCCGGCTGTATGCGGCGGTTACGCCGTCGCTGCCGGTCGCGCCCGGCGCGCCAGCTACCGAGCTTCAGGCCTGGATCACGCCGCCTGGGTATACGCGGATCGCGCCGATATTCCTGAAGACAGATGGCGGCAGCGTCTCAGCACCTGCCGGATCGCATCTGACGGTGAATGTCTCCGGTGGCAGCACCGAACCAACTCTGTCGCTGAACGATCATGCGGAGCCTTTCACCGCATTGGACAACAATAGTTTTCAGGCCGAGCGGGAGCTCGCCCGAGGTGGCCTGCTGACGGTGAAGCGTGCCGGCGGTACTCTGGCGTCGTGGATGTTGACCGTGGTCGCGGATCAACCGCCGACGGTGGCATGGGGGGACAACCCGGGGCGGCAGGCGTCGAGCCAGCAGACAAGGTTGCCCTGGCAGGTTTCTGACGATTACGGAGTGACCAATCTGCAGGCCGAACTCCGGCTGCGGGATCGGCTGGATGCGCCGCCGATGATTGTGACCATTCCGTTGCCCGGCGGTTCCGCAAAGACGGCACATGGTCTCAGTCAGCCCGATCTGACCGCCCATCCTTGGGCCGGTCTCGCGGTTATTGGCCGGCTGGTCGGGCATGATGCTGTCGGGCAGGCGGGCATCAGTTCCGACGCCACGTTCGAACTCGCCGAACGGCCATTTCACAACCCGGTGGCCCGCCTATTGATCGCCGCTCGAAAGAGCCTGAGTGCCCATCCCGACGATCGCGGTGAGGCGCTGGAAACGCTCGATGGGCTGATGCAGCAGTCTGATCTGTTCGCCGGTGATCTAGGCGCGTTCGTGGCCCTGAGCGGAACTTACTACGGCTTGGTACGCAACCACTCCGAAGGCGCGGTGCCCGAGGCTCAGGACATGATGTGGGAACTTGCGCTGCACATGGAGGAAGGGCAGAGCGAGCAAAGCGCGCGCGCGCTGGAGCAGGCTCGCCAGGCTGCCCGTGATGCAATGGACAAGGCGCAGCAACAGCCGAACGATCAGAACCGCCAGGAGCTTGCGAAAAAGCTGGAGGAACTGCGGCAAGCGATCGAGCGCCATATGCGGGCGTTGACCGAGGAGGCGCAGCACAACAACAACATCATGCCGTTCGACCCAAAGGCAATGCAGTTGTCCGACCGCGACATGCAGAAGATGGCCGAACAGGCGGAGCAGGCGGCAAAAGAAGGCCGCATGGCCGACGCGCAGCAGGAGATGGCGCAGCTGGAGAAGATGCTCGATCAGCTTCGTAACGCCCGGACGCAAGGCAAGGACAGCAAGCAAGCCAACAGCAAGCGCCAGCGCGGCAAACGCCAGCAGAGTGTGGTTCAGGATCTGATCGCTCGGGAGGGCGGGTTGCTGGATCACTCGCAACATCGGGAGAATCCTACCCCGTCGCCCAGCGATCCCGCTGCGCAACGGGAGGCTGACAGCCGTGTGCAGCAGGCGCTTCGCCGAGCGCTGGGCGAACTGATGCAGCAGTTCACCGATTTGAGTGGCGAGGCGTCCCCCGGCCTCGGTGAGGCGGATCAGGCGATGCGTGACGCCGCAACGCAGCTGAACCAAGGAGAGGATCAGGCGGCTGGCCAGTCTCAACAGCAGGCTATCGCCGCGCTTCAGAAGGGGAACAAGGAGATGGGCCAGGCGATGGCCAAAATGGGCCAGCAACAGCCGGGTCAGGGTGAGGAGAGCGGCGAAGGAGATCAGGATGGCAACGAAGGTATGATGGGCATGATGATGCCCGATGGCCAGCGCAGCGACGGACGCGGAACCGGTTCGATGCCAGGTAATCCTGACCGCGCCGACCCTAGCGGCCGCGATCCGTTGGGACGTTACAACCAGGGGAACTCAACCGATAACGCAGATGTTGCGGTGCCGGAGGAGCGGGAGCGGCAGCGCACCCAGGCGATCCAGGAGGAGCTGCGGCGCCGCGGTGCTGATCAGGAACGGCCACGGCAGGAACTGGACTATATCGATCGGCTGCTGAAGCAGTTCTGAAGCGGGATCCGGTTTATACCATGACCGTTTGGGGTTGATCCACGCTTCGGCGTTCGATCATGGTCTAAGATTATGTTGATCGCGTGATACACACCTCCCGACCGGGTCCGCCTCAGGCGATTACGCTCTGCGGCTACTGGACACCTACCCCATCACAATCTGAATTGGTCCTGGCGCATCGCTTACCCAGAGTGGGGCGAAACCGGCGCTGTCGCCATCGGTTTGAGCAGGTACGGCGTTATTCTGCATAAAATCGATCCGCTTCGCCCGAATGTGCCGAACCCCGGGCGCACGTCCGAGCAGGTTCAGCGGCAGGGCGGCGCCGTACATCATGGCCGCACCGGGGCCCGAGCGGTCGAACAGGACCACCGAGAAGCCCGGATCGCCCGGGACCGCGTCCCCCGTTAGGCGGAACCTACCACCGTAGAGGCGTCCCTTACTGATGATGACGCTGGCGGCTTCAGTCTCGGTTTCGTCGATCCGCATTCTTATCACGGGGAACCTGTAGCGGGCCAGTTCTCGCATCGACTGCATCACGTACGCGCCTTTGCCGAACAACTTTTTCAGCGGAAATGGCAGGTTGCGGACGACATGGGCATCGAACCCTACGCCTAGCATCTGCACGAACAGCCGTGTCCCATCGGGGCCATTCGCCAGTCCGGGCCACAGTCTGCAGGTGCGGCCAAACGCCAGCGCGGCGGCGACGGATTTGGGGGCGAAGGGTAGACCGAGCTCATGTGCCAGGACGTTCGCGGTTCCGAGCGGAATGACGCCGAGGCAGGCGGAGGAGCCCATCAGTCCATTGGCGACTTCGGCAATAGTGCCATCTCCTCCGGCCGCGACGACCATCTGCTCGCCGCGGCGGACCGCCTCGCGCGCCAAAGCTTCGGCATGGCCGGCGCGATGGGTCTCGGCCAGATCAAGCCTGACTCCATTGGCGACGAGCACATCAAGCACCCGCCACAGCAGATGGGCACGGCGGCGACCGGCCACGGGATTGAAGACAATCACCATTCGGATTGGGGACCATGAGCAAATCGGCCGACGGGCCTGAACGAACGGTGTGGGTGCCATGGTCCTGACGTCATTTCCATGACAGTCCAATGAACTTATTAGTATGTATATCAGAAATCGACAAATTGTGCTTGCGTCATCGAATCTTAACTTCCCCGACGCGACGGGAACAGTATCTGGTGCGCCTAAAGCATGATCGCGCTGAGCGGGGCGTCCCCAAGCGCGTGAATCATGTGGTCAGATAGGAGATAGACCGTTTTCAGCCCGCACAGTCATGCTGGAAATGGCCTAGATGCAACTGGAAATGATTGCCCGAAATGAACGCCATGTCCCACATCGGCATCCCGCCTGCCTACCGGACTATTTTCATTTCGGACACGCACCTCGGTACGCGTGGCTGCCGAAGTGACTTCCTGGCAGATTTTCTGCGCCAGTCAAGTTGTCATAATTTGTTTCTGGTCGGCGACATTATCGACGGATGGCGACTGCGAAAATCCTGGTATTGGGATGAAAGCCATGACGAGGTGCTGAAGCAGATCGTGCGGTACGCCCGCGCCGGCACTGAAGTCACCTACATCCCCGGCAACCACGACGAGATGTTTCGCAACTGGTTGCCGATCGGACTGGAGATTTGCGGCATCAAGATGCGCCGGGAATCGGAGCATACCACCGCCTCGGGAAAACGCCTGCTGATAATGCATGGCGACGAGTTCGACAGTGTCGTGCGTTATGCCAAGTTCCTGGCGCTACTGGGCGACTGGGCCTACACGACGGCTCTGGTGGTAAACCGCTGGTTCAACGCCATCCGCCGCCGCCTTGGATATCCGTATTGGTCGCTTTCCGCCTGGCTGAAACGCCAGGTGAAAGAGGCAGTCAAGGCGATCAATCGGTTTGAGACCGCATTGGCCCTGGAAGCCCGGCGCCGCGGCTTCGACGGAGTGGTATGCGGCCATATCCACCACGCCGAAATGCGCGAGGTGGAGGGCGTGCTGTATCTGAACGATGGCGACTGGGTAGAAAGTTGCACCGCGCTCGTCGAGCATCACGATGGGCGGCTGGAACTGATCGATTGGGTGGAGTTGAACCGGCTGTCGTTCTTCGCGCCGCGCGCGGTTCGGGTCCCGGAAGCTGCCTGATTCCATTCCCCTCGCGGATATTGCTGATATGCTTCCGCCGGCCCCGTCGCATCGCATTCTCATCGTCACGGATGCGTGGAAGCCTCAGGTCAATGGCGTGGTCCGCACGCTGACCACCGTGGTGCAGGAACTTCAGGCGATGGGTCACGTGGTTGAGGTGATCGGTCCAGACCGGTTCCGCACATTCCCTTGTCCGACCTACCCGGACATCGCCTTGTCGCTGCTGCCGCGGCGGCGGTTGATCGGCCTGATCGAGGCGTTCAGGCCGGACGCGTTGCACATCGCCACCGAGGGGCCGCTGGGCCTGGCCGCGCGGAGTTGGGGGAAGCGTTCCGGTTTCGCGTTCACTACCGCGTTCCATACGAGGTTCGCGGAATACGTGCAGGCTCGGATAGGCCTGCCGGTGCGGCCAATCTATGCGTGGATGAGGCACTTCCACAGCGCCGGTCAGGGCACCATGGTGGCGACCCAATCGTTGCGCGACGAACTAACGGCTCGTGGCTTCCTCAACATCCGGTCGTGGACGCGAGGCGTCGACCTGAACCTGTTCAAGCCCTATCCAAGAACGGAGTTCGCGCATTTGCCGGGGCCGATCTTCATCTATGTCGGCCGGGTGGCGGTGGAGAAGAACATCGGAACGTTCCTCGATCTGGACTTGCCGGGATCGAAGGTCGTGGTGGGAGGCGGCCCTCAGTTGGCGTCGCTGCAGCGGGACTATCCGACGGTGACCTTTACCGGGCCGCGGTATGGTGAGGCGCTGGCGCGAGCCTATGCAAGTGCCGATGTGTTTGTGTTCCCTAGCCTGACCGACACGTTCGGCCTAGTGATCCTGGAGGCTTTGGCTTGCGGTACGCCCGTGGCGGCGTTCCCGGTGACCGGACCGAAGGACGTGCTAATGGACGCCAGCGGCAAGATCGGCGTTGTCCACGCCGACCTGCGAATCGCCGCGATAGAGGCGCTGAAGGCGGACCGTGTGGCTTGTCGAACGCACGCCGAGCGCTATTCGTGGCGAGCTTGTGCCGAGATTTTCCTGTCGCATCTCGTGCCCCTAGAGGGCCCGCGGCAGTATGTCGGGGTCTCAGTTAGGCGGACGTAGTCGTTCGATGTGGTTGTGTGCGAGGTGTTTCGTTTAAGCGCACGGGGTCGGTTTTTGACCGCGGCGATTTACCAGAGGTTAGCCGTGGTTCGGCGACTCCTATCCCGACTTTGTCCGGCGGCTTAGAAATCGAGCCGGCTTAACTAGCCGCCGCGTGGGCGAACCGGTGCGAGTGGCTGAACTCCGTAGGCGGCCGGTAGCGTCGCGGTGGCGAGACGGGTTTGCTGAGAGGGTCCACTCTGGGCTGGGCCACGCTGCATTTCGGCGGGTTGATCAGTGGAGTCGAACTCGTCGACCTCCTGATCCGGTTCCAGAACGGCGGTCAGATTCGGGGTGATGCCGTCGCCAAAGCTGAAATCCGGCTGATCTTCGCCGAATACAACCGGCAGGGAGATCGGATCGAATATGCCAGCTTCCGAGAGGGCTTGCGATGGATCTTCATCGTCACTGACGACGACGGCGCGTATCGAGACCCGGTCGAAGCTGGCGATGCGATCCAAGGGGTTGTCGCTCATGTGTCGGGGTCCATTCAAAAGCCGGGGCTGTTCTTGGTACGTTCTTACCAAGTTTCCAACGAGTTGGCAAGCTTTGTTCGCCGGCGTGTGACGATTACATTAAGCGCCCGTCTACTCGAAATATGTCCCACCGTTCATGGTGAGACCCGTATGAATGAAATCGCTCTGAAAACACATCGCACGCGTGACCAAGAAGCTGCTCGGTATGGGGTCGGGGCGTGAGCCGGGACACGACATTCCCTTGGTTTTTTGGGGATATAGGCGTCTTCCGATCGGACACCGGGTGCTCTTGATCCCCAAAAGGGATCGGCGCTATCGCCACTTCCCAAAAAACATCTACGCTGCCCCCGGCCAGTCCGGCCATTCTTCGCTTACCTTAGGCGACCTAAGCGGACCCAAACCAGGCGGTTCTCCAAAAGAGCCAGTGGCCGGCCTCGCGGTAGACTACCTGTCCATGTCTTGTTCCTGGCGAGCGCGATGTTCTTGGTGCTGCGCCGCCTCCTGGTGCTGCACCGCCTCGGCATGTTCGCGGGCCGCGTCATGGCGATCGCCCATGGCCGCATCCTCGCGTGCTCTGTGCTCATCACGTTGTGCCGCGTGTTCCTGCTGTTCGGCGCGATATTCGTGCCGAGCGGCATCGCTGTCGCCGACCTGGGCCATGCAAGGCGATGCCGCAAAAAATGTTGCTGTGACGAATGCCGAAAAAGCTCGCATACGACTCCTCCGTCTCTTTGTCTCCGGCAAGAAAGAGTGGGAGCGGTTTCTGGCAATCGCGTGGTGACATCGTGGCAGGAAGACGACGTCACGCCGATGTGCGCCGGTAGCCCGGCAAGACTACCCGCGCGTGCTCATCAACCGAGCCTTGTCGCGCTTCCAGTCGCGGTCCTTGATGGCCTCGCGCTTGTCCTGTTTTTGCCGGCCAGTCCCAACGCCTAGCAGCACCTTTGCCCGGCCCTGGTCATTGAAATGGATTTGCAGCGGCACCAAGGTGGCTCCCTGCTTGGCCACCGCACCCAGAAGCTGCACGATCTGTTTTTTCTTCAGTAGCAACTTGCGCGGCGCCCGAGGCTCGAAGCGCGATAGGACGCCGCCCTGGTATTCTGGGATATAGGCGTTGAACAGCCACATCTCACCCTCGCGTTCGCCCGCCCAGGCCTCCGAGAGCGTGGCCCGGCCGAGCCGCAGGGACTTCACCTCCGGCCCTTTCAACACCATTCCGGCTTCGACGGTGTCCTTAATCGCGTAGTCGAACCGGGCCTTACGATTTTGCGCCGCGACGCCGTGGGAGATCAGACCCTTTTTTCTGGCTTCAGCCATGTGAATGCTGTTCCGCGGAGGCGAACATGGCTGCGCCGCCCTGGCCTTTCCGCACTCTCTTACCGGGAGCCGTGGATGGTGGATCTTCGCCCACCATGACGGGGAGGGGCGCCAGAATGGAGAGAGCGGTGTGCACTCTCTTACCGGGAGCCGTGGATGGTGGGTCTTCGCCCACCATGACGGGGAGTGTCGCGAGAATGGGGAGAGCGGTGTGCATCACGTCAGCCGACTCGCGCATCCCTCGGTGTCTCGCGTATCCGTCAGTTCAGCAGCCCAACCTCAGTCATCGCCGCCTTCACCCGCGCCCGCGTCGGCTCCATCAGCGGCGCCAGCGGCAGCCGGCACCGCTCGGAGGTCTTGCCCATCAGGGATGCGGCGTATTTCACTGGCCCGGGGCTGGTCTCGCTGAATAGCGCGTCGTGCAGCGGCACCAGGCGGTTCTGGATCGTCATCGCATCATTGAGCCTGCCCTCGGCCCAGGCGGTCTGCATTTCGCCGCAGAGCCGAGGCGCAACGTTTGCCGTTACGCTGATGCAGCCATGGCCGCCGGCGGCGTTGTAGGACAGCGCCGTATGATCCTCGCCGGACAATTGGCAGAAGTCGTCGCCGCACGCCCGGCGTGTGTGCAAAGGCCGCGTCAGGTTCGCCGTTGCGTCCTTGACGCCGATGATGTTGGGGTGCTTCGACAGCCTGGCCATGGTCTCGACGCTCATGTCCACGACAGAGCGCGGCGGGATGTTGTAGATAATGATGGGCAGATCGACCGCATCGGCGATGGCGGTGTAATGCAGGAACATCCCTTCCTGGGTCGGCTTGTTGTAATACGGGGTGACGATCAGCGCCGCGTCGGCCCCGGCCTCCTTGGCGTGGCGGGTCAGCGCGATCGCCTCCTCTGTGCTGTTCGACCCGGCACCGGCGATCACCGGCACCCGGCCACTCGCGACCTCAATGGCGATCTCGACCACCCGGCGGTGTTCGTCGTGCGACAGCGTCGGGCTTTCGCCGGTGGTGCCGACCGGAACCACCCCTTGAGTGCCCTCCTTGATCTGCCAATCGACGAACGCGGCGAAGGCTTTCTCGTCGATAGACCCATCTGCCCGCATGGGCGTGATCAACGCGACGAGCGATCCCTTGAACATTTACCCTCTCCCGACCCGGTTTTCTAACGAAGAGGCGGAAACTAGGCGCGTGCTTGATGCGCCGCAAGGCTGGCCTTGATAGAAGAGTTCATGCGCATTGCGATTCGATTGGCCGTGGCCGGATCAGCCCTTTTTTTCCTGGGCGGGAGGGGTAGTGCGCAGGAGCTTAATCCGCTGATAGCGGTCAAGGCTGATCGCTGGGCCGATGCGCAGGCCGCTGCAGCCCGCTTCGCCGATCCCGTAGCGGAGAAAATTGTGCTGTATCTGCGATTGCGCGCGCCGGGCGCCGCCACGTCGTCGGAGATCGCCGATTTCATGCAGCGCAACCCCGACTGGCCCGCGCAGGCGATGCTGGAGCGTCGCCGGCAGGAGGCCATCGCATCGGACCCTGATGACGCCTCGGTTTTGGCCCAATGCTCGCCGGCCCCAACGCTTGGCGCCGCGATGCTCCGGTGCGCTGAGGCCATCGCGAACGCCGGCCGCGCGGCCGATGCCGATACGCTGGCCCGTCAGGCCTGGGTCGACGAGATCGATACCGCCGCGGGCGAAGCCATTTTTTTGCGCCGTTGGGGCGGCATCACCTCAGCCGACGACCAGTGGGCCCGGTTTCAGCGTCTGGCCTGGCTATCCGACCCGGCCGCCGCCGCTCGACAGATTACCCGCCTGGATGGGAGCCGCCACGCGGCCGCGGAAGCACGCCTCGCCGCAAAACGGGACGATCCGCAAACGGAGCAACTGGTGGCGGCGCTTCCCCCGGCTCTGCAGGTCGACCCCGGGCTGGTTCTCGACCGTGCCCGTGCGCTTCGTCGCACCGATCGCGATGCGGCGGCGGCCGCGCTGATGCAGCGCGTTGGCGATTCTGCCAACGCCTCTGAATTCTGGTCGGAGCGGAACGTCCTGGCGCGAAAGCTGCTGCATGATGGCGACGCCAAGACCGCTTACGCGATTGTTTTGGGGCACGGTCAGATCGCGGACGAGCAGCGAGCCGATGCAGAGTTCCTCGCGGGTTTCATAGCCCTGCGCTTGTTGCACGACCGGGCAGCGGCGGAGAGACATTTCCGGTCACTAACCGAGTCCCACTCCATTATTACGCAATCGAGAGCACACTACTGGCTGGCGCGAACAGCTGAGGCGGCGGGGCAGGGTGCCCATCCCGAATATGAGAAATCGGCAGCCTGGGCGACGACTTTCTACGGGCAACTGGCCGCTTTGGCACTGGGCAAGACGCCGGCGGCGGAAATCGCCAAAGTCCACGATCCCGGTTGGACTCAGGATACGGCGTTGGCCTTCACCGGCCACGAAGTTCTGCGGGCCGCCGCCTGGCTCGTCGCTTGGGGCGACCCCCAGCGCGCGCGGGTGTTCCTGACGCGCATGGACGAGCTGGCGCCGATCCCGGCCGAACGCGCCCTAACGGCCGCCTTCGCCAGCTATGCCGGAATGCCTGACGGCGCGGTGTTTGTGGCCCGCCGCATGGGGCGCGACGGGATCGCCCTGCCGCACCTGGGCTGGCCGGTGCCCTATAATCCAAGCGCTCCGCCTGATCCGGCGTTATCCCTGGGCATCATGCGGCAGGAGAGTAGCTTCGATGTCAGTGCGGTCAGTCCCTCGGGCGCGCGGGGGTTGATGCAATTGATGCCGCCGACCGCCTCAGCGGTGGCAAAGGAACTTGGCGTTCTTGCCTCGGTTCCGACATTGACGGTGGACGCGAGTCACAACATCCGCCTTGGCACCGCGTATTTGCAGGAGCTTCTGACGCGCTTCGATAACTGTCTGCCGCTTGCCGCCGCCGCCTATAACGCCGGCCCGCATCGCGTCGCCCAATGGCTGGCCGACAACGGCGATCCACGCACAGGCCCCATCGATATGGTTGACTGGATCGAACTGATCCCTACGGGCGAGACCCGGAACTACGTGCAGCGCGTGATCGAGAACGTGGTGATGTATCGCGCGGCCCGCAACGACTCCACTCCGATCCTGCCGGCCACCCCTTGGACACGCTAACCCACCGAATCAGCGCCTGGGACGGGCTTGTGATCCACGTGCGGGAGTGGTTCGGCGGCGATCGCCTGCCGCCGATCGTCTGCCTTTCCGGGCTGGTCCGCACCGGAGCGGATTTCGAGGCCCTGGCCCCCGCGATTTGTACCGGACGCCGGGTCATCGCCATCGACTACCCTGGTAGAGGTGATTCCGGCCGCGCGGCCGACGTAAACCGCTATGCGCCGGAGGCGTGCGTCCGCGATATCATGGATGCCTGTGCCGCTCTCCATATCCACCGAGCGATCCTGATCGGCACCAGCTTTGGCGGCCTGCTCAGCATGGGTTTGGCCGCGGTGCGTCCGGGTCTGGTTCGAGCTGTGGTCCTGAACGACATCGGCCCTGACATCGGCACCGAGGGCGCCGCGTACGTCCGCGATTTCGTCGGCCGCGACCCGGCGCTGGAAAGTCTTGATGCCTGTGTCACGTTCCTGCGGGGCGACTTGCCGCCGATGTCGCTCGACACCGATGCAGGCTGGCGCCGCATGGCGGAGCTGACATACGCGCCGGGCGCCGACGGACGCTGGCACCCGCTATGGGATACGCGGATCTCGCGGCTGCTGAATGCCCCGACTCCCGACCTGTGGACATTGTTCGGCGCCCTGGCACATGTTCCAGTGTTGCTGGTCCGGGGCGCGGTGAGCAACATTCTGCTGCCGGGCACGGTGTCCCGTATGCAGGCGATCCGCCCGGATATGGCGGTCGTTTCTATCTCCGGTATCGGTCATGCGCCGATCCTAACCGAACCTCCGGCCTTGGATGCCATTAAGCGGTTGCTACAGGGACAACAGTTGGTGGGGGCATGAGGCTCGCCCGCTTCATTGCCGCGGGCTTTGGCACCGGTTACACGCCCGTCGCTGCCGGCACTGTGGCCTCCGCCGCCGCGGCGCTGATTGGCGCGGGGCTGCTGCAATTGTCGCCCCTGGCGCTTGCGGCGGCCGCGTTGTTGGCGACGATCGGCGGAATGGTCGCGGTAATGCGGGCCGGTGTGGAGGGCGATCCCGGCTGGGTGGTCATAGACGAGTTCGCCGGTCAGTGGATCTCTCTGATGGCGTTGGCCCGACCCACACTGGCTGGCGTGGTCGCCGCTTTTGTGCTGTTTCGATTGTTCGACGTCACCAAACTAGGCCCTGTTGGCTGGGCGGACCGTCAGCATGGCGCCTTCGGCGTCATGGCTGATGACGTCATCGCCGGGATCATCGCGGCTCTAGTACTGGTTCTTGTGCGGTTGTTGCGCCCGCAATGGCTGATGTGACAGTATCAAGACGATGCCATCTTCACGAATATTGCTCATTCGGTCGAATTAACTTGCGATTTCGCTGAATTGAGGTGTGATATACTCAATCAATCTGGAAGCGCCCCAATGCCCTTGGAGCATGCGCAGATGGCGACCGTCCTGCCCGCGACGGAGCGGCGTCAGGCTGGCCAGGCACTTCGCAAGGTTGTGCCGAGGATGATGCATGCGCATTGGGCTCCCTCCGCCAGCCGCCGGGATCCTGTCGACATCCTGGTAGAGGCGGGCCGTCACCGCATCGCCAGCCTGCTTCCGATCCGCTACGACCGGATGCGCGCTTCGGCCTTCGGCTTCTTCCGCGGCAGTGCCGCTATCATGGCCGCCGATCTGGCGGATACACCGGTTACCGGCCTTTGGGCGCAGGCCTGCGGCGATTGCCATTTGGCGAATTTCGGCACGTTTGCGTCCCCGGAGGGGACACCGGTCTTCGACGTCAACGATTTCGACGAGACGCTGCCGGCGCCGTTCGAGTGGGACATCAAGCGTCTAGCAACCAGCTTCGCCGTCGACGCACTGTCGCGCGACCTCGGCGACAAGACCGCGCGGCATTTAGCCGCGGCAGTGGTGCAAGCTTATCGACGCCACATGCAGGAACTGGCACGGCTCGACCCGCTAACGTCCTGGCGGTCCCGCGTCGACGTCGCGGACGTTTTGGGCGGCATCGCGGACCAAAAGCTACGGACACGCGAATTGAAGCGGCTGCACACCGCGACAGAGGCCGGCAATGAGGGCTACCCGGGGCTTATCGAGCGGGTGAAGGGCCAATGGCGTATCAAGGAAAAGCCGCCACTGATATTCCCGCTGTCCGGACAGCGGGACAACACGCATGAGATCGTGGCTCGCACAGCGTTCGAGTCCTACAAGCTGTCTCTGCCGGAAGAGCGCAGGATTCTGCTGGATCGGTACGAACTTGCCGATGTCGCCTTCAAGGTGGTCGGCGTGGGCAGCGTTGGCACGTTCTGCGCTATCGGCCTTTTCGTTACACGCGATGATCAGAAGCTTTTGCTGCAACTCAAGGAAGCTCAGACCTCCGTTTTGGCACCTTTTGCGGGACCCAGCCTCTACCGAAATCAGGGCCAGCGGGTGGTGGTGGGACAGCGAATCATGCAGACGGTGCCCGATATCTTCCTAGGCTGGACAGAGGATCGCGGCGACGACCAGCAATGCTATGTACGCCAGTTGAAAGACAGCCGCCTCGCGGTGATCGGGGCGGATCTGGCCGAGGGGGCGCTTCCTTACCATGCGACGCTGTGCGGTGTCACGCTGGCCAGAGCGCACGCGCGATCCGGGGATTGCGCGCGGATCGCCGGGTACGTCGGCACTGGTATGGCATTTGATAGTGCGATCGCGAGCTTTGCCTTGGCCTATGCCACACAGACCCAGGCCGATTGGCGGCTTTTTCTGGTGGCGATCAAGGCCGGGCAGATCGACGCAGGCGGGGCGTAGGCCGGGCTCTGCGCGCAAAGGGCCGGCCGCCTGTTGATCCCACCGATATAGGGGTTCCAAGGGCGGTCAGCCCTTGCCGGGGTGCGGGGCGCGCGCCTGTTTTCCTTCCACAGAGGGGCGCTTCAACTCGTAGCGGGAATGCTCTAGCCTCAGCCGGAACCAGGGAGGGCGCAGACGATGAACGACCTTATTCAGGCGAGCGAGCTTCTCGTGGCAGCTGATCAGCGGCATCTGATCCATCCCCTGCACTTCGCCAAGGATCACGCCAATCCGAAGGTCTATGTCTCCGGTTCAGGGGCCATTCTGCGCACCGCGGATGGGCGCGAGTATATCGATGCGCTTTCCTCGCTGTGGAACGTGAACATCGGCCACGGCCGCAAAGAACTGGCTACCGCTGCCGCGGCGCAGATGGAGCAGCTGGCCTATTGTTCCGCCTATGCAGGCTTCACCAACGAACCTGCGATCAAGCTGGCGGAAAAGCTCGTCAGTCTGGCCTACGACAACATGGCCGCGGTGTATTTCACCACCAGTGGCGCGGAATCGAACGAGAGCGCGTTCAAGTTCGCTCGCTATCACTGGAAGCGACTCGGCAAGCCAAACAAGGTTAAAGTCATCTCGCGCCGCTACGGCTATCACGGCGTCACCCTGGCGGCCATGAGCGCAACCAGTCTGCCGAACTACCACAAGATGTTCGGTCCCATGGTGCCGCAGTTCCTGCAGGTCGCACCGCCCTATCCGTATCGTTGGCCCGGCAATGGCGATGCCGGTATCGGGGCCGCTGACGCTGTGGAGGAGGCTATTCTGGCCGAGGGCGCCGATACGGTCGCCGCCGTCATAGCCGAACCGGTGATGGGATCGGGCGGCGTGATCGTGCCGCCGGCCACCTACTTCCCTCGTCTGCGAGAGATCTGCGACCGCCATGACGTGCTGCTGATCGCCGATGAAGTGATCACCGGCTTCGGTCGAACCGGCCAATGGTTTGGGATGGGACACTGGGATACCAAGCCGGACCTGATGTCGTTCGCCAAGGGCGTCACCTCCGGCTATGTGCCGTTGGGCGGCGTCATCATCTCCAAGCACATGCACCAGGTGTTGCTGGACGCGCCGGCGGACGAGAAGTTCATGCATGCGGCAACCTATTCCGGCCACCCGGTGTGCTGCGCTGTGGGGCTGGCGAATATCGACATCATCGAGAAGGAGGGAATGGTCGAACGCGCCCGGGTGCATGGCGACCGCTTCCGCGCGGGGCTAAACACCCTGCTGACGCTGCCGAACGTCGGTGAGGTGCGCGGGATCGGCATGCTGGCGGCGATCGAATTGGTCGAAGACAAGGGCAGCAAGGCGCCCGCCAAAGGTCTCGGTGCCCGCGTCGTGGCCGAGGCAGCGAACCGCGGCCTGATTTTGCGTCTGCGTGGCGCAGCCGACGGTCCGCCCGCCAGCGGCGACACGCTGTGTTTCGCACCGCCTTTGCCGACACCCGAGGCGACGTTGGAGCGGATCGTGACGATCGTCGGTGAGTCGATCCAGGCGGTGACGTAGGAACGGCCGACTTTTACCGGCCTGCGGATTTGTTGGTGCGCGTGTCTCTTCGACTTACGTCTTGATCGACCGAAGGTATGGAGTTGCTGGCCGATGCTCAACGCTCTGCAAGCGTCGACCAGGGTGCCGGATCGTCGCCTACGAGCACGAACGGGTCGCGGCGCCAGTTGCGGCTCTGGGGGATGAGCTGTTCAACTGTCTCGACCGAGCGAACCTTGTGGAATCGCTCGACAGGGGCAAACGCCATCCATAATCACCGGCCCCTATGCGTTGGCAGCGGGGTGTTGATCCTGTGCCTAGTGGCGCTCGCTGCTAATGCCGCGGCACTGCCACCAACCGAATCGACCACCGGCCTGGTCGTGTCCACCCAGCGCTTGGCGTCGGAGGCCGGCGCTGAAATGCTCCGCCAAGGCGGCAATGCGATCGATGCCGCCGTCGCGGTGGGCTATGCCGAGGCCGTGGTCAATCCCTGCTGTGGGAATATTGGCGGCGGCGGCTTCCTGACCGCGCACCTTTCAGACGGGCGCGACATCTTTATCAATTTCCGCGAGACCGCACCTGCCGCGGCCAGCCGGGACATGTATCTTGACGGCTCCGGCGGATTGGTCGGCGGTGCCAGTTTGGCCGGCTGGAAAGCCGCCGCAGTCCCCGGCTCGGTGCTCGGTCTGGATACCGCGCTGGTGAAATACGGGACGATGTCGCGCTCGGCCGTCATGGCGTCGGCGATACGCCTCGCTCGTGATGGGTTCGTGTTGACCGATGCAGACGCCGACATCTTGGCCATGGGAGCCCCGCGGCTGCGCCACGATCCGATCGCGGCGCGCATCTTCCTCCGTCCGGATGGATCGTCACTCCGGGCTGGCGACCGCCTCGTGCAGCCTGAGCTGGCCGCGACACTGCAGTCCATCGCCGAGCACGGGCCTGACGCGTTCTACGAAGGCCACATCCCAGAGGAAGTCGAGGCGGCCTCCCGCGCAGGCGGCGGTATTCTAACCGCTGCCGATTTCGCCGCCTACCGAGTGACCGAGGCTGCACCGATGTCCTGCACCTACCGGGGCTACGTTATATTGGCGGCGCCGCCCCCGTCGTCCGGTGGCACGACAATCTGCGAGGCCTTGAACATTTTGGAGGGCTACGATCTGCATGGCATGGGCTTCCATGCCGCTGAAGCGCTCCATGTCATGACCGAGGCGCTTCGGCGGGCGTTTTTCGACCGCAACACGTACCTCGGCGACCCCGCGTTCATGCATGTCCCGTTGAACCGACTGCTTTCCAAGGTCTACGCGACGCGCCTGCGGGGCTTGATCGGGAACCGAGCGACGGCCTCCGCTAGCCTCGGATCGGCCGTCCCGCTCCTGGGGGAAAATGCCGAGACGACGCATTTCTCAGTCATCGATAAGGACGGCAGCGCGGTCGCACTGACCTATACCATCAATGGCGCGTTTGGAGCCGGCGTAGTCGCGGGAGACAGTGGGTTCCTGATGAACGACCAGATGGACGATTTCACCCTGAAGCCGAATGCCCCCAACCAATTTGGCTTGGTCCAAGGTGAGGCGAATGCCATTGCCCCCGGTAAGCGCCCACTTTCCTCCATGGCGCCCACTGTCGTACTGAAGGACGGCAAGGTTGAGATGGTGCTTGGCTCCCCTGGCGGACCCCGCATCATCACCGCGACGCTGGAGACGATTCTGAACATCGTCGATTATGGCATGAACGCGCAGGAGGCCGTGAGCGCGCCCCGCCTGCACCATCAGTGGTTGCCGGACACGCTGTTCGCGGAACCGTTCGCGCTGTCGCCTGACACCACGGCTTTGCTCGAGCAAATGGGCTACCACATCCAGCAGCAGAAGCCCTGGGGGGCAGTCGAATTGATTGCGTCGGGCTCAATAGCGCATGCCGGTCCCGCGAGTGCGGTGGCTGATTCGGTCACTGGTCATACGCCGGGTCCAGAGGTGTTCTTCGGGGCCAACGACCCGAGGCGTCCTGGCGGTGCAGCCCTCGCGCCTTAATGTTCGCATTGTCATGCGCTTAACTGTTCCGATATAGAAAACACGGGTGATAACCCAGCCGATAACCAGCCGATAACCAGCCGATAAATCGTATCGTTACGCGCAGTTTCCTGTTGTGTTCTTTCGCAAATTGCGCTAGAAGAAAAAGAACATAAAGAGAACTCGCTGGATGATGCTGAGGCGGGAAGGAGGATTTCCAAACGGAGACAGAACGAGGTCGGCGATGGGCCACCGAGACACCCAAGGTCAGACACCGTTTCGGGCAAACGGGTCGCATACGCTCGGGGGAGCGGCCTTGGGGAGCTTATGCAGCGGTTTGGTGGCCGCCTTCTCGGTCGCCCTCGTGGTCCTCGTTCTGTCTCCGTGTGGAAATCCTGGGCGTCTGAACACCGGCGCCAGAGAACAGAAACAGATAAATTTCAGCCAAACGATCAAGTAATTTCGAAAGGTGCTCGTTACTCCATGTCCCCGCTGCCCATTCAGCCGGTTGACGCAACGCTTTACGTCGTCACACCCATCGTCAATCCATGCCGCTACCGCTCTCGTTACGCGCTTTATAGAGACTTCGAAAAATACATCATCGACGCCGGCGCGGTGCTTTACACGGTTGAAGCCGCTTATAGCGACCGCGACTTCGAGATTACTGACGCCGCCGACCCGCGGCATGTTCGCCTGCGCTCCAGCCACGAGATCTGGCACAAGGAGAATCTGCTGAATATCGGCGTCTCCCGTCTGCCGGCCGATTGGAAATATCTCGCCTGGATCGATGCCGATGTGCGGTTCGTACGCCCCGACATCGTGGCTGAGACTATCCACCAATTGCAACATTTCAGCGTGGTGCAAATGTTCGCTCACGCGACCGACCTCGGCCCTAAACATGAGCCGCTGCGCTCGTTTGAGGGCTTTGTCGCGCAGTGGATGCACCAAGGCGGCAGAACGTCGCCCGCCATTGAGCAGTACAGCGTCTGGCACCCCGGCTATGCCTGGGCGTGCAGGCGTGAAGCGTGGGACCACCTCGGAGGCCTGATTGATTTCGCTATCGTCGGGTCGGCCGACCGCTACATGGCCTGCGCCCTGATCGGCGAAATCGCACAAAGCCTCAGCCCGGATCTCGTTCGCTTGTGTCCCGTCTACACCGAATGGTGCTACGAGTGGCAAGCGCGCGCCGAGACCTATATCAGACGCAACATCGGTTTCGTCGATGGCCTACTGCTGCACTACTTCCACGGCGCCAAGAAAAATCGCGGCTATTACAACCGATCAGCGATGCTGTGGAGCAACCGGTTCGATCCGGCGAAGGACCTTAAACGTGATTGGCAGGGCATGTGGCAGTTGACCGACCAAAAGATCGGTCTGCGTGATGATCTCCGCGCCTACTTTCGCAGCCGTGATGAGGACTGTGTAAGCGTCTGACCTGACTGCGACGCCGCTCGGCGCGACGGTCCCACACGTCGCGATACGTCGCGGCGGCGCGGGCCGATGACCCTGCCAGGCCTCGACCTAGCATGTGGGCGCCCGGACCACCTGGGCACACGCGTCACCTTATCCCGGTATTCGGACCATCATCGACGAGATCCCGTGCACAAAGCTCGAGTAAACCCGCTTGGGCTCATCCATCAGCTCGATGAAAGGGAAGCGCTTCATAATTTCTTCCCACAAGATCGTCAGCTGCAGCTCCGCCAACCGGTTGCCAACGCAACGATGGATACCGAACCCAAACGACAGGTGCTGGCGCGGCCGAGCACGGTCGATGATGAAACGGTCGGCGTTCTCGATCACATCGGCATCGCGGTTGCCCGAGATATACCACATCGCCAGCTTGTCGCCCGCCCGGATCGTCTTGCCGCCTAGCTCGTAGTCCTCCAACGCCGTGCGGCGCATATAGGCGATCGGGGTTTGCCAGCGAACGATCTCGGGCACCATGGTGGGTATCAGGCCAGGATCTTCCCGCAACTTGCGATATTCGTCGGGATGCTTGTTCAGCGCCCACAACCCGCCACTGATGGAATTACGTGTCGTGTCGTTGCCGCCCACGATCAGCAGCACGCAGTTACCCATGAACTCCATCGGGTCCATGTTCCGCGTCGCCTCGCCGTGCGCGAGCATCGAGATAAGGTCGTTGCCGCCCGGCGCATTCACCCGCTCATTCCACAACGCCATCATCGCGGCGGCCATCTTCCGCAACTCGGTGAACCGCTCTTCCTCGGTTTTGACCAGCGCGTTGGGATCCTTGAGATTGGTCGTGGCGATGTTCGACCAATAGGTCAGGTCTCGCCGCTGCTCGATCGGGTAATCGAATAACGTCGCCAACATCTGCGTGGTCAATTCGACCGACACCAGCTCGACCCAATCGAAGGTTTCGTTGCGTGGCAAGCCGTCGAGGATTTTGCTCGCGCGCTCGCGGATCGTCGCGGCCATGGTGGCGAGATTGCCGGGAGCGACGATAGGGGCCACGACCAGGCGTTGTACGTCGTGCTTCGGCGGATCCATGGCAATGAACATCGCCAGCCGATATTGCGTCTCCTGATCCAGCAGAGTGATCCCGGACGCTGACGAGAAGACGCGCGGATCGGTCTCCACCTTCATGATGTCTTTGTATTTGGTAACCGACCAATACGGCCCGAACTGGCTGTCCGCAGTGTAGTGCACAGGGTCATCGCGCCGCAGTCTGGCGAACCAGTCCGGCCAGATGTCATCCTGAAACAGGCGCGAATCGGATACGTCGATTTGATCGATCGGGATGGACCAGGGGTCGCCCCATGATTCAGCAATTACCGGCGCGTCCATGTGAGCCTCCATGTCTGCAAGAGGACTGTAGGTAGCGGTAGACGCCGACGCAAATGCCGAATTGCACAGGTGTTACACGGTCCGATCGAAAATCGCGGCGTCTGGTGGACAGCCGTCGCGACGCGCGTCAGGGTCGGCATCCGACACCGAAGCGGATCCGATGATGCTCCCAGAGGCCACCTTGCTCGAGGCCGAAGTCTTGCTTGAGGCCTGCCGATCCCGAGGGATCATGCTGGCGACGGCGGAAAGCTGCACCGGCGGGTTGATTGCCGCTGCGTTGACCGCCATAGCCGGGTCATCCGACGTGGTGGACCGCGGCTTCGTCACCTACTCCAACGAGGCCAAGCACCAGATGATTGGCGTGCCGATGCCTCTGATCGAGACCCATGGGGCGGTCAGCGAACAGGTTGCTGGCGCGATGGCGGATGGCGCCCTTGCTCGGTCCCGCGCCGCCATCGCGGTCGCGGTGACAGGCGTGGCCGGCCCCTCCGGCGGCAGCGCGGATAAGCCCGTGGGCCTGGTTTGGTTCGGGCTCGCTCGCATCGGTACGCCTGCGATCATCGAGCGACAGGTTTTTCCAGGAGATCGCACCGCCATCCGGGCCGCGACGGTCGACCATGCTTTCAAGATGATCCGTGCCGCATTATGACGGGTTTGTTTCCCGGTGACGATCGATCCTGGTGTCCTGCTCGCAGTCGGCGACCTCGATTCGGTCTGTGATTTCGTCCGCCGTTGGCCGACGCTTGCCTGCTGGGACGTGACCGCCGGTTGGCGTCGCGGCTGCAAAATGCGCCTTCACCGAAAGGAGTGGACGAGATGGTGATGTGGGCGCGCATCTTTCGCGCCGGTGTGCTGGTGGCAGCGCTGTTGGCCGGTCCGGCGTCGGCGAGGGAGATCGTTCCGACCTCCTGGGCCGAGCTGATCCGCGGTCTCATCCCAAGCGTCGTCAACATCACCGTTCGGATCGCAGGCACCGCGGCGACGGATCAAGCACTGGTGAGTGCGGGCCAGTCCGCATCGCCATACAGGATCGCCGTCGGTTCTGGTTTCGTCATCGATTCCTCCGGCCTGATCGCCACGAACTGGCACGTGGTGTCGGATGCTTTTGAAATCATCGTGACCTTCTCCGACGGCACAGCTGTTCCCGCCCAGGTCGTCGGTGCTTGGCGGGTGATCGATCTTGGCCTTTTGAAAGTGGATGCGGGCCACCCGTTGCAGGCGGTCCACTGGGGCGATAGCAGCGCGATGCAGATCGGCGATCCCGTGCTGGCGATGGGCAACGCGTTTGGCGTGGGCCTGTCGGTAAGCGCGGGTATTGTCAGCGCGCTTAATCGCAACATCGAAGATTCGGCAGTTGACAATTTGATTCAGACCGATGCCGCGATCAATCACGGCAACTCGGGCGGGCCACTGTTTAACCTTAAGGGGGAAGTGATCGGGGTGAATTCCACGATCATTTCGCCGACACCCGCGAACTCTGGGCTTGGTTTCGCGATCCCGTCCAACGACGCGCATTTTGCGTTCCAGCGGATGGGGAGTGTTCCGGCTTCTGAGCGTCCGGCGTGGCTTGGCGCCAAAATCCAGGCTGTGACGGTTGAGATGGGGGAGGCGATGGGCCAGCGGCAGCTCCGCGGCGCGATCGTTGCATGGGTCCTCCCTGATGAGCCGGCTCAGAAGGCTGGGATGATTGCGGGCGATGTGATCCTGCGGTTCGACGGCAAGACCTTCTCCGACGAGCGGGCGCTGCTGCGCGAGATTACCGCGAGGAAGCCGGGCGACGAGGTCCCGTTCACCGTGTGGCGCAACGGACAAGAGATCGAGCTTAAGGTAACGCTTGAGACCTGGCCGAAAGCGATCTGGGAGCGCAACGCTGCTACGCCGCTGCCGAAGGTGAGTCTGCACGGTACCGCCCGACCTTGGCTTGGGCGTCGCCCAACTGACCGACGAGTTGCGGGCCGCGAACCGGATCGGATCCGATGCCAAAGGCGTGCTGGTGACGCGGGTGGCTCCCGATTCCGCTGCCGCGCAACAGGGGGTGGCCGCCGGCGATCTGGTGTTGCAAGTGGGCCCGACCCGGGTGCAGAGCCCTGATGAGCTGTGGCGGGAGATCGACCTTGCGCGCAGCAAAGGCCGGCACTTCGACCTGTTCCTGCTGTTGTCGAAGATACAGCCGGTTGCCGTGGGCCAGTTCCCTGGCCCGAAATGGATCACGCTGCCGATCGCTTCCGACTAGGCTAGACTCTCTTCAGACTGCCCGTATCGCCCGAACTTGCTCTACCACTTTGCTCGATCGCCGAGATTCACGCGCTTGAACGTTCCGTGCTGAAGGCGTTGGCCGCGAAAATCTATCGGCCGCCCCGATCACCTGGGCGCGGCTCCAGGGCCATAGATTTGGGCAGCTCACATCGTTGGCGTTCGCCCTATGCGACGTGTCTTGCCGAGCAATGCCGACTTGATCAGGTGTGACGCCGGCCTCGGAAGAGGCAAATGTCTCGTACGACGATCTCGGGTGGTCGGCGGCGACGGTAGAGGCAGCGCGCCGGCTCGATCAAGAAGGTCCTCAATTCTCTGGCTTTCCTTGACAAGCCGGGCCCGCACATTGCCTGGGAGCAGTTGCCACGCGCCGCCCAATCGGTGGAGGGCCTCGTTCACGAGCTGCAATGCCTCGATGAAGTCCTCCGGCGTTGGCTCGTCATCTTCTCGCTTGGATAGCATCCGCATTCTCCTGATTTCAGAGGCCGCGCCTGCGGGCGGGGTTTGGTCAAACCAACAACGCTTTGACGAAGAAGGCACAGCGGCGCGAACTTGGTTTCAGGTATTGTCTCGGTCTCGACCGGTCGGCGTTCGGGCCAGAAAATTCAGGCCAGCAAATCGCAGACGCGCTCGATTTGGTTCGAACTCGTGATCGCCGAAGCTCGGCTAGCTAATCGCAAAACAGAATTCGGCGCTAGCCTCCGCCGGATCGCGATTAGCCGTAAGCCATCGGTGGACGGTCTCTGTTGCCCCTGATGTAGCGAAAACAAGTAACCGACCCCATGTTGGTATCAGGAGGTCCGAAAATCATGCAAGCAACGTTGAACGAGCACGTGATCGCGCAAAGCGACGATATTGTCGAGGCTGCCGGATACGCCTACTTCCCGGCTGCCGCGACCCGCCTGGAGTGGCTGGAAAAGGCGCCGAAAACGGCTTCCGATCTTGAATGCCCGCACGGCGTCCAGTTTTACGACGCCCTGCTCGACGGCAGCCGGCATCAACGCGTCGCCTGGTCGTATGAGCGCCCGCAGCCGAAAATGCAGGCGGTCGGCGGCCGCTTCGGCTTCTGGAAGGATGTAAAAGTAGCCTGATCACGAAACGCAGCAGGAGGTTTCGCCTTTGTCCTGATTGGCTGTCGGAATGGACCGGCGGACTTTCGAAAGGCGATCTCCTCTGCACTCGCTGAAAATCCGGCTGCTGGGCCTTTGGGCGCTGTCTCTGGTTGCCAGCGTGGCGGTCGGGATTCTCCTGATCCAACTCTACCGCCAGTCCACGGCGGCGCAGGTTGGACATGCTGCCGCCGTGATCGCCCGATCCTGCGACATGATCCAGGAGAGGTTTGGCTTCTACGTTGCTGGCTGGTCAAATCCGGCACCAAAGCAATTCGACGAGCACCTACGCTCCGACCTTAACGCGGTCGTAGCTGTTGCGTTGGCTCACCAGGACGGGGTGGAAGGCGGCATCTGGCAAACTGATCTCGGATCACTCGCCTATGCCTACCCAACATATCAGGGTACCGGCCTAAAGACCGACCTGCCGGCGGCGGAGCGCGATGAAATCCAGGCGGCGAACCAACGCACTGCCCAAGATGAGCAGCCCTTCGATCGCCAGACCACCTCCAGGACGCAGACCTTGTTGCTGCATGCCTGTCCGCTGAACGGTCCGATCAGCGGCCTCACCGCCTGGACCATGACGCGGGTCCAGTCAGCGCCGGGCCTACGCCCGCTGCAGTTCGGCTTCGGCATCCTGCTCGCACTCATGGTCGTGATGTCCGCATGGCTCGGTCGTACGCTGTTCGTCTGGGGGCGCCATGTGCGAAATATCGAGGTCGCACTTGGCAATACGGGGCGCGGCGGCATGCCGTCCGTCCCGCGCACCGGCGAACGAGAACTTGACCGGATCATCGACGCTCTCAATGAGGCCGGTGAGCGATTGGCGAATGCAAGGCGGGAGTCGGAGCAAATGGCGATCCGCGTCGCCCGCTCGGAACGGCTGGCGGCCCTGGGGCGGGTCGCGGCGGGTGTCGCACACGAAATCCGCAACCCGATTGCTGCCGCTCGCTTGCAGGGCGAGAACGCCCTCGCCGGTGACGATTGCCGTCGCCGCCAGGCCATCGCCAGCATACTCGGTCAGATCGAGCGGATGGATGCGCATATCGCGGAGCTACTCGCGATGACGCAGCGGGTGGATCCGCATCCTGTAAGCGTTGACCTGGCCAGCTTCCTGGCCGAACAAGCGGCGCGCCATAAGGAAATCGCCATCGCGAAAAGCCTGACATTGGCGGTGGGCAAAGTCGAGGGTTCTGCCCGCCTCGACCCGGCCCTCATCGGGCGGGTGCTGGACAATTTGTTGACCAATGCGATCCGTCATGCGCCCTCTGGCGGCTCCGTGACCCTGGCCGGCGAACGGGGCCTCGGGCTGCTTACCCTGACGGTCGAGGATACCGGTCCCGGCG
This sequence comes from uncultured Pseudomonadota bacterium, assembly GCA_963832865.1. GTDB lineage: Bacteria > Pseudomonadota > Alphaproteobacteria > Acetobacterales > Acetobacteraceae > Rhodopila. Next base: position 84,566 of record CAWHWH010000024.1, read on the forward strand.
TTCCGCCTGAGATGCAAGATCGCCTGTTCGAGCCGTTCGTCACGGGTCGGCCCGACGGCACCGGCCTAGGGCTGGCAATTGCGCGGGAACTCGTTGAGGCCCATGGTGGCAGATTGGTCCTTCGTCCTCCGACGCCGGGCTCGGGGACAGTCTTCGCGCTGACGCTGCCGCAGGAGGACGCGTGGCCACGATCCTGATCGTCGACGACGACACTGCCTTGCGCTCGGCTATTGCGATGGCATTGGCTGACCTCGGACATCAGCCGAAGGAGGCAGGCGATGGCGACGCCGCACTTATTTGGCTATCTCTCCATCAGGCGGACGCGGTGCTGCTCGATCTGCGGATGCCGGGAATGGACGGGATGGAGGTGCTGCGGCGTATCCGAGCCAAACCTGACGCGCCGCCGGTCGCCGTGCTGACCGCGGTGCCGACAAGCGACAACACGATTGAGGCGATGCGGCTGGGAGCGGCCGATCATTTGGCCAAGCCGATCGGCCGTGACGATTTGCGTGCGCTACTGTCGCGGATGTTGCCCGATCCGGCAACGGATCCAGGCGTAACGTCGGCCGGACTGGTGGCGCGCGAGGGAGAATTGATCGGATCGAGCGCCGCCATGCGGGACGTGCAGAAGGCAATCGGCTTGCTCGCCGACAGCGATGCGACTGTGCTCCTGCTGGGGGAGACCGGCACCGGCAAGGAAGTGGTGGCGGGTGCGATCCACCGGCACGGCAAGCGTGGCAAAGCCCCATTCGTGCCGGTCAACTGCGCGGCGATTCCGGCCGATCTGCTCGAAAGCCTGCTGTTCGGTCATGTTCGCGGGGCGTTTACCGGCGCAGTTGCCGATCGCACAGGGTCGTTCCGCGAAGCCCAGGGCGGCACGCTGTTCCTTGACGAGATCGGAGACCTGGATCTCACCATGCAGTCCAAGCTGTTGCGGGCGTTGCAGGAGCGCGTGATCACGCCGGTTGGCGGCCGGCCTGTGCCGATCGATGTGCGGGTGATCGCGGCGACCCACCGCGACCTTGTCCAGGCTGTACGTGAGGGACGGTTCCGCGAAGACCTGTACTACCGGCTCGGCGTCGTGCCGCTGAACCTGCCGCCGCTGCGCGAGCGTCTGGCGGACATCATACCGCTGGCGGAGTATTTTTTGGCCCTGTCGTCGAGGGACGGTGGGTTGAAGCGTCTCAGTGCTGATGCGGCGACGCGACTGCTCGCCCACACGTGGCCGGGCAATGTCCGCGAGTTGCTCAACGCGATGAAGCGCGTGGCCACGCTGGTGCGGCGGCCGGTTATCGCCGCTGCTGATCTGGAGTTCCTCGCGGTCCGGCCAAGTGCTGACGAGGGCACCGACTGGCTCGCCGGGACGCTGCCGGAAGCGGTGGAGCGGGTCGAGGTCGCACTGATACGCCGGGCGCTGAACGCGTGCGCGGGAAACCGGGCGCAAGCGGCGGAGCGCCTGGGTATCCGTCGACAGTTGCTGTATCAGAAGCTCGCGCGGTATGGGCTGGACTTGTCCCAAAACGGGACGGCCAATGTCCCCGTAGCGGACTCGAACGGCGAGGCCGGGCAACCACTTGTCTCACGACTTCAATAACTTAGACATGGAACACCGCTTGCTGTAGCTCTGTCGGGCCAATCGCCCTGAAGACGGAGGACAGTGGTGAGGACACGACATGCTTTGCTGGCCGCGGCGCTGATCGCGAGCGGTGCCACCATAGCCCAAGCGCAACATGCGGCGACCTATGACCCCAGCCAGTTGCCGGCGATCCAGGGGAGGGTCGGGCAATACAGCCTGACGCCGCGCGGCGATGTGGACGGACTGATTCTGACCGACGGGACCGAGGTGCATCTGCCGCCACACCTCGGCACGCAATTGGTCTTTGCGGTGAAGCCCGGCGATGCGGTTACCGTTCACGGCCTTCGCGCCCGAGCCATTCCGATGGTGCAAGCCCTGTCGATCACGAATGACGCGACAGGCAACACCGTTACCGACAATGGGCCTGGCGGTCCTCCGGGTCCGGGAGGCGCCCAGCAGATGCTGACTGCGCAAGGACACATCAAGGTTCAGCTTCATGGGCCGGAAGGCGACCTGAACGGTGCGCTGCTGGAGGATGGCACCATCGTGCGGCTGCCGCCGTCCGAAGCGCGACGTCTGGCTGCCGACCTGACGCCCGGCGCGCCATTGTATGTGCAGGGCGACGGGTTCACTGGCCCGCTTGGCCGCGTGATCGAAGCCTCCTCGATCGGCCCGAATCAGAATCAACTCGCGCAGATCGCCGCTCCGCCGCCACCGCCCGGCCCGCGCTTCCGTCCGCCACCGCCCGGCGGACCCGGCCAGTTTCCTCCGCCCCCTGCGCCGCCCGGCCGAGCCCCGGGATAAGCGAGGTGTCCCAATCGGAACGGACGGAAATCATGAGTACTGCACCGAAAGAACCATCCTTGCGCTCCCGCCTGGGGTTGGACGGAATCAACTTCCTGATGGCCGACGTAAGGGATGGCGTCGGGCCGTATCTATCGATCTACCTTAAGGGCGCCCAGCACTGGGACGCGGGAGCAATCGGCCTGGCTATGGGCGCGTCGTCCATCGCCGCGGCGATTTGTCAGATACCGGCCGGACTGTTGGTGGACGGGACGCGGGCCAAGCGCTTGCTGATTGCCGCCTCGGGGCTGATGGTCGGTCTGGGCTGTCTGCTGATTGTCCTGTTCCCGCAATTTGCGACCGTCATCGCGGCGCAGGCGATGCTCGGCGCGGCTTCGGCGGTGATCCCGCCGACGATCGCCGCGCTGTCGCTGGGACTGGTCGGCCGGCGGTTGCTCGATGCTCGGGTCAGCCGTAACGAGGGCTTCAACCATGGTGGCAATCTGCTGGCCGCGGTTCTGGCCGGGACGCTGGGCCAGTCGCTCGGTTACCATTGGATCTTTTACCTGGTTTGCGCCTTCGCGGTGGCCAGCGCCGCGATTGTCACCTTGGTCAACCCGAAAGAGATCAACCACGAGCAGGCGCGGGGCGGTGAAGATCCTGCCAACAAAGGCCAGCCAATTCCGTTCCGAGACCTGCTGCGACGGCGGGACCTGATCATCTTCCTCGCCTCGGTGGTGCTGTTCCATTTCGGCAATGCGGCGATGCTGCCGATGGCCGGGCAGGTGCTGGCGCAAACGCATCCCGGCGAGGACGCGGTTGCACTTTCGGCCTGTATCATCGCCGCCCAGTTCGTGATGGTCGGTGCCGCTTGGTGCGTCGGGCAGGCCTCCGCTAGGGGTGTGGGTCGCAAGCCGATCTTCCTGGTGGCGCTGGCCGTCTTGCCTGTCCGCGGCGCATTGTTCGCGTTCACCTCCAGCCCTTACGCGGTCGTCGGCATTCAACTGCTCGATGGGGTGGCGGCCGGCATCTTTGGAGTGATCTCGGTGCTGATCGCATCCGACCTCATGCGCGGCACCGGCCGGTTCAATCTTGCCCAGGGGCTGACGGCACTCTCGGTCGGTATTGGCGCCACGTTGAGCAACGCGACCGCCGGCTACGTTGTGCAATGGTTCGGCTATCCCGCGGGCTTCCTTTATCTAGCGAGCATCGCGGGTTGCGCATTGACATTCTTCTTGATCCTGATGCCGGAGACGAAGGACACGGCGCCCGAGCCGGCCGCGGTCGGCGTCGCGCAACCCGAGGCCGCGTGATGGCCGCGCTCGCCGCCTCGCCCTGGTCTGTCTGGGGAATCGCAGCAATGGCCACCGCCGGCGTGATCCTGCGGCCGTTCGCGTGGCCTGAATTCATCTGGGCCGTCACCGGCGCTGTGCTGCTGATTGCCCTGAACCTGCTGCCGGCGGCCGAGGCGCTGGCCGCCGTCGCCAAGGGCACCGACGTTTATTTGTTCCTGATCGGCATGATGCTGCTGGCCGAACTTGGCCGGCAGGAGGGGTTGTTCGACTGGCTGGCGGCGAAGGCGGCCACGATGGCACGCGGGTCCGCGACCAGGCTGTTTTCCCTGGTGTTCGCGGTTGGCACGGTCGTCACCGTGTTCCTGTCCAACGACGCCACGGCGGTGGTGCTGACGCCCGCGGTGGCCGCCGTAATGAAAGCGGCGAAGGCGAAAGAGGCGCTGCCCTATCTTTTCATCTGCGCCTTCATTGCCAACGCGGCCAGCTTCGTACTGCCGATCTCCAACCCGGCGAACCTGGTGATCTACGGCAGCCACATGCCAAGGCTGTCGCACTGGCTGGCGAGCTATGCGCTCGCCTCGCTGCTGTCGATTGTCGCCACCTACGGGGTGCTGCGCTGGACGCAACGGCTCCGGCTGCGGCAGCCGCTGGCCGCCGTGATCGAGGCGCCTGAACTCACCGTCGGCGGCAAACTATCGGCCGTCGGTATCACCGGCACCGCCGCGGTTTTGCTGGCATCCTCTGCCTTCGACCTCCAGTTGGGATTGCCGACATTCCTGGCCGGGATGGCGACGGCGGCCCTAGTGCTGACCCGATCGCGCAGCGGCCCGGTCGGCGTCGCCCGCGGCATCTCCTGGGGTATCCTGCCGCTGGTGGCCGGGCTGTTCGTGCTTGTCGAGGCGCTGCAGAAGACCGGCGTCACCGACGATCTCGCCGGGCTGCTGCGCGATCTGGTTCAGGGGTCGGCTGCGAGTGCCGCCTGGGCGGTGGCCGCGGTTCTCGCGGTGGGTTGCAACCTCGTCAACAATCTACCCGCCGGGCTTCTCGCGGGACGGGTTGTGCAACTGGCGCAGGTCCCCGAACACGTTCGGGCGGCGGTGCTGATCGGGGTGGATCTGGGACCTAACCTCTCGATAACCGGGTCCCTGGCGACGATCCTGTGGCTGACGGCGCTCCGGCGCGAGGGTCTGCGGGTCAGCGCCTGGAGCTTCCTGAAGCTAGGCGCAGCGGTCATGCCGCCCGCGCTGATATTGGCTATTGGCGCCGTGGTCGCGTTCGGCTGATCACGCCGCCGCCGACCGTGGCCGCTGCGGCCCCAGATCACGTGCGCCGTGCCGCAACGATATCAGTGCTCCCAATTAAGCGGATGTTAAGGATTGATCGTCCATAGGAGGCTGGTTTCTGTGCCGAGGGAGTGACGATGCGCGACAATGGGCCAATCACAACGCGTGAGGTGGTGCTACCCCAGGACATCTTGCTGGTATCGCAAACCGACACGGGCGGCCGGATCACCTTCGCCAACGATCCATTCGTAAGGGTTAGTGGGTTCACCCGCGAGGAACTGCTTGGCGCGCCGCATAATCTCGTCCGCCATCCGCATATGCCACAGGCGGCGTTCCGTGACCTTTGGACGACCGCGAAGTCCGGCCGCCCGTGGGAGGGCCTGGTCAAAAACCGCGCTAAGAATGGCGACTTCTACTGGGTGCGGGCGAATGTCACGCCGGTTGTCGAGGGCGGTGAACTGAAGGGGTTCATTTCGATCCGCACCACGCCGGAGCGCGATGAAGTCGCTGCGGCCGAGGCGATTTACGCGGCCATTCGAGAGGGGCGTAGCCGCGGATTGCAAATCAAAGGCGGGGCTATTGTCCGGACCGGGTTGGCCGCGCGATGGCAACGCGTCACAAGTGGCATCGCCAGCAGCTTCGCCCTCAATCTTGGGATATTTTTTGCCGCAACAATGGCGAGTCTCGCGGCCGGTATGATGGGAGTAGGGGTCAATATTCGGGCGCTTGCACTGCTCGGCATTGCGGTCATGGTCGTCATCGCCACGGCGTTGTCGATGCGTCGGATGCGCCAGGCCTTTATGCGCATTGAGGCCCAGTTTGGCGCGCTGGCGCGTGGCGACCTGGGACAGGTGATCGACGCCGTTGGGGTGCATGAACTCCGGTTGATCAGCGATTTCCTCCGAAGCTTACGGGCAAGGTTCGCCTATTCGGAGGAGGAGCGCGCGCAGCGGGAGCACGATTCTACCTTGCGGCGCGTTGCAGCCCTTCGAGAGATGGCAAGCAAGGTCGAAAAGGTCGCCAACCAGACCGGGGACGATGTTGCCGCGACGACGGTGTCAATCGTGGCCAATTCCGTTGAAATGGTCGAAGCGGCCGCGGCCGTGCGTGAGCGAGCGGACACCGCGGCACATGCCGCCTCTGATTCGCTACTCAGTGCTCAGACGGTGTCGGCAGCAACCGAGGAATTGGCGGCCTCAACACGGGAGATCGCCAATCGGGTCAACGGGGCAAGCGAATCCACTCGGGGAGCGGTGGATGAAAGTAACGCGGCCGAGCACAAAATCTCCAAACTGCGCACCGAGGTGGAGCGCATCGGACAGATTGCCTCGCTGATCGCCGACATCGCGGGCCAGACGAACCTTCTCGCGCTGAACGCCACGATCGAGGCAGCGCGCGCAGGCGATGCCGGCCGCGGCTTTGCCGTCGTCGCGGCCGAGGTGAAGAAGCTGGCCAATCAGACCGCGAAAGCGACGGAGGAAATCAGCAGGCAGATCGCCCAGATCCAGCGTGCGACCACCGAGACGGTGGATGCGGTGTCGAGGATCGGCGGCAAGATTGGCGAGATTGACCAGGTGTCAACCGCGATCGCCGCCGCGATGGAGGAGCAGAGCGCGGCGACGCAGGAAATTAGCAGATCGGTCGGACAGGCGGCGGTGGCAGCGCACTCAGTCACGGAGATGATGGACGGCGTCGTGCGGATTGCCTCTGAAACCGATGCCAAGGCCGCTCGTTTGCGTGCGGACGCGGACGGCTTGGCCGAGAGTACGGACAGGTCTCGCCGCACGCTGATCGAGACGGTTCGGACGTCGGTCGCCGATGCCGAGCGGCGGATGAGCCGGCGCGTGGCAGCAAACGCGCCATGCGAGTTGGTTCTCGACGGCGTGGGTCACCCGGGACGGCTGGTGAACATATCGGAAGGAGGAGCGCGCATCACGATCGCTGGCCGGTGGCCCGCCGAAGCGAGAGGCGAGTTGCGTGTGGCGACCTTCCGCATCGCGGTACCCTGCAACATCGTCGCCGACGGTGAGGACGAGGGTCAGGTCAGTCTCGCCTTTGCTGTTCCGATCGAATTGCCGCCGGCGCTTCGCGAGGCCGTTTCTGCGGCGGCCTGACGAGGTCACAAAGACTCCGCCTCGGCGCGCACCGGACAAAAAGAGGGGTGACGGTTATCCGCCACCGTGGCGGTTTCCATCCCCGGGACGGTGACCTGAATTACACCATTCCCGAATCGTCTTAATACTTTCTCAACATTTACCCGCTACCTTTATGGACATGGACCTGACCGTCTGCATTTGCACTCATGACCGCCCCGGTTACGTTCGAGACTGCCTGGAGGGGCTTGGCTGCCAGACCATCCCACGCGATCGCTTCACCGTCCTGCTGGTTGACAGTGCCTCCTCGACGGACGTGGCCATTGAGCTTTCCGCTCTGGCAAGCGATTACGGGGCAAGGCTGATCCGCCTCGGGCAGATGGGCGTTAGCCTGGCACGGAACGCCGGCGCCTGGGCCACGCGAACGCAGTTCATCGCCTATCTCGACGATGACGCGATCCCAGCCTCAGACTGGGTGGAAACCATCCTGGACGCCATTAGTCAGCCAGGCCGGCGGCCAGCTTTGATCGGCGGTCGCATCCTGCCGAAATGGGAAGCGCCGCTACCGGCGTGGTGGCCCACGTCTCTGCTTGGGGTACTGTCGATCATCGAGCATGAGGGACGCGGCGAGTATCGGACCGCCGCAGTGCCGCAAGGCCTGGAGCCCTACGGGGCCAACATGGTCGTTCATGTGCTGTCGCTGCTTGCCGCGGGCGGTTTTGGCAACGCGATCGGGCGCTTCGGCCGGTCTCTGCTGTCGGACGAGGAAGTCCAGCTCGCCTGGATGTTGCAGGATGCCGGCTATTCGGTGCGGTATGATTCGCGGATCACGGTCTATCACCAGATCCAAGCGCTCCGGATGAAACCGGAGTGGCTGCTGTCTCGGCTTTACTGGCAAGGGGCATCGACCGTTTTGACCCGGCGCCTGCTGCAACAGGCGAACGCCGTCTGGCGCGAACTGCCACGGCGATTGCTTGTCGCCTGTCTTCTGGCGCCCGCTGGCCTCATCCCTCGCCGGTCAACCTTCCTGTTGTCGGCGCGTTGGCGGCTCGCCTACGCCTACGGTTTCATCAAGGCGACATTCGGGTGGCATGCCACCGCAGCCGCGATCGAGCAGGCCGCAGTCCCGGTGGCGGCATGATTCTCTTTAATCTTGGTGACCAGCCCCGATTTCGAGGCGGGGCTGCCTGACATTGCCGGCGGAAGACGGCCTGTCGTTCTAGCCGCCCTGCCGCATGGCCGCCGCGAACAGCGTCGTGTTGTGCCGCATCATCTCCAGATACGTAGCCGCCGGCCCGTCCGGAGGGGACAACGCGTCCGAATACACTGTCCCCCCTAGCACCGCTCCGGTCTCCCGAGCCAGCATCTCCGCCATTCTTGGGCTCGTCATATTCTCGATGAATACCGCTCGCACCTTTTCTCGCTCGATCTGGCGGACCAGCGCGGTGATGGCCTTGGCCGACGGCTCGAATTCGGTGCTGACCCCCTCAGCGGAGAGAAATTCTATCGCGTAGCGCGCGCCGTAATAGCCGAATGCGTCATGCGTGGTGATGATCCGTCTTTGCTCCGTGGGAACCGACCCCAGCGTCGCCACGATCCACGCATCGGTCTCCTCGATCCGCGTTGCATAGCGCGCCGCTCGATCGCGGTACAAAGCCGCATGGGGCGCATCCACCGACGCCAAGGCCCCGGCGATGGCCTGTACATAGAGCACAGCATTCCGCGGGTCCTGCCACGCGTGCGGGTCAGTCGCGATGGCGCCCCCCGCCTCCTGCATCGTCCGCGGCGTCACCTTCTCCGCCGCGACGACGACGGTCCCTCGGAAATCCGTCGCACCGGTGAGGCGGTCCATCCATCCCTCCAGCCCCAACCCGTTGCGCACCAGCAATCCGGACGCCAGCAGCGTGTGCAAGTCCTTTGGCCGAGGCTCGTAGACATGCACGTCACCATCGGGCCCGACCAACGCCTCCACCAGGACGGCATCGCCGCCAACCTGCCTGACCAGATCCGCCAGGATCGAGAAGCTCGCCACCACCCGCAACGGCCCCGCCGCCACGCCGGCGAAGGGCGTCAGAGTGAAGGCCGCGATAAAAGCGCGACGTCGCATCGAGCCACCTTGCAATGTTATAATATAACATCCTATATCAACACCGGGCTCCGCTCAAGAACCCATTGACGAATCGCCTAATCCTCTGCGCAATCGGTGCATGGACGATCTCCAGCCTGAGACGCTCGCTCTCCCGTCAGGGTTGGCCCGCGTGGAATGGCGTCGCAGCAGCCGCGCGCGCCGGGTGTCGCTGCGTATCGACCCAACCGGAGGCGCCGTTGTCGTGACTTTGCCGACCAGAGCAACTCGCAAAGCCGGCATGGCGTTGTTGATGGGTCATGCCGAATGGGTGTCGAGCCGCCTCGCCGCGCTTCCCGAGGCGATCAGATTCGCTGAAGGCGCCACCGTCCCGATCGCCGGTGTCCCCCATCGCATCCGCCATGCGCCGACAGCCAGGGGCGGCGCCTTCTTGCTCGACCAGGAACTCCACGTCACCGGCGCACGGGAATTCCTGTCGCGCCGCGTGCGCGATTTCTTCCGCAAGGAGGCACAACGGCGGCTCGGTGCGCTGGTCGCCGCGAAGGCCGGTTTGATTGGGGTTGTGCCGAAGCGCGTTACGATGAAGGACACGACCAGCCGATGGGGAAGCTGCGCGCCTGACAAGTCCCTGGCGCTATGCTGGCGCCTCGTGATGGCCCCCCCGTTCGTCCAGGACTACGTCGTGGCGCATGAAGTCGCCCACCTTCGGCACATGAACCATGGCCCGAAGTTCTGGGCGCTGGTGGATCAACTGACGCCGCATGCCAAGGCCGCCATCCCGTGGCTGCGTGCCGAGGGCGTTCGGCTCCTTCGCATCGGCTGATTAGGCCACGCCTTTCGCCTACCGGAAGCCGCCGCCGCCGTTCACGTATACCGTGTTGGCGGTCATATACTCGCAAGCATCGGAGCACATGAACAGCACGAGTTCTGCGATTTCCTCGGGTTCGCCGAGGCGTTTCATCGGTACGTCGGCGACCGCGCGGGCACGGAAATCCGGCGGCGAGTTCGATGCCGCCTGAAAGTTGGTGTTGATCGGCCCAGGGGAGATCGAAAGGCAGCGAATGTTGCGATCAGCGAATTCGCGCGCCACGCCGAGCGTCATCGAATCAATGGCGCCCTTGGCGGCGGCATAGTGGATGGATGCACCCGGCCCGCCGCGCCGCGCGGTCATGGAGCAGACATTGACGATAACGCCCCCGCCACGCTCCAGCATATGCGGGATAACCGCCTGCATGCAGTAGAACGTGCCATGCAGATTAATTGCGAGCGTCTTGTTCAGGAGCGTGTCGTCGATCTCCAGGAACTTGCAGCGGTTCACCGCGGCACCGGCCGAGTTGAACACGAAGTTGACCCGTCCGAACCGGGCGATTGCCTGGCCGATGGCGTCGTCGATCTGCTGGCGTGAGGTAACGTCGGCCCGCACGGCGATCGCCCGCCGGCCGCTTTGCTCGATGGTTTCGGCGGCTCGCCGGGCGGCCTCCGCGTCGATGTCCATAACCACCACGTTGGCGCCTTCACGAGCGAAAACCAGTGCAGCGGCGCGGCCAATGCCGGCACCGCCGCCGGTGATGGCAATGGTCTTGCCGACGAAATAATCAGGCGTTTTTGGCATTGCCTCGGTTCCTTCCGGAATCAGCACCGCGTTCATGGCGCGACCACGTCCGGCGCGCAAGCGGTGGAACCTGGGATGCCGCGGCGAACAAATCCGGCGATCAGGCAACCCGGCCAGTCAACTTCCCCACGACCCTGCTCCAGGTTTGTTCCATCTCGGTCGTCCAGTCGGCACCGAGTATCGTCTTGAACGTCGCCATCACCGTCAGGTAGAACTGGTCGAATACCGTTGGCTCGACACCGAGCCCGACATGGTTCACCCGTTCGATCTGGATCAAGTTAGCTCCGTAAGCCTGGTCGCCGAGGAAATCCAGCAGGCTTTCGATCGTCACCTGGAACATCTGGCCTCGCACTAGGCCGTCGGTGTCACGGACAAACAACGCCTCCACCTCGGGCGGCTCCCGAAACAGGCGCTCAAAGACCAGAGGCGTAGGGTCGCCCACGCGTTCGGCGACCCGTTCCAGCGTCCGAGTGATAATGGCCGCGTCGGTCACGGCGGACGTCAACGACCGGGCCGCAGCGCGCAAGGCCGCGCCATCCGCGCAGCCTGGCGAACGGGGTCTCGGGTCACCGCGCGACGCAGCGCCATGGATCGTCTCCCATCATGAACCTCCGACCCGAGTAAACTATGCGTACGCGCGGGACATCAAGTTGCGTTCTCCCTACGCAACTCAGACAGCGTGCTGTACCCCTATATCGACGAAGGCTCGCGAACCAAGGAGGGCACATGGATTTGTCCATCACGCTGGGGAACCTCGCCGGCTCCGTCGCCCTGCTACTGTGGGGCGTCCACATGGTCCAAACCGGCGTGCAGGGGGCACTCGGCGCCCGGCTCCGCTGGCTGCTCGGTATTGCGCTGCGCAATCGCTTTCAGGCGCTGCTGGCAGGTATCGGCGTTACCGCCATTTTGTAAAGCAGCACCGCGACCGGCCTCGAAACGCCTGGACGACGTCCTTGACACGCTGAACACCGCGATCAAGGCGTATATGACAGCGCTGCCGTACGAGGCAATGACCGAGAGCGATCACCGCCGGGTGGTGGAAATTCTGCGCTTCGCCACGAATCTGGAGCACGCCGGTGACGTGGTCGACAAAGGCCTGCTCGGGGTCATCGCCAAGCAAATCAAGCGCGGCTTGATATTCGCCCCGGCCCAGGCGGAATCGTTACTTCATATCGTGGACCGCCTGGTGTCGAACCTGCGCTCGGCGGCGGCGTTGCTGGTGGCCGGCGACGATCATGCCGCCCGCCTGCTGGTCGAGGAAAAGGAAGTGTTCCGGGGGCTGGAGGCCGAGGCCACCGCGGCGCATTTCGAACACCTGCGCGAGTGTAGGGTGGGCAGCGTGGAAATCAGCGCCCTGAACCTAGACGCGCTGCGCGACCTGAAGCGGGTGAACGCGCATCTTATCGCTGCCGCGGCGTATCCGGTATTGGAAAGTAAAGGCGAACTATTGCCAAGTCGGCTACGATAATCTCATGACCTCGGCGATGCGTTGCCGTGAACGGCGTTCGGCTTGGACGCAGCGGTTTCTTCCCGAGGCCGTCGGCAAAGGCCGCACTACTTTATCCGGATGGCATTCCGTCGAAAATCTTGAGGTCCGGCGGAATGACCGCCCAGGGCGGTCGATTGCGAGCAAAGATTGCGATCCTCGGACGAAACAATGACGGATCGTCGAGGGAGCCTGCATAGATCGTGAAAGAATCGTCCTTGCCGATCTGCCCGCCGAACACCAGGCTGCTGCAAATTGGACAGGAATTGCGCACGGCATCCCCGCCTCTGGCAGACTTCGATACGAACATTCGGGTTTCACCGCTGAAGCGGACGGCACTGCTCGGAAAACCCATGAACGGGATAAACCCGGAGCCTGACGCTTTGCGGCAATCCTCGCAATAGCAGTGACCGGTCATCCGCGGGTCGCCGTCAGCTTCATAACGCAGCGCGCCGCAGAGACAGCCGCCGGTATAGCGATTTGAGGAATCGCTCATCGCCAATTTCTCCGTCAGTTGATCCCGGTCAAGCCAAGTTGTCCCGGTCTTCCGCAGCGCGTAGTGGTTGAGAACTGCCACGCTCAGGATCGCGGGAGGCCAAACCGCGCCTCACCACAGAGATCACCAGCCACATCAAGATGCGGAAGACGATAATGGCGAGGGTGATTTGGACCCACAAGCCGAAGTTCCCGAGTGTAGCCTCAACACGGTCTCCCCAAGGGTAGGGCAGGAGGCTACATCCATCTTCGATGACGGCGGTGGTCGTCCGCTTCCACCAGGTGAGCAACTCCGGGACATAGAGCCACGCATAGACGTACCCGGCCAATACGGCACATGCGGTCCATAGTCTGAAAATATGGCTGCGTATCCGTGCCTTCGTGCTTTCCCATGACGTTTCCAACCTCAGTCCTCTGCGCGGTCCCATGCCTGAACTCCTTTTCGTCCGCATTGTTCCCTGGCGAAAACCACCGATTGCCGGTGCCGCCGAGCCGCAGCGCGCAGAGCTAGTCAGCCGACTGACTTAGAGGTCGCTGAAAGGCTCACCTCACCTTAGAGCTGCCGAACATCGGTTGATCGACCTCCTGCCACAGCGGATTCTCGTTGAATTCATCTTGTAAGCCTGACTGCAAAGCATCTGTATACCGGAGTTCTCGGAAGAAGCCCTCACCGGGTCGCAAGTGCGAAGCGAATCCGACCCACGATGCCGCCTATGCTGTTGTAGCACATATTGTGCAGCCAAGCGGGCTGTGCGAACTTGCTTCCGCGAAGCAAAGCGTCTTGCGGCCCGGTAGAAAGGTGCAAACCGATGTCGATAATGTTGATCACGCATGCCGCGGTTTGTTTGCGCATCGACATGCCGACGGCCGGAACGTTCGGGTAGCTTCCCCGATGCTAAAGGAATTTCTCTAGAACAATCAGGGCCGAATCCGCGAATGCCGCGGGCCATCCAGCAACAGGGAAAGACAATCATGAAAAAGGCTTGGATAGCGGTCACACTTGCGATTGTCACTCTATGTTTGGCGCCGGTAGCCAGGGCCGCGGACTGGTGGCCGGTGAAAGTCTACGACATGGACTCGGGCAAGCCCGTCGAAACCGATTATGCGCCGCTGCCGAAGGCCTCCAAGGCATGGAATATCTGCGTGCTGTTCCCGCACATGAAGGACACGTTCTGGGTCGCGGTTGACTACGGCATTGTCGAGGAAGCCAAGCGCATGGGCGTCAACATGACGCTCTATCAGGCGGGCGGCTACGAGAACCTGCCCCAACAGCTCGCGCAGTTCGACGACTGCATGGCGGGGAATTTTGATGCGATCGTCGTTGGCCCAATCTCAGAGGCCGGGCTGACGCGCTCCATTCGTAAGGCGACGGAGGCCGGCAAGCCGGTAATCAGCACGGTCAACCCGCTGCCCACCGCCCCCGCCACCGCGCGGATGTTTGTCGACTTCACGGCCATGGGCGAACAGACCGGTAAGTTCCTCGCCGACGACCTGCACGGCAAGCCGGCGAACGTCGTGAACTTCCCTGGACCAGCCGGTTCAGGCTGGGCCGAGCAGTTCAACCAGGGCTTCAAGAACGCGATCAAGTCGGACCCCAATATTAAGCTGTTGGGGGAGAAGTTCGGCGATAGCGGGGTCGCGGTGCAACTCGGCCTGATCCAGAACGCCCTGCAATCCTATCCCGACATGAATGTGATCTGGGGCTGTGCCCCCGCGGCCGAAGCGGCGATAGGCGCGGTGCGTCAGGCTAATCGAGACAGCACGCTGATCATTTCCTCCTATGAAAATCAGGCCATGCTGGACGCTTTGAATAAGGGCGAGATCCTGGCCTTTGCGACACAGTATCCGGTGCTAGAGGGACGCGTGGCAATCGATACCGCCGTGCGCATCCTCGAGCATAAACCTTACATGAAGTATTCGCTCACGATCCCTTCGATGGTCGACAAGCAAGATCTTAGCAAGATCGACATGAGCCTTGTGCTGGCGCCGGCCAGCTTCAAGGCGGAGTATTCTGTCTCCGCGAAGTGATGACGCCAGCGGCGCCCGACACGCCAAGCAGACCAGACGCTTGGCACGCCAAGGGAGCCGCGAACGAGGGTGACGCTGAGTTGCTGCTGGAGATGACAGGCATCTCCCGGCGCTTCCCGGGCGCGCTCGCGCTCGATGGTGTGGATTTCGACCTGCGGCGTGGCGAGATCCATGCATTGTTCGGTGAGAACGGCGCCGGGAAATCGACGCTGATCAACATCATCGCCGGCACGCTTCAGGCCAATGCCGGAGACATGCGTTATCAGGGCGAACGCCTTTCCGACCTGACGCCGCATCGCGCCCGGCTCATCGGGATCAGTCCGGTGTTCCAGGAGTTCAGCCTCGTCCCCGACCTCAGCGTCCAGGACAACTTGTTTCTGGGGCGGGAGAAAAGCGCCCTCGGGGTGCTAGACCGAAAGACCATGCGGCGTCGGGCGCGGGAGATCATCGCCGAACTCGGGTTTGACCTGCAGGCTGACCGAAAGGTCGGCGAACTATCGCGCGCGCACCAGCAGATGGTCGAGATCGCCAAGGCGTTGCTGACCAATGTCCGGCTCCTGATTCTCGATGAGCCGACGGCTTCACTGACCGAAGCGGAGACCGCTCGGTTGTTCGAACTGATGGCGCGCCTGAAAGCGTCGGGCGTCGGGATTATTTATGTTTCTCATCGCCTCGCCGAGATCCGCCGGCTAGCCGACCGGATCACCGTGCTTCGGGATGGCCGCAAGATCACGACGGTGCGCGCCGAGTCCGTGAGCGATCGTCAACTGATCGAATTGATGACCGGCCGCGCGGTCGAGGCGCTGTTCCCGAAGATCCGCGGTGCGCCGGGCGCGATACTGTTTGAAACGGATCGGCTGTCGCTGGCCACTGGATTGGTCGAGGAGGCCTCGATCCACGTGCGCGCTGGTGAGGTAGTGGGCATCGCCGGGCTCGTGGGCTGCGGCAAGTCGGAACTGATCCGGGCCGCCTTCGGATTGGAGGTGATCACCGGAGGCACGATCCGCCACCGTGGCCAGGAAATCCGCGGGCTGTCGCCGAGGGCAGCGCTGCGTGCTGGGATCTGTTACTTTCCTTCGGATCGTGTCGCGGAGGGGCTCGCCCTGTCACGTCCCGTGCGGGAAAATGTGTCGATGGCCGCGCTCGACTGCGCCGCCTTCGCCCACGGGCCGGTGCTCCGCCGAGCGGAAGAACGTCGCCGGGTGCAGCGGATCGTGGAGAAGCTGCGCCTTGGTCCGCCGCGCATCGAGCAAGGCGTGGTCAACCTGTCCGGCGGAAACCGGCAGAAGGTGGTACTTTCCCGCGGGATGACGCGCGACCTTAGCGTATTCCTGTTCGACGAGCCGACGGTGGGCATCGACGTAGGCGCGAAATTCGAGGTGTACGAATTCATCAAGTCTCTTGCCGAAGGGGGGGCCGCGATCGTCCTGGTATCATCGGAGCTGCCTGAGGTGATGAACCTGTCGCAGCGGTTGTACGTGATGCACCGCGCGCGCATCGTGGCCGAGTTGCAGGGGGACGAGATCAGCGAGCAGCGTGTCCTTTCGCACTTCTTCGCCGGAGCCGATCATGGCGCGCACCATCAGGCAGCAGAATGAGCATTGGCGGGGATAGCGGCCACCCGGTGCACGCGCGCTTGCGCTCGGCCGTTTTGTTCGGAGACGCCGGTGTCCTGCCGGTGCTGTTCGTTTTGCTGGTAGTCGTGCTGTCGGTGACTCAGCCTTATTTCCTGGGCGCTCAGAACATAGTCAATGTGCTGCGCAATGCGTCATTTCTGATGATCGCGGCCTCAGGTCAGATGCTGGTGCTGATCGTGGGTGGGCTCGATCTGTCGATCGGCGCGGTGATCGCCCTCACCAGCGTCGCCTCTGCGAGCGTGATGGCCGGGCTGCCTGAGTATGGCGTGCACGCGACGGCGACGATAATAGGATTGGGCGTCCTGGCCGGCCTCGGCTGCGGGCTATTGGTTGGTCTGGCCAACGCACTATGCGTCGCAGTGTTACGTGTTCCGCCGTTCATGGCGACGCTGGGCACGATGTCGATCGCCAATGGGCTCGCGCTGCTGCTGACCAACGGCATTCCGATTTACGGCATGCCGGCCAGCTATGTAGCTGGTCTGGGACGGGCGATCGTGCTGGGATTGCCGGTCGCCCTATATGCAGCCGTTGTCGTCGTCGGCGTGCTCTGGTGTCTACTCAATCTAACCAGGATCGGCCGGTATATCTATGCCAGCGGCGGCAATCTGCAGGCGGCGGTCAATTCCGGAATCAACGCTCGCGGAATGCTGCTGCTCGCCTATGTGCTCAGCTCGTTGCTGGGGTCCGTGACGGGCCTCTTGCTGACCGCTGAAATCGGGTCGGGGCAAGCCAGCACCGGCGAATCGCTGATGCTGGAGAGTCTGGCCGCGGCCGTGCTCGGTGGGGTCAGCTTGCGCGGCGGCATCGGCAGGGTCGAGATGGTGGCACTCGGCGCGATCTTTCTACTCACGCTGACGAACGCCATGGATCTCATGCGCATCGATACCAGAGTGCAGTCGATCGTGCTGGGGTGTGTCCTGGCGGTGGCGGTGAGCGTGGAGGTGCTGGGCCGGCGCCGGCAGACAGTCCGTGTCTAATGCCCGCTCCGCGTTGCGTCGGCCGTTCGAGGGACTTGGCAGCCAGCCCGTGTTGCTGGCCCTGATAGTGCTGATGGAGGTCGCGTTCGCGCTGACCGAGCCGCGCATTATCTCGCGGGGCAACATGCTCAACGTCATGCAGCAGGCGAGCTACCTGGTGATCTTCACGGTGGCTCAGACGCTGGTGATCCTCACGCGCGGTTTCGACCTGTCGCTTGGCACGACGGTGTCGGCCGTGGGCGTGGCGAGCGCGTTGGTGCTGGTGGGCCATGGCGAGGATCCGGCATGGTGGGTTCTCGCGGCCGGTATCGCGGTTGGGCTTGCGTTCGGACTGGCGGTTGGTCTGTTCAACGGCCTGCTCGTGGCGGCCGTCGGGGTCAATCCGTTCATCGCCACACTTGCCAGTCTGAACATCTGCCTCGGTCTGGCAACGACTATTTCCGGTGGCAAGCCGGTATTCGGGGTTCCGGACAGCTTTTCCGACTTGCTCGCCGACGACCATATCCTGGGTGTGCGGGTTACCGTGGCTATCGCGATCGCGGTCATGCTGCTGGCATGGTTCGGCCTGACGCGCACGGTATTCGGCCGCGCGGTCTATATTATCGGCGGCAACCCGCGCGCCGCATCGGTAGCGGGTCTGCCGGCGCGGCTGGTTCTCGGCGGCACTTACGTGGCCTGCTCGCTGCTGGCGGCGCTGGGCGCCTTGATGCTGATCGCGCGTACTGGTTCGGGGGAGCCCAACCTCGGCGGCAGCCTGATGCTGCAGAGCATCGCAGCGGCGGTGATCGGCGGCGCGAGCCTGCGCGGCGGTAGCGGCGGTGTCAGCTCCGCTCTGCTTGGGGCACTGTTCGTTACGATGCTATCAAACGGGATGGATATGCTGCGGATCAGCGGCTACATCCAGCTGATAACGCTTGGCGTGGTGGTCATTTTTGCCACAGCCCTCGATTTCCTCCGCGGCCAGCGCGCACGCTGAAGAAAGCGTTAGTGTCGCTGAATTTCACTCGGAGGATTTGGCGTGCGAACCCCGCAGGATCGTGCGATGAATGCGGCCAATAAAAATCCGAGGGGAGAGCGACAATGACCGATACGACCGGTGGCTGCCTGTGTGGACGTGTTCGCTACACCGCGACGGGCGAGCCAGCATTCAGCGGCATTTGCCATTG
>CAWHWH010000025.1:0-168199 GCA_963832865.1 uncultured Pseudomonadota bacterium
TGTGTTTTTTATTTGGCTCGCGCCGCGGAAGGCATTCAGCCTTTTGTGGATTTCGCTACCTCGTTTAGGCGATTCGCATCCGGTAAGCCGCATCGCCTCGTCGTCATCTACAAGGGATTCGACGCCGAACCTGAAACCCCCTTGAAGGCTATCCGCGACGACCACCTCTTTGTTTCCGACGATCTGACCGACATCGGCTCATACATCGAAGCAGCCGAACAATTCACCTCCGAATACGTGTGTTTTTTCAACACGTTTTCAGTCATCCTAGCGCCCAATTGGCTGCACAGCCTGCACATGGCAATCGCGCGCGACTCGGTTGGGATCGCCGGCGCGACCGCCTCCTGGGAAAGCATTCACGACACGTTCGCTTACCTGGGCAAGGCCATATGGCTGACTGAAACCAAAAAAACCCCGGTCCATGTCGGCATGATGCGTCAGTTCGGTCCTTATCTTCAACTCCACTCGCCTGGGTGGACTTCGCGCTATTTGGCAACACCCACGACGACGAAATGGCGGTCATTTTTTCGGGCTCCCTACACTGCGTCGGACGAGATCGGATTTCCCGAATATTGGAAATCGGTCACCGCGCCCGGAGGTCCACTAGATGCTTATCGGGACATTCCGAGATTTCCGAATCCACACATCCGCAGCAACGGTTTTATCATTCGTCGCGCAGACCTTCTGGTGGAATTTCCCGCGATCGAACGCGGAAAGCACGCAGCCCATCTTTTCGAGAGCGGTCCGCTAAGCATGACCGCAAGGATCATGGCGACTGGCAAGTCTGCGGTCGTCGTGGGCCGCAACGGGCAAATCTACCTGCCCCACGAATGGCCGCAAAGCGGCACGTTTCGTCTAGGCCGCCAATCCAATCTATTGTTCGGCGATAATCAAACGCGGAACTACGCAACGATGCCTCGCGGCGAGCGTTTGACCCAGGTCTATCTGACTTGGGCCATCCGACCGGCCACATCGCGATTTCTGACGTTGGGCATGAATTTCGAATCGAAAATTCATCTGCGAGACCCCGCAGCGTCGGCGGGCTCTGTCGGGCAACCGACCGCTAGCAAAGTGCTTGCAAGTCCCGCTATGCCGCGTCGCACCGCGCCGCCCAAAACCCAGTGACCGGCGCATCCTTTACGTAACGACTACGGCACCCATCGCTCGTCGGCGGGCGGAACGCGCCGCGAGCGAAGCGAGCGGAATTGTTAGTACCGGGCATTAGGGATCGTTGATCCCCGTTGAATTTCTCTGATATCACCTTCTCGCCTTTCGAGCGCGCGGTCTCCCATCACCACTGCAAACTCTTTGGTGCGGCGCGACACGCATCCGGCACGACACGCATCCGCGCCGGCACGCAGTTCCGACTGGCGCCATCGCGGGCATCGAGGCGAGATCCAGTATGCTGCCGGCCTGCAACTGGCCGATCTTGCGGTGCAGATCGTCGATCACCCTTTGCGCATCGTCGACCGCCGTCGCCTTGTTGCCACGCGCGAACAGTTCGCTCGCGCGCTTTGCCAGCTCCTGCTTCCAGGTGCTGATCATCGTCGGATGGACACCAAATTCCGATGACAGTTCCGCCAGGATCTTCTCGCCTGACAGCGCCGCCATCGCCACGCGCGCCTTGAAGTCCGCGTTGTGCTGCTTTCTCTTTACGCTCACGTCTCACGCCTCTTTGGACCGGTCAGCCCTTAGCTTATCCCACCGTCCAGAAAACCGGAGCCGCCGCACACCTTCCACCGAGGCAACACGCGGTTTTGGTAAAGGGCTGCGTAGCATGCGGTGCTTCGCAGGAAAGTATCTGCACTGGGAAGTGCTGGACCAGTGCGGCGGGGACTTCTCCCGCGAAAACGTCATGAAGCAAGCAACCAATAAAAGGACCTCGAACTACCGGTTCCTGCCGGGCATCAAAGTGATTACCTCCCCAACCGCCCCAACCGATTACCACACCGTGCGGGCACTGCAACTCGCCCGTTGGAACGGCAAGAGCTGGATACGCTTCGGCGATATTCTCGAGGGGACCGCCACGTGATTTCGCAACATCGCGAACGGTCGGCCGACTGGAGTTCGACCCGTTGGGCGACGAGCACCTCTCTTACGGGTAGGGAACGTTTCGTTGGCAACGTCAATCGCGCAGCCATCATCTCGCAATCCCCGCCTTGCCCACAACCCATCGCCGTTCCAGACTGATCCCGTCAATCCACCGGGAGGACGATATGATCTACGAGTTGAGAATCTATGAATGCGTGCCCGGCCGTTTGCCGGATCTGAACAAGCGGTTTAGCACCATTACCCTGAAGATCTGGGAGCGGCACGGCATCAAGCAGGCCGGCTTCTGGACCACGCTGATCGGCGAGTCGAACATGACGCTCTATTACATGCTGGTGTGGGAATCGCTGGCAGAGCGCGAGACAAAGTGGGCCGCCTTCATGGCCGACCCCGAGTGGCACTCCGCGCGGGCAAAGACCGAGGAAAATGGCCCGATCGTCGCAAAGGTCACAAATTATATCCTCGGGCCGACCCCGTATTCTTCGGTAAAGTAGCACCGGCGTCAACGTGCACGAGGCCCCCGTCCGCGCCTGCGAAATAGCGAGCCAAAAATCCGCAGACGGGGCCACCTGACACTGGGGCTTTGACCTTTCAAAGGAGCCTGGCCCACAAGACCCGCCTCGTGTTGCTGCCGGCAATTCAACAGGGCCATAGAGATCTTGCGCGGATATAAGGATTCCCGCGGAGGCGCAGGACGTGGTGCCGACAGACTTCGTCCTCGCCTTCCAAACCTTGCGTGCTCGGAGGCAGCATTCGCGGCCCGAGGGCCCGGATCCAGCCCTCACGACGTATAGACGATCCCCGGCGAAGTATGTTGCACTGGCCCTCAAACCTGGAGCACGTGCATGCCCGCGATCGACGGCACCCGCCTCTTGCGCGACCTCTACGCGGTGCGCGAAATCGGCAAATACAAAACCGGCGTGCACCGCCCAACCTTCTCCCCCCAGGATGTCGAAGCTCGGCATTGGCTCGCCGCCCGCCTGACCGAAGCCAAGCTGGATACGTCTATCGACGGCATCGGCAACGTCTATGGGCGGGATCCGACGCCGGGGCGCAAGCTGCTGATGGGCAGCCACCTGGAGACCCAGAACCACGCGGGATGGCTCGACGGCGTCATGGGCGTGATTTTCGGACTGGAAGTCGCCCGCACGCTCGGACGCGGCATCGATGTAGGAAGCTGGGCAGACGAGGAAGGCCATTTCGGTCCTTTCCTCGGCAGCCGGTCGTTCTGCGGCCTGCTTACCGAGCACGAGATCGATGTGTGCTCGAACCGGGAGACAGGGGTTTCATTGCGGGATGCGCTCCGCCAGGCAGGGTTCTCGGGCCGCCCGCGGCAGAAAATGGATACCGCCCGCTACCGCGGCTATCTAGAGGCCCATATCGAGCAAGGCGCTGATCTGGAGGACCATCATCTGCGCCTCGGCATCGTCACAGCTATCGTCGGTAGCCGCCGCTACAGAATCCACTTTACCGGACAACAAAACCACGCGGGGACGACTCGCATGGCCGTCCGCAAGGATGCCGGCGTCGCCCTGGTGAAGTTCGTAGCCGCGATCGAAAACCGCTTTCCGGCCATCGCCGGCCTTAGAACCGTTTGGACTACGGGCGACATCAAGCTGGACCCGGGCGCAGCCAACATCATACCGGGGGGCGCCGAACTGGTATTCCAATTCCGCGACACCGATCTCGCCATTCTAGACGCGCTCGACGCCGCCATGACCGAGTTGCTCGAACATGCCAGGAAGGGCCCCTGCGCTGTGTCGGTCACCTACCATAGTAGCACCGCGCCCAGCGCCATGGATCCCGGCCTTCGATTTGCACTGCAGGAGGCCGCCCAACGTCACGCCCCCGGTCTGCACCAGCCAATGCCCTCGGGTGCGGGCCACGACGCACAAATCATCTCGCAAATGCTGCCCTCGGCGATGCTGTTCGTGCCAAGCATTGGCGGCATCAGCCACCACTACACCGAAAACACCCGCGACGAAGATATCGTCCTGGGTTGCCAGGTATTCTGCGACGCCGCAGCGGCGATCCTGGCCAGGGTGTAGCTCCTACGTCCGCGCCAGCACCAGCCGCCGGCGAAAGGTGTGGCTTACGAGGAACAGGATCACGGCAAGATTGGCAAGATTGAACACGACGCCGGAGGCGAAAGCCGGCCGATAGGACAGGAACAGGTCGAATAGTTTGCCCGCGAACCAGCTCCCGAAGGCCATGCCCGACATCGCCGTCATCAGCACCGTTGGGATGCGCCACGACGCTTCTCGAGACGGATACAGATCGCGGATGGCCACCGAATAAGCCGGGATGATCCCTGAAAAACCCAGGCCAAAGGCGCTCGCCACAGCGAACAACCCAACTTCGTCGTGCGTCAACAGGAAGGCCCCCGTCGCCAGCATCTGCAACGTCGAACCCGCCATCACCGTGCGCAGCCCGCCGAACCGGTCGGCGAAGGCACCCCAGAATTGCCGGGAGATGAACGCGCAGGCCAACATCACCGACAGCATCGCCGCGCCATGGCTCGCCTGGATCCCGAGGTCGCCACAAAACGCGACCAGATGCGAGGCTGGGATGGCCATCGGGATGCAGCAGCAGAAGCTGGCGATGCAGATCAGCACCATGGCCACGTTGCGATGCAGTCCCAGCACCCTGTCACCAGACCGCGGACCCGCCTGACCAAGTGCGGGCGTCAGTGCTTCAGGGGGCGGCCGCAGCAGCGCCAGCAACGGCAGGATCGCGAGCACCACGGCGCCGTAGCCCAGCATGACCGGTTGCCAGCCGAAATGTTTCATCCCGGCTTCCAGCACCGAAGGCCAAATGATGCCGGCGACATATTGCCCCGAGGAGATCAACGCCAGCGCAGTGCCACGGCGGCGGTCGAACCAGCGGCTAACATAGACGATGAGAGGCGCGTAAAGCGCCCCGTTGCCGAGCAGGCCGATCAGCAACCCATGACCGATATACAGCGCCCAAACCGTGCCCATGCTTGAAAGCGCCAGTCCCGCGGCCATCGCCACTGTGCCTGTGGCGACAGTGCTGCGAATGCCGATCCGGTCCGCCAACCAGCCCATTGGAATCCCGCCGACACCGTTACCGATCCACACCAGGGCACTCGCCAGCGCCAGCACGGATCGGTCGGTATGTAGCGCCGCTTGCATTTCGCGCAGACCAACGACCGCCAGCAGTGGTGAGCCGAACGCGATCGACAGGATCGCCAGCGCCAGCAAGGCAGCCTGCCAGGAGCGCGCGGTTTCGATACTGCCGCCGGCATCTCGCTGCATGTCTGCGCCCTCCCGGCCCGGCTCCCCTGGTCTTTTGCAGTGCCAGCGCGCGATCTATAACGCATGATCGAGGCACGCCCGGCAAGATAGGCCGGCGCATGGGAGGCGACATGACCGAATCGACCGGGCCGCTGAAGGGCCTTCGCGTATTCGACCTGACCCGCGTTCTCGCAGGGCCGACCTGCGTGCAGATGCTGGCGGACCTCGGTGCCGACGTCGTCAAGATCGAGCGCCCGGGCGCCGGCGACGATACAAGGGGTTTCGCACCACCGGTTATGCCGGGCACCCAGGAGAGCGCCTATTTTGTCGGCGTCAACCGCAACAAACAGTCGGTGACGCTGGATATCGGTAAGCCCGAAGGTCAGGACATAGCGCTGAAGCTGATCGCCGGCTGCGACATTCTGGTGGAGAACTTCAAGGTCGGGGCACTAGCCAAGTACGGCCTGGGGTATGAGCAACTGCACGAGCGCTTTCCGCGGCTGATCTATTGCTCGATCACCGGGTTCGGCCAAACCGGGCCGTATGCGCCTCGACCAGGATACGACAGCCTGATCCAGGCGATGGGCGGCGTGATGAGCCTGACCGGCGAGCCGGATGGGCTGCCGCAGAAAGTCGGCGTTCCAGTGGCCGACCTGTTTGCCGGGCTGTATGGCTGTATCGGCATTCTGGCGGCGCTTCGCCATCGCGACCTGACCGGGCAAGGGCAGCAGATCGACATCAGCATGCTGGACACGCACGTCGCCTGGCTCGCGAACCAGGGCATGAACTATCTGGCGACTGGCGAAAATCCAGTCCGTCTGGGCAACCAGCATCCAAACATCGCCCCCTATCAGGTGTTCCCGACGAAAGACGGCCATATCGTGTTGTCGGTCGCCAACGACCCCACCTTCAAGCGCTTCTGCGAGGCGTTCAATCTGACCCACATGCTGGAAGACCCGCGTTTCGTCACCAATGCAGCCCGCGTCGGCAATCGCCAGCTCGTAACCGACACGTTGACCCCGCTGATGATGCAGCATCCAACGAGCTGGTGGATCGAGCGGCTGGAAGCCCTGAAGATCGGCTGCGGTCCGATCAACAAGCTGTCCCAGGTGTTCGAAGACCCGCAAGTCGTCGCGCGCGACATGGTGCTGGAGATGGAACACGGGTCTGGCCAGATGGTGAAGGTGATCGCCAATCCCGTGAAGCTGTCGGAAACGCCGGCCGACTACCGCCTCGCCCCGCCGCTGTTGGGGGAGCACACCGACGCAGTGCTGTCTGAGCGGCTCGGTCTCGACGCGGCGGCGCTGGCGGCCCTGCGCGAGAGGAAGGTGATCTGATGGCGATCCGGTTGTGCTCGAGCGGCTGATACGGTGCGCCCGCTTCCTGAACAGGCCGTGCATCTGCCGTTCACAGCCGGCCCCTACCGGATGGCGATGGACCTGGTCAACGAGCCGGAATTCGCGTGGTTCGAGTTCGACGATCAATACCTCGCCGAGATGGCGGAAAAACGCCGCTTACTGGCAACCGTGCCCGCCGAAGTTTTCGCAGTCACCCCGCAGTCGGAAGACGCCCGAGAAGAGGCGTTGGCGTTAATCGTGGCTGCTGTAACGACGCATCATCCCGATTGGTTCAGCCGGAGCGGAGCGGCCACAGTGCGCAACCATCTGACCGGAGAGAGCTTGAACATCGGATCCTGCGATCCACTGCAACTGGCCGGGCTGCTGGTGCAGGAAGATCTGTGCTTAATCCAGAACGGCGAGGCCGGTCCGGTGTTCACCGCCGCCTCTCTTTGCTTTCCCAGTCGCTGGCGGGTGCTCGACAAGATCGGCAAGCCACTGGCCGCCGTGCACGGGCCGGTGCCGCTCTATGCCGAGCGGCTCGCCAGGCCGGTGGACCGATTCATGCGGAATTTGAAGCCGGACCATATCGTCTCGCGCCTGAACTGGTCTCTGCTGGACGATCCGGCCCTATTCCAGCCGGGCGGCAAGTGGCGGGTAGAGGCCCGCTCGGACATCACCGCCGAAAATGCCGGAGGCCGGATTTTTCTGCGGGTAGAGCGGCAGACTGTCCGGTGCTTGCCCTTGACCGAGGCGGTGCTGTTCGGCGTGCGCGTGCATGTCTATCCGCTCGACCGGGTGATCGACCGGCCGGATCGCGCGGCGGTCCTTGCCAGCGCGGTCCGCGCACTGCCGGCCGAGATCCGGCACTATAAGAGCCTGTCGCCGTTCAAACAGGCGTTGCTGGCTTGGCTGGATGCCGGCACAGGCCTCAGCTCGCGGCCTTCGCCTCGCGCCGGCGGCGGTGCAAGATGAACTCGGTGTAACCGTTGGGCTGTGTCCGCCCCTCGAAGATCAGGTCGCAAGCCGCCTTGAACGCCACGCCATCAAATCCGGGTGTCATTGGCTTATACAGCGGGTCGCCCGCATTCTGCCGGTCGACTACCAGCGCCATGCGCTTCAGCGCCTCGGTCACCTGCTCCCGCGTCACCACGCCATGCAGCAGCCAGTTCGCGATGTGCTGAGACGAGATCCGCAGCGTCGCCCGGTCCTCCATCAGCCCGACATCGTGGATATCCGGCACCTTCGAGCACCCGATCCCCTGGTCGATCCAGCGCACCACGTACCCGAGGATCCCCTGGCAATTGTTGTCCAGCTCCTGACGTAGATCATCGGGCGACCAGTTCTGGCCGTCGGCCACCGGAATGGTCAGCAGATCGGTCAACGCCGCCCGCTTCCGCGACGCAAGCTCGGTTTGCCGCGCGGCGACATCGACCTGATGGTAGTGCAGCGCGTGCAAGGTTGCGGCGGTTGGCGAAGGGACCCATGCGGTATTTGCCCCCGCCATCGGATGTCCGACCTTCTGCACCAGCATGTCCGCCATACGGTCAGGCGCCGCCCACATGCCTTTGCCGATCTGAGCCTTTCCGCGCAACCCGCACTCCAGCCCGATATCGACGTTCTGGTCCTCGTAAGCCTTGATCCAGGCAGTGCCCTTCATCTCGTTCTTGCGGATCATCGGTCCCGCCTCGATCGAGGTGTGGATTTCGTCTCCGGTCCGGTCCAGAAACCCGGTGTTGATAAACACCACACGCTGCGAAGCCGCGCCGATGCACGCCTTGAGGTTGGCCGAAGTTCGCCTTTCCTCATCCATGATACCCATTTTCAACGTGTTGGCTGGCAACGCGAGGATGCTTTCCACGCGCGCGAACAGGTCGCTGGTCAGCGCGACTTCCTCCGGCCCATGCATCTTCGGCTTCACGATGTAGACCGATCCCGCCCGGCTGTTCTTGATCGACCCCTTGCTGTTCAGATCGTGCAGCGCGATCAAGGACGTGACAGCCGCGTCGAGAAACCCCTCGGGCGTTTCAGCACCGGACGCGTCCAGCACTGCATCGGTGTACATGTGGTGACCGACGTTTCGGATTAGCATTAGACTGCGGCCCGACAGCCACAACGTGCCACCGGCGGGGTCGGTGTACTGCCGGTCGGAATTCAGCTTGCGGGTCATCATGCGGCCACCTTTCTCGAAGGTGTCTTGTAACGAGCCGTTCATCAAACCGAGCCAGTTGCGGTATGCGAGAACCTTGTCGGCGGCGTCGACGGCGGCAATTGAATCCTCACAGTCCTGGATCGTGGTCAGAGCCGCTTCGATCACCACGTCGGCAACGCCCGCCGGATCGTCTTTGCCAATCGGGTTGCCGCGATCGATCACAATTTCGAGATGAAGGCAGTTATGCGTCAGCAGTACGGTGGACGGCGCCGAAGGCTCCCCACGATAGCCGGCGAGCTGAGCTGGGTCCTTCAACAAGGTGGTACCCCCACCCTTCAGCGCGACCGAGAGCGCGCCGTCCTTGACTGAATAGCTGACCGCATCCGCATGACTGCCACTGCTCAGCGGCGCGGCCCCGTCGAGAATTTCACGAGCCCTGGCCACCACTTTGTCGCCACGTATCTTGTTGTAGCCGCCGCCACGGGTCGCGCCGCCATCCTCCGGGATCGCGTCGGTCCCGTACAGTGCATCATACAGGCTGCCCCAGCGCGCATTCGCCGCGTTCAACGCATAGCGGGCATTGGTGACGGGAACCACAAGCTGTGGTCCCGCGAGCGTCGCGATCTCCGCGTCCACCTTGGAAGTAGCGACCGTGACCGACGCCGGTTCGCCGACCAGATAGCCGATCCCGCGCAGAAAACTGAGATATCCCTCGGTATCCGCCGGCTTGCCCTTGTTGGACAGGTGCCAGGCATCGATCTGCTGCTGGATGCTGTCGCGCTTGTCGAGCAACGCCTTGCACTGTGGTGCAAGATGGCCCAGCAGGTCGGCGAACCCACTCCAGAACACATCGGCACCAATCGAGGTCCCAGGCAAGCATTCGGTGTTGACAAATTCGTAAAGAGGCTTGGCAATGCGAATGCCAGCTTGCTCGACGTAATCCATGCGGACTGGCTCCTGAAACGGGAGAAGGCCGGATATAGGACGGAACTAAGCGGCCGTGCCAGCCCCGGCCCACCAACTCGCAGCGTGAAAACCGCTGGCTTTTACTGTTGCCTGGCGAAGACACGCGCAACGGTGAGCCTTGATTAGCGCTAAATGGCACCCATGTGCGAATTGCGAATGACGGCTAGGCCTCATTCGCGTGACGTTTCCCCCCCAAACTTAAGCGGCGCCCTCGGGCGCCGTTTTTTTGCTGGCCGTTTTTCTTGCGCTTGGGGTGCGGACCGGCAAAGGACCAGGCGGTCTTTTCATCCCGACCGGTGAGGGTCACACAGCAGGCCACTTGAAGCGCAAGCTCAGTCCTCATCGGCCACCAAAAACAGAGAGGCATCGCCCGCCTCGGCCGATACTCCGCTGCGAGTGTAAGGCGTTGTGCTACCTCAGCGCGCGGCCTGCAAACCTACCTCCGGCCTAGATGACCGCGCGTTCAGCGCGTGCTTAACGCGGTACAGCAGCTCAGAATGGTCCTCATCCGACACATTGTCGCTCCGCATCACCATCTGAACCAGAGGATCTTGGAGCAAGGTCGTTAAGGTCAGCGTGCTAATTGTCGTTGTGCACATCGCTGTTACCATTCCCGTTGAACGCTAAGTAATGTAGCCGCTACTGTTGACCAGTGTGGAAACGAATTGTGTCTTAACGTTGCTCCAAAGTGGTCGGATTTCTGTGCCATTCACGTATTTTCTGCCGAGCCGTGGCAAATTGGCATCATAATGCGCCGATGCCGCGATTTTCCTGGCCGGAGCGTCCGGTCTCCCACGACCGGCAGATGGAAGCTTTGCAACACACTGAGCACAATCAGTGCGCCGCACCCTATCGCGACGCCAGTTGATATGGATCGTTAATTCGATTTAATCCACAATATTAAGTAATTGATTGCCCGCCGTCGCTTAATTACCGCCCGCATAGCGGGTCAATCGCCATCCGAGGCACTCCGGAGGCCTTATTCTCCTCGTGCTGAAATGATGGAATATTGAACGAATCCGGATTTCAGGATCATCCCGAGAATGTGTCCCTTACCCCGGGGCTTGCCGCAGCGACCCATGGCTGGGCTGGAGCGGCGAGCTCCCTTCACGAGGACAAGCGCAGCCCCTCTGGCAGTTCCGACGGACGAAGGTCAAACCCTGGTCGAACCAAAGGCATGCAAGATTGACCGAGCAAAAGCGCTATTCTGCCGCCTTCACCTTCCGCGCCGGCCACTCGTCCACCGGGATCCGAGGCAGCTCAAACCGATCCGTCACCCGCGAATACCAACCACCGCCATGTAGGCGTCCGATCAGGTCCAGCCTCGGCGTATCGATATAGCACCGATCAGCATCCAGCACGCAATCATCACGAACATAAATCGCAAGCACCTTGCCCAATACCACCGCCCGATCGATCCCCACGTCGACGATCACCAACCGCTCGCACTCGAACGACACCGGAGCCTCGGCGATCCGCGGCGGCTTCACATGCAGGGAGGGCAAGGTCGTCAGGCCCGCCTCCTGCAGCTCATCGACCTGCTTGGGAAAATCGATGGCCGTGATGTTCATCTGCTCGCGCAACGCGTAGCTGACGAGGTTGATCACGTACTGTCCGGTGCGCCGGATATTGCCGCCGGTGTCCTTCACGTCGCCCGGCCCCCGGCCGCCGATCCCGAACGCCAGTACCGGCGGATTGCCGGACATCGCATTGAAGAACGAGAATGGTGCCGCATTCACCGTCCCATCGGTATCCTGTGTCGTCACCCACGCGATCGGCCGAGGCCCGACGGTCGATGTCAGCAGCTTGTAAATGTTCTCGCTCTTGGTATCGACGCAATCGAACAGCATGGCCGGCCTCATGTGGTTGCTGGGCCGCCTCGTTACGCGGCGTTCCGTCGCCTGTCGATAGCGGCGCGACAAGACCCGATACCGCTGGTACGAGCACGACCCCTGCCCCCGAGCGCCGACTCCTCCGCTAATCCCACGCCACGGCTTCCCGCCCGACCTCAACCGTCCCATTCCTCCGCAGCCGCACCACGTTGACCGTCTTCGCCAGATCAGGCGATCCCGAGTAATGCGCCGGCACGGTCGTCCCCTTGCCGACGGCGGCCGCGCGGTTCCAGTGCCCCAGCGCCAGATAATCCGCCTGCGTTGCCTCGATCTCGGCGTTGCTGATCAGCCATGACGGACGTAACGGCGCGGCTCCGTCATCCTCGTAATGACCATGCGCCAGTGCCACGCACCACCGAGCCGTTCGGGTTCGAGGCTCGCGCAATGGCACCATGTTGCCGTAATCGATATGCGCATGCCCCCAGACCTCCAGATCGTGCTCCGGAAAATGTACCGTCACGTCATGTGTCAGGCCAATGATATGGACATTCGGCAGCGCGTTCAGGCCACCACGCCGCCAAACCGAATCCGGCGTCACCGGATCATGATTGCCCGGCAGTACGATCACCGGCCGTCCCGCGCCGTGCAGTAACGACACGCACCGCGAGACGATAGCCGCTGACTGCCGGTTGTTGTCGAAAGTATCACCGACCAGCAGCACATAGTCCGCGTTGTGCGCTTTCGCCGCATCCAGCACCACCCGCAACCCGGCTGTGCCATCCTCGCCATACGGACCCTGGTGCGGATCGTCATCGACATGAATATCGGAACTGTGCACGAGCACGATGTCTGCAGCCAAGGTCGCCAATCCAATCATTTGCCGTGGCACATCAGATCGGGCCGTCCCACGCCCGTCAACCGCCGTTGGCCCAAATCGCCGCCTTGGGCTACGATCCCGCGCAACCGCAACCGCGAGGGAACCAGACACCATGATCGATCTGCACTATTGGCCGACCCCGAATGGCAAGAAGGTCACGATCCTGTTGGAAGAAGCCGCAATTCCCTACAATATCGTCCCCGTGCACATCGGCCGGGGGGACCAGTTCACGCCTGCGTTTCTGAAGATGAACCCCAACCACCGGATGCCGGTGATGGTGGACACCGCACCAACGGGCGGCGGCGAACCGATCGTCATTTTCGAATCCGGCGCCATCATGCTGTATCTCGCGGAGAAGGTCGGCCGGTTCTATCCGCAGGACCTCCGCGGCAAATACGCCGTTACCGAATGGCTGATATGGCAAATGGCCAATCAGGGCCCCAAGCTCGGCGAGTGCGGTCACTTTCGTCGCCTCGGCGATAAGCAGGGTGACCAATCCTACGCCGTGCGCCGCTTCACCGACGAGGCAAACCGCCTGTATGGTGTGCTGAACAACCGCCTATACGAAAGTAGATACCTCGCTGGCAACGAATACACCATCGCCGACATGATCAGCTACCCGTGGACGGTAAACTGGCAAGGTCAAGGCCAGGACATCGGGGAATTCAAATACGTCAAGCGGTGGCAGGAGCAACTCGCCGCACGCCCGGCCGTGCAACGCGGCATGGCGGTTGGGGCCGATCTCTCGGAGGACGTCACCAAACTGCCGCCCGAGGAACAGGAACGCCGCGCCAAGATCATGTACAATCAGCGCGCCCGTCCGGTGCCGGCGTCGTAACGACAGGCCATTCACGCCGGGCCCCGTCCCGGCCAAGCGCGCAGCCGTCCTGCCTAAAGGAGCCCATGAATGGCCGAACTGGAATGCTTCTTCGACTGCTCCAGCCCCTGGACCTATTTCGCCTTCGAATCACTGTTGCGGATGCAGGACGAAATCGGCGTGACCATCCAGTGGCGCCCCTTCCTCGTCGGCGGTGTCTTCAACGCCGTCAATCCAAGTGTGTATAACTCTCGCGACGCACCCGTACCGGCCAAAGCCGACTACAGTAAAAAGGACCAGCAGGACTGGGCGCGCTACCTCGGACTGCCGGTGCTGTACCGTCCCACGGTATTCCCGGTGAACAGCGTCAAGGCCATGCGCGCCTGTATCGTGCTGGAGCCCGAGGGCAAGCTAGTCCCGTTCGCCCGTGCCGCATTCAAGGCCTACTGGACCGACGACAAGGATATCTCGCAAGTTCCCGTCCTGACCGAGATCTTCCTTGCACTTGGCATCGACGCCGGCAACCTACTCGCCGCCATCGATCGGCAGCCGGTCAAGGACGCCCTGCGCGCCAACACCCAGGAAGCGATCGACCGGGGCAGCTTCGGATCCCCGACGATCTTCGTCGGCGGCGACGACATGTATTTTGGCAACGACCGGATGCCGCTGATCAAGGACGCCGTGCTCCGCCACCGCCGGTGATCGTATCTATGTTCGCGTTTGGGCGGTGGCGGGCTGCGGAGAGCGAAGTGGTCGCTTCGTTCGTCCACGGGCAAGACGATATGCCAATGTTAAACTGCCTCCGCCGACAGCCGGCGCGGCATGCAGCAGGCGCAGCCACCGGCGTGGGCCCGAGCCGGCGTTGCGACCGCCTCCTGTGCGCCGCCGCCGAGCGAGGGCGCCGTCAATAGCCGCGGTGCGTTCTGGCCACAATCCGGGCACGGCTGCGGCCGGTCATACTCCGCCATCGGCCGGACCTCCGTGAACGGCCCGCAATCCTCGCATTCGTAGTCATAGGTGGGCATCCAAATCCTCCGTCATCCGTTGTCCTCCATACTGCCATTTCTCCGCCCTGCCGGCCAGTGACTGGGTTCTTGCCCGGTCGAGCAGACGCCGCGCCAGACAACGGCCGGTCTCACGATCCAAAGAAGTGTATAGGGCGCGTCATGCTCCGCTCGCTGGGCGCCATGCGGGATGTCGTTGAACCACAAGGTTCAGACGAGTTGCTGGGTGACGGGCAACGCGTCGCTCAATCCCTCAATTTGACTGTCGCTGACCCAATGGCAGATCGGTGGCTCCAGAACACGTACTACCACATCCCCAGCGGTGACCGCTCGGCCGCGAACGGGCACCTGTGCGGCGGACCTCGACACCGCTATATGACAGAAAGAATTTCAATCGAGGAAGGTCCGCCATGATCCGTCAGCCGGCCCCGAAGCCCGACGTGATGGCCCGCCGCGACAGCATCGTGGCCGGCCTGCGTGCGCTGCTGCCCGAAAGCGGCCTCATCGCTGAGCCTCTCCGCCTCAAACCATACGAGACCGACGGGCTGTCCGCCTACCGCCAGGTGCCTCTCGCCGTCACGCTGCCGGAGACCACCGAACAGGTCGCCGCGATCCTGCGCTATTGCCACCGCAACGGGGTCCGCGTCATCCCGCGAGGCGCCGGCACGTCGCTCTCCGGCGGCGCGCTGCCGATGGAGGATGCGGTCGTCGTCGGTATGATGCGGATGAACCAGATCCTCGACATCAACTACCCCAACCGCTGCGCCGTCGTGCAGGCCGGCGTTACCAATATCGGCATCACCAACGCTGTCTCCGCCGACGGCTTCTTCTACGCACCGGACCCATCCAGCCAGCTCGCCTGCATGATCGGCGGCAACGTCAACATGAACTCGGGCGGCGCCCACTGCCTCAAATACGGCGTCACCGCCAACAATCTGCTGGGTTTGAAGATCGTCACCATCGATGGCGAAATCCTCGACATCGGCGGCGCTCACCTCGACGCCGCGGGCTACGATTGGCTCGGCCTGCTCACGGGCAGCGAGGGCATGCTTGCCGTCGTCACCGAGGTCACCGTCCGCATCCTCCGCGGCCCCGAAGGCGCTCGCGCCATGCTCGCCGCCTTCAATTCCAACGAAATCGCCGGCGCCGCCGTCGACGCGATCATCTCCTCCGGCATCATTCCGGTGGCGCTGGAATTCATGGACCGCCCCGCGATCCACGCCTGCGAGGCGTTCGCCCACGCCGGCTATCCGCTCGACGCCGAAGCCATGCTCATCATCGAGGTCGAGGGCAGCCCCGAGGAACAAGACCGGCTGCTTGGCCAACTGGCCGCGATCTGTGAGAAGTTCGAGCCGATCAGCCTGCGGGTCTCGCAGTCCCCGGAGGAATCGCTGGCGATTTGGAAGGGCCGCAAGGGGGCGTTCGGTGCCGTCGGCCGCATCAGCCCGGATTACCTGTGCATGGACGGCACGATCCCGACCAGCCAGTTGCCTCTGGTGCTGCGCCGCATTCAGGAGATGTCCGACAGTTGCGGCCTGAAGGTTGCCAACATCTTCCACGCCGGCGACGGCAACCTGCATCCACTGATCATGTTCGACGCCAACGATCCGGTCAGCTTTCATAAGGCGGAAATCTTCGGCGCCGACATCCTGAAACTGTGCGTCGAGGTCGGCGGCTGCCTGACTGGCGAGCACGGGGTCGGCGTCGAAAAGCGCGACCTGATGCCGGTGCAATTCCACGCTCACGAGTTGCAGCAGCAGCGCGACCTAAAGTCTGCGTTCGACCCCGACTGGCTGCTTAATCCCAGCAAGGTGTTTCCGTTGCTCGAGCCCAAGGCCGCCGCGCTGCCGCAAGCGGCATGATCGCCGCGAGGCCATGACGACCGAGGACGAGATCGTCGCGGCCGTAGCCGAGGCCGCGCGCATCCGCGAACCGTTGCTGATCCAAGGCAACGGCACCAAAGCCGGGATGCTGCGCTCGGTGCAGGCCGCGCGGACTTTGTCGGTTGCCGGCCTATCCGGCATCAATCTCTATGCCCCAAAGGAGCTGATCATCTCCGCGTGGTCCGGCACGCCCCTGGCGGAGATCGAGGCCACTCTGACCGAGGCCGGGCAACATCTGATTGCCGAACCGCCCGATCTGTCCGCCCTGCTAAGGGCCAACGGCAAACCACAGACACTGGGCGGCGTGGTCGCCACCAACCTGTCGGGCCCGCGCCGCGTCGCGTGGGGTGCCGTGCGGGACCACGTGATGGGTGTCCGAGCGGTGACCGGACGCGCGGAAGTTATTCGGTCAGGCGGACGAGTGTTGAAAAACGTCACCGGCCTCGACCTGTGTAAGCTTCTTACCGGCAGCCACGGGACGCTCGGCGTGATCACCGAGGTTACACTGAAAGTGCTGCCCGCGCCGGAGGCGACCGGCACGCTGGTGCTACCTGATCTCGACGCAACCGCTGGGGTTGCGATCCTGTCCGCCGCCCTAGGCTCTCCGTTCGGCGTCTCTGGTGCCACCTGGCTTCCGGCGGACACCGTCGTCCGCGTGTCCGGCCTTGAAGCCGTCCGTGGATCGGCCACGCTGATCCGGATCGAGGATTTCTCGCCGTCGGTGACTTACCGCATCGGCCGGCTGAAGGATCAGTTTGCGGTTAGCGGCACTTTGACGCTCGACACTGCGGCGTCGCGCGCCGCCTGGAAGGATGTCCGCGATGCCCGCCCCTTAATCGCCGGTGAGACGGACGCGGTGTGGCGGGTCTCCGTCCGGCCCTCTTCCGGCCCTTCGGTGCTGGCGGCCCTTCGACCGGCTGGGGTCACCGGATATCTCGACTGGGGGGGCGGATTGGTGTGGCTCGCCGGCCCACCCGATGCCGCCACCCACGCGGCTGTGGAGGCTGCCGCCAACGCCGCCGGCGGTAATTGGACCCTGATGCGGGCACCCGACACGTTGCGCGGCGCGGTGCGCGTCGTGCCCGATGAAGCCGCCCCGTTGGCGCGGATTACCAGACAGGTGAAGGTGGCGATGGACCCGGCCGGCATCCTCAATCCTGGCCGGATCTATCCGGGGCTATGACGATCGCCATCTTCGCCGCGTGGATCAGCAACTTCCGCCCTTCATGGTTGAACCGTGACCACCCCGTTACTAGTGTTCAGCCCTCGTGCTTTTCAGCTAATTTCTGATGATCGTGGTCGCGACCCTCTCTTGCCGGACCGTTCCCGACCGCCAGGGCAGCCTCCTGGCGATTTGATCCGCCCAACAAAGCGTCTGAGTAGGCATGCAAACCAACTTCACCGCCGAACAGCTTCGCGACCCAGACACCGCGTCATCCAATGGCGTGCTCCGCACCTGCGTCCACTGCGGCATGTGCACCGCGACCTGCCCCACCTTCCTGCTGCTCGGCGATGAGTTGGATAGCCCCCGCGGCCGCATCTACCTGATCAAGGACATGCTGGAGGCGGGCCGTCCCGCCACCGAGGAAGTCGTCCGTCACGTCGACCGCTGCCTGTCCTGCCTTTCCTGCATGACAACATGCCCGTCGGGCGTGAACTACATGCATCTGGTCGATCACGCCCGCACCTACATCGAGCAGACCTATCGCCGCCCTCTGCCGGAGCGCCTGCTTCGCCGCGCGCTCGGTTTGCTGCTGCCGCGCCCCGGGCTGTTCCGCCTGGCCCTATCCGGCGCCCGGCTCGCCCGGCCGTTGGCACGCCTCATCCCCGGCCCTTCGATACTGGCACAACGGATGCGCGCGATGCTGTCCTTGGCGCCCGCCTCGGTGCCATCCCGCAGCCCGACGGAGAAACCCCGCGTTTATCCCGCCGAGGGTCCGCGCAAGGCCCGGGTGGCTTTGCTGACCGGTTGCGCCCAGCAAGTGCTGATGCCGCGCATCAACGAAGCCACCATACGCTTGCTGACCCGGCTCGGCGTCGAGGTGGTCGTCGCCAACGGGGCCGGATGCTGCGGCGCGCTGAACCACCACATCGGTCAGCACGACCGCGCCATGGCCCTCGCCCGGGCGAATATCGAGGCTTGGACGCGCGAACCGGATCTTGACGCGGTAATCATCAACGCCTCCGGCTGCGGCACCACGGTCAAGAACTACGGCTTCATGTTCCGGATGGAGCCCGAACCATGGCGCGGGCGCGCCGAGACGATCACGGGGCTGGCGGTGGATATCACCGAGTTCCTGTCACGCTTCGGCTATGCCCCAACCCGAGAGGCGCCAGGTCTGACAGTCGCTTATCACTCCGCGTGCAGCCTGCAGCACGGCCAGCAGGTCACCGCCGAACCCAAGACCCTGCTGACGCGCGCCGGCTTCCGTGTCGTCGAACCGAGGGAGCCGCATATCTGCTGCGGCTCCGCCGGAACGTACAACCTGTTGCAGCCGGAAATCGCCGGCCGCCTTCGCGCCCGCAAACTGGGCAATCTGAAAGCTGTCAAGCCGGACCTGATCGCCGCCGGCAACATCGGTTGCATCACGCAGTTGTCGGGCGATACTGTGCCGGTCGTGCACACCGTCGAACTGCTGGACTGGATGGCCGGTGGTCCCCGCCCACCCGGGATCCGCGGCTGACATGGCCGCCGCCCGCTCTTGGCTGCTACTCAGCTTCCTTGGTCTGTGCGCCGCCGCTCAGGCTCAGACGCCGGCGGACAAGCGCGCCTCGATCGACCATTTGCTCGATGCCCTGAAAGCCGCTCCGGATGAGCAGACCGCCGCCGGTTTGGAGGCGCAACTCGAACAAACCTGGCTGCGCGCCGGCTCCCCCGCCGTCACTTTGCTCATGAGCCGCGGGATCCGGTCGCTCCAGGCGGGCGAGACCGACGAGGCTGTGGACTCATTCTCCGATGCCATCACTTTACAGCCGGATACGGGAGAGGCATGGCATCAACGTGCCCTGGCCCGTTATCACGCCGGCGACGTCAACGGGGCGATCCACGACCTTGAGGAAACCGTGCGTCTGGAGCCCAGGGATTTCTCAGCATTCCGCACCCTGGCCGATATCGCCGCCGCCCGAGAGGACTGGAAAGGCGCCTATGCCGCCTGGCAAAAGGTAATGGAACTTGATCCGAAGACGCCGGGCGGCGAGGAGCGCCTGCGGCTGCTTAAGCGCAAGGCTGTTGGCGAGGAGACCTGAGCCAAATGGAAACTCGTGCTGAACGATTGCTCATAGTAAGGACATTATGCGGGACCCAAATCCAACTACCGCAGGTTGAAAACGCTCCAGGCCCGAGCGCCCCAAGGATCAATAGGCAGCGGGCTTGTGGATGATCCCCTCCGGCCAAATATGCAAAGATTGCCGATTTGCCTGATGGCAAATATCGATCACTCAAATGTGAGTGATGTGGATTTTCTTTTCGTTGAACATTCACGACCGGTCATGGCACTTCGGAAGGCATGACGAAACGACCCTATGTGCCTGCACCGGTGAATATGAATGCCATCGACCGAACGATCGCACAGAGCATCGCCGCCATTGAGCGCAGTTGTGCGCTCCTTTCTCGTTTAGACGCCGCCTCGACAATCATTACCTGTGCAGACGTTCCCAGTCTCAACCGGCTTGTCCTGATCGAAACAGAATCAAGGTCTCTTGCGGGCCTCTGGGTGGTGCGAGAACCAGCGATGCCGTCTCTTCCAGGTCTGGCCGCCGGGGTATCGGAAGGCGTTGATCAAACATGCAGCAACAATGGGTGCTAGAGTAGGCGTCCGGAAGCAGCGGCTTTCTGATTACTCGTCTGTTACGCGCCTTTCCAAGTCTCGAGCAGCCAGGATCGACTGGTATCGTCCGTTAGGCCTAGGTGTTGATCCGTGGCCAAATGGTTTTCAAAGTGGTATGTATCCGCTGCTATCGGTCATGGCCGCTTTTCCTGCAGATGGTCCCCCATGGCCGTCACGCCGCCTTGCTTGGACGCGCAGAGACCGAATCGTACTAACGTACCAGCGCGCGCCGCTCGGCGGGAACCGGCATGTCCAATGCCCGTGTCGCGAAACAACCGTCACAAGCGTGGTGATGGCCGCGGCCGAGAAAGAATCGCCGGCAACGAACGGCACTTCTGACAGCCGCGTGTCGAAATCGGCGCAGAAATCCGCAACGCGGAGCTTGCTCCTCTCGGTCAAGGCGGGGATCTGCTGGTCATCATGCGCCCCGGCGATCGCGCGGCCCTTCAGGCGCGGCACGGCATTGCGCACCCCTTCCATCACGGCGGCGAAGCCCTGGAGTGTTGCCATCCTGTGCATAGAGCCGATAGGCCATGGCCGGCGCCGCGCTCGTCCATAGCGTGTTCGCGACCACGCCGGCCGTTACACAAAGGCTCGCGCAGCGGCCGAGGACGATAGGTGCGCCGGCCGCAGGCTCACCGGGGCGAACCCTTGGTGAGACCGCAACCTTTGTCGTCGCCATCATTCTCGTGCCCCCGCTGATGGTCAGAGCTTCGAGCCGCCATCGACCCGCAGCGTGTCGCCGGTGATCCAGCGGGCGCCGTCCGAGGCGAGGAAAGCGATCACATCGCCGATGTCGTCCGGCTGCGCGACGCGCTTCATGGCTTGCAGGCTCAGCGTGAAGTCGCGGCCCGCACCCGTCCTGGCGAAGCTCGACATCTCGGTGTCGACCACGCCCGGCGCGACGGCGTTGACGCGGATGCCACGCTCACCCAGTGCCGAGGCGAAGTGCTTCACGAGTGTGTCGATGGCACCCTTCGTCGCCGCGTAGGCCGACAGCGTGCCGACCGACGCGTGCGCGGCGAGCGACGACAGCAAAACGACGCTGCTGCCCTTGCTCAGGATCGGCAGCAGCTGCTGCACCAGGAAGAACGGCGCACGCACGTTCACGGCGAACAGAGCGTCGAAATCCGCGACCGTCATGTTCTCGATCGGCGCCTCGTTTGCGATGCCAGCGCTGGCGACCAGGATGTCCAGCCGGTCGCCGATGATACGGCGAACCTCGGCCGCCAGCTTGTGCGGACCGTCGGGCGCCGCCATGTCGGCCGACACCGCATCGGCGCGGCCGCCGGCATCGCGGATTTCCCCCACCACGGTTTCCGCCTCTGCCGCGCCGCGGCCATAGTGCACCAGCACCTGGGCGCCCCCCTTGGCAAGTGCCAGCGCGGTGGCGCGGCCGATACCGCGAGACGCGCCGGTGACAAGAGCCGTCTTGCCTGAGAGCGTGGTCATGATCGTTGCTCCTCTTCTTGTAGTGTTCAGCTGGCGGTCTTGCCGCCGTTGACGCGAATGATTTGGCCGCTGATGAACGCCGCTTTGTCGGAGGCGACAAAGACGATCGCGTCCGCGATCTCTTCGGGCTTGCCGCCGCGCTTCAGCGGCACGGCGGCAAAGAAAGCGGCCTTCTTCTCCGCCGAGCCGGTCAGCCGGTCGAGCATCGCGGTCTCGGTTGGGCCAGGAGCCACGGCATTCACGCGTACGCCAAACGCGGCGGCCTCAAGGGCCGCGGACTTGGTGATGCCTTCCACCGCGTGCTTGCTGCCGGTGTAGAGCGACAGGTTCGCGGCACCTCGCTCCCCCATCGTCGAGGAGATATTGACGATGCTGCCGCTGCCCTGCGCCTGCATGACGCGCAGCTCGTGCTTCATGCTCAGCAATGTGCCGAGCACGTTGGTCTCGAACACCACGGTGAAGCCCTCGGCGGTCTGTTCCGTCACCGGGCCCGGTTTGCCCTCCGTCCCGGCGTTATTCACCGCCACATCCAGGCGTCCGAAGCGCGCGACCGCGCGGTTAACCAGAACTCTGCACCTCGTCCTCGTGGCGCACATCGGCGCGGACGAACTCGGCTTCAGCGCCCATGTCGCGCAACTCGGCGGCCAGCGTGTTCCCGGCCTCGTCATGGCGGCCGGAGACGACCAGCCGCGCGCCCTCGTTGGCGAAGGCCAGGGCAGTGGCGCGGCCAATGCCGGTCAGCGCCCCGGTTATCAAGACCACGGAATTTTTCATGTCTCCATACCTCCTAGGTAAGGGTGCAGCGTTGCTGCCTGCAGCGGGGGTCTGGGCTTTCCAGCTGTCCCGCCGCTATCGGTAGGCAAAACGTAATCTTGGCTCGCGCCTTGGAAAAAGACTTTGTAGGTTGATCGCTATACCTGATGGGCATGGAATACCGGATGGAGCTTCGCCACCTTCGCTACTTCGTCGCGGTCGCCGAGGAGGGCAGCCTGACGGTCGCGGCCGAACGGCGGCTGCACACCGCGCAGCCCTCGCTCAGCCGGCAGATCCGGGACCTGGAATACGAAGTCGGCGTCCCGCTCATGGTCCGCAGCGTTCGCGGCATCGAGTTGACCTCGGCGGGACGAGCGTTTCTGGAACACGCAAGACTTGCCCTGGGCCAGACGCAGGCAGCCATCGACGCGGCACGCCGGGCGGCGCAGCCCGCCAAGCCGGCCTTCGCGCTCGGTTTTCTCACGGGGCAGGAGCTAGAGTGGATGCCCGAAGCCATGCACATCCTGCGCGATGAGCTGCCGAACGTCGACATCACCGTCTCCAGCCAGACCTCACCGGAGCTTGCCGAGGGCCTGACGCGTGGCAGACTCGACCTGGCGTTTCTGCGCCCGGAGCCGAACATGCCCGCCCTGGAATACAAGGTCGTTATGCAGGAGCCGATCGTTGTCGTGATGCCGAGCGATCATCGATTCGCGGCGCGCGAGGCCGTTGCCATTCAGGACGTCGCGGCCGAAACATTCCTGGGCATGTCGAGGACCGCGCCTGTGTTGCAGGTCACCGTTGACGATTACCTGAAGCGCTCCGGCATCGAGATCCGCGCGACGCACGAGATCGACAATCTCGGCATGGCGATCTCGCTCGTCGCCTCCACCCGCGGCGTGGCACTGCTGCCTGCTTACGCCCGTAACTTCCTCCCGTGGTCCGTCACCAGCCGTCCTCTGGAGGGCGAGACGCCGACGATCAATCTGGTAATCGGCTACCAGAAGGCGAACAGGTCACCAATACTGAAGCTGTTCCTGTCCCGGATCGACGACCTGATTGCCCGTGTTGCGCACGAGACCCGGGCGACTTCTGTCGCGCCGGCTGGGCGGTCGACGGCGCCATTCTCCCGGGCTAATTGACCAAGTTGTAGCCAGATGGTTTTGAGGGATCTTCCATGCCCGCACTTGGCCGTGCCTTGCTTGACGCTCTGCGCAATCAGGGCGCTCAGGAAATCTTTGGCATTCCCGGCGACTTCGTCCTGCCGTTCTTCAAGGTGATCGAGGAGAGCGGCACGCTGCCGTTCTACACGCTCAGCCACGAACCGGCGGTCGGCTTCGCGGCCGATGCGGCGGCACGGTTCCACGCGTCCATCTCGGTTGCCGTCGCGACCTGGGGCGCCGGGGCGTTCAATCTGGTGAATTCGATTGCCGGCGCCTATGCCGAACGCTCGCCGGTCGTGGTCGTCTCCGGCGCGCCGGGGGTCGCGGAGCGCGCCGCGGGATGGCAGCTCCACCACATGTCGCGGGCCATTGATACGCAATCACGCATCTTTCGCGAGATCACCTGCGATCAGGCGATCCTCGATGATCCCACACGCGCGCCCGCCGAGATCGCGCGCGTGCTGCGCAGCGCCCGCGAATTTTCGCTTCCCGTCTACATCGAGCTGCCGCGCGACCTTGTCGGCACAGAGGTCGAGCCGGTGGAGACCCTGCCGCCGCGGCCGGCCGATCCGGACGCACTCGGCGAATGCGCCGACGAGGTCATCGCCCGTCTGCGCGCCGCCTCCCGCCCGGTGCTGATGGTGGACGTGGAGACCCGCCGCTACGGCGTGGAAGACAAGGTCGCGCGGCTCGCGCGAAGGCTCGACTTGCCGGTGGTGACGAGCTTCATGGGGCGCGGCCTGCTGTCCGCGCATCCCGATCTGGTCCGCGGCAGCTATCTCGGTGCTGCCGGCGACCCAGAGATCACCGCCCTGGTCGAAGACAGCGATGGCCTGCTCCTGCTCGGTGTCATTCTGTCCGACACGAATTTCGCGGTATCCCACCGCAAGATCGACATGCGCCACGCGATCCTGGCGCTCGACCGCAAAGTACGCGTCGGCCATCACACCTATGCCGAAATCCCGCTCGACGCGTTGGTCGATGCGCTGCTCGACCGCGTGGGCGGGGGGACGGACGCGTCGGTCCCGGCCGCCGCCGCTCCGCTGCCGGCCGAGCCGCCTGCGCACGGAGGACGGGCCGATCGAGCCGTCGGACGTCGCAGCCGCGATCAACGACCTCTTTTCTGCGCACGGCGCCATGCCGATCGCGGCGGATATCGGCGATTGCCTGTTCACCGCTATGGAAATCGGCAACACGAATCTCGTCGCGCCCGGCTACTACGCCGGCATGGGCTACGGCGTGCCCGCCGGGCTCGGCGTGTGCGTCGCGACTGGGGCGCGATCGCTGATCATGGTCGGCGATGGCGCGTTCCAGATGACCGGGTTCGAGCTCGGCAATTGCCGCCGCTATGGCTGGGACCCGATCGTGGTGGTGTTCAACAACATGAGCTGGGAGATGCTGCGCGTGTTCCAGCCGGAGAGCCGGTTCAACGACCTGGACGACTGGCGCTTCGCCGAGCTTGCCGGGCCGCTAGGCGGCGACGGCGTGCGGGTCGGCACCCGTCGCGAACTGGCCAACCGCCCTCGAAGCCGCGCACGCAACGCGCGGACGGTTTCAGCTCGTCGAAGTAATGTTGCCGCGCGGCCGGACCTCCGACACGCTCGCCCGTTTCGTTGCTGGATTTAAAGCGGCGCGCGAGCGGCGGAACGTTGTCCCCAGCTAATTCCACCACGACCCGAGAAGCCGGTCTATCCGGGTCGGGGTTGGCCGGATACAGCAACGGCTTCCGTC
This sequence comes from uncultured Pseudomonadota bacterium, assembly GCA_963832865.1. GTDB lineage: Bacteria > Pseudomonadota > Alphaproteobacteria > Acetobacterales > Acetobacteraceae > Rhodopila. The sequence goes on from CAWHWH010000025.1 coordinate 25,101, forward strand.
ACCCAATCAGCTCACGGCTCGACCAAGGCGAGAAGGCGAAAATTCCTCGGAAATGCTAGAGCCGTCCGCCCATACTCGCGCCAACTGATTGATGATCGTCAGAGCCCTCCCGACGTCGCGTAGCCGGTAGGGTTTTGTTATTACGGCATCGCCCAAGTCCTCCAAAGACGTCAGGCTATCGCCGTTGCCTGTCGAAAACAAAATTTTGGTTTTGGTCGTGTTGCGGAAATGAGCGGCCACGGTGGTGCCCAGATCACCGTTCGCAAGGCGAATATCAATGACGGCGATGTCAGGGCAGTGCTGTTCTGCTAACTGCAGTGCCTGCTGGACCGTACGGGCGATGCCGGTCACCTGGTATTCGTCAGCCTCCAGTGCCTCCTGAAGCAAATCGGCAATCAACAGATCGTCCTCTACGATCAGGACACTCACCATACTAGCCACCTACCCCTGAAATATGACTGCGTCCGCCGAAGACGTGTTATTGCCAGTGCCACACTGGGAAAGTGGCTCGAGGACACCCCCTCACTATGCCGTGAGGACCACACAACCGCAAGGTGTTTTATGAATTCTCAGGCAACACCGGAGCAGAAACTCGAGACGATGCGCGAACGGGCATTGGCTCTCGCCAAGTTTGGAACGTTTGCGTTCTCCGAGCTGGATCTGGACCGGATTCTTTCTGAGGCCGCACATATATGTGCCGATTGCCTTGGAACTTCGTTCAGCAAAATATGCGAGTATCGGGAACAGGAGAAAGACCTGCGTATTGTTGCCGGCTACGGATGGAGATCCGGCATCATCGGCTATGCTACCTCCGCAGCGGACCACAGTTCACCACAGGGGCGTGCGTTCACGACAGGGGAACCGCAACTCTGCGGGAACGTGGCGGAGACGAACAGCTACTCGCTGCCATCCTTCTACGCCGAACATGGCATTCTTTCGACGGTGGATGTCCTCGTCGCGTCGAAAAGCGGCGGTTCGTTCGGGGTTTTGGAGGTCGACAGTGCATCGGAAGATGCTTTTGACCGAGATGACATCGACTTCCTCACAGCGTTTGCCAATATCCTGGCTGAAGCGGTGGCAACCGCGGAACGCTCAGAGGCGCTGCGGAAGACCGTCGCTCGCATGGAACATCTGGTCGCGGAGAAGGAGGTCCTTTCTCAGGAACTGAAGCACCGCGTTCGCAACAACCTACATCTGGTGTTTGGGCTGCTGATGTCCGAGGTTGGCGCGAAGCATGATCCACACAGCATTTTTGCCTTCCGTTCCATAGCCCTCAGGGTCATGGGGCTAGCCGGGGTGTTTGATCATCTGCTCGGAACTGGCATGGGCAAGACCATAAGCTTCGGGGACTATGTCGTGACGCTGTGCGACAATCTTCCAGATCTCTACGTCACTGAATATGTGAAACTCAGATGTTCCGCCCATTCCGTCGAGTTGGACCTTGAGATGGCGACATCTCTTGGTGTCGCCGTCACGGAACTCGTCAGCAACGCATATCTGCACGCGTTCCCCGAAAGGACTGACGCTGAAGGGCCTGGCCCTGAGAGGACTGGGGAGATCCGCGTCGTGTTGCGTGCCACGCCGGAAGGTGCCTCGTTGTCGGTTGGCGACAATGGCGTCGGTTTAGTCGAGGAGGTGGAGAGCAAGAGGCACGGGGTCGGTCTTGTGCGGCGTCTTGTTACCCAGGTGGGCGGCACATTGAACCTTCGGTTGGGCGGGGGGACCACTTGGACGATCGATTTCCCCGTGCCGTCAGGGGCGCCGTTGTTGGCTGCGTGAACGTCGACCTGTCCGCGATCATCTACGCAACATTCCTCGCACCGGCTGAATGGCCTGAAGCGTGGCCCTCGTGAAGAAGCCGAAGAGGGCAAGAGAGCCGGAGACCGGCAACCGTCCACCATAGCTTAGCTAGAAGAAGGCGATCGGCAATACCAAGCCGATGACAATCAGAAGGAGGTCAGTTACCTACCTCCTTTGATTCTATGCTTTGGTTTTCCTCGAGACGTCTTCCCGCGATGCTCGCGATGAAACCTCCAAGGGTACCGCAGCCCGAATCTGCGAATTTCTGGATTTGCCCCACGCGCCGTTCGCGTTACAGGGTCAGGCCGAACCTCCTCTGAGCCGCTTCGAGGGCGCAGGGGTGTAACCACGGTCAGGACGACCGCAGGCCCTCGCGGAGATCTTTTCCGGGATTTCGGGAGAGCCGGAGGCGTCATAGGAGTACGCCCGGTTAGGCAGGGGTGATTTGACTTCGAAAACCGTAGCCTCTCATAGTCGGACCGGAGAAAATCATGGCTGCCGATACAATCGATTGCGATATCCATCCGGGCGTCCCGGACATCAAGACGTTGCTGCCCTACATGAACGAATTCTGGCAGGAGTCATTCGTTGCCCGCGGCATCGACGGCTTCGACATGATGTCCTATCCCATGAATGCCCCAATCACTTGCCGCCCGGACTGGCGTGTCAAGGGCCAGCGGCCCGGTGCCAGTCTGGCTGCCATGCGCAATCAGGCCTTGGAGACGTTCGGCATCGCCACCGCCATTTGCAATCCGCTCACCGGCGGCCAGGTTGCCGTCAGTGAGAGCATGGGCGCTGCCATCTGCTCCGCGGTCAACGACTGGATCAGGGAACATTGGCTCGACAAGGAACCGCGCCTGCGCGCCTCCATTGTGGTCCCAACCCAGGCGCCCCTGCTGGCAGCGCAAGAAATCGACCGCTGCGCCGGGGACAGCCGTTTTGTCCAAGTCCTGATCCCGGTTGCCTGTGAATTGATGCTCGGACGTTCCTATTACTGGCCGATCTGGGAGGCGGCTGCGAGACACGGCCTGCCAATCGGCATTCATGCGGGCAGCATGTACCGGCACGCCCCGACCGCGACCGGATGGCCGTCGCACTACCTGCACGATTACGTCGCGCAGTCCCAGACGTTCGAGGATCAACTCCTCAGCCTTGTCTCCAACGGCGTGTTCAACAAGTTCCCCAACCTGAAATTCGTCCTGCTGGAATCCGGTGTGACCTGGCTTCCTGGCTTTATCTGGCGGGCGATAAAAACCTGGCGCGGCGTGCGCGCCGAGGTTCCTTGGGTCAACCGCTCCCCCGCCGAGATCATCCGGGAAAACATTCGTCTAACGATACAACCTTTCGATGCGCCGGACCGGGAGGCGGTCGAACGCATCATTGAGCAGATCGACGCCGACCACATGCTGCTGTTCGCCTCCGACTACCCGCACTGGCAATTCGAGGGCAATGCTATCGTCCCGCCTGGCCTGTCCGCCGATCTGCAACACAAAATGCGCGTGGACAACCCGCTGGAAACCTATCCCCGCCTGAAGGAGACTGTGCAATGAACGCGCCCGTCGATATCCGGCCGCAACCCGCCGACAGTAGGCTGGGTATCATCGACTGCGATGTCCACCCGTATCCAAAAGCCGGCGCACTGGACGCCTATCTGTCTGCACGCTGGCGCAAGCATCTAGCTGAATACGGCAAATTCAACTGCGGCCCATACGCGGATCGTGGCACCTACCCGAGATTCTCGCCCAACACATGCCGCCGTGATGCCTGGCCGCCCAGTGGCGGCCCGCCCGGCTCAGATGTCGATTTCATTCGTAACCAACTTCTGGACCCCTACAATATCGCCTACGGTGTGCTGGAGCCATTGCTCGGCGGCAACACGTCGCGAAATCTCGATGAGGCGGCGGCGCTTTGTGGCGCGATGAACGACTGGCAGGCCAACGACTTCGTGGATCCCGAACCCCGACTACGCGCCTCGATCCTGATCCCCTCGGATGATCCGGAAGCCTCCGTCAAGGAAATCGAAAAGCGGGCCGGCGACTGGCGATTTGCCCAGATCCAGCTCGGTTCCAAAACATCGGAGCCGGTAGGGCGTCGCCGGTACTGGCCGATCTTCGCCGCTGCCCAGGCGAACAACCTGTCCATCGGCCTGCATGTCGGGGGCACCCAAAGCAGCGCTCCATCCGCCGGCGGCTGGCCACAATTCTATATCGAGGACCACCACGTCCTGGTGCACTCCATGCAGAACCAGGCGGCCAGTATGATCCTCGAAGGCGTTTTCGAAGCGTTCCCCAAATTGAAGGTCGTGTTGATCGAGGGGGGCTTCGCCTGGGCCCCGCAACTCGCTTGGCGGCTTGACGCGCACTGGGCGAAGATGCGCGATGAGGTGCCGGATCTGAAACGCAAGCCGTCAGAATACATGAGGACCAATCTTTGGTTCGCCACCCAACCGGTAGAGGAACCGGAACGTCCGGACGACCTCCGCCGCGTGTTCGAGTGGATCGGCTGGGACCGAATGATCTATTCCAGCGACTACCCGCATTGGGATTTCGACGACCCCCATCTGGCCTTCAAGTTTCAGATGACCGAGGGTGAGAAGCGCATGCTGTTCCGCGATAATGCCCTTGAGGTTTATGCCTTTAGATAGGCCGGCCAAGCGCGCGCCGCCCCAGGGCGCACCGGCGATCGAGCCATCGGCAACATCGAACGCGGGCCGCCCGCGGCGACTCACCAGCACAAGCCCTCGGTACTCAGTTCCAGGATGGGCCCGGAGTTCGGGAATCCCCACTAGATCGATCACGACGTGCCCTGCTAAACCGGCCAGCAAGGCCGGCCGGTCCTCCGGTGCCACATGCCCGATGATCGCCACCTTCCTTCCTGACAGCGCTGCCTCGGGACTGCTTACCATCAGCGCTTCAAGATGCGGAATCTCCCGGTCGATATATGCCCGGTTTGATCCCATCAGCGTGGCGACCCGGACGAAGCGGTCGTAAATGCGCAGGTCGTAACCCTTGCCAAGAAGCTTCTCGGCTAACATCACAAACGGCGACTCGCGTAGATCGTCCGTGCCCTGCTTGAATGCTAGTCCAAACAGCGCAACCGGTTGACGGCCATGACGCGCCACCGCCTCGAATGTGCGATCGATGATCGTGGTGTTGGCTGTCATCAGATGCTTCAGCATGGGCGCGGCCAGATTTTTCTGGTCCGCCAGCGCGATGAAGCTGCGGACGTCCTTCGGCAAACATGATCCGCCGAACGCAAATCCCGGCCGCAAATAGGCCGGCGAGATGTTCAGCACCCGATCCTCGCAAAACAGCCGCAACGCTTCCCGCGCGTCCACGCCGTGCGCGGCCAGGATCGCCCCGGCCTCATTGGCAAAGGTCAATTTGACCACATGAAACACATTAGAGATATGCTTAACGCTCTCGGCGACGCGCAACGGGGCGACATGGACCGGAGCATCAATCCCCGTGTAAATCTCGCGCAGCAATTTCGCCTGATCCCCAGCCGGTGCGCCGATCAGTGTAAACGGGGGAGAGCGGAAGTCGCGCACGGACGAGCCCTCACGCAGGAATTCCGGATTGCTGTAATACGAGACGCCATCGCCCAATCGACGTCCGCTGGCCTGCTCCAGTAGCGGGATCAGCCGATCCTCCCCGGTCCCCGGCGGTACGGTCGAGCGCATCACAACTGCGTGCGATCCTGTTTTCGTCCGAATCGACGCTCCAATCGCCTTGATAACCCCATCAACGGCGTCGAGGGCCACGCTGCCATCCGCGGCACTGGGCGTCCCGACCGAGATGAACGAGACCTCGGTGTCATGCACCGCCGCCGCCACATCATTCGTAGCGGTCAGCCGGCCTTGCTGGACCGCGCCCGCGATTAGCGTGTCGATCGCTTCCTCTACGATCGGAGAGCGCCCGGATGCAAGGAGGGCGATCTTTTCGGGCGAGACGTCCACGCCGATCACTTCGTGGCCCAATTCTGCGAGGCAGCCGCAGGAGACCATTCCGACATAGCCGATCCCGAAGACAGAAATGCGCATGCATAAGCAACCCTTATCGTTTGAACAAAGGCGTTAGCATGGACGGAGCCTAGCTTTAAGACGCCCCACAGCGGACGGCAACGATGCTGTTTTGCAATAAAAAATGAGCTGTAGCGGTCCTGTTTATCGATTCCTTCAGTGCAGGTGGTGATGTTGAGCTTGTTGGCGAATGTCACGATCGAACCGACGGTCGCCGCGCAATCCCCGCGGCAGCCATTTCGCGGACAAAAGACTGATCAATTTAAATTTTGGCGAACGGGTTGGTGATATAGTCCGGAGGTCTCATGGCACCGTCCAGGACAACCCCGCCGGGCTGCATTCCGTGCCGGCCCGCTCCGCCCGGAAATGCGAAGTAATCAACCGCCCTTGACTCAACTCACCCCTGCCACTTGGAAGCGGGTCGCCGTCTCGTTGTGATGATCAAAAAGCCTGTGCGCCGCTACCGGTTGCTGAAATCCGGCGGGGGCACGCCTTGCGCGAGGTCGGAACCGTCGCCCATTACACGGCAACGGTAACTACGATCGTGGTTCTCAGGCGGATGCTCCATTTTAGTCGGGCAACATGTCTGCACATGGAAGCATTTGACTGCAAAGATAATGCGGATTTCAGCGATTGGATTATGTCCCGAACGAGGAGATGGCATCATCCGCCATCGCGGCGTATCGATCCGCCAACCGGTTGAGTGCGTCTCGCACTTCGGCGGACGCCTCGACGCTGGCCATCGCTCGAAGATCCGGCACAATCTCTACGAGTTCCGCTTCTGTGACATATGACATGGCGCTCTCCTGTAAACTCACAACGCTCTTCCTAAACCCCCGACGACAGGTTCGCTGTGAACCAGATCACTCTGCAGCCGCTCTCTCGACGCCCGGCTCAAAGGATCAGTCGTCGAGGTCGCGCAAAGCCAGTGCTCAGTGCCGTCGTTCGGGGCATGATCTCTATCTGCATTTCCGAACAGGCGGGATCGGTCATGCTCCAGCCTCCATTTTCCAGCGCGCAGGGGTCGATCCTGAGGCCAGGGTACTTGCCAGTCGAAGGCGCGACTAGGGCCCCGGCGAACAGCGCGATCACCAACGCTAACGTAGCGATGAGAAAACACATAGCTATTTTCCCCACTGTGCGTCCCGTCGTCAGCCTCATCCGGGTCCAGGTTGAACTCCCACAAAATCCGGCGTCAGGGTTGGATTGTCGCGCACCCCGACGCTGCTCTTGTTCTCTGCTGGCTCGACAAAACGCCGCAGGCCCAGTCAGCGGCCCCGACGTATCGATGATCGCTTGAAGTGCAACGGTTGGCTGCGGTGTCGTGAGGGTGGTGCCGAGTGCGATCCGGACGGCACTGGCGAACACGAACCGACCCAGCGTCCGTCCCGCGGCGCGGATCGAGATAAGGTGCATGGCAAACTCCCTGGCTTGCGGCCGCCCGATTGATCGTCTGAGGCTCCGGCTGGCAGACGGGATTATGCGGAGGTTGGGTAACGCGAGCGATTACTTGCCACGTAAGGTGCCGTTTTCGAAGTATCAGCAACCCTTTCACTGAGCGGAGCGAGCTCGACAAGTCATAGTAGCGTTATGCTCCCGCCGGGTTGCGGCGCTCGTGGCGTCGCGACGGGTATGTCAGGGAAATCCCAAACTCACGACCGGCCTGCTTAGATCGCCTTCGCGACGATTCGACCGCGGCCACTTCGCGTGGTTTCCGTTAATCCCCCAGCAGATCCTCGATGGTCATCGGACATTCCGTTGGAAACATCGGCGAATCTTCTCCATCGATCGACTTCGGCAGGGATCGGACCGCTTTGAAGTAGAACTCGTTAATATCGATCCGTCGCCGCATGTTCGGCGTGATGATCTCGGCAGCCTCGCTCTGAAAGCCCAAAGCTTGAGCTTTCCAGCGCGGAACCTCGGGCGACTGCGGCCATGCCCATACCTTAAGGACAGCGGCCAGTTCTTGAACGAGCAGGGATTTCAGCTCTGCCAATCGGCGGCGTCCCGCGGACCCCACCTCTTCGATGACGTTTTCCCAGTCGATTGCGTCAACAACCTCCTCCCCCGCCGTGAGGCGCTGCAGCAGCGACGACTGTCTTTCGGACCATGTCAGAATGTCGACTTTATATTCACTAGGTCGAAATTCCTGCCGCTGCGCTACCCAAGCTTGGAGATCTGCCTGGCACTTATCCGCGTCCGATTTTCGCCGCTCGGCTGCATGCCAGGCGTCGCCATACCTTTTGAACCCAATTCGGCAATATTCGGCCCCAGAAGCGTCTTTTCCGATAAGCATCCATTGCCTGTTAGGGTCAGACTCAGATTGAACGATTTCGTAGGACAGCTGATGACCGCGGTTTGGTGCCTTGGTCGCATCATCATTCGGCATCGGTTGTCTGCTCGCACCAACCATAACGGTTTACCCGAAATCTAACCCTTCGGGATGCACCAGATCCAAACATTTATTGTTTGATGGCTGCCAAACAACGTCGCGATCGACTCGACCCAATTCGTCCGCTTGATTACGCTTGCGCTGCCAGCCACACACAACCGGCGTCTGACGCAATGCAGTCGACCACGGGTTGGTGCAAATGCCGAGCAATCACTGTGCGAGCAACGTCAGTCGTCCAGGAAACTCCGAAGCTTCCGGCTCCGGCTCGGGTGCTTCAGTTTCCGAAGTGCCTTCGCCTCGATCTGCCGGATTCGTTCTCGGGTAACGTTGAACTGCTGGCCGACCTCCTCCAGCGTATGGTCCGTGTTCATCCCGATCCCGAATCGCATGCGCAGGACGCGCTCCTCTCGCGGGGTCAGCGACGACAGCACGCGCGTTGTCGCCTCCCGCAGATTCGCCTGGATCGCGGCTTCCAGCGGGATCACCGCCGCCTTGTCCTCGATGAAGTCGCCCAGATGAGAGTCTTCCTCGTCGCCAATCGGCGTCTCCAGACTGATCGGTTCCTTAGCGATCTTCAGCACCTTGCGAACCTTCTCCAGCGGCATCCCTAGCTTGTCGGCCAGTTCCTCTGGCGCCGGTTCGCGCCCGATCTCGTGCAGCATCTGCCGCGATGTCCGCACCAACTTGTTGATCGTTTCAATCATGTGCACGGGAATACGGATGGTGCGAGCCTGATCCGCGATCGAGCGGGTAATCGCCTGTCTGATCCACCACGTTGCATAGGTGCTGAACTTGTACCCGCGCCGGTACTCGAATTTGTCCACGGCCTTCATCAAGCCTATATTGCCTTCCTGGATTAGATCCAGAAATTGTAGTCCACGATTCGTGTATTTCTTCGCGATGGAGATTACCAGGCGCAGGTTCGCCTCGATCATCTCCTTCTTAGCCCGGGCGCTATCCCGTTCACCCCGCGAAACGGTCATGTAAACCCGGCGGAACTCGGCGATCGGCAGGCTGGCATCGGTCGCCACTGCGGCGATCTGGCCGCGGATCTTCGCGATATCGTCCGGATGCTTGATGACGAACACCTTCCAGCCCTTGCCGGGCAGGCGCCCTACCCGATCCAGCCAGTTCGGATCTAGTTCCGCCCCGCGGTAGTGCTTCAGGAAGTCCTCGCGGTTGACCTTGCAGCTTTCGGCCATACGCATGAGTTGGCCTTCCAGCGTCGTCAGGCGCTGGTTGAGCAGCTTCAACTGGCTGACCAGTTCCTCGATCCGGTTGTTGTGCAGCTGCACTTGGCCGACCTTCTCGACCAGTTCCTCGCGGATCTTCTCGTAGCCCTTTTCAGACCGGGTGCTCATTTCCTCGCCACTGGTGATCGTCTCCAGCCGGCGGTGCTGCATTTTGTGCAGCTTCTTGTTCAGATTTTCGATTTCCTCGAAGTTTGCCAGAACCTCCGGCTTCAGCTTCTCCTCCAGCGCCGACAGCGACATGCTGGGGCCGCCATCCTCATCGTCGGCGTCCATATCGTCGTTGGCCGCAAAACCCTCGGCTGGAACTTCGTGAGACCCGCTGACGTCGACGGCCGGCGCTCCAGCCCCTTCGGTCGCTTCCAGATCAACAATGTCACGCAACAGCATTCGCCCGGCCTTGAGCTGCTCGTGCCAGGTGATGATCGCCGCGAAGGTCAGCGGGCTCTCGCACAGCCCGTTGATCATCATGTCGCGGCCGGCTTCGATCCGCTTGGCGATGGCGATCTCGCCCTCACGCGACAGCAGTTCGACACTGCCCATCTCGCGCAGATACATGCGCACGGGATCGTCGGTGCGGCCGAGGCTTGCCTCATCGACGTTGCCGGTCTGCTCTTCCTCGGCCTCTTCCTCGGGCTTTTCCACCTTGGCGATGGGAAGATCGCCTTCCTCATTCTCCTCGCTCTCGACGACCTGGATGCCCATTTCCGAGAAATTGGCCATCACGTCTTCGATCTGTTCGGAGCTGTTCTGGTCCGGAGGCAGAATCGCGTTCAACTCGTCGAAGGTGATGTAGCCGCGTTCCTTGCCTTTCGCGATCAGCCGCTTAACGCCGGCCGCGGTCACATCCAACAGGGTTGTTTCGGCATCCTGCTCCGCCGTGGCGGTGTCGCCGGCGACCATGGGCTTCGTGGCCATCGCTCAAGGAACTCCTTCATCCGACGGGCCGTGACGCGCGCACGTCGCGACCCGATACCTATTGAGCATCGACAAATCCGACCCCGTCGGGTTCACCGCTACGAATTTTCGCCAATGCCTCGACCAACGCTTTCTGCCGACGCCATGTCTCCGGGGTCAGATTGTGGGCTGCCTCTGCTTCGGCCAAAGCGACTTCCTCGCGTAACAGTTCCTCGTTGAGAAAGCCAAAAATATGCCACCACCCTAGCTCCGCTTCGGCTGGCATCGCCTCCGACGAGGCGCACGCGGGTAGGGGCATTGGCGCTTCCGCCAATGCACACTGCACGTCATGCTCAAATCCAGATTTCGTGAGGTGGTCCATCAGGCCCGCAGAGTCAAGGGTTTGGGCGCTTTCCACCCAAATTTCGACGGCCTGTCGCAGCCGCGCCAATGCCGGATCGATGGTCAACGAGAGGTACGCGTGACCCACATCATGCAACAGAAATGGGTGCCGTAGCAGGATCGCCGTCAGGATCCGTGCCCGCTCAGCCGCGGCATCATCTTGACGCGGCACCGGGCGCGGCGCCCGCAGGCCACTCGCGATCCCGAGAGCGTCTCGCCGCCTGCCCCGGTTGCTGCCCCATCCGCGCAGACGATGATGTTCGCGAAATTTCTTTCGTAGCTCCTGGCGGTATTCCCATGAGAGAGCCTTATCTGCCACTCGTCCGGCAGCTTCCTCTAAGCGCGACTGCGCGGCGGCACGCTGTTCGGCGGTTCTGTCGCCCACCTCCCCGATGATCATGTCATAGAGGGCGTCGGCCGGTTTGCGAGCGGCGTCCAGCACCGCCTGAAACAGCCTAGCGCCCTTACGCACCAGAGTGTCCGGGTCATCGCCGTCAGGCAGCGTGGCAAACTTCAGCGACCGGTTCGGCGTCAGCATCGGCAGCGCCAACTCCATCGCTCGAGCGGCCGCCCGGGCGCCGGCGGCGTCGCCGTCGAAGCACAGCACTGGGCAGGGGGAGATACGCCAAAGTTCCTCAAGCTGCTCGTTCGTCAAAGCCGTGCCCAAAGGCGCGACGGCGGCGGTAAATCCGGCTTGGACGGTGGCGATGACGTCCATGTATCCTTCAACCACGACCAGCGTCCCGCCGTTGCGCACACCATCGCGGGCCAAATCGAGGCCATATAAATTGCGGCGTTTGGAAAACACCGCCGTTTCGGGCCCATTCACATATTTCGGCTGGCCTGATCCCAGAAGGCGGCCGCCGAAGCTGATGATTTTGCCGCGGCGGTCCCGGATCGGAAACATGACCCGCTGCGTGAACAGTTCAAAGCTGCGACCGGTTTCCTCGTCACGCCGAATCAGTCCCGCCTCGGTAAGCTGTTCGCTATCGATCCCTTGCCGAGACAGGTCCGCTGTCAGCGCGCCGCGCTCGCCGGCCCACCCGAGACCGAAGCGTGCGATGGTCTCCTCGGTCAGTCCACGGCCCAGCAAATAGTCGCGCGCCGCTCTACCCTCGGGAAGCGCCAGGCGTCGCTGATAATGCACCTGTGCAACGTCGAGCACGCCGACGACGTCCAGTCGCCGGCGTTCCGCCTCGGCGGCCTCCGGCGAGGATTTCGGCACCTCCAATCCTGCTTCGCCGGCCAGTTGGGTGACCGCTTCCATGAACGACAGGCCCTGGCTTTGCATGACGAAGCTGATCGCGTCTCCGTGCGCGCCGCAGCCGAAGCAATGGTAGTGATCGTCGTACACGTAGAAGCTTGGCGACTTCTCGCCATGGAACGGACAGCAGCCTTTCCACATCTTGCCCGATCGCGTCAGCCGCACCCGTCGCCCAACCACCGACGGGACGGGGACGCGAACGCGAAGTTCGTCAGTGAAGCTGGGCGGCAAAGCCATACTGCAATTATTCCGTGATCAGCCGCCAAGCCGCGCTTTGACGATTGGTCCAGCCTTGGCCATGTCGAGGGCGGCAGCGTGCCTCGCCTTCAGCGCCGCCATGACCTTCCCCATGTCCTTGATACCGGTGGCCCCGGTCTCCGCAACCGCGTCGGCCACCGCCCGCTCCATCGCCGCCGTATCCAGTTGCGACGGTAGGAAGCTCTCGATCACCGCGATCTCCGCCGCTTCCTTTGCGGCCAGTTCCGGACGGTTGCCCTTGGTGTAGAGGTCGACCGATTCGCGCCGGGACTTCACCATGCCGCGCAGCATCGAGGCGATCTCCTCGTCCGGTATCTGGTCGACGCCCTTGGGCCGAGATGCGATGTCAGCGTCTTTCAGCTTGGCCATGATCATACGCAACGACGACGTCCGAGCTGGATCGCCAGCCTTCATCGAAGCCTTCATCTGTTCGACGAACCGCGTCCTCAGTGTCATCACGGCGCTCCTGGGCGGAATTGCCCCTATACTATAAGCCGGTGCGGCAAACGTCAGCCGAACTATGTGTCGTGATCCGGATGTTGGCGGCTGATAACCTCGCGCGTCGCTCTCCCACCCTCGGCGGTCGAGGTATCCGGAAGTCGGCCAGGCATGAGCGCATCGATCCAGGGCAGCCGTGCCTCAACGCCGAAATTCTTTGTCGGCGGCGCCTTGGCGGCTTGGTCCAGGCTACCGGTGGTAACCTCGATCGCATCTCCGTCAAGATAGCCGAACGTCAGCGGCGTGCCGCAAACCGAGCAGAAATACCGTTCGGCAACGGATGAACTCCTGAAACTTGCCGCTTCGCCGCGAGTCCAGGCAAACCGGGACGTCGGCACCTTGCAGAGCGCCGCGAACGGGCCGCCAACGGCCTTCTGGCACATCCGGCAATGGCAAATCGTCAATTCGGGCATCTCGAACAGAGCATACCGCACGGCACCGCATTGGCAGCCGCCTGTCATCGCGGGCTTGGTTTTATACATGGGCCTTTCTCCCCGGAAAAAAACTCCCAATCGGTTCCGCTGGTGGTTGTAGTGGGAAATTTCTTCCCATACATTGCCCCGCATGCCGACTTCGATTGATCATATCATAGAGCGCCTCGGTGGGGCGGATGCCGCCGCTCGATTGACCGGCGTGGGAACCGAGGCTGTACGCAAATGGCGCCAAAGCCGAGCGATCCCGTCCCGCCATTGGCCCGCGGTGATGGCGGCCACTGGGCTAGCCATGGCCGATCTGCAAACCGTTTTACCCGACCAGGCGAGTGCCACAATGCAACACGCGACTGACGCCGTCCCTGCGGGCGCTACTGCCGTTCTGGTGTTGGCGGATGGCAGCCTATTCTGGGGCCGCGGGTTCGGCGCCAATACAAATGCCTCCGATACAAATATGAATCGCTCGGTGGGGGAAGTCTGCTTCAGCACCGGCATGACCGGTTATCAAGAAACGTTGACGGACCCATCCTTCGCCGGCCAGATCATCACCTTCACCTTCCCGCACATCGGCAATGTTGGCACCAACGCTGAGGATATCGAGGCGACAACCATCGCCGCACGCGGTCTCGTCGTAAAACAAGATATCACCGAACCATCCAACTGGCGCTCCACCCAGAAGTTGGAGGTGTGGCTCCGGGCCCAAGGTGTCACAGGGATCGCCGGAGTGGACACCAGGACCCTGACTATTCGGATCCGAGACGGCGGCGCGCCCATCGGCGTGCTGGCTTTTCCGCCTGACGGTGGCTTCGATCTGAACGCTCTACGCGCCCAGGCTGCAGACTGGCCAGGGCTGGAAGGCATGGATCTCGCCAAAGAAGTCACCTGCCGCCAAACCTATAGCTGGGACGAGACAGCCTGGTCTTGGCCCATCGGCTTCGGCCGGCAATCGAAGCCGAAATACCACGTCGTCGCGGTGGATTACGGCGCGAAGCAAAACATCCTGCGCTGCCTTGCCTCGGCCGGCTGCCGGGTCACGGTGGTGCCGGCGACGGCTCAGGCCGATGACATACTGCTGCACAAGCCGGACGGCGTGTTCCTGTCGAACGGCCCTGGCGATCCGGCCGCGACCGGCGTCTATGCGGTGCCCGTGCTGCGGGAGGTGCTCGATAGCGGCGTGCCGATCTTCGGGATTTGCCTCGGCCATCAACTACTTGCCCTCGCGCTGGGTGCCAGGACCTATAAGCTGGAGCGCGGTCATCGCGGCGCGAACCAGCCGGTGAAGGATCTGGCCACCGGCAGAGTATCGATCACCAGCCAGAATCATGGGTTTGCCGTGGACGCGGATTCGCTGCCGGCGAATGCGAAGGTGACCCATGTGTCGCTGTTCGACGGCTCCAACGAGGGCATCGCCAGCACCGATCGGCCGGCGTTCTCGGTGCAGTACCATCCGGAGGCGAGCCCTGGGCCGTCTGACAGCCATTATCTGTTCCAGCGGTTCGTGGGGATGATGGAACGGCGGCTGTGAGATGGACCTACGTAATGATCTGACGGCGGACGCCGTTGCTTGCGTGCGCTGATGGACGCGATCACAATCTTGCTTATGGTGGCCTTTCGCCACGCCATCATCGAGGCGAACGTCGAAGCTGGTTATTTGCGTTTCGTAGCTCTCGCGGGTACCGCCGCGGTCGACTATGAGGCGTTCTGCGATGCGATTGCCCACTGCCTGCGCCAGGGTCTCATACGCGACCCGATTCGCCTTCCTGAGGGCGCTCTCCAATGCCATTGGCATCTGGAACTGACTCCTGCCGGGGTCACAGCCGCGCGCAACCGTCTGATTCAATCGCAATGACGCACCGTCAGGCATCTCTTCTGACAACCGACAACTGACGGCGGATCCATGCCTAAGCGCACTGACATCCACTCCATCATGATCATCGGCGCCGGACCGATCGTTATCGGTCAGGCCTGCGAGTTCGACTACTCCGGCGCTCAGGCCTGCAAAGCCCTGAAAGCCGAGGGTTATCGGGTCATCCTGGTGAACTCCAACCCTGCCACCATTATGACTG
The DNA here is from genome assembly GCA_963832865.1 of uncultured Pseudomonadota bacterium. GTDB lineage: Bacteria > Pseudomonadota > Alphaproteobacteria > Acetobacterales > Acetobacteraceae > Rhodopila. The sequence goes on from CAWHWH010000025.1 coordinate 40,380, forward strand.
ACCCTGGCCTCGCTGACGCAACCTACATCGAGCCGATCACCCCGGAGATCGTCGAAAAGATCATCGCCCGCGAGCGACCCGACGCCCTGCTGCCGACCATGGGCGGGCAAACCGCGCTCAACACCGCGATGAAGCTTTTCGACAATGGTGCTCTGGCGCGGCATGGGGTCGAGTTGATCGGCGCCAAGGCTGAGGTCATCGACCGCGCCGAGGACCGCCTGAAATTTCGCGACGCGATGGCCGAAATCGGGGTCGAATCGCCTCGTTCCGCGATCGCCCATTCGCTCGAGGAAGCCCGCGCCGCCCTCGCCATGATCGGCCTCCCGGCCGTCATTCGGCCCAGCTTCACGTTGGGCGGCACCGGCGGCGGCATCGCGTACAACAAGGAAGAATTCGAGCAAATCGTTGCCGGCGGGCTGGAAGCCTCCCCCAGCACGGAAGTGCTGATAGAAGAATTGGTGCTCGGCTGGAAAGAATACGAAATGGAGGTTGTCCGCGACAGCGCGGACAACTGCATTATCGTCTGCTCGATCGAGAACGTCGACCCGATGGGCATCCACACCGGCGACAGCGTCACCGTGGCCCCGGCCCTGACATTGACCGACAAAGAATATCAGATCATGCGCGACGCCTCGATCGCGTGCCTGCGCAAAATTGGTGTTGATACCGGCGGATCAAACGTGCAGTTCGGCCTTAATCCGGTCGACGGCCGCATGGTCGTCATCGAGATGAACCCCCGCGTTTCCCGCTCCTCCGCATTGGCCTCCAAGGCCACCGGTTTTCCGATTGCCAAGATCGCGGCCAAGCTCGCCGTTGGTTACACACTCGATGAGTTGACCAACGACATCACCATGGTCACCCCCGCGAGTTTCGAGCCGACCATCGACTACGTTGTGGTTAAAATTCCTCGATTTACCTTCGAAAAATTCCCTGGTACTCCGGCGCTCCTGACCACGTCGATGAAATCGGTGGGCGAGGCCATGGCCATTGGGCGGTCCTTCGCCGAAGCCCTGCAAAAAGGTTTACGCAGTACGGAAACCGGTCTGTCCGGCCTGGACCCAGTCGAACCCCCCGGCGATGGCGGGCCGGATGCTTTCCGCGCCGCTCTCTCCTCCCCGACGCCGGACCGTCTGCTGATGGCGGCGCAGGCCCTGCGTGCTGGCCTGAGCGTCGAGGACATCCACGCCACGACGAAATTCGACCCTTGGTTCCTACGCGAACTGGAACGCATCGTCGCCGCCGAACGGGACGTTGCCGCCAACGGTCTGCCGCGAGAAGCAGGAGCGCTGCGCCGCCTCAAGGCACTCGGCTTTTCCGACAAGCGCCTCGCCGAACTGACGAACACCACACCGGCAAAAATTCATCGCGCTCGGGCGACCCTCGGTGTCATCCCGGTCTATAAGCGGATCGACACCTGCGCGGCCGAGTTCGCCTCCAACACGCCCTACATGTACTCGACGTTCGAGGGCGGCTACGGCACGCCCACATGCGAATCCGACCCGACCGGCCGGACGAAGATCATCATCCTCGGCGGCGGCCCCAACCGCATTGGCCAGGGGATCGAGTTCGACTACTGCTGCGTTCACGCGGCCTACGCTCTCAAAGAAGCCGGGTTCGAGACCATCATGGTCAACTGCAACCCGGAGACCGTCAGCACCGACTACGACACCTCCGACCGCCTCTACTTCGAACCGCTGACCGAGGAAGACGTCATTGCCCTCGTCCGCCGTGAGCAGGATAACGGCACCGTCCTTGGCTGCATCGTCCAGTACGGTGGTCAAACCCCATTAAAACTGTCGCAGGCGCTGTCGCGCGAGGGGATCCCGATCCTCGGCACCTCCGCCGACGCCATCGATCTGGCCGAGGACCGCGAGCGCTTCCAACAGCTTCTGCAGCGCCTTGCCCTGCTCCAACCGGACAACGGCATCGCCCGGTCGGCCGAGGAGGCCGACGTCATCGCTGAACGCATCGGCTATCCGGTCGTTATCCGGCCCAGCTACGTCCTGGGCGGTCGAGCCATGGAGATCGTTTACGACCGGGCCGGCTTGCATCGGTACATGCGCGAAGCTGTCCGGGTGTCGGGCGACAACCCGGTGCTGATCGACCGCTATCTCAACGACGCGATCGAGGTCGACGTCGATTGCATCTGCGACGGCGAAACCGTTTATGTCGCGGGCGTCATGGAGCACATCGAGGAAGCCGGCATCCATTCCGGCGATTCCGCCTGCTCACTGCCACCCTATTCCCTGTCCCCCGCCATGATCACCGAACTGAAGTCCGAAACCGAGGCGATCGCCAAGGCGCTCGGGGTCGTTGGGCTGATGAACGTGCAGTATGCTATCAAGGACGATACGATCTACGTGCTGGAGGTTAACCCGCGCGCCTCCCGCACCGTGCCGTTCGTCGCCAAGGCCACCGGCGTCCCCGTCGCCAAGGTCGGCGCCCGGGTGATGGCCGGCGCGAAGCTGGCGTCCGACTTCGAGCTGGACGATGATTCGGTCGCGCCCCACGTCGCGGTCAAGGAGGCGGTGTTTCCGTTTGCCCGCTTTCCCAACGTGGACACGATCCTAGGCCCGGAGATGAAGTCCACAGGCGAGGTTATGGGCCTGGACGCCAGCTTCGAGCGCGCCTTTGCAAAAGCCCAGCTCGGTGCGGGTGTCATCCTCCCGATGGCGGGGACGGTACTCCTTTCGATTAAGGATGCCGACAAGAAGGGCCTGCCCACCCTCGCCCGACGCCTAAAGGAAATGGGCTTCCTCATCCTGGCAACAAAAGGCACCGCCGCACGCATTCGCGAGGCCGGTTTTCCGGTCACGGTGGTCAACAAGGTGCTGGAGGGCCGGCCCCACTGTGTTGACGCGATCCGATCCGGAGAAGTCCAGTTGGTCATCAACACCGCCTCCACCCCGCAATCGGTGGCCGACAGCTTTGCCATTCGCCGCAGCGCTTTAACGCACTTTGTGCCGCATTACACAACCCTGGCGGGTGCCCGCGCCGCGGTTCACGCAATTGCAGCATTAAAAGCCGGAACGCTTGAAGTTGCGCCGCTACAGTCTTACTTTCGCGGTTCGTTTTGAGCCAGCGCCGCGGTAGGGGAGGACCCGGCCGCGGCGGTGCCACATGACCTACCCGAGTAGAACGAGGATTGAAGGACCACCCCGTGCAGAAGTTTCCGATGACGGCCCTAGGGCTGCGGCGGTTGGAAGAGGAGCTGCGGACATTGAAGTCGCAGGAGCGGCCGGCAATCATTCGCGCCATCGCAGAGGCGCGGTCACATGGCGATTTGTCCGAAAACGCCGAGTACCACGCCGCCCGCGAGCGCCAGTCTTTCATCGAGGGGCGCATCCAGGAACTCGAGGAGATCGTTGGCGGCGTGGAGATCATCGATCCGTCCACACTCTCCGGCATCCACGTGAAATTCGGCGCCCACGTCAAGCTGATCGACGAGGAGACTGACAAGGAAGCCACCTACCAGATCGTCGGCGTGTATGAGGCCGATATCAAAGCCGCTCGGCTGTCGATCTCCTCACCGCTTGCCAAGGCTCTGATCGGCAAGAAGATCGGGGATACCATTTCGGTGCCCGCGCCCGGCGGCGACCGATCGTACGAAATTCTGGAAGTGAAGTTCATCTGACGTTATGACCTGACCTTCATGGCCAGGCCGTTCCTCAACCACCTTCATCATCGGCTCCGTGCCGGCTTTCCGAATGCAACCATGGATGGGTTGGTTGCGGGCACTCACCGGTTTCCTCGTCCCGAGGGTCCCCGGTTCGGACAGATGCCGAGTTGGCCGGCGCATGGTCGTCAAGAAGGGCTTTGGAGAGTCTGAAGGTTATCGATAACCCCTCACCAAGGCAACGAATGATCACGCTTCACGAGGTCGAGCAGGCAGCCCGGCGGATCGCCGGGCGGGTGATACGGACCCCGATGGTTCCCAATCCGGCCATCTCCCGTCTCACCGGTGCCGAGGTCGTGCTGAAACTCGACAATCTTCAAGTCACTGGGGCATTCAAGGAGCGCGGCGCCGCCAACCGCCTGTCGTTGCTGTCGTCTGAGGAGCGCGAGCGCGGTGTGATCGCTATGTCCGCGGGAAACCACGCTCAGGCGGTTGCCCGCCATGCCAGCCTGCTGGGCATCGCCGCCACCATCGTGATGCCGAAATTTACCCCATCGACCAAGGTCACCCGCACCGCATCGTGGGGCGCGAACGTCGTTTTGGTCGGCGAAACCCTGGCCGAGGCCGCCGCCCACGCCCGCGAACTGGCGGCCGTCGAATCGCTGGTTTTTATCCACCCGTACGACGACCTCGGGATCATTGCCGGCCAGGGCACAATGGCCCTCGAAATGCTCCAGGATTGCCCGGACCTCGACGCAATGATCATCCCCGTGGGCGGCGGAGGCCTCCTCGCAGGCTGCCTGGTGGCCGGGACCGCGCTCTGTCCCGGCATCGCCGTCTATGGCGCCGAGGTCGAAACCTATGCCGCCATGGCGCAACGCGTCGCTGGCCGAACCGTTTCTGTCGGGGGCGCCACGATTGCCGAGGGCATCGCTGTTCGCGACATCGGAGAGATTCCGTTTGAAATCGTGCGCCGCCGGGTCGCTGGCATCCTCGTCACCCCCGAACGCGCCATCGAGGAAGCCATCGGCCTGCTGATCGAGGATGCGAAAACGGTGGCGGAGGGCGCCGGAGCCGCCGGGCTTGCCGCTCTCCTAGCCCATCCCGAGCGATTTCGCGGCAAGAAGGTCGGCGTTGCGATCACCGGCGGCAACATCGATGCCCGCATCCTGTCGAATGTCCTGCTGCGCGACCTCCTGCGCGACGGTAGGATCCTGCGACTGCACCTGCAGATTCCTGACCGCCCCGGCGTCCTCGCCGACATTGCCGGCAAAATCGGTAACTCCGGCGGCAACATCATCGAAGTCTCCCACCAGCGGCTGTTCGCCTCCTCCTCGGTCCAGGCCGCCGAACTGGAAGTCATGGTCGAGGCCCGCGACAAGCTCCATGCCGACGCGATCGTCGAAGCGCTGGAGCAGACATACATCGTCCGGCAGGTGTGACCAGGGGTAAGCGGCAACGCCGTTCCCGAATGGCGAAACCGTGGCCCGATTATCGCGAGTTTCTGGCCGGCTGGAACAGACGGAACCTTTAGCCATTGACTGACCCGCGCCCCTCCCACCTGACGACTCTGGAAGCCGAGAGCATCCAGATTTTCCGCGAGGTCGCCGCGCAAGCCGCCCGCCCGGTCCTGCTCTATTCGATCGGCAAGGATTCCTCGGTGCTGCTCCATCTGGCTCGCAAAGCCTTTTATCCCGCCAGACCGCCGTTTCCCCTGCTGCATATCGACACCACCTGGAAGTTCCGGGCGATGATCGCGTTCCGCGACGCTACGGCTCGCCGGTTCGGTCTGGAACTGCGGACCCACACCAACCCCGAGGGAATCAAGAGAAACATCAACCCGTTCGCCCACGGCGCCAGCTACACACAGATCATGAAGACCGACGCGCTGAAACAGGCATTAACCGCTGGCGACTACGACTTCGCCATCGGAGGCGCCCGGCGCGATGAGGAACGCTCGCGAGCCAAGGAGCGCATTTTCTCCGTCCGGGCACCGGGGCACGCCTGGGATCCGAAGCGTCAGCGGCCCGAACTGTGGCACCTCTACAACGGCCAACTCGCGCCTGGTGAGACGATGCGTGTGTTCCCGCTGTCGAACTGGACCGAACTCGACGTGTGGACTTACATCGCCGCGGAAGCGATCGACGTGGTTCCACTGTACTTCGCCGCGGCGCGCCCGACAGTGATGCGGAGTGGTCAGATCATCGTCGTCGACGACGAACGGATGCGCTTGCTGCCGGGTGAAAAGCCGGAAGACCGCATGGTGCGTTTCCGCTCGCTTGGCTGCTACCCGCTCTCCGCAGCGGTTTTGTCCGACGCCGCCGACATCGACGCACTACTGGCCGAGATGCGCACCACCCGCGTTTCTGAGCGTTCTGGCCGGCTGATCGATCAGGAAGACGACGCATCGATGGAACGCAAGAAGCGCGAGGGGTATTTCTGATGCCCGCGGCGGTCCTCCGCGTGTTGACCTGCGGTAGTGTCGATGACGGTAAATCGACCCTGATTGGACGATTGCTGTTCGAATGCGGCACCATTCCTCATGACGTCATGGCCGCTCTGGAGCGCGACTCGAAACGTATCGGCACGGTCGAGGGGGCCATCGATTATGCCCTCCTGGTCGATGGCCTGGAGGCGGAGCGCGAGCAGGGCGTCACCATCGATGTCGCCTACCGGTTCTTCGAGACTGCGACGCGCCGCTTCATCCTTGCGGACACTCCAGGCCATCAGCAATACACCCGCAACATGGTCACCGGTGCCTCTACAGCGGATCTGGCCGTCCTGCTTATCGACGCCCGCAAGGGCATCCTGCCCCAGACCCGCCGACACGCCGCTATCGCCTCGCTGCTGGGTATCCGGCAGGTCATTCTGACCGTCAACAAGATGGACCTCGTCGACTTCGACGAGTCGGTCTTCGCCTCGATCCGACATGATTTCCGGGCGCTGCTCGGGAAGCTGGCGTTTGATCGTATCACGCCAATCCCGATCTGCGCCCGAGATGGTGATAACGTCACTACGGCGAGCGCGCGCACGCCCTGGCACAGCGGGGTTTCGCTGATCGAGGCGCTGGAAGCGGCCGATATAACATCCGCCCAGAGCGGCTCCTTCCGCATGCCGGTGCAATACGTCAATCGCCCGGACCACACATTCCGCGGCTACGCCGGAACCATCACGGCCGGGCATGTACGCCCCGGGGACCTGCTGTGCAACGCCGCCGCCCACACCGAAGCATTGGTATCGCGCATCGTTACAATGGACGGTGATCGGTCCGAAGCCAGCGCGGGCGATCCCGTCACCCTGCTGCTGGACCGGGAAATCGACATCTCCCGCGGCGACGTCCTCGCCGCGGCTCCTGCTCCGGTGGCTGCCGACGGTCTTGACTGCTGGGTCGTCTGGATGGACGAAACTCCATTGTTCCGAGGCCGAGCCTACCTGCTGATGCTCGGAACCCGCATCGTTGTGGCGACGGTGACCGAAATCACCACCCGCTTGGATATGCAGACGCTGGAAGAAATCAGGGCCCGGGAACTCGCTTTGAACGAAATTGGCCGGGTGTCCATTTCTCTAACCCATCCAGTGGTATGCGAGCCTTACGAGATCAGCCGGAATCTCGGTGGCTTCATCCTGATCGACCGATTGACCCGAGGCACTGTCGGTGCCGGAATGGTGACCGCGGTCCGCACCCGTAACGCCGATATAGTCTGGCACCGTCTAGATGTCGACAAGGCCGCAAGATCGCGGCTGAAGGGTCAGAAGCCAGCGGTGCTGTGGTTCACCGGACTTTCCGGCGCAGGCAAATCCACCATCGCGAACCAGGTGGAAAAACGCCTGCATGCACTCGGTCATCACACCATGATCCTGGACGGCGACAATGTTCGTCACGGGCTGAACCGCGACCTCGGGTTCACGGAAGCCGATCGAGTGGAAAACATCCGTCGTATCGCAGAAGTTTCCCGCTTGTTCGTGGAAGCCGGCTTGATCGTTATAGTGTCCTTCATCTCGCCGTACCGCGCTGAACGCATGCTGGCAAGAGACCGGGTCGATCAAGGCGAATTTTTCGAGATTTTCGTCGATACACCGATCGAGGAGTGCCGCCGCCGCGACCCAAAAGGCCTCTACGAAAAGGCCGACAGCGGCCAGATCCGGAATTTCACCGGTGTTGATGCCCCTTACGAGGCACCGCTTAACCCCGAAATTCGACTTCGCACGTTGGAAGGCACTCCCGATATGTTGGCGGACGAGGTCGTCGCCGCACTCCGCACCAGGGGGATCGTTGCCTGAGAGCTGCGCTGACGCGCTCTCCGTCGTTGTCGCCGATGCCTTGGCGTGCCGCCGGTGCGAAGCCTTCCTGCCGTTGGGTCCAAGGCCCGTGTTCCGCGTTTCCACCACCGCTAGGGTGCTGATCATCAGCCAGGCGCCCGGGACGAAAGTGCATTTGACCGGGCTGCCGTTTAACGATGCGTCGGGCGACCGGCTGCGGGAGTGGCTGCAGATGGACCGGGACCTGTTCTACGACGAGTCACGCATTGCCATTGTCCCGATGGGCCTGTGCTATCCTGGCCGCCTGCCCAACGGCGGCGATGCGCCACCGCGCCCGGAATGCGCGCCACTGTGGCTGGATCGTTTTACCCGTCTGCTGCCGCAGGTGCGGCTGACGTTGCTGGTTGGGTCGTATGCCCTGCGGCACCGCTTGGGGAAGGGTGCGATGACCGAGCGGGTGAGGAGGTTCCGGGAACTGGGGCCAGCGATCGTGCCGCTGCCGCATCCGTCCTGGCGCACCACGGGATGGGAGCGCCGCAACCCCTGGTTCGGCGAAGCGTTGGTTCCCAGGTTGAGGCAGGCGGTGACCGAGGCGTTGGCATAGAACCTCGGTGAGGGCAAAGGCGATGCGGGGGCGTCGCGTTGCCTCCGTATGTACGGAAGCCTTCTTCTCGGGCGCCGCTGGGTTGCAAACGGACGGCGGGCAACGGCGCACTGGTCTGGATGTGATGGGCTTTCCCAGAGCGGCTGGCTGGAAACCAGGCTCGATGCGCTATTAAGACGCATCGAAAATAAATCGAAATCGCATGTCGAATGGCACGGCACGGCCTTCCTGCAGCGCTGGGCGGAAGTGCCACTTCCGAACCGCGTCTACGGCAGCCTTGTCCAAGGATGTCACGCCAGAGGTTTCCATAACGTCCACGGCTGTTGCGACCCCGATTTCCGACACATGAATCAGGATAACAACCGCACCGTGCTCACCACGCATCGCCGCTTCCCTTGGATAAATCGGAGGCCGGTTCCTGAAGCGGTCGTCCGGGCTTGCCGGCACCACTCGGCCCCCTAACACCTCCGCATTCGATTCGCTTTCGGTACCGGCTAGGTCGAATACCGGCGCTTCCTGCGCCTTTGGAGCTTGCAGCGGCGTTTGACTGTCTGGTTCGTCGGCTGCCTGTGCGGCCTTTTGCGGCGCTTCTTCATTCGGCTTGAGTGACGGCTCGTCGTCGCCTTTGATGGCCGGAGGCGCGGCAACGGATCGTGGGACTGCGGCCTGAGCGTCAGACTCTTGCGCCTGCTGTTCCGGTGCGGAAGGTTTTTCCTCCTCCCGTGATGGCGAGAGTTGGTGTTCTTGCGGCCGACCAGACGTACTCGGTTGAGCGCCCTTTTTCTCCACCATCAGCAATTCCACGGTACCCTCCTCCCGCGGACGCGCATCCGGGGAGACAACACGCGGCAACAACACGATCATAAGGGCAACCACGACATGAATGGCGATCGACAGCACCGCCGCGGTCAGCAGAAATCGCCGGCCCCGTGACGCTATCGGGCTGCCCCGCGACCGTCTTGTTCCAGACTTCGGCGCTAAGATCGTCCTGACTACCATCCTGCGAACGTACCGTGCCGTTCCATTTAACGACGTAAACCGAGATTTCATACTCGAAGCTAAGTGTTTCGCGGCGTTCGCAAGCGGGCTAACCTGTTCGCCGCGATGGAAACGCCACCCAAGGAAATTAGTGATGCCCTCGTCCGCATGCACCTGCTGGAGGGCGCCGCGCCGACGGGGGAACCGCTGACCGGCGGAGTTTCCTCCGAAATCTGGCGGATCGACCTGCCCGGTGGCCCGATCTGCATCAAACGGGCGCTGCCAAAACTACTCGTTACGGCTGACTGGCGCGCTCCGGTGGAACGCAATGTATACGAAGCGGGCTGGATGCGCGTCGCCGGCCAAGTGGTACCGCACGCCGTGCCGGCGCTGCTCGGCCAGGATGCGGTTGCTGGTGCCCTTGCAATGGAATACCTGCCGGCGGACCGATACCCTATTTGGAAAGCGCTGTTGCGCGACGGAGTCGTCGATATCAGCTTCGCCGTCTCCGTTGCGATAACGCTAGGACAGATCCACGTCGCAACCGCCGCCAACGCTTCGCTGGCTCGAGATTTTCCGACCGACGAAATATTCTTCGACGTAAGGTTGGAGCCCTATCTGGCTCAGACTGGTCGAGCACACCTAGACTTGGCCGACCGGATGCGGCTGCTGATCGAGACGACGCAACATAACAAGCATGCGCTGGTTCACGGCGACATCAGCCCGAAAAACATTCTCTGCGGCCCGGCTGGCCCGGTGTTCCTCGATGCCGAATGCGCATGGTGGGGTGATCCGGCCTTCGATTTGGCATTCTGCCTAAATCACCTGATGCTGAAATGCCTGTGGGTTCCCGCCGCTCGCGGTGTCTTGCTTGAGAGTTTTCAAGCGATGGTGGCAGCCTACCTGCCGTTGGTTGCCTGGGAACCGGTCGCCGCGCTGGAGGCACGGGCTGCACATCTGTTGCCCGCCTTGTTCCTGGCTCGGGTGGATGGCAAGTCGCCGGTCGAATACATCACGCAAGGCGAGCAGCGCGAAACCGTCCGGCGCGTCGCTCGCCGCCTGCTGGCTGACCCACCCGATCACCTCGCCGATGTGGCAAGGGCCTGGAAAAAGGAAATCGCCGCATGACCGACACCAGCATCGCGTTTATCCACGCCCGCCGGGTCTGGGACAGCAGGGGACGCCCTACGGTGGAGGCCGATGTCCTGCTAGAGGGTGGCGCGGTCGGACGGGCCATCGCGCCGGCCGGCGCGTCCACTGGATCGGGCGAGGCGCTCGATCTGCGCGATGGCGGAACGGCGTTCGGCGGTTACGACGTCACCAAAGCCGTCACGAACGTGAATACCTTGATCGCGCATGCGGTGGCCGGAATGGATGCCTCGGATCAGGAAGCGCTGGATGAGCGGCTGATCGAACTGGACGGCACACGCGACAAAACCCGGCTGGGCGCAAACGCTATCCTGTCCGTGTCGATGGCCGCCGCCCATGCCGCCGCCGCCGCCGCGGGGCAGCCGCTGTATCGCTACCTCGGGGGCGCCGACGCCGCGTTGATCCCGATGCCGCAAATTCAGATTTTCGGCGGCGGTGCCCATGCCGGACGACGGGTGGACATCCAGGATTTCATGGTCATGTGTCCGGCAGCCGAAACCTTCGCCCAGGCGCTGAACTGGACGGCCGAGGTCTACCGCGCCGCCGGCCAGTTGATGGAGGCTGCAGGCCCATTGGCCGGGATCGCTGATGAGGGCGGCTGGTGGCCCACCTTTTCCTCCAACGAACAGGCGCTGGACACCTTGGTTGCTGCGATCGAGAAAGCCGGCCTGCGGCCGGTTGAGCAGGTCGGCATCGCGGTAGACATCGCTGCTTCAGAACTTCGCGCCGACGGGCACTACAAGCTGTCGTTGGATGACAAGAAGCTGACTACCGACGGCATGATCGGGCTGCTTTCTGGCTGGCTCGCCCGCTATCCTATCTTGTCGATCGAGGACCCGCTGGCGGAAGACGATCCGGAGGGTTTCGTCGCCTTCTCACAAGCAGTGGGCGACAAGGTGCAGATCGTGGGTGACGATTTTCTGGTGAGCGACGCGGACCGTTTGCGTGATGCCGCCGACGGGAAGGCCGCAAATGCGATCCTGTTAAAACCTAACCAGCGCGGCACTCTCACAGAAACCTTAGATGCAAGGCGCGCCGCGGCGGATTGCAGCTATGCGACGATCGTCTCCGCGCGATCCGGAGAGACCGAGGACGTCACGATCGCGCACCTCGCGGTGGGCTGGGGCACCGGGCAGTTGAAGGTGGGAAGCTTTGCCCGCGGCGAGCGCATGGCGAAATGGAACGAGGTGCTGCGGATCGAGGAAGCCCTCGGCGCCAAAGCCAGATTTGCCGGCGGATCGGTGCTGGGCCGGTCGCGCCCGTGAAGGTGGTTTTTCATGCTGCGGCGGGCCCAGATCTTGCCGGCCGGCTGCAGCGGCTGCCAGGTCTGGATGTCGCTGTCTGCCGAGAGGACGATCCAGAAACCCTGTTCGACGTGCTGTCGGAATGCGAAGTGCTCTGGCATGTGCTGCAACGCTGCACAGCTGAGATCATTGGCGCCGCACCCCGGCTTAAGCTGATCCAGAAAATCGGCGTCGGGGTGAACACCATTGACCTCGCGGCAGCGAAGCAGCGGGGAATCCCGGTCTGCAATCTGCCCGGCACGAACGCCCGCGCGGTTGCGGAGCTGACTTTGGGGCTGATGCTTTCTGTGCTCCGGCGCGTTCCGGCGTTCGACCGGCACCTGCGATCGGGGATCTGGACCGACACCGGCTTGCAGGACGGTATTGGCGAACTCGGGGGCCGGACCGTTGGCCTGATTGGGTTCGGCGCCATTCCGCGCATTTTGGCGCCCATCCTGACGGCAATGGGTTGTTCGGTGATTTATACCGCCCGCAATGCGGTGGCCGATCCGGCAGTGACGTATCGAACCCTCGATCATTTACTGGCGGAAGCAGATGTCGTCAGCTTGCATCTGCCGCTGGTTCCGGAAACCGCTCGTGTCATCGACGCGGCCGCACTCGCACGGATGAAGCCCGGAGCGATCCTGATCAACACCGGCCGCGGCGGACTGGTTGATCAGGCAGCCTTGGTGGACGCGCTGGCGTCAGGCCGCATCGCCGGCGCCGGGCTGGATGTGTTCGAGACCGAGCCGCTGACTGACGGTGACCCCCTGCTCGGCCTACAGAACGTTGTCGTCACGCCGCACATCGCGTGGCTGACTACCGGGACATTCGATCGCAGCTTCGTCCTGGCGGCGGAGAACTGCAGGAGGATCGCGTCCGGTGCTCCGCTGCTCAATCAGGTCGCTTAGTGGTCCGATCCCGACAGAAGCATCCCTTGCGGTTGGGTGAATCGGCCCAAAAAATCAAGGGCTAGTGGTTCAAATCAGACGGCACTATCCGTCTGATTTGAACCACTAGAACATGATCCGACCCCGGATACCTTGCGTAAGCGATTGTTGAGAGCCCGGGTCGATATGTCTCCCACCGGTCTAGTTAACCCGCCGAACAGAAGCCGGTGGCGCTACGCGTGCCTCTCGCACTCGCGACTGGTATTTCGAGTCTGCTCGGTTGATAGACTCGGCTGGGAGATCTGACCCATGCTGGCCAGCTTATTTTCGTGGTGGCTTGCTCGCATAACCGAGCTTCTGCCGACCGCTTTGACCAACGCCGCCACGCGCTCGCGGGATGGCATTGTGGTCGATGCGATCAGTGACGGTAGCGTGACAGTTTCGCTGCGGCGAGGTGGGAGGCTCAGCCCGATAGGCTTGGGCGCAGCCGCTCGGCAGGCTGGTCGAAGGCCAGTGTTGGTGCGCCCTCCCGCCAGCTCAGTTCTTGTCAAGAATCACTTGGTCCCTACCGTACCACCGCGCCAGATGGATCAACTCCTGCGTTATGAACTTGGGCGGATTACCCCTTTCGCGGCGGAGGATCTGTTCTGGCGTTGGGACGGTCATACCAGACCAAACAATCGGACTCGCACCGACGTCACGCTGACGATGGTTCCGCGAAAAGCCTTGGCCCCAGCCTTGGCTGCCCTCGCCGACGTCGGCCTCAAGGCCGATTTCGTCGAGATCGGGCCAGCCGAACGACCCTCCCTCCTGCCGGTCGGAGATGCCGCGCATCGCACCTCCGGGACGCGGTTGATACAGATACTGGCGTACGGATGCGCCGCGCTCGCGGTTGTCGCGGTCGTGCTGCCGTTCGGGCTACAGGCGATCGCTCTTTATAACACCAACGCCGCCATCGTCGAGCTACAGCCCGCCATTAATGAAGTTGAAGCATTTCGCCGAAATATTGCCGCTAGCGACGCCGGGCGAGACATCTTAATCCAGGAAACACAACGGACCGGCGATGTCCTCCAGACTCTAGCCGCGGTGACCCGCATCCTGCCGGACGACACTTACCTGACCGATTTTTCGTTACGAGAGCGGCAGATGACGCTCAGCGGCCGGTCGGCCTCGGCGCCACGCCTGATCACCGGTCTGTCGGCTGACCCGACAATCCGCAACACCGCATTCGCCGCGCCGGTCACCCGCATCGAGGGTGCGACAGCCGACGTCTTTTCGATCAAGGCGGAGGTTGCAAAATGAATCCCGACGCATGGCTAACCGGCCGTCGCGGTCAAGGGCTCGCGGTTGCAATCGGTGTTCTGCTTACGGCCTTGGTGTGGTTCGGTGTCGTCGATCCGGCGAGGTCCTGGTACGAGGACCGCGAATTGTTGCTGGAACAGCGCCAGGGATTGCTGCGTCACATGCAAGATCTCGCGGCGAGCCTGCCCAGCCTGCGTGCCGCATCGGCGGCAAAGCCTGGTCGCGGTGAAGGCTTGGACACGATCATGCTGCCGGGCGCGACTGATGCGGTCGCTGCTGCTGACCTGCAAGAGCGTGTTCAGCAAATGGCCTCTTCGGCGGGGGCCAGCCTGACCGCGGTTGAGACCCTCCCCGCCACGCCATCGGGAAAATGGCACAGGGTATCCTTACGCATCAGCCTGAACGCGCCCTGGCCGGTCCTCATGGAGCTGCTGCGCTCGGTCGAGCAGTCACCGACGCGCATCCTGATCGACGATGTCCATTTCCACAGTGTCACGGTGGTTTCCCACCCAACCGTAATGCCAATACAGGCGTCCATGGTGCTATATGGATTCAGGCCGGCCGAAGCGGGCGCCGGCATATGACTTGGGGGAGGCGAGGCGCCGCGATCGGACTATCGGCGGCGTCAATCCTGCTGTGCGTTGTCATAGACGCAGAGATCTCCGCGGGCCTTCGCGGTGCCGCGTCGTATCCGGCGGCGGCGCGAACAGCACTCGGCACGCGCGAGCATCCTGCGGGTGCAGTGGGAACATCGGATCATCGAGCGGAGTGGCTGAACGAGATCATGGCCCGTCCGCTCTTTAGTCCCACCCGGCGGCCGGTCGAGACCACGGTCAGCGGACTGCCTCGCCTAACGGGGATTGTGGTGGCTGGATCGGAACGGGTTGCTATATTCGCCGCGCCGGCCAACGAGCATCCGATCGTGGCGCACGCCGGTACGCGTGTCGGCGCCTATGAGGTGCAGACCATCGCTGACGATGGCGTTACAGTCGTGGGACCAGGGGGGACGACCTTGATCCGGCCAATCTTCGATGTCGCCCGGCCAGCGAGCCCCGCACCTCCTGGGATGCCGGCCGCGCGCGCACAGCCGGCCCGACCTGCGGCGCGATAGTCATGGACCGCCACGGGGCGTGACCCATCAACACGAAAAGGGCGGGAAATCCCGCCCTTTCACATCAACCTAAACCGAATGCAGGCTAGTTGTTGTTCCGATTACCCAGAAGCTGCAGGAGCAGCATGAACAGATTGATGAAGTTCAGATACAGGCTAAGTGCATCATATACGCTGCGCTTAGCGGCTCCGTCGACGCCTTCGGCATAGGCAAACTGCAGGTAGCTGGCCTTGATTCGCTGTGTGTCATAGGCGGTCAGGCCGGTAAAAACGACTACGCCAATGATGCTGACCGCGAACTGCAGGGCACTGCTTTGGAAGAACATATTCGCCAGGCTGGCGATGATGATCCCAAACAACCCCATGATCAGGAAGCTGCCCATCCGCGTCAAATCCGACCTTGTCGTGTAGCCATATAGACTTGTCGCGCCGAAGGTGGCGGCGGTGATGAAGAACACCCGAACGATCAACTCACTGGTATAAACCAGGAAGATGTTCACCAAGCTCGCGCCCATCGCGGCACAGAATACCCAGAACAAAGCTTGCGCGGCGGATGTGGACAGCTTGTTCACACCCAGCGACAGCACCAGGACGAAAGCCAACGGCGCGAAGATCGCTATCATCGCCAGCGCAGTGGCGTGATGCGCGTACCCGAATGGCGTCTGCACCAGCGGATAGAAGGCGTCGATCAGACTGGTGTTGGCGATCGCAAACGCCACCACTCCGGTCAGCAACAGGCCTGACGCCATCCAGTTGTATACCCGGAGCATGTACGCCCGTAGCCCGGCGTCAAAGACAGCCGTGGTGGCGGCGGATGCCTGTGGGTAGGCCCCGAATTGCGGACTGTAAGCCATGGTTTCCCTGTTCCTTTCGGGCGTAAGCCCGCGATGGTTATACCCGATTTGCCGCCCCTGTAACAGCCCCAAGGTGCAATCAGCCGGGTCGCTTCACGAATGGTCCGTCAGCGGGGCCGGACGGAGACCGCTTAATGCGCTACTCGTTCCTCAGAAGCAGCGCCGGCCTAGCCCGCAAAGCCGCTGCCGTTCCAGCATAGCCGAACAGCAACATGAGTGCGAGTGCTCCCGCAAGAGTGTAAATTAGCGTAACCGGCAAAAAAATCCAGTCCGTGTACATAATGTAATGCGCAACGCCGAAGCTTGCCGCTGACCCCACTACTGCCGCGATAAGCCCTGCTACCGCCCCAATCACCCCGAATTCGGTCAGCCACGCCGCTCGGATTTGCCACCGGGTGGCGCCGAGGGTCTTCAGGATCACCGCCTCCCGCACCCGGCGGCGTTGACCGGCGGCAACTGCCCCAACCAGTACAAATGCCCCGGAAACCAGCGTCAGCGCCCCTGTTACAGTCAGTGCGGCAGCGACTTGGTTCAGCAGGGCGGCGATCGCCGATAGTACGTCCTCGATACGGATCCCAGTTACGTTGGGCAAAGCGTCGGTGACCGCCCGAAGCAACCCACCCTGCCCGGCATCCGCGATCCGGACTGTGGCGATGTGGGTGTGCGGTGCATGCGAAAGCAGGCCTGGACTGGCGACCATGAAGAAATTTATCGCCAGCGTTTGCCAGGCGATGTCGCGAAAATTGGCGATCTTCAGGTCGATGTCCCGCCCCAATACATTGACCCGGATCACATCCCCAATCGCGACGTGCCAACCCTTCGCCAAGGCGTCGTCGAAAGACACCAATGGTGGACCGCTGTAATCCGACGGCCACCACGCACCGGCAACCAGGTGCGTGCCCTCAGGCGGCGAAGCGGCGTAAGTCAGGCCGCGGTCTCCCCGCAAAGCCCATGCGGTTTCGGGCGTCGTCACGACCTGGTCCACCGGTACCCCTTTCACCGCCACGATCCGCGCGCGAAGCGAGGGCACCTGGTGAATGGCCTCGACACCCGGCTGCTCGCGGACCACCGCCTCGAAGCGTTGAAGCTGGTCGTTCTGGATATCGATGAAAAAGAAGCTGGGCGCGTTGGAGGGAAGTTGCTCCTGGATCTGATGCTGCATATTGCCCTGGATCAGCGCGACGGCGGCAAGCGTCGAGAGACCAAGGCCAGCCGACAGCAACAGCAAGGGTGCTGGTGCCCCAGGTCGATGCAGATTGCCGACACCCAGCCGGATCGACGGCCACCGCACCCCGGGCGCCACTTTCGCCGCCCACATCACCACCGCCCCGCCCGCTCGAAATAGCGCCAGCGTCAACCCCGCTCCGGCACAAAAATACATCGCAAAAAAACGGTCCGCGGCCGTGGCCACAGTCAGCCCGACCAGTGCGAGCCCGACCGCGGCGTTCACCGCAATCAACATTGCCGAAGGTCGCGCCGCCTCCGGCACCAGCCCATCCCGGAACAGCGCCCCACCCGGTATCCGCGCCGCTCGGCCCAATGGCCAGAGCGCGAAACACAGCGCAACGAGCAACCCATACAGAGCGGCCAGCCCGAGCGGCCCGAGGTAAACCCCGAGCACCGGCGGCACCGGCAGGATCGGCGCAAGGAAATGCGCGCCGATTAGTGGAACCACCGCGCCGGCGATCACACCCATCACGATTCCGCCCCCCGCCAACGTCAGCACCTGGAGCAGGCACACAGCAAACACCAGACCGGCGGAAGCTCCCAGACAGCGCAGTGTGGCGATCGTGAGCGCCCGGGCGTCGAGCCAAGCGCGCACTCCATTAGCCACACCGATGCCACCGACCAGCAACGACGTCAGGCCAACAAGTGTCAGAAACAACGCCGTCTGGTCAATGAAGCGGCCGACCCCCGGCGCTGCCTCGGCTGGATCGCGGATGCGCCAGGCTTGGCCAGGGAAGGCGATCCGAACGTCCCGCGCGATTGCCACTGGGTCGGGCGCCGTCAGCCGGACCTGGTAGCGCACCATCGCCCCGGGCGAGATCAGCCCTGTCGAGGGGAGCGCGTCGATCGAAACCAGCACGCGGGGGCCGAGAATGGCGGCGGTGCCAACCCGATCGGGCTCTTTTGTCAGCGCGCCCGAGACCCGAAAAGTCGCTGTGCCAAGCCGAACGATATCCCCCGTATGCAGCGTAAGCCGGTCGAGAACGACTTGTTCGGCTAACACTCCGAAATGTCCTTCGCGCTGTCCCAACGCGTGCGCGATGGACTGCTCGGGTGCCGCGGCAGCCTCGCCAACCAGCGGCCACTGCCCATCAACGCCCTTCAACTCAACCAACTGCCGCTCGCCGGACTCGGCGACAAGCATGGAGCGCATTTGCACCACCCGTGAGGTCGTGGCGCCGCGAGCGTGGAGCCAGTCGATCAACCTGTCGGGCAGGTCCTGGGAGCCTCCATCGATTTCCAGGTCGCCACCCAACAGGGCTCGGCCATCGGCCGACAACCCCGCGTCAACCGCCGCTCGCAACGTGCCGACCGCGGCAATCACGCCGACCCCTAGGGCGAGACACAGGAGCACGATCCACAAACCTCGGACGCCGCCGCGCAGCTCCCGGCGGGCCAGCGTGAACGCGAGGTTCATGTCAAAACCAAGCCAAGAATTCATGTCAACCAAGCCCAGAGACCACCGCCACCGTCCCTGAGGCCCAGTGAACCGCTAAATCACGATCACACAGTGCCTGGCCCCGCTATCCCCGAAACCGTCGCCTAACCCATCCCGGCGGGCGGCTCGCATACAACAGTCTTCATCTCCGCTGGCACGGACACCTCCAGCAGTTCCAGTTCATCGGCCGTCCCGATCTCATTATGCCGCATTCCGCCAGGGATCATCAGCGAATCCCCTGGCATCAGCCGGATTTTGCGCCCATCCTCGAATTCCAGATCGACCCAGCCCTTCAACATATACACAAGTTGATGTTCGCAGACGTGATAGTGCCAACCGGTCGGCTGCCCCAGCCCCTGTGTGGCCGAGGTCACCTGCGCCCGCATCTTCCCGTCCGTGGCGTCAGTCACCCCTAAATCGCGGTATTTGAAAAAGGACCGCCGGCCCGCCACATAGGTGGCGTTATCCACGGTCGCATGCGCCAGCTTTGCGGCGGCTGTTCCAACGGCGTCGTTCATGATTGTTCTCCTCCTTGGCGTGCGTCGCGCGTTGCTGCCCCGGCGCACCAACCCATACACCTAAGGCCGATCCCGGCCCGGCCGCAACAGCTGAGCTTGCGCAAACCTTGATCCCCTAGCATCAACGGCCCCATGAGAGAAAAAGCGCTTAGCAACGAGATGCCGAAAATCCGTATCCGCGGACTCTACAAGCGGTTTGGCACTAAGCAGGTGCTGGCCGGCGTGGACCTAGACGTGCCGCGAGGCACTTCCCTCGTGGTGATCGGCGGTTCCGGCTCCGGCAAGTCGGTTTTGTTGAAATGCATCCTCGGCCTGCTCGAACCGGACGACGGCATTGTCGAAATCGACGGCCGAGACCTCCTAAAACTCTCCCGCGAGGAGCGCGAGCTAGCCAGAACACGTATCGGCATGCTGTTCCAGGCTGGAGCGCTGTTCGACAGCCTGCCGGTTTGGGAAAACGTGGCTTTCGGCCTGATGGCCAGCCGCAAGGCCACCCGCGCCACGGCTCGTGTGCAGGCAGACCATTTTCTGCAGCAGGTTGGACTGGCCGCAAGCGTCGGGGACCTGTCGCCGGCCGAGCTCTCGGGGGGTATGCAGAAGCGCGTCGCTCTGGCCCGAGCAATCGCCTCTCAGCCGGAAATCATGTTCTTCGATGAGCCGACGACCGGTCTTGATCCGATCATGGGAGCGGTGATTGACGGGTTGGTGGTCGACTGCGTCAAGCGGTTGGGCAGCACGGCCATCGCCATCACCCACGACATGGCCAGCGCCCGCCGCATCGGCGATCAGGCGGCCATGCTGCTGAACGGCCGCATCATCTGGGCGGGGCCCGCCGACCGTCTGTTCGATAGCGGGAATGCCGAGGTCGACCAGTTCACTCACGGACGGCGCGAGGGTCCGATCCAGATGGAGTTGCTACGCTGAAGCGCCCGCTTTGCCTGCTGGCCGCGTCGCTGCTTATTCCTTTGACGGCCCACGCAGGCGCGGCCGATGAACTCGTCGGCCTGTTCATGCAGGGTTGTCTGCCATTCGCCGGCCATCCATCGGCCCTACGCGACTGGGCGCAGCGGCTCAGGCTCCCGCCGGTGCCCGAACAGGCCCGCGCGGCGTTCTTGCACGGCGCGCCCGGCCAAGCATTTGACGCTTCTGCCGCTGAGGTGAAATTGGCCCTGCTGTCCTCCGATGACGGCATTTGTTCAGCGGTCACCGACCACGCGATGCAGCCGCACGTCACCGAGGCGCTGGAAACCGGCCTGCGCGAAGCCGGGCTGACTTTCCGCCTGGTGATCGAGCGGGACGACAAGCAGATCAGCGCGATTCACGACCGGGAATATCTCGCGGCGAAGGACAAGCTTAGCTGGCGTATCCTGGAAGCCACCGTAAAGGACGATCAAGGCGGCGAAGCCATGCTGACCGCCGCGCCAGAGTAATCGCTGCGCGACAGCGGCGCTACCGGCTTGGCCGTTCGATCTCTGTTCAGAACGCCATCAAAACGGCGCTGCGACCCGGCCCCCCGACATCGGCAGCGGCACTCCAGTCGTCGAGGGAAAACTAAGCGGCAAGCCAGCCACGACCCTGGCAGCCAGAAACCCGAAACACTGAGCCTCCAACGCGTCTCCATTCCAACCGGCCACTTCCACCGGCTCCACCGGAACACCGAGCGCCGCGCTCAGGCCGGCCATCAGCGCCGGGTTCATCCGCCCACCCCCGGAGACCACCCAACGCTCGGGCCGCTCCGGAAACATCGCGGCCGCCACCGAGGCGACCGTGAACGCCACCAACGTCGCCGCCCCATCGGCAGCCGACAGCCCAGCCAGCCCGCTCGCCGCCAGCGCGCGGCCAAAATCCAGTCGATCCAGCGATTTCGGTCCCGGCATCGCGAAATAGGGATGCGCCATCAACCCCCCCAACACGAACTGGTCCACCCGGCCCGTCTCGGCCAACGCTCCGCCTGCATCGAATGCCTGGCCGGTATGCTGGAACACCCAGTCATCGACCGGCCCGTTCCCGGGTCCCGTATCGAACGCCAGGAGCGACCCGTCTTGGCCGAGCCACGTCACATTCGCCACGCCGCCGATATTCAGAACCGCCAGTGGCTTAGGCAACTCCGCCGCTAGCGCCGCGTGGTAAACTGGGGCCAGTGGAGCCCCATGCCCGCCCGCCGCCACATCCGCCGACCTGAAATCGTAAACCACCGGAACACCGAGACGCGCTGCCAGCCCTGCCGCGTCCCCGATCTGCCACGTACGCCGCCGATCCGGCCGGTGCAGGATCGTCTGCCCGTGAAATCCCACCAGTTCCGCCGAACACCCCAGCTTCTCGACCGCCCGGACGTGATAGTCCGTCAGCCGCCCGACCAACCCGGAAAGCCGCGGGTCATATGGCGCAAGCACCGGAGCCAGATCGAGAACCGCCCGCAAGTCGCGCCGCAATGCGCCATCATAAGTCACCGTCACCGTCGGCCCGAATGCATTAACGCTGACACCATCGGTGTCGAGCCACGCCGCATCGACCCCGTCTAGCGACGTGCCACTCATCAAACCAATTGTTCGCGGCATTTGCCCTCGCCCCGCTGTGTGATACCCCGCCCACACAAACTACGAGTCAGCCGCCATGACGACCAACTGTTTCCTTGAGGAAGCCACCGCGCGCGGCTTCGTCTTCCAATGCACCGACCCCGGCGCGCTGGCCGCGTCCATGCACGCCGCTCCGATCACCGCCTATATCGGCTTTGATTGCACTGCCGACAGCCTGCATGTCGGTAGCCTCGTGCAGATCATGATCCTGCGCCTGCTGCAGAAACACGGCCACAAGCCGCTGGTGCTGCTGGGCGGCGGCACCACGCGCATCGGCGACCCTTCCGGCAAGGACGAATCCCGCCAGTTGCTGACAGACGAAACCATCGCCGCCAACATGGCGGGCATTCGCCGCTGCTTCACCCCGTTCCTGCGGTTCGGCGAGGGGCCGTCGGACGCCATGCTGGCCAACAATGCCGACTGGCTGGACGCATTAGGCTACATCTCGCTGCTGCGCGACGTCGGAATCCATTTCACCATCAACCGGATGCTCAGTTTTGATTCTGTGAAGTTACGACTAGACCGGGAGCAGCCGCTGACGTTCCTCGAATTCAACTACATGATACTGCAAAGCTACGACTTCCGCGAACTCAGCCGCCGTCATGGCGTCACTCTGCAGATCGGCGGGTCCGATCAATGGGGCAATATCGTTGCTGGAATGGAACTGACCCGCCGCACGGACGCTAAATCGGTCCACGGTCTGACCACCCCGCTGATCACCACCGCATCGGGCGGCAAGATGGGCAAGACCGCCCAGGGCGCCGTCTGGCTCACCGCCGATCGGTTATCCCCCTACGACTATTGGCAGTTCTGGCGCAACACCGAGGATGCCGACGTCGGCCGCTTCCTGCGCCTGTTCACCGACCTGCCGCTGTCCGAAATCGCCCGCCTGGAATTGCTGGGCGGCGCCGAGATCAACGAGGCCAAAAAGATCCTCGCCACCGAGGCGACCGCCCTTGCCCATGGTACCGACCAGGCCAGGCAAGCCGCCGAAACCGCCCGCCGCGCCTTTGAGGAAGGCGAAGCCGCCGTCACGCTGCCCACCATCACGGTCCCGGCGGAGGACCTGCGAACCGGCATCCCAGCCTTCCGCCTGTTCGCACTCGCCGGCCTCGCCGCCAGCAACGCCGAGGCCCGCCGCCTCATTCGTGGCGGTGGCGCAAAGGTCAATGACGAGGTCGTTTCCGAGGAAGGCCAGTTGCTGGCCGCGGACCTGCTGCGCGAAGGCGCGATCAAGCTGTCGGCTGGGCGCAAACAGCACCGGCTGGTGAAAATCCAGGAACTCTGACGCCCAGTCGCCTTGCGCCCTAATAGTGGGACAATATGCGCTCACGTGAGCCGATGCTCAGAAAAAATCCGGGATAGCCGCTAGTGGTGCGATCCCGACAGAAACATCCCATGCCGTCGGGTAAATCGGCCCACAAAATCAAGGGCTGATGGCTCAAATCAGACGGCACTACCCGTCTGATTTGAACCACTAGCGCCCGTCCTCGGTCTTGACCAGGTGACAGGTGGCGTCGCGGGAAAAATCATTTGTACGAAAGGTGGTCCAAACGGTGAGGGAACGAGCGGACAGTCCCGCGAGCGCACCCGTCACAGATATTTAATATCTTTTTAACTTGTTAGAGTTGCCGTTATGCGATCGGATGGTTCGATTGGTGAACAAGGGGACGATATGCGCCTGACCTTAGTTGCCGTCGCTTTAGGCCTGGAGGTCCTTTTCACGAAGCCAGCGCTCAGCGACGGGACGATGTTGCGGCAACCAGCTTCAAACAATAGTCGACAATTACCTCGATACCCGTCACGATCTCGAAAAAATCTCGGGCGTCGCCCTGCGCGTTGATCTGATAAATCACCACCCAATCGACGTCTACAGCGGGACGAATGGCCGAGGCCCCGACCCAGCCCCCATCGACGACAGAACGCTTTTCCAGATTGGCAGTAATACCAAGCACTTCACTTCTGCGCTGATCTTGAAGCTGGAAGCCGACGGTAAATGCAGCCTCCTGAATATGACCGCAGATATTCCCAACTATAGCCAGGCAGTGTCGATCGCGGAAGCGATGTCCGTGGACATAAATCGTCAATTCAGTCAGGAGGAGCTTGTTGCTGCAGCGTATGACAAGGGCCTGCCGATCCCAAGCGGCTATTTCTATTCGAACACCAACGACGTACTTGTCGGGCTTATCATCGAGCAGGCTGCGCAAATGTCGTACAAGGATGCGCTCGACACGTTGCTGCTCAAGCCGCTGCATCTGAACAATACATTTTATAGAGATGCGCCATATCCGCATCAGGTTCTACGTCGGCTTCCGGTGGGTATCTACGACAATACCGACTTCACGATTTACCAACCCAAGCCATGCGCGCTGACGGCGTGGGCACCGTTGGTCGGCAAGGACCTGAGCCACCAGAACCTTTCGTGGGCAGGCCCAGCCGGAGGTATGATCAGCGACACCCGCG
Organism: uncultured Pseudomonadota bacterium; assembly: GCA_963832865.1. Lineage (GTDB taxonomy): Bacteria > Pseudomonadota > Alphaproteobacteria > Acetobacterales > Acetobacteraceae > Rhodopila. The sequence continues at coordinate 64,648 of CAWHWH010000025.1, forward strand.
ACCTCACCAAGTGGATAAGGGCGTTGTTCGGAGGTCACGTAATCCCGCAGCAGCAGTTACACGAAGTGACATCGATCATTTCGACCAAGACCGGCGAACCCATTTCAGACGTGTAGCCGGACGATCCGTCGGGCTTCGCACTCGATCTCGGAAGAGCGTATCGAGCCGAACTCGGAGGCGCCTACTGGCTGTATCAAGGGACGACATTCGGGTTTCGGGCCATCTTTGCGTATTGGCCGCAGTACAACCTGGTGATTTCCGCCGCTACAAACAGCCAGCCACAAGACAACGAGGATAAATTGGGTGCAGTAGTGGTCGGAGGCGCATTTCAAGCCTTGCAGAAGCAGGGGGCTTGCCCCCTGATCTAGGTGGCCCGGCTCCCTAAGGTATACCCGTCACTGGCTGTCGAAGGCGATCTTTCCGACCCAAGATCGCGAGGACCTCACCGGAGGGACGAAGCCTGCTAAACAGAAAGGCATCCGCCCGAACTTCCTCGGCTTCTGGCCTTCTGCCCACGTAATGATACCCGGAGTTGACCCGTCCGCCTCCGTGACGGACCGGCCTGCTTGCAGGAACTCGTCGCAGGCCGCAAATCCTCCGTACGCGCATAAGTCGAGGCATTGAGTTCACCCTCTGCTTTCGGTGATAGTTGCGCCTCGCAGATTCCAGCCCCTCCTTCGGGTGGCTCGGGGGTTGGCACTACGGACGGACTGGATCGAGGGACACAGGAGGGATCATGGGCAACATCGCATCCGCGGCAGTGATAGCGCTGGCGGCTTTTTCGTCGGGGCCGTCAAAACACGAACGAACGATAGTGCTGGTCGATGATGCCGAGACCATCACGGTTCAGTTGTCGAACTTCGCCTTCGACCCAGCGTATCTCCGGCTGAAGGCAGGCGTGCCCGTTCGCCTGCACCTGGCAAATGAAAGCAATGGAGGCCATGACTTCAGCGCGGCCGCTTTCTTTGCGGCGAGCAGCTTCCCGCCTGGTGCAGCTGCGCCACCACACGGCGAGGTGGCGGTTGGCTCACACAAGACCGTCGATATCACCGTCGTGCCGCGTACGCCGGGCGCCTATCGACTAGAATGCACCCATTTTCTGCACAGCTTATTCGGGATGCACGGAACGATCGAGGTGGTTCCTTAAAAGTTGCCTTCGTCCGGCCCCATTGAGATCCGGGCTGCGCTGGACTGGAAGAAGATCGTGCCGGATAGAAGCCACGGCAACGACAGCGAGACTGGCCAGCGCTTCGTCGGTGGAGCCAAGCCGCCGAAACTCGCGGCTGCGTCATGATCGCTTACGATCCTGCCATCGCTTACGCTCGGCCGGTAGCAATCAGCATTTCGAACGTCATCTCAATGCCGCGTTTCGACAGTAGAATCGCCAAGCGTGCTTGGACCTCCTCCGCACCAACCGGCGGTCTTCTAGAGATAGTGCTCGGTACGCCTGCGGCATCATGCCGCTGCCTGCTTCAATCGAAGTCCAATAGTCACCGAACGAGGCGACAACCCCACTGCGGGTCGTCCGTTCCACCTGCACATCCTGGAAGCCAGCCGCACCAAACATATGCTCCAGCCGCTCGGGATCGGACAACGAAAATGAAAGGCCGAGCATGTCCCGTTGATCTGGAAAACAACGACCTAGGACATCGGCCAGCACACCCCACATCGGCGTCCGGTCCGGCGTGGTGATGACGCATACGGCCGCCCGCCGGCGCCGGAACGAACGACACGCCGAATTCGCGGACCCCTTGCGCCGGGTCAGGAAAAAATTGCAACCCGAGTTGGCAGATAACGGCATCGAAGCTGCCATCGCTAAATGGTAGCGCCTGACCGTCCGCCGCGACAGCAACGAATAGCTCATGGACCGCCCGCTTTTTCGCGGCCCACAGCATTGACGGAGTGCGTGAAAGCCCGGCCCAAAGTTGATCGACATCGGCGTCTCCTCAGGACTTACAACCACGCCCTCAAGCGTAAGCCGGCTCGTCTCCGGACATGCCTGACGCACCCTGCTCCGGCCAATCCAACGGCGCCGCCGGACGATTTTGTCGCAAGGTGGACGCGCCATCGGCAACGATCCGCCACACCGCGTTCGACAGCGCCTTGCGGTCCGCGAACAGACCGGGGTCCAGCGGCGTATGCACCAACAGCGTCGCCCGCAGCCCAATATGCTGCGCCAGACGCCAGAAATGCGACGCTATATCCATATCCCCGTACCAGGCGAAAACCGGCCGGCTTGCCCGTCCCGTGGGCAGCCCGCCCAGCCGGTCATACACCACGGACACCGGCTGAATGAGCGGCAATTCCGACCGATCCTCACCCGCCCGAACCTCGGCCACCGCGAAAAACGACGTGCGGAACGGCAACACCCGAGACCCGTCCGAGCTCGTGCCCTCGGGAAACAGGATCAGGTTATCCCCCGCCTTCAGCACCCCGCGCATCGCATCGCGCTCTTTGCCGGTGGACGCTCGGCTGCGTGACACAAACACCGTCCGCCCAAGCCGGGCGATCGTGCTGATGATGGGCCAGCCCGCGACTTCCTCCTTGGCGACGAAGCGGCCATCCAACACACCCCCGATCACGGGGACGTCAACCCAGGACGAATGGTTCGACACATAGATCACCCGCCGCGCGCCCGAGCGTTTCACCGGCGTCCCAATGACCCGCACCCTGATACCAATCAAACGCGCGAGCGTCGCCCAGTAAACCCGCGCAAATTTCACCTTCGCATGCCCCGGCAAAATCAGGCACACCGCCTGGATCAGCATCGCCGGAAGCGTCCACGCCAGCACCGCCAAACCTCGCCGAGCCGCCCGCGCCCTTCGTGCAACCAGCCAGCCCTCACGGCCGGTCGGCAGTCGTAGCAAAAACCCCGGGTCCCGGTCCGAGTCCGATAACGGTCCTGGCCGCCGCCTTGCTCGCTTTCTCCGGTCCAGCATCGGATCATCTTCCATGACGATTGGGATACCGCCGGATTTACAACGGAACAATGGCGCAACCGTGACCGTTCAGCGAAACCCGTTGCGACTCGTTTAAGGTAAAGTTCCCCTATGCGCCGCCTCCGGACATCACTTCCCGCCGCCGCGCGGCGGTTTGCGGTCATCCTGGTCGTGGCGGCCGGCGCTGCGGCGATCGAACCATCTCGAGGCGCCGACCCTCAGCCCTATACGGTGAACCTGAAACCGACCGGCGACAGCGCCCTCGACGCTGCCCTGAACGGCAGCTCCACCTTGATCTCGCTGGAGAAATCGGCACCCGTCGGCGGCTTCGCGCTCACTGAACGGGCGCGCCAGGATGTCGCCCGGTTCGAAACCGCGCTGCGGAGTTTCGGCTATTACAAAGCAACCGTCACCACAACGATCGCCGGCCATCCCCTGAGCGACCCGACGCTGCCCTCGACCATCGATCAGGCCCCAGCCAACCCGCCGCTGGAGGTCGCTGTTTCATTCGATCTCGGGCCACGCTTCGAACTCGGTTCAGTGTCCGTCTCGACCCCCGTGCCACCCGCCGTCGCAGCCCATCTGGACCTGAAACCGGGTCAGCCGGCGATAGCCGCCCAAATCCTCGCCGCCCAAGGCCGATTGCTCGATGCGCTCCGAGCGGACAGCTACCCACTGGCAAAGGTACCCACGCCCATCGCCATCTTACATCCCGACCAAAACCTGCTGGATGTGACTTTCCAACCCGATCCTGGCCCCAAGGCCGACATCGGCCCGATCAGCTTCAACGGCCTCAAGCACATGAACGAAGCGTTTGTTCGCCAGCGCCTGCTGATCCACCAAGGCGAGGCCTTCAGTCCGCAAGCCGTCGAAACGGCACGCGCCGACCTGTCCTCGATCGGCGTGTTCTCGGTGGTCCGAGCGAACCCCGCCTCGGCACTGGACCCTCAAGGCCAATTGCCGATTACCTTTGACCTGACCGAGCGGCCATTGCACGCCGTGGACGTCGGGGTCGGTTATTCTACCGATCTCGGCGCCAACTTCAACCTCGGCTGGCACGATCGGAATCTGTTCGGCAACGCCGAACAGTTGAACCTGACAGCGTCCTACCAGGCTGGCGGTGACGCCCTTGTCCATCCTGGCTATCAGGCCGGCGCGCAGTTCCTGAAGCCCGATTTTCTGGCGCGCGACCAGCAATTCGAGCTTGATCTGAATGCCGTCAAACAGGACCTGCAAGCCTACAACCAGACCGCGTTGATGGAGAAAGTCGCGCTCAACCGTAAACTATCGCCGCATTGGACCGTCAGCCTTGGTCTGTCGGGCGAACAGGAATCGATCCTCCAGGAGGATGTCACCCGCCACTACAATCTGGTCGGCATCCCGGCCAGCCTGAAATACGACAGCACAACCAGCATGCTCGATCCGACGCAAGGCATAAGGGCAGCAATCCTCCTCACCCCGACCCAATCCCTGGGCACACCCGGTGCGACCTTCCTGCTCGCTCAGGTGTCCGGTTCGACCTATCTGGACTTCTTCGACAACGGGCGCAGCGTCCTGGCGTTGCGCGGCTTAGTCGGGCAGGCCTCCGGCGTCGGCTTGTTCGGCCTCCCGCCCGACCAGCGCTTCTATGCCGGCGGCAGCGCCACGGTGCGAGGCTACCGCTACCAGACGCTGGGGCCGCAGTTCCCTGATGAGAAGCCGACAGGGGGCACCGCCATCTCCGCCGGAACTGTAGAGATGCGCCAGCGTATTCTCGGTAACTATGGTGTCGTTGGATTCGTGGACGTGGGACAGGTCAGCGCCAACGGCGAGCCATTCACCAGCGACTGGCACGCGGGCGCCGGAGTGGGGGCCCGCTATTACACACCCATCGGCCCGATCCGGCTGGATGTCGCGGTTCCGTTGAACAAACTGCCCGGGGGCGATTCGTTCGAGTTGTATATCGGCATTGGACAGGCGTTTTGACTCGTCGACTGCTGAAATGGGGCGCGGTGATAGTCCTGGTGCTGCTGGCGGTTCCCGTGCTGGCGGTCCTGCTGGTCGCGCTCGCCGCCAACGTCGATGCCGGGCGCCGCTTCATCGAGCAGCAAACCGCGAGCCTGACCGGCGGCATGGTCCGGATTCAGGGCCTCAGCGGGCGCTTTCCCGACGCGCTGCGCGCCGAGCGGATTCAGGTGTCGGACGCCAAGGGGCCATATGTCACGATCAACGGCCTGATCCTCGACTGGTCGCCGCTGAGATTGGTCCAGCGAACGGCCCAGATCGATCGGCTTGTGGCAGACCATTTGGATTTCAGCCGGCTGCCGGAATCCCGGAGCAAATCCTCTGGCAGTGGGTCGTTCACTCTGCCAGTGCAGGTCGATTTGCGTCACCTTCACATCGGCCAGGCGGTGCTCGGCGCGCCGGTCGCGGGGGTGGCGGCGACGCTGGCGCTCGAGGGTTCGGCCACCCTGCCAACACTCACCACGGGCACCGTCCATCTCGACGCAGCCCGCCTGGACAGCCCGGGCCACTACGTCGTCAGCGGTCGCGTCACCTCGGACGCGATCGAGGCCACGGTCAAGGCCGATGAGCCCGCCAACGGCTTGATTTCCGGCATCGCCCATCTCCCCGACCTGGGTGCGATCGCAATTCAGGCCTCGGTCAATGGCCCCCGAGACAGTCTGGCGACACAAGTTGGCATCACTGCGGGGCAATTGACGGCTTCCGCCAACGGCAACGTCGACCTGCAACACGAGACAGCCGACCTGGCGGTCAAAGCCGAGGCGCCCGCCATGACGCCCGCCCCTGGCGTGTCCTGGCAGTCGGTCCTGGTGGACGCCAAGGTGCACGGTCCGTTTCTCAAGCCCGACGCCAACGGCACGATCAAGATCGGCAGCCTAGCCGCCGCCGGTGCCCGGATCGGCGCGCTGGACGCCGACATCGCTGGCACCGCCGGTCAGATCGATCTGCGCGCCACGGTCCGAGACCTACACGTACCTGGCCCCAAACCCGACCTGTTCGCCGCCGATCCGATCGCCCTGACCGCCTCCGCGCGGCTGGATGCGCCGGACCGCCCGGTGGCCTTCGCGCTCCACCATCCCCTGGTCTCCGCCGAAGGCACGGCCCGCACGGAGGGGACGCAGCGAGTTGATGCCCACCTGACCCTGCCGAACCTTTCGCCCTTGGCAGCGGCCGGGGGCACTGATCTCGACGGCAGCACGAACCTCGACATCACCGCTGAGATGAAGGACGGCACGACCACCGCCGCCGCGACCGGACGCATCGCCATCACCGGCGGCATTGCCCCGGCGCCCGCCCTGATCGGCGAGGACGGCAGTATCGACGTTGCGGCGTCCCTGCATGGCGAGGACATCAAACTCTCCCACCTCACGGTGAATGGCAAAGCGCTGAATGTTTCCGCCCATGGCGGCATGGAAGACCAGACCCTCGACCTCGACTGGACTGTCGCCCTGGCCGATCTGGCCGCCATCCAGCCTAACGTGTCCGGCACCTTGGAGGCCAAGGGCCACGCCGGAGGCAAGCTGACCGATCTAGCGATCCAGGCCGATCTCGGCGCCGATCTGGCGGCAAAAGGATACTCATCGGGACACATCACCGCCAAGGTGGATGCGACCGGGCTGCCCGCCAAACCGCACGCGACGATCAACGCCGGCGGGACACTGCTGGACGCTCCACTGGCCCTAGCCCTCACCGCGGATGAGGCCAACGGCGTGGTCACAGTAGACATCGGCGAAGCCTCCTGGAAGTCGCTTCAAGCCGGTGGCGCCATCAGTCTGACCCCGCCCGCGGTCATTCCCGCCGGCAACCTGCACGTCGATATCGGCCGCCTCGCGGACTTCGAACCTTTGCTGGGGCGTCCCTTGGCCGGCAACGCAAACGCGATCCTCGATTCCGACGACACGGCGGCGAAACTATCGTTGACAGTCCGCGACGCCGCGATGCCCGGGACAGCTGCGATCAGCAAAGCCGACTTGAACGCCACCGTCACCGATCCGGCCGGCAATCCCAGGATCGAAGGCAAGTTTGCAGCGGATGGCATCGCCGCCGGGGACGCCAAATCGATTTCGGCCCTCGTGACCGCCAAAGGTCCGATCGACGCACTGGGTCTCAGTGTGACCGCCGACGCTCCATCCATGGCCGACGGACCCGCCAAGCTGATCGCCGCCGGCACCCTGAACGCGACGGACAAAACGCTTGCCCTAAACCAGATGGAGGCAAGCTGGAAGCAGCAGGCGCTGCGGCTCCTCGCCCCAGCCAAGCTCAACTTCGTCGATGGCGTAGCCATGGACCGGCTGCGCTTCGGCTTCCGTCAGGCGGAGCTGATTGTATCGGGAAAAGCCGGCAGTACCCTCGATCTGACCGCCACATTGCGGAATCTCCCGGCAGATATCGGAGCCATCGCCAACCCCGCCTTTGCCGCCGATGGCGTCATCGCGGCCGATGTGCGCCTAACAGGCACCCCCGCTCGTCCGGAAGGCACCATTAAACTCGTCGCGACCGGCGTGCGGCAACGGCAAGGGCCCGGTCAGGCGCTCCCCGCCGCGGACCTTCTCGCCAACGCCACCCTGCTCGGCGCCGCCGCACGCATCGACACCAAACTCACCGCCGGCCCGTCGCACGTAGTCGTCACCGGGTCCGTGCCGCTGGCGACGAGCGGCGCACTGGATCTGAAAACCAACGGCCGCGTCGATCTGACAATGCTGGACCCGCTCCTGACGGCGCAGGGCCGTCGCGCTCGGGGAGAGGTGACCTTGGACGCCGTCGTGACCGGCATCACCTCTGCGCCGCTGGTCCGCGGCACCGCCAACCTGAGCAAGGGCGACTTCACGGACTTCGTCGTGGGTGCCCACGTCAGCAACTTGACAGCTACCATCCAGGCCACGGGGGACACCATCCGCCTGGCCAGTTTCAGCTGGAAAGGCCGGCCCCGGGACGGTCGGCGGCTCCGGCACGATCAGCCTGGCCGGCCCCATGCCGGTCGATCTGCATTTCACCGCTGACAACGCTCGCCCGCTGTCGAGTGACCTGATAACCGCTTCGATCGACGCCAATCTGACGGTGCAGGGCGAGGTGAAGGGCGACCTGGAAGCCGGCGGCACGCTGCACGTCCGGCGCGCCGACATCCGCATCCCGGACAAGATGCCGACCAGCATCGCTGTCCTGCCGGTTCGCGACGCCAACGCCCCGCCCCCACCGCCGCCTGGACCGGAGCCGCAATCCGCGATCTCGTTGAACCTGACGCTGAACGCGCCGGAAGAGGTCTTCATCCGGGGCCGCGGTCTCGACGCGGAACTTGGCGGCACCATCCACTTCGGTGGCACCGCCGCCAAGCCTATCCCCAGCGGCGGCCTGCACCTGCGTCGAGGGACCTTCAGCCTGGTCGGCAGCACATTGAATTTTACCGAGGGCACCATCGATTTCTCCGGCGCCGGCATCGCCGATCCGTCGATCCATTTCATTGCGACGTCAACCACGGCCACCATGGTCGCCACCCTGACAATCAGCGGCAGCGCCAAGAACCCGAAAATCGCCCTGTCGAGCGTGCCCGACATGCCGCAGGACGAGATCCTCGCCCAGCTTCTGTTCAACACCAGCACCTCGAAGCTCAGCCCATTTCAGCTTGCTGGAATCGCCGCCGCGTTGGCGTCGATGTCCGGCGCCACGTCCAGCTTTGATCCACTGGAAAGCCTGCGCAGCAAGTTCGGCCTGGATCGGCTGTCGGTCGGTAGCGGCCCCAATGGCAGTCCAACCCTGGAAGCGGGAACATATCTCGCGCGAGGCGTCTATCTCGGCGCCAGACAGAGCGCGACGGGCGGTGGGACGCAAGCTACGGTCCAGATAGATCTGACCAGGGGCTTGAAGCTGGAGACCACGGCGGGGTCAGGCAACACGTCCGCGACCGGCAGCACCGGCAGCGCGGACGCCGCCAGTATCGGGCTGACCTATCAGTTCGAGTACTAATTGCTTGGCTGACCGCCGTCAGGCCGGCATCTTCCGTCATGGCCCGGCCTTTTCCAGGAATCGCCTGAACAGGCATCTTTTGTCATGGCCCGACCCTTTCCGGGAATCGCCTGAACAGCCCGGCTTCCTCAAGAAGCCTAAATCACGGCGCGGCGCAGGGGCAGCAGAGCGCACCGCGGGGCCGTCGAATGGGACGCGACCGCGCGGTCACGCCATTCGGGCAACTGGCTTTCTTCATCGACTATCTGAAACAGGCTGGGCTGTTTGACGCCTTTGTGGCGGACTGTCCATTGTCGCTGACCAGCAATAATGCCCCGAAGAAGCGCGACCTGCTCGGCACGGTCCTGCTATCGGTGCTGTCCGGCCATCGCCGCTATGCGCACATCACCGCGTTGCGCTGTGATCCGGTCAATCCGTCGCTGCTCGGCATGCGCAAAGTGTGCAGCGAGGATGCGGTGCGCCGCAGTTTGGCCAAGATCGGCGAAGCCAAGGGACTGGCCTGGCTGCAAAACCACCTGGACTACTGCACTACGCCGCTGCTGAACGAGCCATGGGTGCTCGACATGGACAGCACAGTGAAGACCTTATACGGGCATCAGGAAGGCGCCGAGGTCGGCTACAATCCGCACAAACCCGGCCGTCCTTCGCACGCCTATCACACCTACATGCTGTCGAGTCTGAGATTAATCCTGCGGGTCGATGTGCTGCCCGGCGACGAATATAACGTTGCACATGCAACCGATGGCCTGTGGAAATTGCTCGGCCATTTGGGGCCTGGCCGCCGCCCAACCCTGCTGCGCGGCGACAAGTCGTGGGGCATCGAGAGAGTGATGGCGCGGGCCGAGCAAAATGATCTGGCGTATCTGTTCCGCCTGCGCATGACGGTGAATGTGAAACGAGACCTCGAACGCGCGATGCGGCACTCCGACTGGGCCGATGCCGGCCAAGGTTGGCAGGGCAAGGAGACGACGCTGCGGCTACTCGGCTGGAGCCGCCAACGCCGCGTCATCCTGCTGCGCCGCAAGCTGGCCCGTGATCTGGCGATCACCGAACAGGCGAACCCCGCGCAACCGCGGCTGACGTGCAGATCGGGCCCGACAAAGCGGTTTGGGAATACGCCGCCTGGCACCTCGCTCGATCAGAAATCGACCTCGGGCAGTGATCGGGATCGAGCGGTTTGAAAACGTGTTTGATGAACTGAAGAATCAGGGGGAGGGCGGCTCACGACACAGGACCTGACACGCTGCCGGCTGCTCGCCGGGATGGTAGCGCTGATCTACAACTGGTGGAGTTTGTTCGTGCGTCTGGCCGATCCAGAGCGTCATCGCGAAGCCATCACTTCCGGCCTCTCCTGCTGTCGGCCATCGCGCGCAAGACCCAGCACGCCGGGCAGGTGACGCTGACGATCAGCAGCACGCATGGCCTGCGCGACAAGGCACGCCACGCCTATGTCCGCATCGCTGGCTTCCTGGCGGGCCTGCGGCAAAATGCAGAGCAGTTAAACCCGCTGGAAAAATGGTGCCGCATCCTCAGCGAAGCCCTCCGACACTTCCTGCACGGGCGGCAGCTTCAGCCACCGCTGCGCCTCAACCCAGGATGAACACCTACCACGGGTGCAACTAGCCCGACCCTTCGCAACTCGACCCCGATTTCAGAAATTTTGCTCTCGTAATCCCGAAAAAGCTCGAAGTGCCGCGGGGTCAGCCAAGGCAACCAACGGAAACCAGTTGCGGTGCCGACCAACCCCCTTGCGGAACGGCCGGCGGCTTTGGGAGGCTGGCGACTGGCGGTCGCGCTGGAGGGGATCCAGGAAGGCGCCGGGCAGGTGGTCCCGCTGCGTCACGCCAGGCCTGAGCAATGCCAGGGGGGCGCCACATGAAACTCATCCCCGTGGACGCCCTCGCCCTCGCCGTGACCTTGGCTTCGCGCCCGCGGCCTTCGCGGCTAGTCATCGCGAGGCGCCGCTGATCACCGAGACCCCAAAACTCGATGGCACCGATCTTTACTTGTTCCGCAGCTACGAGTCCGGACGGTCGTCCTTCGTGACCGCGATCGCCAACTACCAGGGCCTGCAGGACCCGTTCGGCGGGCCCAACTACTTCACTATGGACCCGAACGCGGCTATGACATCAACATCGACAATCAGGGCATCGGAAGCCCATCGATCGCATTCCGCTTCCGTTTCTCGCTCGGTCGACAACGCGCTGGCGCTGACCATCGGCGGCAAGTCGGTCCCGGTGGCGCTGACCGAGCTCGGTCAAATTTCCACACCGGTTCCGGCGACCCAGAACGTGGTCGAGACCTTCACTCTGTCTCTGGTCACCTATCGCAACGGCAGCGTGACCGAGACGCCGATCACCAACGCCACGACGGGCGAGACGGTGTTCAGCAAGCCGGTCGACAACATCGGCAACAAGACTATCCCTGACTACGCCGAATACGCCTCGCAGTTCATCTACAACATCAGCATCCCGGGCTGCGCCACGCCCGGCCGCGCGTTCGCCGGACAGCGCAAGGAGAGTTTCGTTGTGAACCTCGGCGAGACGTTCGACCTGGTGAACTACGCCAATCCCGTCGGTGAGCAATTTTCCAATACGGCGGCGAACTCGATCGGTGACAAGAACATCACGTCACTCGCGCTCGAGCTGCCGATCGCCTGCGTCGTCCGCGGTGGCGATCCCGTCATCGGCGCCTGGACGACATCAGCCTCGATCGAAAAGCAAAACTCGGACGACATGGCGCTGCAACAAGCGTCGCGCCTGGGCAATCCGCTGGTCAACGAGCTGATCATCGGACTGCCCGACAAGGACAAGTTCAACGCCAGTCTGCCGGCCAACGACGCCCAGTTCGCTACCTTCGTTACCAACCCCACATTGCCGACAATCGTCCAGACACTGTTCGACACGCCGGCGCCGACCGCGTTTCCGCGGCGGGATCTCGTCACGGTGTTCCTGACCGGACTTCCCGGCCTCAACCAGCCCGAGAAGGTAATCCGTCCGAGCGAAGAACTGCGCCTGAACACGTCCACGCCAACAGTCGCGCCGGCCAGACGGAATCGCCTCGGCGTAATTGCGGGCGACAATGCGGGCTACCCGAACGGCCGCCATCCTGGCGACGACGTAGTCGACATCACCCTGCGCGTGGCCATGGGCCGCCTCTACACGCTCGGCCTGTTCGGCAGCCCGTCCGACGCCCCGTCGGGGTGGCCTGGACTTTACCGACGGCGCCTGCATAACCGCGAAGCAGTTCGACACCGCGTTCCCCTACCTGACCACGCCGATCGCCGGTTCGCCTCAATCCGCGTTCGGGGAGGCCTCGACCAACGCCGTGCCCGCCAAACCGGGCGCATGCCAGTAACGATGCTGCCCCTGACCACCACCTGTGCTGGGTTCGCCCAGCGCAGGCCCTCGCTTCTGGCTGGCTTTGTCTGGCTCGCCATCGCCGACCTGCTGCTCGACCGCGGGCGGCTGCGCGAAGTCGTCGCAATGCTCGCGGACCGCACGCGGATCGACCCGCTGCTGCTGCGTCTGGCCGAGGCAGAGGAACGCCTGGGCACACCCGATCCGGTGCACGTCGCCGTGCTCGCACAGTCCTTCGAGACCAGCCGGCGACGCGGTGATATCGTGCATCAGCGGGAACAAGCGCGGTTCGAACTGCATGTGTTGCACCAGCCAGCCGACGCGCTGACCACCGCGCGGGCCAACTGGCAGGTGCAGCACGAGCCAGCCGACGCCCGCATGTGATGGAAGCCGCCTTGGCGGTACGCCGGCCGCGGGCAGCGCAGCCGGCGCTCGACTGGTTTCATGCGAATTTGGTCGAGGACGCCACACTCGCCGATCTGGTCCACCAGTTGGAAATCGCCTCGTGATGCGCCGGTGTCTCAGCGTCGTGTTGGCGTGCCTGTTGCCCTTCGCCGCATGGGCACGGGCACACAGTTCCAGCACAAGCTATGTGACGATCGTCGCCAGCGGTCACGATGCGAGATTGCAATGGTCGATCGCCCTACGCGACCTCGACACGGCGATCGGCCTCGACGCCAACGACGACGGGGACATCACCTGGGGCGAACTGCGAGCCCGCCAGTCCGAGGTGGACGCTTATGCGCTTTCCCGCCTGCACCTCTCCACCGGCGGCGCGGATTGTATTGCGGGTCCAGTCGAGCATCTGGCCGACCTGCTCGGTGACGGCGGCTACGCGGTGCTGCGGACGGCGCTGCGTTGTCCGGTCGCAATCGCAGGTCTCGATGTCCGATACGGCGCGTTGTTCGAGATCGATCCGAACCACCGCGCCCTGCTCAATGTCACCGTCGAGGGCGTGCCGCACACCGGCATCGCCTCGCCCTCCGAACCAATCGCCCACTTCGACGCTTCGGGCGGCCAATTCACGTTGGTGCGCCAGTTCTTCCAGGGCGGGATAGAGCATCTGCTCGCGGGTGCCGACCACGTACTGTTCATCGTCATGTTGCTGGCGCCGCTGCTGCTGCGTCCGCGCCCGGCCGCCGAAGGTCCGTTGCCGCGCCTGGCAGAAATCGTGACGCTGTTGACCGCGTTTACGGTCGCGCACGGTTTGACCCTGACGCTGGCGGTGCTTGGGCTCGCGCACGTCTCACCGGCCGCCGCCGAGCTTGGTGTTGCCTCGACGATCCTCGTGAAGGCCGCGCGCTTGGCGGAGGTCGTGTTCGTCACGCATTCCACCTTGGACCCGGCCCGAGCGTTTCGGCTGGACCTGCGGGCGCGGGGGGCGCGCTTCGGACGCAATCCCGACGAAATCAAAGTATTGCCGGGCGTCGTGCCAATCATTGGCGAAACGACCGAAGAAGCCGAGGAACTGCGTGGCCTGCTAGAGTCGCTCAGCCATTCGGAGGCTGGCCTTTCGACTTTATCCTATCATCTCGGCGTGGATCTGTCCCGTCTACCGCAGGACCAGGTGCTTCCCGAAACCATGGATGTCCCGGGCGTCGAAGGCCATTACCGCGAAGTTGCGGAACTCACACGGCGTACCGGCATGTCGGTCGCTACGCTGGGCCAACAGTACGGCGCCGGCCGTACCGCACGCGGTTTTGCCGGTACCGCTCGCACCGTGGCAGACCGGATGCAGGAATGGTGGGAAGCCGGGGCCTGCGACGGGTTCATGCTGCAGATCCCTTATTTCCCTGGCGGGCTGGAACGCGTCGTACGGCTGCTTGTACCGAAATTTGCAACGACGCGGGTTGTTTCGCACGGGATACACCGGCTCGACGTTACGCGATCATCTCGGACTAACGCGCCCGCCCGCCTGAGACTGAGGACCTGCCCCATATCGCTTCATCGACGCCGCGGAAGTTGAGTGACTGCCCGCGACCCCTCGACAACCAGGGCCGCCGCCCCTGTCCAGGGCAGCGGCCGGTTGGCTGCGGGTCTCAGCTGCCAGGTGGGAAGAACACCAGCGTCCGGACCTCGATGCTTTCCCGCGGCGGAGCGCCTTCGGCCAACGGGTTCTCGAACGACGTGTGAAACGACAACCGGGCTCGACCGTCGTCCTTGCTGTCATGGACGCGGATCAACAGAACCTCGTCCCGCTGCTGCTCTGAGAAGTAATACCAACGATGCTCCGGCTTGAACTCCACCCGCGACGTTTCGCCGCGGACGTGCTTGTAAACCAGATCGCTGGCGATCAGATCGTCGTTGGTGAAGCTTCTCGCGTCACAAAGCGCAAGCGGCGAATCGAGGACGGGTCCCCGGATGGGTCGCCAGACGTTGACCACGCCAAATCGATGCTTCAGCAGTTCCTCCGCCTCTGCGCCCAGGTGATCGCGCACACGCCGAGGCGCGGAATTGACGGTGTGGTCATTATGCACCTGACGCGAGGGCGTCCGCCCGTCGGGCAGGCCGGCATTGCGTACGGTATGGTCGAAGATAAACACGCGTGACGCCCCGAGTTGCTGCTTCAGGAGACGCTCCACCTCGGGATAATAAATCTCCTTTACTTCTTCCTCGGAGTAGAAGTCGTTGACCCGGGTTGGCGCATTCACCAACGCGAAGCCATTCTTGTCGAGCGTAAATTCCGTTTCGCGGCCTCGGGCATCCTCGATCCGCACCTCGTGCGGGTCATCAATGCCGTTATATGCATCCACGCCCGCCGGTGGTTCATCCACATAGCGCACAGGCTTTTCGGCGCCGCGCACGAGGTAGTGCAGCGGCGCAGTAACGTGCTTTGGTGACACAGTGACATCAAGCGGCATCACAGACGTCCTTTATGACGGTTTTCAGATGACGCACCCGCCGGGCCGGCCTCTTGAGGTTTGTCCGCGAGGCCATCCAGTGGCCCGCGAGGCCCGACCGGTGCGCTTGATGAAAGTGTCCTACGAGACATCGAAGGTGTCAATCTTGTACCACGCTCACGACACGTATTTTGGGGTTGGCCAGCCGCTGTGAATCCGCTTTGGTTTGGATATGTCCATAAGGCATTTGTTATACACTTGTGAATGTCCGCGAGCGCTGCGCATGCCGCAAACGTGCACGCACCTCAAGTCCCACGTATGATATGAGCAGATAACATAATTAAACGTAAAAGACACGTTGACCGTTTTCTATTATGCGATAGATCCTCGCAACTCCCTCAAGGGAGGCATTTCATCCGTCCGCGCCGTGACCGCCATGGTGGCGACGTAATGCCGTTTGTGCGGGCCGCCACGCGGGGGAGCATCTTCGTCGGATCGGGAGCCACGATTTTGTGGCTTTTATCGGTCGGTAGAATTAGGGGCACGAAATGACTTCAATTGCCATTGTAGGAGCTGGTCAGACCGGCGCATCAGCCGCGCTTGCATTGGCGAAGCAAGGTGTGGAGGTGACCATCTAAAGCGATCGCTCACAACACAACCTGAAGCATGATGTGCCGGCGACCGGAACGGCCGTGATCTTCGGCGACGCGCAACAGGCCGAACGCCACCTGGGCTTGCGCTCGTACCAGAATGTGGCGCCGGCGGCTTCCGGCATGAGCCAGAGAATCGTCGCCGAACCCGACGCCGAACTGATCGCGTTTGACGGGACCTTCGATGGCTTCACGGCCGAGGGGATTGATACCCGCCTCAAAGCCGATGATCGGATCAGCGAGTCCTCGCCCTCGGTGGCGCGTTTGTTGTTCGAGCGGTGGACGCGGACGGGCTCGATGCGATCGCGGCCGGCCTTGATCTGACGTTGGTGGCCACCGGAAAGGGTGGTCTGAGTTCACTTTTTGCCAGGGACGAGCCACGCAGCGTCCTTAAGGGCCCCCAGCGCAGCCTGTTGATGCTGACCGTCGCGGGCCTCGGTTTCGACGAGGCTGTCTTCGCGCACCGCAGCCCGGCAGGAGGAGCCCACACCGCATTCTCGTTCATCGGAGACAAGGGTGAGGCGTGGTGGGAACCTTATTACCATAAGGATGCGGGGCCGTCATGGTCGTTCCTGGGCTGGGCCAAGTCTGGAAGCGAGTGGGAGAAGCGGTATTCCGCGGCGACCAGCGCCCAGACGGCCCTCGAGGCGTCAACCTGCCGGTGGTGAACCGTTTTGCCTCAGCAGACAGGCAAACAGATAAGACAACCATGATCACTCTGCGACTGACGAACTCAGAGATCAGCTTGCGTCGCAACCGAATACCGAACAGGAGATCCTGATGGCCGACGTGCTTGCCGAGGTTCTGGATGCCAACGACCGCTACGCCGCCGCCTTCGGCGAGAAGGGCAAGCTGCCGCTGCCGCCGGCGCGGCACTTTGCCATCCTGACATGCATGGACGCACGACTTGACCCCGCGTAACATGCGGGTCTGGTCGAGGGCGACGCACATGTGATCCGCAACGCCGGCGGCCGCGCGACGGATGATGCCATCCGTTCCCTGGTGATTTCGTACAAGCTGCTGGGCACGAATGAGTGGTTCGTCATCCACCACACCGATTGCGGCATGCAGTTGTTTGACGATCAGGTGATCAGCGGCCTGCTGGAAAACAGCCTGGAGACAGCCAGCATCGACGCTAAAGGCTGGCACGACCACAGCCGGGGGCCGGGCTCGCACGAGGGCCACTACGTCAAGTGGCACAGCTTTACGGACCTAAACGCGAGCGTAGTGGAGGATGTGAGACGTATCCGAGCGCATCCGCTGGTGCCGGGGCGCATCCCGATCTACGGCTACGTTTACGACGTCCGCAGCGGGCGGCTGATGGACGTGCCGGGCGCCAAGCCGGCTGGGGCGGTGACCGGCTGAATCCTCCTACGCTGTCAAGTGATGCGAAAAATACCGCTTGGCGCAGTCGGTCTTACCGATCGGCCAAGGCAAACAGCTGCGTCGTTCCGGGGATGGCCGCGCGGCCCGATGCAGACAGAACGTCCTGCTCCGGTACATCGTCCCGACCAAGCGCAACCAGTTCTGTTCGTATTCGGTACGGTTAAAGAACGTATGATATGTCGAGTTTAACAGAGTTTGCTGCGAATTGCCCGAAAATTGGCTTTACAAAAGAACCTTTGATCCCTGCCCCGATTGAACGCGAAAGCTGCAGGAATGCCGATCCCGGACCGCCCGGACACCGCCACAACCGCCAACCCTCGCACAGCCAAATCCTCAAATCCCCATTAAGCCGCAGCCTGATGACCTGGGTTCGTTCTTCGGAGACTTTCGTTTGCCAAGGGGGTCGGAAACCCTTCACGAAAGCAGTCCTCCCTTGGCGCTCGGCCTGGGATTTTAGACGTCGAGTGCGGCATAGACCATGTTGCGCACTAGGGTGCGGTAGTGAAGCCGTTGATCAGGCGATGACGATTGCAGCATCAGGATAGCGAAAAAATTTAGGGCTGGATCAACCCAACAATAGGTGCCACCGACGCCGCTCCAAAAATAGTCGCCTTGCGATCCCGGAAAAGGCGCCTCGCCCGCCGCAAGCCGAACAGCGAAACCCAATCCAAATCCGTAGCCTGGCCCCGGGGGGTAGTAGTTGCTGCGGCCTATGTCGTGGCCCAGATGGTCGGCTGTCATGTAAGCCACCATTGCTGGACTCAGAATCCTTTGTCCGTCCAACGTTCCGCCGCGAAGCAGCATGCGCAGAAACCGTGCATAGTCACTTGCGGTGCTGACCAGGCCGCCGCCACCACGTTGCCCACGCCGGGGCGCGCAAGGATCGAAGAACCGAGGCCGTGCTGTACCTGCCTTGGGTAAGGGTTGCGCCACGCGATCTCGTTTCACCAGCGGCAGGTGAAAGCACGATTCCGTCATACCGAGCGGGCCAAACAGGGTGTCCTCCAGGACATGCTGCAGACTATGACCGGAAATCACTTCCAGGATTCGACCCAGGACATCTGTCGCGTGGCTGTAGTGCCAGACCGTTCCGGGCTGACACTCAAGGGGGAGTGCTGCAAGTCGATCAACAAAATCGGCGTTTGAAAGGTCCTCGGCAAGAAATCCGTCGGCGACGTAGGCCCGTTGTGCCGGGCTGTCACCAAAATAGCCGTAGGACAGGCCGGCCGTGTGCCGCATCAGATCCTGAACGGTCGGTGCCTGTCTGGCCGGCACCTCAGTCCCATCGGCGTGCATCACACGTAGGTTCGCGAACGATGGGATGAACTCTGCGACGGGTTGATCAAGCCGCAGCAAGCCGCGTTCGACAAACACCATCGCCGATGTCGTAACAACTGGCTTGGTCATCGAATAGATTCGCCAAATCGCGTCGGGTTTCATAGAATCACGCGTCGTGGTATCGCGGTAGCCGCCGTTGTATTCGAAAATCAACTTTTCACGGTTGCCTATGACGATCGTGGCGCCTGGGATTTTCATGGCTGCGACATCGGGGTCCAAACGTCCGCTGATTGCTTCTAACCGTTCCGGAGAGAGCGATAACCTGTTGGCGGCTGGCACGTGCGCATCCTTCATCTCATTCCTAGCGAGAGAAGAATTTAACCCACATCCGACCTTGTCATCCACATCTGCTGCTTGGACTGGTGCTGGTGGTTGCCTGTGGTATGTTCGTGGGGAGAGGCTTCCGGCCGATTGCGCCGGCTAGAACTAGATCCGAAATGTGCCTTCTGGGTTATGAGCTACCCGACCACTGTGCGGAATTCGAACGAAAAATACAGCTGAAAATTCTCCGGCGGCCTCAGTAACGTTTTCAGCTTGTGTCAATTCGCCTGCGAGGGAGCACCAGGGAAAGCCGCCCCAACCCGAAGCGGAGAAGCCTTCACAACGGCGGAGAACTATGCGACCGCGAGGCGGAGCAAGAGCGTAGTAAGCATGTTTGCCGCTTTCTACGAAGCGGGAAGCCCGCTGCCGGATGCCCGCGCGAAAAAGCCGCCTCCACAGCCGCTCACCTGTCCGAAGCTACCAAATGGTCGCCGCGAGGAGTCCGAGGCGGGGCTTATCCGCGATGCGAAAAGACCTGGCCCGGATGTCCGAAAATGCTGTTGTGGGAAATCCGTCCCTGTCACACGAATCCTCCTCTCTGATTGGAAAATAGCCGCCCATCAACGTGTGGCAAGGTGTGCTTTGATCCGATCGTGCTGAGTCCGATCCGACGCGCGTCCGAGCGAATCGTGCGATCAACCAACGAGATCGTTAGTCCGAAGCGCGCCAGGGAGAGCGGTCATCCCACCGCCTCAAGGCGTCGGCAGCCCACGCAGTTGACTTGTCCTTGTGGCAGACATTGCATGCGTTGGGGATTTTCAGGCTGTCGGTCCGCTCCGGATAGACGAAATGAAACGTATGGCTACTGACGTTCACATCGGCGATCGTCTGTTCGATCTTCGGCATGTGGCAGGCGACGCACTGACTGCCCGCGCTAGCCTCGGCGTGGTGCGTATGCTGCTCGACCGTCGCGGTGTGCGGGCCATTCTGCGAGTTCGGCCCGTGACAGGTCATGCATACGTCGCTGCCAGGCTGCCGCAGCATGGCATCATTGTCCGAGCCGTGCGGATCATGGCAACTGAAACAGGTGACGCCTCGTGAATACATTAAGCTGGTGACGAAGTCGTTGCCCTGCATGCGATTCTTGTGCGCCGTTCCGTCCGCGAAATGCATGAAAGTGGTCTCGCCGAGCTTGTGATCCTCAAGCTTCCAGAAATCGTTCAGGTGCTGCCCCATTTGAAATCCGACTGGCCAGTCATAGTATTTCCCCCCGATCGGATTGCTGCGAGGCTGACCTTGTGAATGACACTGGATACAGGCGTCATTTGCGTGCACGTAGTTGAGACGGGTAGGATTTACGACGGTGTCGCGAACCGGCTTGGCGATGTGAGCGCTGCCGGGGCCATGGCAACGCTCACACCCGACGTTCCATTCGGTGACGGTCTTTGTCGCGATGTCGTAGTTTACGGAATGACACCCGTCGCATAGTGGGCCGGTCGGCCGCTGCGTATTGTTGGGCGGGTAGAACGGCACCCACCAGTCGGCACCTTTCGGGACGAAATAGAGCCGCCATATTTTGTTGGTCACATCCCACTGCGCCGGGAGCGGGAAATAGTCGTCACCGACCTTGGTGAAATAGCGCTGCTTCCACTTGCTGCCATAGACGAAGGCAATGTCGTCCTTTGTGAACGTGAGCAGCGGGTCCAACTGGGCGAGGTCGGGGATGATCGCGTCCGGATGCTGCTTCGGATCGCGGACGACGTTCGCCATCCGGGTCTTGCTCCACCGATCGTAAATGACGGTATGGCACGACCGACAGGCTGCAGAGCCGACATAGCGGGCCGTATCGCCGGTGCCGGCAACCAGCCGCTCCGACGACATCGAGGTGACCACTGGCAGATGGCGAAGATAAGCCACAAGCTGCCAAATCTGAATATCCGGCATCGACCATGCCGGCATGCCGGTGTTCCGGATGCCGTTCCGGATGTGGTAGAAAATTTCGCCGTCCGGCATTGCGGCGATGTTCGCTTGAAGCGCGGGCGGCCGCGGATATTGTCCAGCGCCAACCTCCGTCTTTCCACTGCCGTCGTAGCCATGGCAGATTTCGCACTTTTGTCGGAAGATGTTTCGGCCCGCGGCGATATCGGCCGGGTCGCCGCCAAGCGGATTGACCATTATTTTCGCTACCGCCGGCACGCTCTCCTGCAACAACCAGGTGGCGATCAACACTTCGGCCGCGGAGGGCTCATTCCGCGCACTCGATAGGCCCGGCAGGAGCGATCGCCAGACCCCGGCCGCCAGAGCGACGCCGGCCAGCACTACAATGAGTGCGATGGCGATGCGATGACGGTGGAGCATCATATTTCCCCAATTGGTTCATCTGGGGCGCCCGCGAGAGCGGCGTCGGTCATACGAGCGCCTTGGCAGCGGCGTTTCGCACCGCCCTTGCATCCGCCATATCGGCTGCGCCAGTTTGCGGCAACACAGTGACAGGGCTCGTCCCGATTCCTACCAACGAACGACCGAACCGACCTCGGAAAAGCGTGAGCAAGCCTAAGGCCGCGGGATTTAGACCGCTGAAAACCGAGCGGCTGACTCTGCGGCCGCTGCGCGCGCAAGACGCCGAGGCGCTGCACCGTCTGGTCAACGATTGGGAGGTGACCCGCACCCTGGCTGAAATTCCCTACCCGTATCCTCGCGATCTGGCGGATGAGTGGATCGCCTCGACGGCGGCGCAGCTAGCGGACGGGACGGGTTATCATCTCGCCATCACCGGGATGGAGGAAAAAAAAGAAACGCTGGTCGGGGTCGTCGGCCTGCGCGTCGATGCCGCTCGCCGAACGGGCCGCTTGGGTTATTGGGTCGGCCGCGCCTATTGGGGCCACGGCGTAGCCACCGAGGCAGCGAGGCGGCTGACCAGTTGGGCCTTTGCCAACCTGCCGATCGACCTGATCGCCGCCGAGGTTACCGAGGGCAACGATGCCTCCCGCGCGGTGCTTCGCCGTGTCGGATTTCGCGAAGTTGGAATCGGCGAGCGCGCATGGCTCACCACCGGTGATACGCATGTCGTCGCCGTGTTTGAGGCAACGCGCGACGATATTTTTGGGCGTCCCGAAGCTCCCGCGCCGGATGCAGCAAGCCCAGATGCCAAACCTTTGCTGCTAGTCGCGGCGTGTGCCCTGGTAGACGTCGATGGCCGCGTCCTGCTCGCTCGGCGCCCCGAGGGGAAGAAGATGGCCGGGTTGTGGGAATTCCCCGGCGGCAAGATGAACCCGGGTGAAACGCCCGAGGCCGCGCTGATCCGTGAATTAAGGGAGGAACTGGGTATCGACGTGGCGGCCGCTTGTCTGGCACCCTTCGCGTTTGCCTCGCACGACTATGAGGGGTTTCATCTGTTGATGCCGCTGTTCGTCTGCCGCCGCTGGAATGGGACGCCGACCCCGCGGGAGAAGCAAACCCTGGCGTGGGTGCGCGCGGCGAAGCTGACCGAGTATGAAATGCCGCCCGCCGACAAGCCTCTTATTCCGCTGTTACGCGACTTCCTTTAGACCATGATCGTTTGAGGTTGCCCACACTTCGGCGTTCGATCACGGTCTAAACTTTCGTTTGATCGCGTGATTCACGCCTTCTGACCGTGTCAGCCTCAGGCGATCACGCTCTAGGGAACTCGACCATGCCCGCGAAAAATCCTACCGCCTGCCTGCTGGTGATCGGCAACGAGGTGCTGTCCGGCCGAACTCGGGACGCGAACATCCAGTTCCTGGCTACCGGATTGGGCGACCTGGGGATTCCGCTTCGGGAGGTCCGGATCATTCCCGACGTTCCCGAGACAATCATCGCCACGGTGAACGAGGTGCGCAGAGCATTCGATTACGTATTCACCACCGGTGGGATCGGACCAACCCACGATGACATCACAAGCGAATGCGTCGCCGCGGCGTTCGGCGTGCCGTGGGAGCCGCACCCGGTCGCATGGCCTCGGATGGAAGCAAGCTACAATCCGGGCGAGTTCAACACCGCCCGTCAACGCATGGCGACGATGCCGCGCGGCGCGAAGCTGATAGAGAATTCCATCAGCGTAGCTCCCGGATTTCAGTTGGAGAATGTCTATGTGATGGCCGGCGTGCCGCGCGTCATGCAGTCGATGTTCGAATGGCTTGCGCCGCGATTGGAAGGCGGCGCGAAGATCGAGATGCGCGCGGTGCACGCGCTCGGTCTGCCCGAGGGGATCATCGCGGACGGCCTTGGTTCGATACAAAAGCGATACCCCGATCTGGACCTCGGCAGCTACCCGTTCTATCGGGCCACCGGCAACGGAGTGGCTTTGGTCGCCAAGGGACCGGACGGAAATGCGGCGGAAAAAGCAATTGCCGAGGTGACGGAGCTGATAATCGGGTTGGGTAAAGTTCCAATCCCCGGTGAACCGCCGGAGATCTGAGCCGGAAGATCCGCGGAATACCTTTCTCCGGGCGACAAGGAACAACGGATGCCGCCACTCACCAGCCAGGACATCGTCGATGGCTCCGTCAAACGTGGTGGAAGCGAAACCGCCATCCAGCATCATTACGACGTCAGCAATGAATTCTATGCTTTGTGGCTGGATCCGAGCCTGACCTATTCGTGCGCCTTATGGAACGACGATAATGACCTCGAAGGTCTGGATGAAGCGCAGCGACGGAAGCTTGATTTTCATCTGGCCGCCTCCGGCGCACCGCAAGCACGGCACATCCTCGACATAGGCTGTGGCTGGGGGAGTTTGTTGGACCGGGCTTTGGGGCATCAAGGAATAGAGACCGCGACCGGCTTAACGCTCAGTGACGCACAATTGCAGTATATCCGTGCGCGCGGCGACGCACGTATTGACGCGCGTAAAGAGAGCTGGATTGACCACACGCCGACGCAAAAATATGACTCGATCGTTTCGATCGGAGCCTTGGAGCACTTTGCCAGCCCGGGTGACGGTCCGCGGGAAAAGATTGGCCTGTATCGCGAGTTTTTTGCCAAATGCCGGTCATGGCTCAGGCTTGGCGGCGCGATGTCGTTGCAGACGATCGCTTATGGCACTATGCGCCCCGAGGAGAACAACGCTTTTATCGGCACCCATATCTTTCCGGATTCTGAACTACCGCAACCGCACGAACTTCTGGAAGCAGCAAGCGGCCTGTTCGAGTTGAAATTGCTACGCAACGATCGTGCGCACTACGCACGCACGTGCGACCTATGGTATCAGAATCTGCGCCGTCGCCGAACCGAGGCTGCAGCAATCGTCGGCGATGAGAAGGTTCGACAATACGAGGCCTATCTGCGGCTGTCGGCGTTCGGTTTCCATTCGGGCAGAGTAGGATTACTGCGGCTATCATTGGTGCCGGTCGCGTAAAATTCAGATCTCCTGTCGGGAGATGCCTACAGTCATTTGATTTCGACTTGGGTAAAGCTGACTACCCTGTCAGGGACGGGGATAGCGCTAGTGGGTCCCTTCTCCCAACAGCACGTGTTCCTTCCATGGCGTTCCGCATCGTAAGCCCTGCGAGCCGACAGGCGGTGTATCATGGTCCCATTCCACCTGGATCATCGACCTCCGGGCGGTTATCTTTGTGGGATCGTAGGTCGGCGTTTCCTGGAGCCAAAATCCCTGCAGATTTGAATGACGCCGTTAGGCGCTCACAGTGCGGGCGGATCGAACGTCGGCCTCGGGATCGCTCGCCCGGGTTGCCCGCTGCCATTGATCGAAGCCCCCGGTGTCATCGGATACGCCATTGAACCAGCGTTGCAGCGCGGGGTTACGAGTCATCGTCCGATACGCGCCGAGCGCCGGTCTCGGCCGAGGTTGGGGTCGTCGTCGATTGCGGCAGCCAGATTGGCGTGTAAAGCACGAGGCGGTTGACTTTCGCCGGCTGGTCTGCCGCGAATCCCGCGGCAATCGTGTGCCCCGCGACGAGCCAACCGCATAATTCGCGACGGGCTAACACCCAATCGATGGCGGCGGCATAGTCGCTGAATCAGCGGTTCTCTCCGTCGGCTCCGCGGCATCGGGGGGCTGTCCATCGCCACCGGTCGCGTCGATCGGCCATAGCCGGCAGATCGAGCAGATATCCATCCAGGAGAACCCCCGAGCTCAAGGTCGACGGAGCTGCTTGCGGGATAAGTGGCGCCGTGCACAAAGACCAAGATCGGCCCTGGCGGGAAGTGGCGCAAACGCCGGAGATGTTTGTTCCGAGTGTAAATCCTCAGTCGCGCCCGGCGCGAATCTACCATCACCTCTTCCGTCGCCAACGAAGATATCCTCGCCGCGGTCCGATTAACGTGGTGCGAGTTTTGGCTTGAGCGAATTGCCCCAGAGCAGCCGCTGTGGACACACCAAGCAGTACTTTGGTTACTATTTTTCCGGCCAATAATATTTTCACTCCCTGATGACTGACCAAATCCCCCGCTCGCTAGACCTTCTTTTGCTACCCGCCGCCGGTGCTGCAATCTCGACCCGCACCAACCGAGACTGGAACCGTTATGCCCCAGCCCCCGTGTTGCTTTCCACCGACGACCGCGGCGTCGCCCTCAATCGGGAATGCCTACAACTCCGCCATGCTGGACGGGCTGATCCACGGTTTGTCTTCGCGCCGACCCGGCCGAGCGCTGTCCCGTAGTCCGTGGCGCAGGCGAGCCCTTCCAGGCTGGCGCGGACATCAGATGGCTCGGCGACGTCGCTTACTATCCGCCAGCCACAGAATTACGCCGCCCGCTTCGATCGCTACCACCCGAGCAATGCAGTTGCTCAACGAATTCCCTAAGCCGACGATCGCGCTCGTGCACGACGCCTGCTTCGGCGGCGGAGTCGGCCTCGTATGCTGCGTTGATGTCGCCTTCACCACGCGGATCACGGTGGGGATTACGGAAATTCGTGTTGGTGTCGCGCCCGCGCCGATCTCCACCCATATGGTCAACGCCATCGGCCTGCGGCATACACGCCGTTACGCGCTGATCGGCGAGCGCTTCGACGCGGCCGAGGCAGAGCGAAACGGCCTGAACCACGAAGTGGTGCCTGCGGATGCCATGGGGAGACCGCAATCGCGACGACCAAAAGCAGCTTCCTCGCGGCCGACAACCTGTTGTTGGATGAGCGCCAGATCGCCATGCTGGCGCACGAGGGCTGGACGCAGCGCGCCTCGTCGGAGGGGATCGAAGGCACCACCGCCTTCCGGCAGAAGCGCAAAACGTCATGGTATGATCCTATTCGCCCCAACGTGTAGCTAACCCCAATCAGGCGGACCTCATCTTGTCAGACATTCCAAACGCCCAATCGACCACAGCAAGTCCTCAGGGCCAGGTCGTGGCCGCCCCGCCGAGGCGCACTGCTCACGCGCCTGGCCCGTGCGCCATGGTCATTTTCGGTGCCGCCGGCGATCTGACGAAGCGCCTTCTGGTGCCGGCGTTGTATAATCTCGCCACCACGAAGTTGTTACCGGAATACTTTGAACTGATCGGTGTCGACCTCGCCGACCTGGACGCCAACGCATGGCGCGACAGCCTGCACAAGATGATGGAGAGTTTCGTCGGCCACGCAGCGAGCGAAAGCCGGATCGACAAGGTCGATGAGGATACCTGGAAGCGCCTGACGGATCACATCACTTATATAAAAGGCGACCTTAACGACGACGGCCTTTATGGAAAGCTGAAGCAGCATCTGGACCGGGAGTCCGGTACTCACGGCAACTGTTTGTTCTATCTGGCCATAGCCGACCGATTTTTCGGTCCGGTGGTCACTCACCTCGGCAAGGCGGGGTTGTTCGAGGAAAACTGGGATCAGGATGGCAAGAAACCCGAGCGCTGGCGCCACGTGGTGATCGAAAAGCCGTTCGGCCACGATGAGGAGTCCGCCAGGGCGTTGAACGCTACAATCCTGCGCTGCGCAGAGGAGCACCAGATCTACCGGATCGATCATTTCCTTGGGAAGGAGACAGTGCAAAATATCATGGCGCTGCGCTTCGCCAACGGGATGTTTGAACCGCTATGGAATCGAGACCGCATCGACCACGTCCAGATTACCGTTGCCGAAACGGTCGGTGTTGAATCCCGAGGCCGATTTTATGAAAAAACTGGGGCCCTGCGGGATATGGTTCCGAACCATGTGTTTCAGTTGCTAGCCATGGTTGCAATGGAGCCGCCCGCCGGCTTCGACGCGCATGCCGTGCGCAGCCGTAAAACCGACGTGTTTTCGGCCATGCACACAGTGGAGCCCGAAAATGCTGTCCGCGGCCAGTATGGCCCCGGTCCACATGGCGTGATCGGCTATCGGCAGGAAAAGGACGTTGCCCCCGACTCAGGAACCGAGACCTACGTCGCGATGCAACTGGCGATCGACAACTGGCGCTGGGCCGGTGTTCCCTTCTATTTGCGCACCGGGAAGCACCTGTCTCGCCGTGTGTCGGAAATCGCCATTCGCTTTAGGCCGGCGCCGTTCGCGCCGTTCGAGGATACCAACGTCGCCGCTCCGCCGCCCAATTGGCTATTGCTGCAAATTCAGCCGGACGAGGGGATAGCCTTGCAGTTCGAGGTGAAGCGACCGGGCCCGGTCGTCGATCTCGCGGCGGTGCGAATGACGTTCAAATACGCCGACTGGTTTCCAAAGGAACCGAATATCGGTTACGAGACGTTGATCTACGATGTCATGACAGGTGACCAGACACTTTTCAACCGGGCCGACATGGTCGAAGAAACTTGGCGTGTCGTCGGGAAAGTGCTGGATAAATGGTCAACCGAGAGGCCCGAAGCTTTCCCAAACTACGCCTCCGGCAGCGATGGACCGGCTGAGGCCGACGCGTTGCTGAAACGGGCAGGGCGCTCGTGGCGTCCGGTCACGGATAACGATAAGACCAACTGATTCGGCGAAACCGGGCTTCGTTGTTACACGGGCCCGCTTGTCATTGCGAGGGCGTGAGCGACCTGTCAATCCCATCCGCTGCTCAGTGGCCCAAATCTGCCGCGAACGCTCCTCGCAATGACAAGGCGCGCCGATAAGCCCGTTGCGGCATGACCCGAGCTATCCGGGCCATGACGTTAAGGGCCTTGCGTTTACTGCATATATTGACGTGCGCGCCCGATTGCCTCGTCGAATGCTGAGATAACCTGACGGTGACTCGAATTATCGTTCATGCTCTCGATGTCGTTAAAGCCGCGGCTCATCGCGACCGAGAGCAGGATCGTGTTCGCCCCAGTTTGGGGACCGTGCAGGTTCATTAGCCGTGCGGCTCCGCGCAGGGCGCCAACAGCGCAACGCCGCCCATCACGCGTTTCGTACCGCCGCTGAACCCAGTCCTTCCGGTCCTCGATCAGCGCTCGGCCAACGGTGAGAACCTGAAGCGTCACAGCGTCCGGCTGACCGGCTGGCAATGGTTGAAACGCATGCAACGGAATCGACTTCGAAACGGGCGGGGCGCCGAACATCAGGTGTGATAGGCGCGTCCAGATCGAAGGCTTCGAGATCGTGGTCGTGGTAGTGCTTACATATCCAAGTCCATCAAACGGCATGGGTGCCTCCCATGTTGCAGTGTGCTGGTTGCGGGGTGACGGATAGTTAAAGCATATTTCCGGCCCATTTGTTCGCAGTGCACGATAAGTTAACCGAGGCTCGGGCCGGGGGCGAGCCTAGACCGCCCGCGAACCGCCATCAAGATCTGAAAACCCTAGGGCCATGAGCAATCGCATTAATCAGGCGACGGGCAGCCGCACGATAAATCGAGCGCCTAGCACACGCCCAGTGCCATCCCGACGGTTTTCTGCGGAGAGTTGTCCCTGTAGGGCCTCCACGATCTGTCGGCTGATCGAGAGGCCCAGACCGGAGTGCTGACCAAAACTTTCGCCGCTTGGCCGCTCCGAGTAGAATCGGTCGAAGATGTGTTCCAGGCTTGCATCGGGGATCCCGGGACCGTCATCCTCCACGCATAGTTCCGCGACAGCGCCAACTTCCCTCACGCGTACAACGATGCGGCCGCGAGGAGGACTGAACGAGCGCGCGTTGCCGATCAGATTGCGCAGCACTTGCACCAGCCGGTCCTCCACGGCCCAGACCTTGAGCCCATTCGGCGGGGCTACGAATTCCAGTTTCGGATCAGTGTCCTCATCGCGCGTAGCCTCATCCAACTCCTGCAATATGCGCAGGATCGGCACCAGTTCGACCGGTTGCGCAGTCACGCGGGACAGTTCCGCGTCCAGCCGAGAGGCGTCGGAGACATCGCTGATCAGCCGGTCCAATCGCACCACGTCCTGGGCGATGATCGTCAACAATTGACGCTGCCGGCTAGGTTCCTGGATGCGGCGCAAGGTTTCGATCGCGCTGCGGATCGACGACAGCGGGTTCTTAATTTCATGTGCCACATCGGCGGCAAATCGTTCTGTCGCGTCCATCCGTGCCCATAGTGCGGCGGAAGAGTCAGACAGGGCGGACGCCAACACACCGACCTCATCGCGCCGCCGCAGCAGGGAAGGCGGCACGCTGCCGGACCGGCCACGGCCTTCGCGCATATCGGCCGCCGCCTCGGCCAGGCGCAGGATGGGACGCGCGATCGTAAGCGACAGGTACCAAGACAGCAGCACCGTCAGCGCCAAAGCCAGACCGAACAACGCCAGGATCGACATCCGCACGGTAAACAGACTTTCGTCCACCTCTCGAGCCTCGCGGGTCAGGGAGATGATGCCGACAGTGTGTTTGTCTCGTTCGACCGGGACAGCCACAGTGACCAACAGACGGTTGTCGCGAGTGCGACGGATATAGGGCGCGGTTTCGTTGCTGTTGCCGGCGCTGTTGAGACGAAGCTCCTCCTTCACGTCCGGTTGCCAGTCGGGTCCTCCGGCGGAGGGAGTGATATCGACGAGCGTGGTCGGAGCGGCATGCGGTAAAAGGCCAAGCACTCTGTCATAAATCCAGCTTATCATCGCAAGCACCGGCCCGTGGTCCGGCGGCGGCGGAAGCGGTTCGGAGGTCATCACCCCGTTCGGACCTTCCCGCTCGCGGGAATCGGCCAAAAGTGTGCCGTCCGGCGCATAAAGGCGTGCCTGCGCGTCCGGGGTGGGCTCCGTCAGGCGACGAAGCAGGGACACAGCGACCTCAGATACCAGTTTCGGATTGTCCGGGTCGGTGGTACGGACAGCGCTTTCGCCAAGCGCACCGGCGAAAACCCGCGCCTGTTCCCGCAGCGCACTGACCTGAGCCTCCAGCAGACCGTTTTGGTATTGATCGAGATACAACAGCGCCACCACCAGCAGCGCTAACGGCAATGCGTTGACTGACAGAATGCGGCGCAGCAACGGCGACACCCAGCGCTGGCGAAAGCGCACCATCGGCGCGATTGACCGCGTCAGCCCGGAGAACATGGTGCCGTCGGGCAATCACTGCTCCTTATAACGATAGCCGATTCCGTAAAGTGTCTCGATATGGGTAAATTCTTCCGTGCCAATACGGAATTTCTTGCGTATTCGTTTGATGTGGCTGTCGATGGTGCGGTCATCGACGTAAATGTTTTCCCCATAGGCGGCGTCGATGAGCTGGTCACGGCTCTTGACCATGCCGGGGCGGGCGGCCAGCGCCTTGACCAGAAGAAATTCAGTGACGGTGAGCTGGATATCCTGACCTTTCCATGTGCACTGATGTTTGGTCTCGTCGAGCACCAGGTCGCCGCGCGTCATGACGCCTCCGGGAGCAGTACCGGACCCTTCGGCCTTGCCGGCTTCGTTCCGGCGCAACAGCGCGCGGATTTGCTCCAGCAACAGGCGCTGGCTGAACGGCTTGGTGATGTAGTCGTCCGCGCCGAGACGAAGGCCCATCAGTTCGTCGACCTCCTCATCCTTTGAGGTGAGGAAGATAACCGGCATGGAACTGCGCTGGCGCAGGCGCTGCAGCAGCTCCATCCCGTCCATGCGAGGCATCTTGATGTCGAGCACCGCCAGGTCCACCGGACGAGTGGCTAGTCCCTGAAGGGCGCTTTCGCCGTCGGTGTAGGTACGGACCGTGAAACCTTCCTGCTCGAGGGTCATAGAAACGCTGGTCAGGATATTGCGGTCGTCGTCAACCAGGGCGATGGTCTGCTTCATTATGTGTTCCTTGCGAGTCCGTTCGCCAACCTAGCACCACATGTCGGATGATTATGGGCGGATTGCGGACGTGGAGTGAACGAAATATGGCATCTCAGTCGGTTGCGGAAAGTCCGCGTTGGCAGGCGAGGCGATTGCTGCGGGCGGCCCGCGAGGGTTGCCTGGCGACGAGCGCGCAGGGCCAGCCGTTCGCTTCGCTGGTAACACCGGCGTGTATGCCAGACGGATCCCTGCTGCTGCTGCTCTCGCGGCTGTCGGAGCACACACGGCATCTTGCTGCCGATCCCCGGTGTTCGGTGATGGTAACCGGGATCGCAGAGACCGCAAATCCCCAGACAACACCTCGTGTGACGGTGACGGGTGTGGCTGAGGTGGTCGACGATCCGGCGCTGAAGGCGCGGTATCTGGCGGTGCATCCCTATGCTTCCTTGTATGCCGATTTCGGCGATTTCGCGACGTGGCGGATCAAGCCGGCGGGCGGTCTGCTGGTGGCCGGGTTTGGCAAGGCGGCGCGGCTGAAAGCGATCGATTTGGCTCCCGACGCCGGCGCGGCAGCGGCAATTTTGACGGCGGAAGAAGGGATTCTGTTGCACTGCAACCGCGACCACGCCGACGCTTTGGCTGCGATCGCCGGGTCGCTCGGGGATTGGAGGATGGTTACCGCGGATGTGGACGGCTTTGATTTGGCGTCGGGCGAGAGGGTGGTCCGCTTCGCCTGGTCCGAACCGGTGGCGGCCACTGGCGATGTGCGCCGGGAGTTGATGCGCATGACGCAGGAGTGCAGGCCTGGTTTGCCATGATCTGGCGCTCGGAGAGCGGGTAGTCCGGGACCGGTGAAGAAGGCTGATGTGTGGTGCAAGTTGGTAAGTAGGTGCGGAAGGGCAGCATGGTCGACTGCGATGTGTCAGAAAAGTATCGCTGCTTCCGAGAACGTCAGTCGCGGCGTTTTGGTTTCAAATCGAGCAATCTCGGTTCAGGGACCTGCCTGTAGACGGTAGGTGAGAACGCTCGAATTCAGGAATGTCCTCCACTTGAAACTGCGCCGGCTTCTAGGATTTCAAACACCGACCCAGAATCGGGGTTGAACGGGATAGGCCAGGGACAAGTCGGTATAAAAGTTTGGCGGCTTACCAATTGATTCCGGCTGCGGAAGGTGGATGCGGCCGGACTGAGTGGTCCGTAGGAGCCCAACCTGCCATATTACCATCCCAGGAAATACCGGAGGCCGCCCGATGTCCGACCCAGATCAACTGCCGTTCGACGTGCGGAACCCGGCCTTCCTCGCCAATCCTTATCCGATCTTCAGCCGAATGCGAGAGCTCGCGCCGATCTGGAAAGCACCGATGAACCGGTGGTTCGTAACCGGTTACGAGGACACCGCTCTGATGCTGAAAGACAAGCGGTTCGGCCGGGACTATGACGATCCCGATGCCTTGATGCGACGCTTCGGACCAACCGCCATGGATGAACCGGCGGTGGTAGAGTTGTCCCACATGATGCTGATGCGCGATCCGCCCGACCACACGCGTTTGCGCGGCCTCGTGACCAAGGCATTCACCGCCCGGCGGATCGAGGCTTTGCGCGATCAGATCCAGGATTTGACCGACCGGTTGCTCGACAACGTCATGCCCAACGGCCGGATGGATGCCATTCGTGATCTCGCATTTCCCTTGCCGATGCTGGTCATTTGCGAACTGATGGGTATCCCGCAGGCGGATCGGGCGCATTTCGTCGCTCAGTCCGGTTCCGGCGGCGCCTTGCTCAATCCCACGCCGCCAACGCGCGCCGAACTGGATGCCGCGAATGCGGGTACGCAAAGGTCGGCGGCGTATTTCGAGGCGCTGTTCGAGCAGCGACGAAAGGAGCCGCGGGACGATCTGATCACGCAACTGGTTCAGGCGGAGGAGGCCGGGGATCGTCTGAGCACCGCTGAGTTGCGGGCCAACGTCAACCTGCTGTTTGCCGCGGGTCACGAGACCACCGTGAACCTGATCGGCAACGGCATCCTGGCCTTGCTGGACCACCCGGACCAATGGGCGATGCTGAGGGACCATCCGGCCCTTATTCCGAACGCGATCGAGGAAATCTTGCGCTACGAATCGCCGGTTCAGGCCGTCGGCCGAACCGTCAGCGAATCGCTGGAATTCAGCGGCGTTGCCTTGGTGGAAAATGACATCGTGGTCTCGCTAGTCGGCGCCGCCAACCGTGATCCCGCGATGTTCGAGGATCCCGACCGGCTGGACATCACCCGCAAGGATCTGAAGCCGCTATCCTTTGGCGGCGGCATCCACTTCTGCCTCGGCGCTCAGCTTGCTCGCATCGAAGCGGCTGTCGTGTTCGATACACTAATTCGCCGGTTACCGTCGCTGCGGTTGGTCCAACCGGTTCGGCCGAAATGGCGGACAAGCTTTACCTTGCGCGGGCTGACCGAATTGCCCGTGGTATGGGGCTGAGCAAATCGTGCCCAGCCCTTCTACGAGCCGTCGGTCAGTCGCCCTCCAGCGCCGCCGGCGGAACATTCGGACGCACAGCAGGCGTTCGCGGCGGCATGAACGTCATTCCCGCGTTGGCCGCCATCGGCGCGATAGCATCGTGCGCCTGGAGATCGGCGAGGACTACATCGACCTGTTTGATCAGAGCCATATTCGAAGCCAGCGCGACGAAACCCATATTAAACGCCAGTGAGTGAATGTAGCCCGAAAGCGCGAGGCCGCCGGAGCCGTGCGCGCCCCGCCACGCGTCAAACGTCCTAACGTCGATGAACGCTGCATCGACGCTATTCGCTTGGAGCGCCTGGAACACGTCCCGTGCCTCCCGCATGTGCTTGACGTGCTCAATCAGCTGGC
Organism: uncultured Pseudomonadota bacterium; assembly: GCA_963832865.1. GTDB lineage: Bacteria > Pseudomonadota > Alphaproteobacteria > Acetobacterales > Acetobacteraceae > Rhodopila. The sequence goes on from CAWHWH010000025.1 coordinate 98,312, forward strand.
CATTGCCATACTTCATTGCGATGGCGTCAGGCAATGTCGCGATCTGGACCGCGATTTTCAGGCCGTCGAGGTCGGCGAGGCGCCGGACAGTGCGGTTCGCCTCCCGCGCCGACAATACGACCGTCAGCGCATCCAGCCGGTAGGGCTTCGTCACTGCCAGGGCGTTCATTTTGACCCACCGGCGACGATCGTCCGGTGTTGCGCCATCGAACGGTGGCAGTTTAGCCGTCGGGGCACGGGGCGTCTCAAGCGTTTCATCCAACAAGGGATATTCCGCGAGAAGCTGGCATCGGTCGTCGGACAGAAGGGCGTCAGCATCCTTTATCAGATTTGCATCGGGGTCGTCTCGGCTGACGAACCACTGAACTTGCAGCTGGCGACCGAGATGTTCGACTATCGTTTGCGACAAGGTAAGAACGAACCCGCTCGGGACATCCCCGCCACGGCTCGACAAAGGCGGATCGTTTGATTGCAGGCATACCCTCAGCGGGGACTCGTCCTGGGTCGCAGCGGTTGCAGTGTTTAGCGACCATGCGGGTCCAGCCAGGGCGGTGAGGCACGCAAGCACAGCCGCCGAAGTTCTCGTCATGGCGCAACGCCACCGGTGCGAACGTAAGCCCAGACGGCTTCGATCTCATCAGGGTGAAGAATGTCCTTCCAGGGCGGCATTGCGTTTTTGCCGTTCCGCACAGAGTTGAAGAAACGCGTCCGATCGTCGTGGGGAAACTTGCGCAGGTCAAAGGAGATGGTGCCGGGATTGACCATCTGCGGCCCGTGACAGTGCGAACATATGCTTGCGAATAGTTGAGAACCCTTGGCGAACTCCTCCGGCGACGGCGGAGGCTCCGGCGCACTATCCGCGCGTGCTGGCAAGGCGCAGAGCAAAGCCCCCACCAGGGAGTAGGCAGCAAACCTCATTCAATTCTCCGAATGGGGAAGCAGGAAGGCGCCCCACTCTCGAGGCGCCTTCCCGGGGTTACTGTGGCGACAACGCGAAGACCCAGAGTGAGCCGCCGGCTGGAACGGCTGACAGGCGTTCGTCACCAGAGAACAGGTCATAGACGCCGCCGATGCCGCTAGAGACGGCAATATACTGCACGCCGTCCTGCTCCCAAGTAACAGGCTGTCCTTCGATGCCTGACCCGGTCTTGAACTGCCACAGCTTGTTGCCGTTGTCGGCGTCGAACGCTTCAAATTCGCCAGTTAGCTTCCCGGCAAATACCACCCCGCCTGCCGTCGATAGCACGCCGGAGAAGCGGGGGATGTCGGTCTTCGCTTCCCATTTGGCTTTGCCGGTCAGGGGATCGATCGCTTTGAGGCCGCCCCGCGCTCCGTCCGGCCAAATCCAACTGATATCCGCACCCCAATAGGTGAGGCCGGCGCGGAATTGCGCGTCAACTGGTTTGTAGTGCATGCCAAAGTTTAACGTGTTGGCATAAATCAGGCCGGTTTCTGGATCGAACGAGACCGGGCTCCAGTTTTTGCCGCCCATGGCACCTGGCCACACATCGACTTCTTTGCCTTGTCGAACCTGGTCGGTAATCTCGGTGGGGATCGGCCGTCCACTCTCATCAATGCCCTTTGCCCACGTTTGCTTGGTGATGTATTGGTTGGCGGCGATCAGCTTGCCATCAGTGCGATCGAGCACGTACATGAAGCCGTTGCGATTGACGTCCATCAGCGCCTTGGTCGGTTTGCCGCCGACGTTCAGATCGGCCAGCACCATCTCAGCGACGCTGTCATAGTCGTACGGATCATTCGGCGAGAACTGGAAATGCCACTTCATTTTCCCGGTTTTGGGATCAAGGGCCAAAACCGAGCAACTGTAGAGGTTGTCGCCAGGATGTTGGGTTGGATTCCAGGATCCGGCGTTGCCCGTACCCCAGAAGACAGTGTGCAGTTCAGGATCGAATGACCCTGTGATCCAAGTCGATCCGCCGCCATGCTGCCAGGTATCGCCCGGCCAGCTCTTGGCTTCGGGATCGCCCGGACCGGCAATCGTGTAGGTGCGCCATAGATGTTTGCCGGTGCCCGGGTCCCAGCCGTCGATGAAGCCGCGAATACCGTATTCCGCGCCCGAAATACCGGTAATGACCACGCCGTCCGCGACGAGCGGGGCCACCGTCAGGGAGTAGCCGTCTTTCCAGTCAATAACGTTTGACCGCCAGAGTTCTTTCCCGGTTTTCTGGTCGAGCGCGATGACGTTTGCGTCGAGCGTGGTGCGGAAGATCTTGCCGTCGTAGAGCGCCAGACCGCGGTTGATGATGCCGCAGCAGACGATCCGGGGAGTCTCGGGCGGATATTCGATCTTCGACTTCCAGATCTGCTGTCCGGTCTTCGCGTCGAGCGCCATGGTCGCCGAATTGGTCGTAACGTAGAGCACGCCTTTGTATATAAGGGGCTGCAACTCTTCGCTTTTGTTGTCGTCGTAGCTGTAGTTCCATACCGGGACCAATCGCTTGATGGTGTCACGATTGATTTGATTAAGCGGACTGAACCGCTTCAAGTCGTAGCCCATGCCGTAATTCAGGACATCCGAAGTGTCCTTCCGCGCGCCCTGGACCAGATCAGCGTCAGTTTGGGCATACCCGCTAAACGGCACTAGCGCCGCGAACGCTGCAGCCAACAGAATTTTTCGCATGTATTTCTCCCCTTGCTCGATGATTGTTATACTAAATCGTTACGCCTTGGCGTTGGAGGTTACGTCGGCAACGACTTCACCTGAACCAACCGGGCTGTCGCCGTGAAGCGATCGACGGTACCACTTATCCGCCCCTTCTCACGGAGATGTGCTGTTTGTCTAGTTGGTAGGAGATCCGGCGGGAGCCGACGGCAACGAACCAGAGGTTCCCCGCGTCGTAATTCGCGCCACCCTCCTGACCAGCGGCGTGTCACGAATGTCAGCGAACACCGAAACTGGTTCGCCGACGGGTGGTGGAGGGGATAGTTCCCGGGGAAGTCCCCGTTCGGCGACGGCGCCGGACGCAGTCTGCGCCCGCATAACAGGGCCGGACGCGAAACCTGGGGCCAGGCTCTTAAGGCGCATGTGCCCCCAGCCGCGAGCAGCCCGCCAGCCACCGTATGCGCTACGGTCCTTATATTGTTCACAGCCGTTTCCCAGTGTTGCAGGCCTTATGTAGCCGCCAGCTTGTCTTACCTGCGCCAGGATTAGAAACCCTGGTGCGACGGTCTGCCACCTTCGACTTCGCTCATCGCGGGAAGTTGACGACTTGACGAGGCTCTGGATTCCTCGGTTGCCCGAAGCGGGGCGCCAAAGTCATATCAGGCGGCTCGGACGACGGGAATGCACCCCGATAGGCTGGATACATCGTTCGGAAACAAACCTATGCTCCAGGTCAGGGTGTCTGGTCAGGGCAAAGCACATTCACCCGAATTACTATGCGAGGTTGAGGTGTCAACCTTCTTTTCGTCCGCAGGTGTCTCGCCAAGATAGTGCCTGCACTACGTGGCAGTTGACTTAAGCCTATTACTGACCTGACCTAATGCTTTGAGCAAGGACCGGATAGCGCGACAGCAAGGATAAACGTGATCGCCGCCGGAAAGTCGGATTAGCACGAGCTGGTATCACCCGACGAATCGGCAACCATGCTCCGGTCGCCCGCGAACACCTCCGGCTTGCGGCCGAAAAACTCCGGCATGCCGTGCTGTGCGAGGAGCATCAGCAGGAAGCCCGTCAACACGGCAGCGACGGCGATGAGCACAGGTCCGCCGACACCAAAGATGGAGAGCCGGCTGGTAGTCGCCTCCCCTGGGGCAAAACACACCTTGATCAGCAGCACAAACATGATCGTCCCACCCGCGGCCGGCAGCACACCCATTGAGACGAAGTTGCCGACGCTCCTGAATATCTCCCGGCGATAAAAAATCACGCAGGCGAATCCGGTCAGCCCATAGTAAAAGGCGATGACAAGCCCGAGTGCGGTAATCGAATCAGTCAGCACATCGGCGGAAAGCACAGTCAATCCAACGTACCAAACAATCGAGACGACGCCCATCGTCACCGTCGCGAAGCCGGGGGTGAGATGGCGTGGATGGATTTCGCCAAACTGTCGGGGGATAGCGCCCGCGTGTGCCATCGACAGGACCATGCGGGCGGCCGGAAGGATCGATGTCTGGGTTGATGCGAGTGCAGAGGTCAACACAGCCAGGACAAGGACCTTGCCGAGCGACGGGCCGAGGACGCTCTCCCCGAGCGGGGCGAGGACGTCATCGGCGTTTTTTGTCAGCTGCTCGGGCCCGGCGACTGCGACCGCCGCAGCCGCGACAAGCCCATAAAGGGCGACCAATATGATTGTCGAAACCACCGCCGCGTGGCCCGGAATTGATCGCGGTTGCTCCGTCTCCTCGTTGACCGAGATACAACTGTCCCAGCCCCAGTAAATGAAGACAGCGAGCACCATGGCCTCGGTAAATTTGCTTAAATCGCCGATGTGAAACGGATCGAACCAGGTTAATGAGACAGGTGTGGACCCCACGGGCGGCGGTTCCGCGTAAACTTGCGCCAGCGCGACGGCAGCAAAGGTCACCAGTATCACCAGTTCGGCGCCCAGCAGGATTTGCTGCGTGCGCGCGGACAGCGCGATGCCGAGGTAGCAAATAGCCGTCAGGATGACGATCCAGGCAACGCCGGCAACCCCGATATCAAGCGCGGGCGGGTCGGTAACGCCCAACAGCCGGAACGTGTATTTGCCGGAAATGTCGGCCAGGCTGGGCATCACCAGGATATTCGTCACGATGATGCTCCAGCCGCCCATCCAGCCCGCGCGGGGTCCCATGGATCGGGTGACCCACGAAAACGTCGTTCCGCAATCGGGATCGGCTCGGTTCATGTGGTAGCAGGCCACTGCGATGAACAGCATCGGAATGAACGCCACGATCATGATGCTCGGTGTGCCGAAAGCCGCCAGACCGACGATCGGGCCGAGTGTCGCCGCGATGCTGTAGGCCGGCGAAGTCGAGGCAAGCGCGATAGTTATATTCGATAGATAGGACAGGGCGTTTTTCTTTAGACCCTTGTCGAGGGCGTGGTTTCGACTGTCGGACATGATCTCACATCTCACCATTCCAGACCGCTCCGGGGACGCGCATTCCATCAGCGTTGTCCGGGATCCAAACCGGTCGCGAACCCCACCGCAGGTCCTGCTGCAAAACAAGTGCTGCATGCGAGACACCTTCGCCCCAAACTGTCATGGAAGGCGAATGCCTATCATCCACGGATTTCATGAGTTCAGCACCGCGAGCGATGGATGGTCGGGGCCTGTGCCGACCATGACGTCGTGCAGCAGATGCGTCCTCAGCAACGATTCGACTATTTCGCGGCAACCCCTCAGCCCAGCACGGGCCGGCAAGGCCTGCGATATAGTGCAGTTCTGACAATGACTGGAAGAGCCAAAACCTGGCGTCTCAGCCGCCATCAGCCATCTCGATTATTGGCGCCGTGCGTCGACAATCGACGCGTCGCTACCGCGGGAGGACCGGTGAGCGGGCGCCGTCAGCAGCAGCACCCCCAGCAGGATCAGCAGCCCGCCCATGATCCCGGCGAATCGCTCGATGCCAGGCAGGATGCTCGTGGGTGGTCCGTTGCTTTGCACTAGAGTGGAGATGAATACTATCGCTGCTTGCGTTCCCACATAGCCGATGCCGCGCTGGCTGGCTTGCACATGCGCGCACACCCAGACCCCCATCGTTAGCATCAGCATCCAGGGCAGGAAACTTTCGACCGAAACCGCCAGGCAAAGGAGCCCCGCCATACCGCCGAACAGGCACCCAAACAGCCGCTGCATTGCGCGTTCGACCAGAAGCTGCTGATCCGCCGCCGGGTCGTTGGACACCGAGGGCACCCCCATGATCGCCGTCACGGTAATCGCCATCTGCGACAGGCTGGGCAGGTCCAGCAAGCGCCACACCACGGGGATCAGCATCACCGCCAGCCCCGCCCGCACCGCGTGCCGCGTCGCCGGCCATTGCGCGCCCAGCAGATCGGACCAGCCTGGCGCAGGGGCAGCCGGTGTCGCAGCCGCACCCGATCCCACCAGCAACGCCACCAGCATCGCTGATAACGTGCCTACGATCACCTCGCCTGAGCGGCTGGCAGCCACGTCTATGGCGGAGCCCGGATCGCTCAGCAGCGCCATTAGCACCATGTCAGCGGTGATCGCGCCCAAGAGCCAAGCGTATCCATGTTCGCTGACCAGCAGGCCCACAACGCCTGTAATGCTGACCGCAAACAGCGCCAGGCTCAGTCCGATCGCATCTTGCTTCAGCCACGGGCTCAGCAGCAACGCCATGCCGGCACCGCCCAGCGTGCCCACGATGCGCAGAACGCCCTTCTGGAGCGACGCCGGCGCGGTGGCCTGCGAGCACATGAAGCCGCTGATCGCCGCCCACCAGGTTTCCTCAACATGCACAGCCAAGGCTACCGTGGTCGCCAGTGCCACGGAGAGCGCGGCCGTCGCACAGCGCCCACCGCGCTCGCCACCCAGCCGCATCTCAGCCAACTCGTGACGCAAGCCGACCGCTGCGTCCGCGACCACACGCAGCGCCGGTATGACGCCGCTCATAATCGGGGGCCGCTCACAGTAGGGCGCCGTTCATGGGAGAATCAGCACCCTGGCATCCGAGCCCATATAGAGCTTCAGGTCCGGCGGCGGATCGACCAGTGTCAACGTCACGGGAATCCGCCGCTGCAGCCGGATCCAGTCCGTCGTTGGCGCAACATAGGGCAATAAGCGACCGGGATTCGGATCGCGGCTGATCCCGCGTGCGACCCCGGCGACACGTGCGCGGTGCAGTCGCCACGGGTTGCTGTCGAGCCACACCCAGGCCATGCTCTCATCGCTGAATTGGTCCACAAAGCTCTGCTTGAAGTTGGCCATGATTCGCCAGGCGTGCGCATCGACAATACCGATCAGCGCCACATCGGTCTGCGCTGTATCGCCCGGCCGCACGGTCAGATTGTTGATCGTCCCGTCCACCGGCGAGAGCATTTTGGTGCGTCCCAGTTGCCACTCGGCGGTGCCCAACGCGGCCGCGGCCCGGTCCTGCGCCGCCCGGTGCATCGCTTCGTTCGCCTCGGCCCGCCCGACCTCGGCCTTGGCCGAATCCACATCCGCATCGGCCCGCTGCAGCTCGTCCACCGTCTTTTGCAGCTCGGCACGAGGGGCATCCGCCGCCTTCGCCAACACGGCCACCCTGGTATGCGTCTGATGGGCATATGTCGCCGCCGCAACCGCGGCACCTAGCGTTGCCTGCGCCGAGGTAATCGTCTCCTGGTCCGCCGCAACCTGCGCCTTCGCCTCATCCACTTCTGCGCGGCGCTGGGCAACGACGAGCTCGAACGGCACCGGATCAATCGTTGCCAGCAGATCTTTCTCCGCCACGGTCTGGTTGTCCGACACGTTGACCGTGATGATCCGCCCGCTCACCTGCGGCGCAACCGCGACCAGGTCCGAACGCACGTAAGCGTCGTCGGTGAAAGCGACGAACGACGTCACGATCTCATACGCCACGAAAAGAACCACGATCGCCGCGATGGCGATAGCGATTCGCCGCGCCCGCGTCATGCGCGGACGCTGCCAAAAACCCGCATTCTGCTCCCCCTTTGCTGCGCCGCATGGTTCGTGTTTTCCAGTGCGCTTGTCGAGCATTCCTGGTTCGTCGCCAAGCCGCTCGCGCCGGTTATCGCCGCCGTTCACCCATTCGCTTCCCTGCCGCCTGCTCGCTATACTCTGTCCGTGGCAGAACCCGATGACCTGTTCGGCGCCCCGGAGCCGGCGGCGCCGCGCGAACCCGACACCAACCGTCCGCTGGCGGATCGGCTGCGCCCCGGCACGCTGTCCGAGATCGTCGGCCAAGACCATCTGCTGGGCCCCGAGGGCTCGCTGATCCGCATGCTGGAGCGTGGTTCGCTGGCGTCGCTGATCCTGTGGGGACCGCCTGGCGTTGGCAAGACCACGATCGCCCGGCTGCTAGCGGCGCGCGCCAAACTGGCGTTCGTGCAGTTGTCCGCGGTGTTTTCAGGCGTTGCCGACCTCAAACGGGCGTTCGACGATGCGACGAAGCGCCGCCGCGCCGGGCAAGGTACGCTGCTGTTCGTGGATGAGATCCACCGCTTCAACCGGGCGCAGCAGGATGGCTTTCTGCCGGTGGTAGAGAACGGCACCGTCACCTTGATCGGTGCCACCACCGAAAACCCGTCTTTCGCCCTGAACGGCGCGCTGCTGTCGCGCTGCCAGGTGTTGGTCCTCCGCCGCCTGGACGACCCCGCGCTGGAACGCCTGCTGGCTCGGGCGGAGGCGGAAATCGGTCGAGAATTGCCGATCACCGACGAGGCGCGCGGCACCCTTCGCGCAATGGCCGACGGCGACGGGCGCTATCTGCTGAACATGGCCGAGCAGATCGCCGCCCTGCCGGCCGACACGGCGCCGATGGATACCACCGCGCTGTCGGACCTGTTGTCCCGGCGCGCCGCCCTCTACGACAAGGACCGCGAAGAACACTATAACCTGATCTCCGCACTGCATAAGTCGCTGCGCGGGTCGGACCCTGACGCTGCTTTGTATTGGTTCGCGCGCATGCTGAACGGCGGCGAAGACCCGCGCTACATCGCCCGCCGCCTGGTCCGCTTCGCCGCCGAGGACATCGGCATGGCCGACCCCAACGCCCTGCCTCAGGCGCTGGCCGGATGGGAGACTTATGAACGCCTCGGCTCGCCGGAGGGGGAACTGGCGATTGCCCAGGTCGTGGTTTACTTGGGCACGGCGCCGAAATCGAACGCGGTGTATACGGCGTTCGGCCAGGCTAAAGCGGCGGCAAAGAATACCGGCAGTCTGATGCCGCCGGCGCACATCCTCAACGCGCCGACGAAGCTGATGAAGCAGCTTGGCTACGGCGCCGGCTACGAATACGACCATTCCGCCGAGGACGCTTTTTCCGGCCAGAACTACTTTCCGGAGGGCATGGAGCGGATCGAGTTCTATCAGCCTCGTGACCGCGGCTTCGAACGCGAAATCTCCCGGCGTCTGGAATATTGGGCGGAGTTGCGAGCAAAGAAGTAGCGAGCGCTGGGCCAGCGAGCGCGCCCAGCTTCCTCATCAACTCGTATGCCCAATATCGATCTCGACAATGCCGCTCGACGAGATTTTCGTCAGCGGAATCGCGGCGGGCTGATCGAAGCCCCACGGGTTGAGCAACTGAACCGCGGCCGAACTACCGGTGCCGGTCAGCTTGTCAAACATATAGGCGTGATCGTTGACGAGGCCGTATGGCAGACCCCAGCCCGATGACGTGTCCATCACAATCAAATCGCCCGCCGCGACATAGTTCTGTAGCGTCGCGAGGGTCAGACTGGCGGGCGACAGGTAGCTTGTCGCTTGGCCTGTCAGTTCCTCCATCGCAACCAAGGGAGTGCCGCCGTTGGCGATGGAGTTGTAGCCACCGTCGAGCGTTGCGACCGCCTTCTCCAGCACCTGCGGCCAGATCTCCTTCTGGTTACCGACAACGTCCTGTTTCGCGCCGCTGTTGACGGACTCACTCGAGAAAACGTTGTTGATGGTGACGGTGGTGGCCTTGAAGCTGGTCGTACTGAAGGTCGGAAGCCTGCCGTTGCTGCCAGTATAGAGTGTCACCGTTTCCGTGCCGTTGCCGTTATCATGGATCATGTTGGTGATCGCGCTCGGGTGGAACAGGGCTTCCTCGCCAATCGACGACAGCAGAAAGCAGTCGCCGAGCTGCCCCTGATTGATGTCGGAGACACTTATCGGGCTCGTTGTTCCGGGTTCGGTCAGGTAGAGAGTTTGCGTCGGGGGTGACACGGCCCGGACGGGCGCGGCGGCTGCGCTTGACGCAAAGTTCGTCGCCGGGGCTTGTGCATAGTCGCCGTCAGTATAGTCGGTGCCGGTATAGTCGTTGTCGAGTTGTATGAACAGGCTATTGTCTTCGGTGTCTTGCTGCAGATGATGCCGGTGAGTTTCGGTTGTCATGGCGGCTTCCTCTCCAAAGGTTACGCCGTGATAGAACCGAATAATTAAAGAACGATTAAAGAACGTTCGCTTTTTGTATTCAGCATGGCGCTTTTGTTAAGTAATTGCTCACCCCCGGTTAACCGCATCCTTTCCGGCCTAAAGATCGGCGCTCCGCTTGCTTCGGCCATCGGCGTGAGAAAGTTCTTGACACGGTTACGCCGGAGTCGAGTCTACACGGCGGGTGCTTCTGCTTCCTACGCCCGCCCAACGGAGTCACGCCGAGAAGGACGCGCTGATCGCGGCGCTGACCGCAAGGCTGGTGTTGGCGGACGAGCGCATCGCCGCGCAGGACGCACGCATCGCGGCCCTGGAGGCGCGGCTCAGCCACCAAACCCGGCCGCCGAAGACCCCCGGCAATTCATCGAGGCCGCCCTCGCAAGGACACAAGCCAGACCTCCCGGCACCTGGTGCAGGTCGCCCGCCGCGCCAAAGCCGCCCCGGTGTCGGTCGGACGCTGCATCCGAACCCGGATCGCACGATCGACCGGCGGCTGACCACCTGCCCGAAATGCCAAGCGGTGTTTCCGGACGCGTCGCAAACCCTGCAGCAGGTCTATGAGCGCATCGAGTTGCCCCCGGTTCGCCCGGATGTGACCCAGGTGCGCCTGTTCGGCGGCCGTTGCGCCTGTTGTGGCGATCGCGTCACCGCCGCGGCGCCGGCCGGTCTGCAGCCGGGATCGCCCTTCGGCGAAACGATCGCCGCGATGGTGGTGTATCTCCATTACGCCCACGCCATTGGCATGGAACGGCTGGTCCTGTTGATGGACGAACTCTTCTCGCTGGCGATCAGCGAGGGGGCCATCTGCAATATCCTGGCTCGCGCGCGAGAACCGCTGCTGAATGCCACGGCGGCGATCGAGCAAGTCGTGCTGGCCAGCCCGGTGGTCTGCTCCGACGAAACCTCGGTGCGGGTCAAAGGCAAGAATTGGTGGGAGTGGGTGTTCATCGGCACTCTTGCGGTGCTGCATGTGATCCAGCCGAGCCGCGGCAAGGCGGTGGTGACCGCACTGTTCGGTGCCATCCGGCCAGAGGTGTGGGTGTCGGACATGCTCGGCAGCCAGCGCGGCCATGGTGGGCTGTGGCAGGTGTGCCTGGCGCATCTGCTGCGCGATGCGCAATACGCCATCGAGTGCGGCGATACCGTATTCAGTGCGCCGTTCCGGTGGTTGCTGCTGCGCGCCATCGCGATCGGCCGGCGACGCGAGACGCTCAAGGACACTACTTTGCAGCAATATCTCTATGACCTCGACCGCCGGCTCGACCGGATCCTAACGAGGGCCCCGCAGGGGGAGCCTGGCCGCAAACTGCACAAGCGCATGCTCGCCAACCGGGCGCATCTGTTCGTCTTCGTGACCAATCGGTCGGTGCCTTATACCAACAACGTCTCCGAGCGGCACCTGCGTCCAAGCGTGATCTTCCGCAAGGTGACCAACGGCTTCCGCTGCGAGTGGGGGGCGGAAACTTATGCCGCCTTCCGCTCGGTCGTCAGCACGGCAAAGGCAAACCGCGCTTCGGTCCTCGGTACCCGTCCGGTTCGTGCTGTCAACCAGAGCGACCCGGGGAGACCTGGGCCGGCGCGGGGTGAGCAATTACTTTGTTAAGAAATTTATTACTCCGAATACTTAAGTGTGCGGTTCGGGGCCTTGGTCCCGTTTCCTCACGAGCACAAACCGGGGTGATACCAGGATCCGGGCACGGCCGAATCCTCCGGCTTGACCCGCACGCCGCCCAGCGCCAAACCCCGCCGATGCCCACCGAAATCCAGACCGTGACGCGAGGACGAGGCCGACATCCGTCTGGATCGCTGGCTCCGCCGTCACCACCCCGGCCTGCAACAGAGCCTGATCCAGAAATTGTGCCGCACCGGCCAGATCCGCGTGGACGGCGCACGTGCCGGGACCAACACCCGCCTGACCCCGGGGCAGTCGATCCGCATCCCCCCGATGGAGGCACCGGCCGCGCCTAAAACTGTCAGCCGGATCGACCCCTACGATGCCAAGGACCTGCAGAGCGCGTTAATCTATCAGGACGACCATATTCTGGTGATCAACAAGCCCTATGGCCTGCCGGTGCAGGGTGGCCCCGGCATCACCCGCCACCTCGATGGCATGCTGGACGCCCTGCGCTTCGGCTCCGAACACCGCCCCCGCCTCGTCCATCGGCTGGACCGTGACACCACCGGCGTCCTGCTGCTCGCTCGCACCCCCGGCACCGCCGGCAAGCTGGCCGCGCTGTTCCGAGGCCGCGACATCGACAAGACCTACTGGGCCGTGGTCGCCGGCCGCCCGGTTCCGGTGGAGGGCCGCATCGACCTACCCCTGAAACGCGTCGGTGGGGCCCGAGGCGAACGCACCGCTCCAGCCGACCGAGACGATCCGGACGGCGCCCGTGCTATCACCGACTATCAGACGCTCGATCATGCCGCCCAGAGGCTGGCCTGGCTGGAACTGAAGCCGCTCACCGGCCGCACCCATCAGCTTCGCGTGCACTGCGTCGCTATCAGGGCTCCGATCCTCGGCGACGAAAAATATGAGGAACCCGACCAGAACATGGCATTTTCCGCGCTGATCGAGGGCCTGTCCAGCGATCTTCACTTACACGCCAGAAAGCTGGTTCTGCCGCATCCGGCGGGGGGCACCCTGACTGTCGAGGCTGACCTGCCTCCCCATATGAAGGCGACCTTTAAAACGCTGGGCTTCCACGCCCCGCCGGCGCAACCTCCCGGGAGACGAAAATGAGCCCATCGCGACGGCCGCTTCGGATCGCCCTGATCGCCGTCGCCGCCGTCATTGTCGTGGTGATAGGCGCCGCAGCCATCGCCATTACGCGCTTCGACCCGAACGCCTACAAGCCGGACATCGTCGCCGCGGTGAAACGCGCCACCGGCCGCGATCTGGCGCTAAACGGCAAGATCAGCCTGAAACCCTCGCTGTGGCCGACGATCCAGGCCAGCGACGTCACCTTTTCCAACCCGCCTGGCTTTTCCCGCCCACAGATGGCGTCGCTTCAAGGCATGGAACTGCAACTCGGCCTGCTGCCGCTACTGTCAAGTAAATTAGCGATCGAGCAACTGGTGCTGATCCACCCCGACATCCTGCTGGAAACCGACGCTGCGGGACATACCAACTGGCAACTGTCACCGGAGGTGTCTCCGACTGCCCCAGCTGGCACCCAGTCCCCGGTCAAACCCGGTGGTGGCACGAAAACAGAAGTCAGCGTCGCATCCATCCGCGTCGAGGACGGGACACTAGGCTACCGCGACGACCGCACCAACAAAGTCACTACGCTCGGCCTGCCGAGACTGGAAGCTACCGCCACGTCCCCCGACTCACCGCTGCAACTGGATGCGGATGCCACCTTCAACGGCACCGCTTTTAACCTAGCCGGCGATACCGGCAGCCTGGCGCGCCTGCAGGAGCCAACCGCGACTACCGCTTGGCCGGTGAAGCTGATGCTGACGGTCGGCACCGCGAAGCTCAGCGCGGACGGATCGTTTACCCAGCCGCAGCTAGGGAAGGGCTACAACCTGGCGGTAAGCGGCACAGTACCCGACGTCACGTCCCTGACCCCGCTGCTGCGAGGCTTCGTTCCCCCGCCGCTGCGTGATGTTACGTTTGCCGCCAAGGTCTCTGATAACGGCGGGCCGTCGCCCGACGCTAAAGGCGGTCCGCTGCCCGACATTTCCGCGCTGAACCTGCATGTCGGAGCATCCGACCTCGGCGCCCAGGTGGCGGGGTTGACGCTGAGCCATCTGGACGTCGCAGCCGCCGCCGCGGACCAGCCGGTCAAAGTTGACGCCGCGGGCCAGCTTGGCGATCAGCCAATTGCCCTTGCCGCGACCACCGGACCGCTGATCTCGCTGTTGCCGAATTCGAATGCCGCGCCATTCCCGGTCGATGCAACGTTGCACGTCTATGGTGCAACGGTGACGGCCAAGGGCACCATCGCAAACGCCGAGGCGTTGACGGGCGCCAACATCGTCCTGGCGGCACAAATTCCGGATCTGTCCACTTTCTCGCCGCTGGCGAAGCGGCCTCTGCCGTCGGTGAAGCAGATATCGTTTCGGGGCACACTATCAGATGCCGCAGGCGGCTTTCACGCCGGTGGCTCGCTGCATGACATGTCAGTGACGAGCGCCGATGGAGATCTATCGGGGGATGCCGAGATTGGTCTGAGCAAGAAGGTCTCCTTGACTGCAAAACTGCAGTCCAACCGCATCGACCTGGATGCTCTGCAAGCCGAGCTCGACCAGATGCCGGCCGCTAGCGCGCCAGCGCCGCCCCCGCCGTCCGACGCCAAACCGCCGCCGCGATCGAAGCGGAATGAGCGCCTGTTTTCCGATCGGCCGATTCCGTTCGATCTGCTGCGGATCGCCGACGCCGATCTCACCCTGGCCATTGCCGATCTTCACAGCGGGGGCGCCGACTATAAGGCGATCGACACCCACGCGGTGCTGAAAGACGGGAAGCTGGCCGTCGATCCGTTCGCCGCGCAGCTGCCGGGCGGTCATCTGGCCGGAAGTGCCTCGGTCGATGCGACGCAGAGCGCGCCGCCAGTCCACGTGCTGTTTCACGCACCCGGACTGGCGCTAAAAACCGTCCTGTCTGCTTTCCATGAACCATCCGTCGCCAGCGGCAACCTGGAGGTTTACGCTGACCTGCGTGGCGAAGGCGACAGCCCGCACGCGATCGCCGCCTCGCTCGATGGGTCGCTTGGCCTCGCGATGGCCGGAGGCACCATCGACAACCGTCTGCTCGGCAGCCTGCTGGGCAAGCTCATGAACACGCTGAACGCATTGAATCTTGTCGGTAAGGGCGGCGACAGCGAGCTGAGATGCTTTGGCCTGAAGATGCAAGCGAAGCACGGCATCGGGACGATAAATCCGATGGCCCTGAGTTCTTCTCTGCTCACCATGACCGGCGCTGGCACCATCAATCTGGGCGAGGAGACCGTGTCCCTGACGATGGCGCCGCAAGCCCGGATAGCGGGCACCCCCTTGGTCTTTCCGGTTGGGGTCGAAGGCCCAATCCGCGACCCGATCGTCAAGGTGAACGAACTGGGCGCCGCGGAGCGCAATGCCGGATCGGTCGCCGGCGCGGTGATTGGCGATGCCACGCCGCTGGGCATTGTTGGCGGCTTGCTGGGCGCCGATAAATTGCTCGCTGGTCCGACAACCGACATCTGCCCCGCCGCCCTGGCCGCCGCTCGGGGTCGGGCGGTGCCAGAGGGGGTGGGTAAGCCGGAGACGAAGCCCGGAGCCAAGCCGGCGTTACCGAACCCCGCTCAGTTGCTGAAGAATTTGTTTCATTGAAAGGTCGCTGGTGAAGCGTTTCTGGGATGTCGTTTCGGTCGAGTGGACTGACCAGGGCCATAGAATTCTACTGGATGGCAAACCCATGCGCCTGCCGAGCGGCGCCGCGCTGGTCGCCAGGCCGGCCCGTTTGGCACACGCGATCGCCGTGGAATGGCAAGCAGCCGGCGGTGGCAAAGGCGGCGAAATGTCGTTCAAGGACACTCCGCTCACCCGCCTCGCCGGCACCGCCTTGGAGCGCATTGCGCCCGATCCGGCCCCCACCGTCGATGCTATCGCGCGCTACGGCGAGACCGACCTGTTGTGCTACCGCGCCGAGACGCCGCGGAAACTCGTGCAGCGGCAACATCAGCAGTGGCAGCCCTGGCTGGATTGGGTGGCCTTGACCTACGATGCACCGTTGCGCGTGGCGACCGGTGTCGGCTACGTGAAGCAGCACCACGATAGCATTGCGGCCCTCCGCCGGGCGGTGGAAGCGCTGGACACGGACGCGCTGGCTGCATTGGGCATCGCGGTGCCGGCGTTGGGCAGCTTGGTGCTGGGGTTGGCACTCGCCGCAGGGGAAATGGACGCGGAAACCGCCTATACCGTTGGCGCTCTGGACGAATTGTTCCAGGCTGAGCAATGGGGCGATGACTACGAGGCGGTGGACCGGCGCACGAGTATGTTGGCGGACATCGCGTTGGCGGCACGGTATATCGACCTCACGCGGGGGGACCGGTGAACGCAAAGCGGTTGGTGATTGCAGGTCGGGTGCAGGGGGTCGGTTACCGAGCCTGGATGGTGCACAAGGCGACCGAGCTGGGGATTTCCGGGTGGGTGCGCAACCGGCCGGATGGAGCGGTGGAGGCGCTGATCGCCGGTGATGTCGCGGCGGTGGAGGAACTGTCGCGTCTGTGCCGCCGCGGTCCGCGCATGGCGGAGGTGTCATCGATCGACGAGGATCTGGCGGAGCCGCCCGAGGATCCTGGATTCCATCTGGCGGGGTGACGTCATTGAGGAGATCAATGTCCGGCTGAACTCGCACTGTAGAACAGGTTGGGAACATACGCATGCTGGGAACGCGTTTCTGACTGGCGATCTTCGGTCCGCGTCAGGGCTCGAAAACTTTGGGTAGTGGGTCAGTTTGAACGTATGAATTTTTAAAGACGTTGAAAAAGCGCACGTTGGACAAGGTTTGCTTCGCGCCCATGTAAGTCATTCTGATCTGACGTCGCTGCGCCTCTCGGAAGCAGCCATATCCTTCATTTGGGCGCTGCCGACAGGAACATCTCTTGTGGTGGCCATCCGTAGACCCGCATAGGTGCTGAACGGGTCATGCATCTGATGATGCCGCTACGCACTGTCACCGCTCTTCACTGTCCGGTCGCAGTCAACATCATCATCTCACCTGCCAATGAGCGTCATTGCAAGGACGTGGGCCGGGACAACGTCTCCCTTCGTGCCGGTTAGGTATTGGGCCAGTGCCGACGATGTAGCCGGCGGCTTCCTTGCCCTGATATGCTTCACGTTTTTGCTGATGTCATAGAAGCTCACACCATGCTGTTTTAGCACGCTAAATCGACTGTGTGCGTGGATGAAACTTGGAGCTGGCGTTGGGAGCCAGCCCTTGATCTCGGCCTCATACGCCAACAACCAGTTGCTCGATGTCAAGCCTGAGCCATTCAGGCTTTGCTTCCATAGCGAGGTATCGATCTTTCCGGTGACGAGCGAACGTGAGTGGAGGTCCAGAGTAAGGAGTGCGCACACCGAGCTTTCAAGTTCTGTGACGGGCGCAATGTCGGCTGCGCCAAGGGTGATCCTGAGCGCTTTCGCCAAAAACAACATCCATGCGAGTTCGGCGTGACTACTTGTTGGTGCGCACCTTCTGATGAAGTCCGTTATGAGCTTGCTGATGCGGCCTCGACCCAGCACGTAGCTCGCCGCATTGTAACTGGCAAAAATTTGGACGGCTGCTGGGATCGTCGTCGGATTTGCTCGAGTTGCCTTAAGCAAGTATGTCTCGGCGGTGCCAGTTATCCATATGCACCTTGATCGCCATTGTCCTCTTGATCGCGAAATCCAGGACGTTCTGGGAGGGGTCATCCCTCGCGAAATCAAAAGCTAGCGCGAAGAAATGATCGATGTCCCGTCCTTGACCGTAAGCAGTTGATGCGAAGGTGGCTTGCCGAAGCGCAGTCGGCCAAATCGCTTCCACCACGTCTCCAGCATGCGAGGAACTAGTCTTGTCAGGATGTATTTCTAATTGAAATGTCCTGCATGCGGCGACGATGGTCGCGATTGCATCCTCTGCCTGACCAGGAGTATCGAAACCAATGTACCAGTCGTCAACATTACGTAGCGTACTTTGTGGTGAGAGGTTGAGTTTATTGCGCAACTCCGCATCCACAGAGACCGCTACAATTTCTGAAATTATGCGAGAACTGTCGGGTCCAACCGGAATTCCGATCGTTTGATTATCGTTGCCCTTCCGCACGGCCCTATCGAGTTTTGCGCCAAGCGAGTCATTATAAGGCGGTGTGTTTAGATGCTGCTTGGACCACGCCTTCGAGTGGATTGCCCAAGGAATCGCGTGCGTATAAAGCGTGCCGTAAAACCGTGAGATATCTGCAACGAGAATGTGGTCATATGATGCCGATATCTCGGCGTGTCGGAGCGCAATGAGTCGGAAGTCTGGGGCCGCGACAGCCCTTTGTCTGTCGCCCATAATGTCCAACGGTGTTGCGCCAAAGTTGCAGGATCTCAGATGCTTGCGGATCGCCACCCAATCGTCAGCGATCAGTTTCGCAACGTGATATTGGGCTATAGGATTGACGATAGAGAGATCACGGCGAAAGCCTTTCGCGCGGGGAACCGAGAAGAGCTCTGCTACCGATCTTGGGTAGTCACCGGGTATTGCAGACCATGCCGCGCCGATAGCTTTGCGAAACTTCGCGAAGCTGGCGGTCGTGAACGGCGGTGGTAGCTCGTCAGGGAAGTAGCCGGCGCCCAGAAGGGCTAAAAGTCGCTGGTCCTTCGTCATCGATATCGATACCTCAACCACACAGGCTTCCTGCATCCCGCTTCGTTGGCGCAATCTAATCGGGTCTGCCTCTTTGCGGCCTTTCGGCGATGGACGTCTGCCCGGTGAGAGATCGTCGGGACTGAGCCACTAGCAAAACTTGCCAAGGTTGTCGACGGACCTACTATCGGGGCAACGCAGAGGAAAGGCGGCCCAATGATCACCAAATTCGACAGCCTGTTCGCGGGTCATACCGATATCGAAGATATCGGCTACGGCGGCACGCCGATCAACGATCGATGCTACGACAACGCCCATCTGTCCACTGCCCTGTCGAAGGCGCAGGCCATCGCCCAAACGATGGACCGCGCTCGGCTACTCCACCTTCTGGATGGCCGAACACCACTTCCAGCGCGAAGGCACCGAGTGCATTCCAAACGTCCTGATGATGGCTCTGCACCTGACCCACCTCACCAAAAGCATCGCCATCGGCTGCGGCTTCAATATCACCCCGATGTGGCATCCGCTGCGCCTCGCCGAGGATTACGCGATGGCGGATATCCTCTCGAACGGGCGTGTCGTGTTCGGCGTCGGACGTGGCTACCACACTCGCGAGGTCGAAACGTTCGGCTCCCCGCTTGATCGATCAAGAGGCAAACCGCGAACTATTTGAAGAACAGGTCGATATCATCTTCAAGGCGTTCAATAACGAGTCCTTTAGCCACAAGGGCAAGCACTACACCTTGCCGCCAGAGGTTCCCTATCGCGGCTATACGCTCAAGGATCTAACTTTGGTGCCCCGGCCTGCTCGCCTGCCGGTCGAATGCTGGCAGCCAATCCAGGGTGGCTCCGAGCGCGCCCTGGCGTTCATGGCGAAGCACGACATCCAGGGCATGGTCGGCGGTGGTTCGGCCGAGGGCGGCGCGATGCACAACGTGGTGCTGAAATGGCAGGCCGAACATGCCAGACTCGGCAAGCACATCGACCTGGGCGAGCGGCTGTGCTTCGGGTTCCACTTCTATATCGGCGAAAGCAAAGCGCAATGCATCCGTGATGCCGCAAAATACTACGAAGAGAATATGAAGATGTTCGGCGAACTGCGGCTGAACCGTGCGATGACCGACGAGCAGATCGAGATCATGCGTGATCCGCTGCGCGCGCCGACGGCCAAGCTGCCGCGGATCGAGGATGCTGTGGCATCCGGCGGTTTCCTGACCGGTTCCGCAGGCGAGATCATCGAGCATCTGAAAAAGCTGGAACAAGCCTATCCAGGCCTGGATCGGGTCTCCATCAGCCCGTCGCTGGGCGTGCCGAAGTCGGTGATCCTGGAACAGCTTGAACGGTTCGCCAAGGAGGTGATGCCGGCGTTCGAGAGCCAGAAAGTGAAGCAACCAGTGCTGGCCAAGTAAGCACCTCCACGGCGGGGACAGGCCAGGCAGACGTCGCAAGACGCAACGCGACGCCAGTGGATACAATCCGACGGATGGCGCCAGATTGTATCCACTAGCCCTTGTTTGGTGAGCCGATTTCACCCGACCGCCAAGGATGCTTCTGTCGGGATCGGACTACGAGAGAGGAAGCTTCGCCTCCATCACTTCGGGATCGTTAACCATTCGGTGCACGCTGAACCCCAGGTGGCGGATAAATCCCAGCATCGGCTGATTATCCGCAAGGACCTGCCCCTCGATCTCTCGTAGTCCTCGCGTCCGCGCCCACTCGATCAGCCGGTGCATCAAATGCGAGGCCAAACCCCGTCCTTTCATGTCCGCCTGCACGATCACCGCGAACTCCCCGGACCGTCCATCGGGATCGCAGGCCAGCCGAGCAACGCCTACTGTCTCTTCGGTCGAGTCTCGTACCGCGATGAACGCCATTTCCCGGTCGTAATCGACCTGCGTCAGCCGCACCGTCTGCTCGGGCGATAACTCCCGCATCGAACTGAAAAAGCGAAAGCGGATATCCTGCGGCGACAGACGCGCGAAAAACGCTTTGTGAGCCTGCGCATCTTCCGGTCGGATCGGGCGGATCGTAATCGCTTCCTCGCCGACGAGCCGGTGCTCCGTCAGTTCCGCCGGATATGGGGCGATCGCCAGCCGCGAAACCGGCTCCTGCGTTCCGCGTAACCGCAGCCAGGCATCGGCCGCCGCCACGCCGGAGGCATCTGCGAACACCGAAGGCACATCCAACATCGCGATCTCAGGGAAATCGACGATCAGTTGGCTAATGCGTACCAACAATTGCGCCACCGCCTCGACATCGGCAGCCGGCTGATCGCGCAGCGGTCTGCCCAGCATCGTGCCGGTGCGGCTTCTCCCGATCAGGCCATGCGCCAACACCAGGTTCAGCGGTGGCAAATCAACCGCCAGGTCGTTCGGATTGGACCTCGTGCCGCCGCCTCCGAACGAGATCGTCGGCCCAAATGTAGCATCATCTGAAACCCTGATCGCAACCTCGCGCCCGCGTCCCGCATCGCGCTGCACCAGCAGTTCCCCGGTCCCGCCATGCCGCAACGATCGGGCCGAAAGCAGCTGGGCGGCGGCGACAATATGCGGCGCATCATGCAGGTCGAACACCAGACTGTTGGACAGCCGATCCGCTGGTGCCGCGCTATCACGCAACTTCACCACCGCCGGATAGCCCAGCAGGTCAGCGGCGGTGCCCGCGTCCGGCGGACTGGCGGCAAACCGAGTGGGAACGATCGGAATACCGTAGGCGCCCAGAATCGCCAGCGATTCATCCTGCGTGAAGCACAACCGGCCAGCAGCGCGAGCCTCGACAAACCGGCGCCGCACCCACCCGCTCTCGGGCTCGATGCTCAACACCGTGCTGGCGGGCAGTTCGCGTGCCGCCTCCCGGTTGCGACGGTCTCTGACCAGGTCCCCGAAGCCTCTCGCAGCCTGGTCGGGTGTGGCGAACACCGGCAACCCGGCACGAGCCAGAACGGTCCGGTATACCGCCCCGGTGGTTTCACCCATCGCGCAAACCAGCACCGGGGCGCGTATGTCCTTCGGCGGGTGGCACAGACTTTCTATCGTCGCCTCATCATCCCGCCCAAACGGCGAGTGGACGACCAGAACGCCGCCGATTTCAGGCCGAGCGGCGAGGCCGAACGCGGTCGCGGCCAGCTCGGCGGATGGGACATGCAAGATCCCATGGTCCGCCGCATCATCCGGTATCAGGCACAGGCCCTTTCGCAGCACACTGTCGGCGGCGAGGCGGCCCGGACCAATGGCATTGCTGACGATCGCCAATGTATTGCCGCGGGCCGGCCTGGCGCGAGATAGGGTTTCCGCCGCGGCCAGCAAATCCTCCAGACGTTTGACGGACAGGACGCCGGCCCGCCGCAATGCGGCCTCGAACGACAAATGTGCCGCGCCATCCCCGTCCAGCAGCAGCAGCCCGGCGCGGATCGCTACAACGGGGCGGAGCGTGGCGGCGGCGCGCGCGGCGGACAGAAACAGGCGGTGGTTCTTGATCCGGCGGATATCCAGCAGGATGGCGCCGGTGTTGGCGTCGCGGGACAGCCAATCGAGGGTCAGCGCAAAACCAATGTCGGCATTGGCGCCCAGCCCGACCACATGGCTGAACCCCACCCCATTCGGCCCCGCCCAGTCGATCACCGCTCGGGTGAGCGCCGAGGATTGTGAAATCAGCGCCAGCCGACCCGGTGGCGGCGGAATATGCGCCCGGGTGGCGTTCAGATGCAGTCGCGGAACCGCGATTCCAAAGGAATGTGCGCCAAGTACCCTGACACCCGTCCGCGCGACATGCGCGCCGAGATCATCCGCTGCGCCGGGCACAATGGCGGCAAAGCAGTTACGCTCCGCTAACAGCGTCATGCAGGGCCCAACCTGATCCGGCGCGACCGCCAAGATGGCGAGCTGTGGTGTCCCCGACAATTGCGAGGCGTCGGTAATCGCCTTCACCTCTCCCTTGTATTGGGAAAGTGCCAAGTTGGCGGCGATCTGCCCGCCCGCTTCGGAATCCGCGCCAATCAGCGCGATCGAGGCGGGGCGGAACAGGTTGACCGGATCGAACCGGCCGGAGGTACTAAACCGAGGAACTGTCATGGTGCACCGCAGCATAAAGGAAGCGGTGGGGGCAGGCGCAAGTTGCAATTTAGCTGCATGCCATTGCATATAGTAGCCAAACGTTAACGGACTGTAAATAGATGCGTGATTGGTCGCGCTGGGACGCAGAAATGGCTGCCTTCACGGTGAAACAGGAGAAAGCGGCGGCAGCCTACCCGCCGGTCAAAGTGGAGCTGCCGCTGGGGCCTCACCGCCGGGTCAACGACCTGCTCGGCATGCAAATGGCGGCCGGCGGCCCGGAGATGGCGGAAACAACTGATCGTTGGGTCGACGGGACAGGTCGGCGAATTTTTTGCAGGGTTTATCGCCCGATCATCGGCTGCGTTCTCCCGACACTGATATATTTCCACGGCGGCGGTTGGGTCTGGGCAAATGTGGAGACACACGACCGTATGACCCGCGAATACGCTGCCGCCGGCCAGGTGGCGGTGGTCAGCGTGGATTACGCTCTGTCGCCGGAGGCAAAATTCCCCCAGGCTCTGCTGGAGTGCGCCGCGGTGGTGCAGTTTGTCGCCGAACGTGGTGATGGGTGGGGCTTAGATCCGGCGCGGATCCTCCTCGGCGGAGACTCCGCGGGCGGCAACCTGGCGCTGGCGACCGCCCTGTTGCTGCGTGATACCGGCGGGCCGGCGCTGAGGGGCGTCCTGGCGAACTATCCGATCGGCGACGCCCGCTTCGATACTCCGAGCTATCGGGAGTTCGGCCACGCGGGCTTTGGGCTGAGCACGGAGCGAATGGCGTTCTACTGGAGCGTCTATGTTCCGCACGAGATCGACCGGTTGCATCCGTTGGCGGCGCCGCTCCGGGCTGACCTGGCCGGTTTACCGCCGGTGATGGTCCTGCTGGCGGAATTGGACGTCCTGCGCTCGGAAGGCGAGGCTTTGGTAGCGAGACTGCGCGCTGCGGGTGTCGCTGTGGAGACCGAGACCTTCACCGGGACCGTTCATGGCTTCCTGCGCGCGACGGCCTCGGTGCAGAAAGCGCGGGATGCGGTGGCGATGGCAGGAGCCTGGATGAGGCGGATAAGTGGATAAAATCGCAGTGTAAAATGATCGAAGTTTACCTCAGCAACCTCCCGGAATGTCCTTGCCCGGGCCTGCGCGACCAGTGTCGAGCCTTGTTTGCCTAGGTGTCTTCTGATCGTTTGCGGATCAGCCCGCTCGCGCCCCCTCTCACAGCTTGCTCGCTGTCCGGACGTCGGCAGCCGTGCGAATGGCGGCGCCGACGCCACGCTGGCTGGTGCCGTCGTTCCACGGATTCAAGCGGCCTTATTCTTCATTGCCTTTTTGCCGCCACCTGAAACTCCCGTCATGATGGACCGCAGACCGCGCAGGAACGAGGAGCCTTTCGCCGTACGCTGTACGATCACGCTGCGCCGATCCAGCGGATCGACCTTGCGGCGTGCCAGGTCAAGCCCGCCCAGGCGATCCAGAGCTCGGGTAATCGCCGGCTTCGATACATCGAGGCTCGCTGCCAGGCCGCGAACCGTATGGGGACCATCGTTCAAATAGCAGGTCAGGAAGACGCCAAGCTGACGCGCGGTGAGATCGATCCCGTCTCGACGAACCAGCGCGACGACGGTATCGCGGAGAAGGCCCACTTGGGCGTCCGAAACCGGGTTAGGAGGAGCTGCCACGTTAACTATCCTTTCCTAGGGCAAGTGTTTGCCGAACGTAGGTCCCCCGCTTCGAAGCTAAGCGAACTTCAATTTCCTGTCAAATTTATTTCGAATCACCAATGGTTTAGGCATACAGTTGCGTGCCGTTGAAGGAATCTCTGGACTTCATTCCCTTGCCAGTCCGTTACGGACCAGTGCAAAAAGCGCGCGCATTGCCATTGCCTCGCCGCCTTCTGGTCGGCCTGGTCGAGTTTGATCGTTCCAAGCGTAGAGATCGAGGTGTATCCAAGGGGTGCCACCTCTAACGAAACGCTGTAAATACAAGCCCGCTACAATCGCTCCAGCGAGTGGCTTTGACGCAACGTTATTCAGGTCTGCAACCGCACTTTTCAACCAGTCATCGTACCCCGACCACAAGGGCAATCGCCAAAGCGGGTCATGAACCGTATTTCCCTGTCGCAAGAGCGCCTCGGCCAATCCATCATCATTACTGAACAATGCAGGAAGGTCGGGACCGAGCGCGACACGCGCCGCGCCGGTGAGAGTTGCGCAATCCACAAGTAGAGAGGGACTTTCGCTGGATGCTTCATCCAGCAGATCGCCCAATACAAGTCGCCCCTCAGCGTCCGTATTGCCTATCTCGACCGTCAATCCGGCGCGCGTGGTGATCACGTCAGAAGGACGCATAGCTGTTCCAGACACGGAGTTTTCTACGCACCCGATTCGAACCGCCAATCGGATGGGTAGATCCGACTCCATAATGATGCGGGCGAGCCCGAGGACGGTTGCGGCCCCACCCATGTCCTTTTTCATGCGCAGCATGCCGGCCGACGGCTTCAGGTCGTATCCGCCTGTGTCGAAACAGACGCCCTTGCCGCACAGCGACAGCAACGGCGAGGCGTCGGTGGCGGAACGTCCGCGCCAACGAAATGTCACCACACGCGGCGGGCGCACTGAACCGCGGCCTACAGCCGCGACCGCCGGATAGGTCTCCTCCAGCGTGACGTCGGCGGAGACAACGGAAACAGCACCGTATCGGTCAGCTAACGATACCGCAAAGTCCGCCAGTTCTACTGGCCCGAGGACGTTAGCCGGTGTGTTGATGAGATCGCGCACCATCCATGTCGCCGCCGCCTGCGAAACACTCGTTTCGTATTCGCTAGGAACGAATAAAGACGCCGCTTTGCGCCCCGCGCTTTGAAATCTACCGTAACGATAAGCGCCCAGACAATATCCCAGGATCGCGGCTTGCGGGTCATAGTCGCCAGGCAGCAGGCGCCACGTGCATATGTCCGGCAGTTTTAGAGGAAGGTTGCCGAACACAAAAGGTGATGTATCGACGCCGATTCCTAGTACCGCGCCATCAAGGCCATCAGCGCCAGGCAGGCAACGAAGTTCGCCGGACTTTCCGCCAAAGCCGGTATCACGCAGGAACGCGGCCTGACCGGACGGCAGCGTGTCTAGGAACGCCGCCAGACCGTCGGGCCGGACGACGTGGATCGGGCGCGTTCCATCGGGAGAAGCAACGATGCAATTGATATTCTGGTCCAACATAGGCGGGGGTCCTGTGATAGTGTCCCAGTCACGGCTGGTTGGTACCCGCGAGACGTGGAAGCGAACTACATAAGGCACCAGCCGGATTTGTCACCCGCCCGGCCCCGCCATGCTGGGCAGATCTAGCCCTACGGTGGCGAAAGCGATATACACCCGGCTTGCGGTTTCGACCCTTACGGCATCCGCGGCCATTCTGCTGTCATCAGATGACCGATTTGAGTTGCAACACAATTGCGCCAGTAGTGGCCGGGGCCACAGCAAACCTGAACCGTCTGGTGTAGTTCGGAACAATGTCAGCCATTGCCACCACCCCGGTCGAGCGCGTCAGTTTCTTCGACGAACAGGCCCGCCGCCGGCGCGGCGCGCGGCGGCTCACCTTGGTTTGCCTGGCGCTGGCCGGTGGGGTCGGGGCGGTGCTGAGCACTATCCTCGGGCCGCTGCTACTGCTGCTCGTCGCCGGATCGCTGCGATTGCTGGCGAATGCTGGCCTCACGCCTGCTGGCACGTTGCTGCGGGGGATCGAGGCCTGGGCCCGGAGCGGAATCACTGCCGGCAAGCACGCGATGGACCTTATCGGCGCCGTGGCGGGCGTCGCGGATGCGCTCGCGGTCGTGCCCGCCATCAGCCGGGCCGCGCAACTGCTGCTGCCAGGTATGCTCGCCGCCATGCTGGTTTGGGCGGCGTTGGCCCGCTTCCACCGCCGGCACGCTGCGGAGGCCGCTTGCGCGGCGCTCGGCGCGCGCAGCCCGCAACGCGACGATTTCGAGGAACGGCAGATCGGAAACATCATCGCCGAGATGGCGCTGGCTGCTGGACTGCCAACGCCGCGCCTGCTGCTGATTGACGCGGACGAGGCGTATGCGGCGGCCTTCGGCGCGTCCCACCTCGACACCACGCTAGTGGTCACACGCGGCCTGCTCAATCGGCTCGACCGGCGTGAGACGCTAGGCGTGACGGCGCATCTGGTCGCGTCGGCGGGCAATGGCGACCTGGGCCTCGCCGCTTCAGTGCTGGCGGTGTTCCAGACGCTGGGCACTTTCCTGACGTTGTTCGACCTGCCGTTCCGCCGTGGTGCCTGGATCTCGCTCGGCCGCCTTGCCGGCGCCAGCGTCCGCCGCGTTTCGGGCGCTGAGGCGGCGTCGATCGGCGAGAGCCTCACCGCCAGCCTAACACCCGAGTCCTCAGACGCCATGCTGCGGGTGATGAGCGTCGTAGAGCGCTGGCCTCCGCTGGGTGCCCTGCTTGTCGCGCCGTTGGTCCCTTGGATGCTGCTGACGCTTCTGCAGAAATTCATCGTCCAGATGTGGATGCTGTTCCTTTTCGGCTGGCCACTGGCGTGGCTGTGGCGAACCCGGCGGTTCCTGGCGGACGCTGTCGCGGTGCAACTGACGCGGGATCCGGATGGGTTGGCCGGTGCGCTGAGGGGGATTGACGGCGAGGTGGCGCTGCCACCTGGCGGGTCGGCGCTGGAGCTAGGCTTTTTTCATACGTCAAGCCGCCGTCAAACCGGGCTGCGCGAGCGCCTGATGTTGGCGACACCACTCACCCCGGCCCTCGACGCCCGGCTCGGCCGGCTGGTGGCGCAGGGGGCGAGTGGGGTGGGCGGACGGGGGTACCTGCAGAAACTCGCGGGGCTACGCAAGCTACCGCCGCTCCCCCTCGCCCTGGTCACCGTTCTAGGGGCGATCCTCGTGGCGCTGATTGCAACGCTGATTGTGCTGGTCGGCCTCATGCTGGTGGGCGCCACCGCGCTGTCGGCCGCCGGCGGTCTCGCGCTCGCGTCGCTCATCCTTCATCTTTAAACGGGATCGCCGCATGTTCTGGATTGTCCTTGGGATCGTCGCCACCACCCTATTGCTCGCTATCATGGTTTATAATGGCTTGGTGCAGAGGCGAAACCGGGTGCGCAACGCCTGGGCGCAAATCGACGTCCAACTGCTGCGACGCTCCGACCTGATCCCCGACCTGGTCGAGAGCGTGCGCGGCTACATGCGGCACGAGGCGGCGATCTTCGAGAACATCGCCGCGGCACGGCGGCAAGCCAGCGCCGCCGGTGCCGATGTGTCCGCCCGAACTGCCGCCGAGGCCACGCTGTCGCAGCAGGTGCGCGGCCTGCTAGCGCTGGCGGAAGCCGTACCGGAACTGCGCGCGAGCGACAACATGAAAAGCTTGCAGGAGGAGTTGGCGACAACGGAAAATCGCATCGCCTACGCCCGGCAATTCTTCAATGATGCTGTTCTGGACTACAATACTCGCCTGGAAACGGTACCGAGCAATCTCATTGCCACCCCCTGTGGCTTTCGCCCGGAAACCTTCTTCGAGGCTCCGGCCGAGGCGCGGCAAAAAGTGCCGGTGACGTTCTGATACCGGTGAGGGCGGGCAAAGCCGGATGCGGCGGGAAACGACTTCGCCCCAGAGCAGCAGGCCGAGCCCACTCGGCCGCCTGGGCGTCGCCCCTCGATCGAAGAAATCGAAGGCATCCCTAGTCAAACAAAGAAACTGGTCAGCTAGCTCATGCTGCCTGCCAGAAGTGCCGTGACCCTGCGGGCGAAGGCAGCGGCGTCAGTCGGCAGATCGCCTTCCTGCACCTGCGCCAAATCCAGGAGCGTCTCCGCCGCCTCGGCGATCAGCGTGGTATCCTGCAGCTTCGCCGACAGGGTCTCGATCAGCTTGTGCCGCGGATTGACCTCCAGCACCGGTTTCGCCGGCATCATCGCTCGTCCGGCGCGACGCATCAGCCGCTGCATCGCCAGATCCGGCCCGGCTCCGTTGGGCGCCAGGACCACCGCGCTGTCGGTCAGTCGAGCGGTGGAGCGGACGTCGGCCACGCGGTCCCCGAGCGCCGTCTTCATCGCGGCCAGCAGGTTGGAGATATCCGGCTGGTCTTCGCCCTTGCCCAGGTCCTCGGCTGCCTGGGTGACGCTGCGCAGCTTCTTCCCCTCGAAGCTGTCCAGCCGTTCCGGCCAGAACGCGTCGATCGGATCGGACATCAGCAGCACTTCCCAGCCCTTCGCCCGGAAGCCTTCCAACTGCGGCGAGGTCTTCAGCGCCTCGGCCTTGTCGCCGGAAAGATAGTAGATCGTGTCCTGGCCTTCCGGCATCCGCGACACGTAGTCGGGCAGGGAGGTCAAACCCTCCTGCGTGGAGGACGCGAAACGCAGCAGCGGCGCGATCTCGGCGCGATATTCCGCGTCCTCCCAGACGCCCTCTTTCAGGATCGGACCAAAGTTTTCGAAGAACTTGTTGTAGTCTTCGGCTTCTTTCGTTCGCGTCTTCAGTTCCGACATCACGCGGCCGATCAGTGCCTTGCGGATGCGAGCGAGCACCGGTGTCGTCTGCAGCATCTCACGCGAGACGTTCAGCGGCAGATCCTCGGTATCGACTACGCCACTGACGAAGCGCAGCCAGTGCGGCAGTAGTTCGGCCTTGTCGGTAATGAACATGCGCCGGACGTGCAGCCGGACATGTGCGTCCCGGTCGCCTTCCACCGGGTCAAACGGCTTCATGCCCGGGATGAACAGGAGGCAAAAATATTCTAGAGTGCCCTCGGCTCGCCAGTGCAGCGTCGCCCAGGGGTCATCGAAAAAGTGCCCGAGGTGCCGATAGAATTCCTTGTACGACTGTTCGGTGGTCTCGGACTTGGCCTTGCGCCACAGCGCGGTGCCTTCGTTGGCGGGCTGGTCCTTGCCGTCCCTAGCCACGGTGATCGGCAGGGTGATGTGGTCGGCCCATTTGCGGATGACGGTCTCCAGCCGCACTGGCTCCAGATACTCCGACGCATCCGACTTGATATGCAGCACGACATCGGTGCCGGCCTGCTC
This sequence comes from uncultured Pseudomonadota bacterium, assembly GCA_963832865.1. Classification (GTDB taxonomy): domain Bacteria; phylum Pseudomonadota; class Alphaproteobacteria; order Acetobacterales; family Acetobacteraceae; genus Rhodopila. The sequence goes on from CAWHWH010000025.1 coordinate 127,750, forward strand.
ACGCGTTGCCGGGCCCAGCGTGAACTCCCCGGCCCCCTCAGAGGCCCAGGTGAATGCCTCATCGCTGCCGGCCTTGCGGGACGTAACTTCGACCCGATCGGCTACCATGAAGGCTGAGTAGAACCCAACCCCGAACTGCCCGATCAGGCTGGGCCGATCTTCTGGCTTCGCGCTGGCGAGGTTCTGCGCGAAGGCGCGGGTGCCGGAGCGGGCGATGGTGCCCAGATTGTCGATCATTTCCTGCCGGGTCATGCCAATGCCATCGTCGGAGATCAGCAGGCTGCTGGCTTGCTTGTCCGGAATGATGCGGATCTTAGCATCGGCCGGAGGAGCCAAATTGGCGTCGGTCAGCGACTCGAACCGGCGGCGATCCACCGCATCCGCGGCATTCGCCACCAGTTCCCGTAAAAATATCTCTCTCTCGGTATAAAGCGAGTGCACCACCAGATCGAGCAGTCGCCCGACCTCGGCACCAAATGAATGTTGTTCCAAAACAGTGTCGTTCATGCGCAACCTCCTTGCGCCGCGCGATATGCGATCGCGTGCCTGCAATTTCAATGCATGGACGCATCTTTGCCGTCTGCAACACGAGGCAGACGCTTGATGTTTCTTATCGCGAATTCGATTTCACCAGCGGAGCTGTCCGATTACGGCGACCATACCAGTTTCAGGCCAGTAACCCGCGCCAAGGCTCTGGCGACAGCGACTGAGTGGCTGATCTGGGCGGTCTCGTTCAGGTGGTCCGCCGTGTCGAAGAACGCGCTGCGCGGGTGACGGCCGCCCTCGGGTGTTTCTAAGAACTCGGCGCGCTGGTCGCGGAACACCGCCCGAACCGCAATCAGTTCGTCGTTGCTCAAGGGCGAGTTGATGAAGCCGGTGGGCAGGCCGCCGATAACCCGCACGCCATGCGCCTCGGCCCAGCGAAGAAACGCGACGACCAGACGCGAACCGTACCCGGAACTGATCTGCACACCGCTGGGATGAAACGGCATCATCGCCGCCAGCGTAGACGCTTTGAGCGCGGCCAACGCGGCGCAGGTAGACGATGTCGCCAGGCTGCAGCCGGGGCTTCCAGCGCGCGAACAAGTAATGGAGGGCAATGCCGACCGCGACGCCAGCATTTACGCAGGGCCAGCCGATGATGCGCGAGATCGTCTCGCAACGATGCGAATACGGGCCATTCGATCCGGCCAGGATCACCAGTTTCGGACGGTGGATGGTTTGCCCCCAGCGCGAGGTTCGCCTCAATCCGAGCGTTCAAGGCGCCTAGCGTCAGTGGACGGTCCAGCGGGCAGCCGAAGGCGAAAGCATACAGCAGGAGCGACCCGAAGCAGGAGATCAGGATCCGGCGCATCAGAACTGAAAATACAGGAACGGCGCCACGTGGGGAGCGAAGAACAGCGCCAGCATGGCAAGCGCGAAGTTGGCGGTCAGACTCCACTGGCGGCCCCGCTCCGTCATACGATGGACGTTTGGCAGGGTCAGCACGATCAGCCAGCCCAGCAGCAGGCAGGCGGAGATTTCCGGGAAGTTCAGGGTGCGGGCATCTCCGAGGAATGGCATGACCGAGACGGGGTTGGCCACTGCCGCGAGCGGCGGCAATGCCGAGACGATCATCTGCGGCAGCACGATGCCATTGCATCCGGCCATCCCTTTGAGAATGGCCCATGTTACGGTCATCGACCCAGCGCGAAAGGGTACCCAGGTAAGGATAACGGCAGCCAATGTCAGCGGCCCAGCGACAAAAGCCGGGAGAGGAGCAAACAAACGGCGATATTGCTTGTGGATGACAAGGAAGAGCCCGTGCAGCCCACCCCAGAAGACAAAATTCCACCCGCTACGTGCCACAATCCAGCGAGCAGCATCGTCGCCATCAGGTTGCCGGTCTGCTGCAGCGGGGCGCATCGATTGCCGCCCAATGGAATATAGAGATAGTCGCGCAGGAAACCGCCGAGGGTGATGGGCCACCGCCGCCAGAAGTCGGCAATGCTGGTAGCTTGATAGGGGCTATCGAAGTTTAACCGGGAAGCGTACGTTGAGCATCCGGGCGAGGCCGATGGCCATGTCGGAGTAGCCCGAGAAGTCGAGATAATCTGTAGGGCGTAGGCGAGGGGTGGCGTACCAGGCCTCGAAGAAGGTCAAACCGGCGCCGTGGGCGGCACCCAACCCGATATCCGCGAAACCTGCCGAACATGTCTGCTAGCACGAGTTTCTCCGCCAATCCCAACAGGAAAATCAGCGTGCCGTCGGCCAGGTTGTCACTGCGCGGCCGGATCATCTCGGGCTCGGTAAGCTGCGGGATGATGTTGCCGGGCCGCACGATAGGACCGGCTATGAGATCCGGAAAGAAGGTGACGAAGGCGGCATAGGAGATAAAGGGGGGCAACCCCACGCCGCCCGCGCGGGCCGTGTCGGCCAGGAACATGATCTGCTGAAAAGTAAAGAAGCTGATCGCCAGCGGCAGGGTAATGTGCAGCGCCGGCGCGGCTGGACTGCGAAGTGCAGCAGGAAATTCCCAGGACTGAGGCAACCAGCAGAGGCACATGCGCCGGGTTCCACCACGCGTACAAGAACAAATTGGACGCGATTAGCCAGCGTAGCGCGCTGGTAGCGCCATATAAGCGACCGAGCGCGAAGAAACGACCACGAAAACTGGCAGAAAGCCAAGAATGAATGCGTTTCTGTGGAACATCATTGCATGCGATACGAGGCCACTACTCGCCGAACATCAGGCTGGGTCTGTCGCCGGCACTGCTGATCTTGCCCGTTGAGCCATGACGCGCCATGACGAGGAAGCGAAATGAAAACCTACGCAAGAAAGGCTAAAAAACGGTTAACAGCATTTGGCCAATGTTGCAGACAGAATACAGGAGGTGACGTTAGGACATTGGTACTACACACAAAAATGAGACGGACGATGTTCCAGGCGGCAATGCTTCTTGGGGATTAGAGCGGTATTGCGTACGGTGGAAGGAGCCGACGTCGATTCGTCTTTCAGCTGGCCGAAGCAGCAGACGACTGGCCTGTGCTCGGGGAAGACGAGCGGCATCCGGCCCGGGTTCGGCGAGGCACGATAGGGTGATGGCGGGGCCATCGATCCAGCTCGCTTAGGCGGGTGGTGGTGGCTCTAATCATCGGTGGCCGTCCGAGTTGGGGGCTTTTCAAGTTTGGGGGCGGGTTGCCCAGTAGGAAATTGGCAAGCGGCGGAAGCCGCGATAAACGTAGGCTTCGATCAAGCCCCGGGTGGGGTCACGGCGGGGCGGATATCAACTAGAACGGACCCGGTGAATGGGCGCCCTTAGCTCAGTAGGATAGAGCAACAGCCTTCTAAGCTGTGGGTCGGTGGTTCGAATCCACCAGGGCGCGCCAAAATCAATAGCTTAGGAGTTTTAAAGTTTGCAGTTTGCATAATGGTTTGCATAACTGCTGTCTGCCACTAATTACCCTTAGTCGCGATCCCCAACGAGACAATCTTGGAAGCCCTCGCCGGTGCGGCCTCCCACAGCGCCATCGCGCCGATCGCGACCTCGGTCCGCCGGGGCAGGTAGGTGTCCACGATCCGCTGACAATAATTGATCCCCCACCCAGTTACCGCTGCTATCTGAGGCACCGTTGCGCCTGCCTCGGCCAGCCGAACTACTCCCGTGCGCCGGAGATCCCGACTTTGCTTGCCCTCAATGCCGGCCGTCTCTCTGATTGCGTCCCAGGACCGCGCGAAGTTCCGATAGGCCCACGCTAGGCCGGTCGGACTCGGCACCAGCAACAGGCTCTCCACCTGCCGACGTGTCCCGTCCGCATCCTTCCTCGTATACGTTACGTCCGTACTCAGACGCGTCGGATCAAGGGTTCCAGCTTCCGATGGACAGGCAGGTCCATCAACTTTCCCGTCTTCTCTTGCCGCAGCAGGATGAACAATCGGCCATCCCGCTCGGTGACCCGGTTCGTCGTCATCGCCAGCACATCGGACGGGCACCGGGCGGTGTATATAAGAAGCATGATAGCTAGACGCTGGGATACCGGGGCCTGCTCCAGGAACGCGTCCTCCTCACCGTGTTCCCAGATCTGGGTGCGCGGCGGCGTCGCCAGCATCTCGGGCCGCAGCGCCGGGTTATCGCGCAGTCGCCGCAGCTTAACTGCATAGCCGAGCAGTATCCGGAATAGCCCAATAATCTGGTTGGCCTTGCGCGGTTGCGTAGCGAAACAGGCCTTGATTTCCTCGATCGCCTCCGGCCCAAACGCGCGGTAGGACAGATCGCCGTATCGAGTGCGCATTTCGTCCAGATAGCTGCGATACAGCTTCTGTGTCCGCGGTGCGAGCTTGGTTTGAAACTCAGGCCTGGCCATATAGCGCGCAATCAACCAAGCGAAGCTGCTGCTGTCCTGTGGAACCTCGGTTCCGTCAGCCGGCGCGAGACGCTGCAGGGCGGCTATCCGGTCGTTTCCTAACGGCTTGCCGGTTGCGCGATCGTAGAAGTACTCGACGACGGTACCATCAGGTCGCCTTTTGCGGGAGACGTTCAATCCCGTCTTCCTTGGTCGAGCCACGGCTACGTCCTTTCCACACGCCAGGCGCCAGAATAGGCCCATCGGCCTCGGCGCTGGGTTGATCAATCCCGGCATCCCGGGCCGCCGCAGCGTCTAGCGAAGGGCGATGCCAGGTCAAGCGGCCACCTTTGCTGCCGCGCCGCTTTGGAGCCGGCCATAGACCTGCGGCGACCTCGGCGGAAAAGACGTCGATGCTGACGCCCAGATATCGCGCGGCTTCGTCCTGGCCGAGGAAAAGCGGCCAGAACGGCAGGTCGACGAGGGGCACACGCCGATCAACCATCATCAGCATCCTCTCCGCCATTACTGTCGGGTCTGTTGCATGGCATGACCCGGTAACGCGTCGTAACTTCCCCGCTCGTTGAGTTCGCCTATTCAGCTCAATTCATGGGCGGGCTCCGGCCGCATAGAATTGTCTAGCTGCTGATACTCGGCCGCCAAACAGCGTCTGGACCCTTCTCAAGCCCCTCGAACGCTGGTTCCGCCACTGCCATCTGCGCCGACCAGGACCCACGTAAGCCGCCAGTCGGGGCCACGATCATAATCATCAATCGCAAGGTCGCTCGCAGTGTCCTCGTGGGGCGCCTCGATCTGCACCCGCATCCAAGTCTTGACGATCGCTTCAATCGTCACAGCGTAGAGAGGCATGTCAGTCTCCAAATTGGTTTCATTGCGGTCACGGCGCGAGCATGCCCGGACGGTCAGGCTTCATCGTCATCGGATTCCTCGACGGACAAAACTTCTACGTCTCGCACTTCATCGATGTTGTCGTGATTCCACCATATCTTTTGAATCGTCGGCAGCGGCCAACAACATTGCGAGCCGCTCGGCATCAGCTTCGTCAACAGCCTCAAGTTCAATGTTGCCGATTCAGAACGTACAATATCGCGGGTGACGCGGGCGGTAAATTTCATTGGTCTACTCTTCCCTTTAACGGTTCAGTCGGCGCGCGAAGCGCCGTACGGTCAATGGCGTCCACGCGGGGTGAACGGTCCCGCCCCTCCCTCCGCGGTGACGTTCCAGCTTGCAATATCATCCCAGGGATGCACCCCCGCAGATGCGGCGACTACCGGGCAAAGCGCGATCCGGGTGTCCACCGAAAGATCAGTCAGCCACTCCGGCTCGATCTCTTAATATTCGATCGACATAGAGACAGCGTCCGCCGGCGTTGCCGCCGTCACAAACAAATTTTTGTTGTCGCCGGGGGCACCGCCATTCGGCGCGTCAATGTAATACTGATTCATCTCAATCATCCCTTTCTCCGTTGCCGGCGCGAGCGTCACGCCACGGTCAGGCGGACGGTTTGTAAAAGGAGAGCACGCATAACACGGGATCGGTGTGACACACGCCCTCGTCGTCTTCACAGAGCAGCATTCCCGATTCATCGTCGCGGATTACTTTGCCATCGTAGCGGCGCTCGGCCTCGGTGTAGCACCATGCGAAGTGCTCTGGCGACACGATGGCTACATCATATTCCATCACAGTTTCCTCTCATTTGATACGATTTCAGGCGCGAGCGTCACGCCAACGGTTCCTCGCGCGGCATTGCGACAGTCGAGTTCAGCCATGCCCGTGATCCCGGATCGAACGGCCTCTGCCTGGTGAACGTGCCCACCGCACCAGACCAACTCGGGTCTGGTGCCCGATGCGCGACCAATCGAGGCACCGCGTTGCAACAGCCCCACCGCCGCTTCAATCGCTCCAACAATGTCCGCCAGCGTCCAGCTCGGACTGTCTGGTGGTACAGTCAGCACAAACGAATAAAGCATGTTGTCGGTCTCATCCATGCGTCCAACTATCCTGTTTGGGGAAGGCCACAGCATAACCCCGCACAGCCACTGCACCACATCACAACAATGAGAAAATCAGAGCACAAACAGACGTCATCGCAACGGGTTCAACACTCCTTCCAGATCGATGTTGGTTTAACCTGTTGCAATCAGACCACTATCGTACGTTTCATTTACTGATTATTTGTAGGATGTCAAGTATGAATTGGATCGGTCTGGAACAATGATGAGTTCCACACGGCTTGACAGGATCCGGCCGCAGTTCCTTCTATTGCGTCCGTGCAAATTCTTATCGGATACCCCGGCGGCAAGAGACTGGCACGACATGCAATCCTGCCTATCTTGCGGCACCCGATGTTTCGCGTTCTCGAATACCGCGAGCCGTTTGCGGGCGGAATGTCCGTCGGCCTGAATATGTTTGAGCAATCACGCCGAGGCGGCTGGATCAACGACATCGACCCCGGGGTCTATGCCTCCTGGACAGCTGCCAAACTTTTTCCTGACCACCTACAGGCGAGTGTGTGGCGGTCCGACCCGACGGTCAAGGCGTTCAACACGCTTAAACAGCTTTTTCTCGCGAACCCACCATCACCGACATTGATGCCCGAAATCGTCGAGATGGCCGTGCGCAAACTGGCCATCCATAAAATGTCCTTCAGCTATATCGGCGAGTTGGGCACTGTGTACGGTGGGCAGGCGCAAATGCGAAGCGTGGCTGAACGCTGGAACCGGAAACTCATCTGCCACCGCATTGATCGCATTCATCCGATCCTTCGAGATGTGCAGGTCACCAATGTCGATTCCTCAACGTGATTCACGACGAGAGTCGATATGCATTGTTATACTGTGATCCGCCATACTCATTCCGAAGTCGCCGCTTATACCGGCATGATTTCGAAGTGGCGGATCATGTTCGTCTACGTGATGCATTGCAAACCACCTGTCACGAGTGGGTTCTTTCCTACGACGACGTGCCGGAAATTCGGGCGCTGTATGCGTCATGGGCACACATCGAAAGGATTCCAGTGCTATACAAGATCAGAGGACAAAACCGCGCAGATGAATTGCTAATTTGCAAGCGTGACTACCGGGCCGAGTTGCGGCACTACCACAGCGAAGCAGAATACGTGCCGTCGTCGCAACAAATGCCAAGCTAGCATTCGGTGACGACCCAGAACGACGACTTCACGATAGCGGAACGAGACCGCCTTAACGCGTTGTTTCCCGTAAATGATTCCGCGACCCAGTCGTTCATGTGGCGAATGATCCTGGATCAGTGGGCCGAAAACATCGATGCCAACGACGACGAGATGACCAAGTTCGAGCGCGACCTAAAGACGGCGCAGAGGTTGCACTACTGCATGGCCAATTGTGAGGGTCGGTTTGGGGATTTCTATCGTGCGATGGGTCTACGGGACTCAGAGCGATCAATGAAGGAATTGTCGCGGTTGGGCGATCCGACGTTTATCGAACCGGCGCGCCATTGGGCGCAAAAGCAATTGGCAGATGCGACGGGCGGCGCACGCGTCAAACTGGGGTGGCGACAAGCGCTGAAGCACGTTCTGACGATGTTCGGGGAGAAAGCGGTCGTCAAGAAGAATAATAATATGATGATGATGATGATGGGGCGGCCCCGAACCGGATGAGGGACGTGATCGAGAGTTGGCTGCGTTGTTGGCCGAGGTGAGACGACTTGAACGCGAGCATCAGACCACCAAAGACGCACTTGAAATCGCGAAAAATGCAATTCGTGAAAATCGCGTGATGTGGGAGGCCGAACGCGATGCCCTCATTGCCGAGCGAGACGCGTTGCAGCGAGAAATTGCGCGACTACGGGGCATTATCGAACCGCCGACCGACAAACCGGAAACTGTTCTTCGCTCCGCTCGCGAACGGATCGACGAGGATGAACAAGCGCGCATCAAGCCTGAAATCATCCGGCTGATCCACGAAGGATTCACCGTCAAGGGTGCGACGGAGCAAGTGGGTATATCGCACACCACAGAGCACAATTGGCGGAACCAGGATAGCGCGTGGGATGGCGAAATCCGGGCGATCCTGGCTGCGCGCAAAAAACGCCCGAAGAAGAAAGAACAACCCTCGTCGCCTCCAGACCGTGACGCCGACCTGATCGACAAAAATGCGCGAGGAAGCCCTCCAAGGCCGCGGCGGCGACGCTGGACCCGGACCGAACCCTGAATCTGGTCCAGCGGCGAAACCGGTAGTGGCGAGGGAATATGAGCATACCCTCAACTATCCCGAAAAACAGATCAAACGCCGAACCGCCGAAGCGTTGCAAATGCTTGAGCGCGACGGCGCGTAATGGCCGAACGTGCCGCCAGGAATCAAACGCTTCCTGCGGCGCTATGATTTCGGCAATCTGGTCGATTACGGCCAAAGCTGCGTTATGGCCGTGTTAACCGATGAAGGCCGCGAACGTCTGGAATGCTACGTGGACGACAGCCTAGCGGAATAAAGGAATATTGACGGCATGACTTCTACTATATTACCGTGGCATTCAAGATCGTGTGGCGCGATCACGCCAATAGTCTGATCCTCCAAAAAGGATTGTCGGACCATGGCCTGCCAAAGGTGTCGCCACATGCCTCTGGTGGGCTTTTTACTATGGCCTGTCGTCAATTGGTGCCGAGGCGGTCGGCAGCGAGCATGATTCAGTCCTTTGTGGCCGACGACCCGGCCGGTTCCAGCCAGATCAGGCGATCGATCCCGGCAAGCCTGTCCGGTTAGACCGAGTCTATCCGCCGCAGTCCGCCACATAGCGCCTGCCTTCGTCGATTTTCAGGCCTGCATGCTAGGCCATCTCAGCTCCTTTACCCCAGATCAGTGACCGACGCAGTTGCTCAACAAGGTGACGAACGTGCGTGTGATGACGTCGCGCACTGCCTCCACACCATGGCCGGCGAGTGCAGGTCCGTTCTTCACGCGAAGCTCGTGGCCATGGCCAGTCCTGCGCGGCAGGTGTGGCAGCATGGCGCAAGCCGCGGGGCGCGCGCCAGATAACCCTGCACTGTGCTCCGCCCGACGCCGACCGTCCCGGGCGGGTCCTAGAGCCTGCCCCAGTGCCCGATCAATGACCGCGGACTTCTCTCGCAGGGTTATCCGACCACTCTACGTCATCGGAGCCTACGGCTGGAGTTCGCCCGATGCGGGCAATGCTCGACCTGATGAAACGTATCGCTCATCGAATTTACAAAGATCTTGGCGCCATCGTTCGACGCCGGCTGGGTGATGTGCCCGATTAACGAACCCGATGCACGTCATGCGGATCGAGGCGGCATCCGCACCTGTCGTAAGCGTCGGCGGATCGCTACCGGCCCGGTTGAAAATAGACCGCGCCGGGTAGGGGCGAAGCATTTTTCGCAAATGTTTTTTCGGCCCGGCCATGGGGCGAGACCATCAGAGATACTGGTGGCGAATTCAGGCGCCGACCCCGATCAAGCCACCATCTGTAGAGCTGCAAACTGCGAGATGCGGGTATTTGCTGAAGGAGTGTCGTTGTGCCACTCAGCGATTCTGACCAGGTGACTGCGACGGCTGTAATGACGTGTTGTAAACGTGTCTTCGCCAAGCCGATGTAGCGACATCTGCGCAAGCCGCAACGGCGGATCGCCTGCGCATGCGTGCCTTCGATGCCGGCACGCGCGGCATAGCTCTTCCGAAACGCCTCGGTTGTCTGATTTCGTCGAGCGGACTGCAGTGCGTCAAAATCCTCGCGTGCCTGCAGCGTGATGATGCGCGGCTCGACCTTCGACCGAGTGCAGCGGCTCCGCCCTGGGCAAGCGGCGCAGTCATTTCGCGCGAAGCGGGCCTCGAATTGCATGCCGCTTTTGGGATAGGTGCTCGGCAGCCATGAGATACTCTGTTTGCCCTCTGGGCAGGTCACGACTTGCTGATCCCAGTCGACGTGAAAGTCTGCCTTGCTGAACCCTTCTGCGGCGTGCGCCTGCCAGCTTGTATCTTCAACGACTGGGCCGACAATGACAATCACAGGGCGCTGCTGGCTGTCGACCAGCATGCGACAGCCGGTATAGCCCATGTCGACTAGATGTTCCGAGGGCGACAACTCAGTCTTTGCCAATGATTGATGCACAACTGGCAGCATGTGGTCGTCCGGTGTCGTCGCCAGGCTCGTTTCGACGTTGGTGATCACGTGCGGTGTTTCCGGATCACATGTCTCGGTGAGATGCGCTTTGTAACCCGTCCAAGAGATATCGCGTTTTTTGCCATAGCGTGCCTCCGGGTCGTAGGGAGATGAGATTTGCTCAGCGGTTGCGGGCCTCTCTTGGGCGGTGCGCCATCGGAGCTGCCCGTCCTCTTTGATGTATTGCGCTGTCCAGACCTCACGGAGAACGTGGATGGCGGGCAATTGCGCGAGCCACGGCTGCTCGACTGCGGCGTCGATCGCAGCCAACAGTTGATCGCCGTCAGTACCGATGGTGGCCGCCAGTTCGAGGCGCTCCTTTTCGGCCTTCGGTAAGCGATAGTTCTCCCCGATCGGCTGGAATATCTGCTTGGCGGCACGCTGGTGCTGACGCTGCCGCGCGGACGGCGACCGGGGGGCGCCCAGCATGGTCGCACTGCCCATGTCGTCGACTATCGCCACATCATCCACGCTCTCCGTCGCAAGCCGATGGCGCTGTTCAACCCGGTCTATCGCGACCAGCTGTTCCCGCGAACCGCATTTCGCCGCACCTGGGAGGCGCTGATCGCCGCGCGGTTGCCGCGTCAGGCCTGTCGCATCATGGTCAGGCTTCTGGCGCTGGCACACGACCGGGCCTGCGAGGCCGAATTGGCCGCCGCACTCGACACCATTCTCGACGACGCCGACATTCCCCGACCTCACCGTCCTGCAGCAGCGGTTCATGCCGTCCTGCACCGCGGTCCCGCTTGTTACTGTCTCGCTGCCGCCCGCCATTGCCTACGACGCCTTGCTCGGCACACCGCAGGGGTGGGTGCAGCCATGAACGCGATCGAGGTCGATACCACCCGGCTGCCGCTGTTGCTGCATGACTTGCGCCTGCCGGCCATCGCCCGGCTCTGGCCGGACTTCGCCGAACGGGCTGACAAGGAAGGCTGGCCGGCGGCGCGGTTTCTCTCTGTGCTCGCCGAACTCGAGGTTGCCGAGCGTGGCCGTCGGCGCGTCGAGCGTCATCTCGCCGAGGCTCGACTGCCACCCGGCAAAACCCTCGACAATTTCGATTTCACCACGGTGCCGATGCTCAGCAAGGCACGCGTGATGGCGCTCGCCGCCGGCGACGCCTGGCTCGACAAAGCATCCAATTTGCTGCTGTTCGGCCAACCCGGCACGGGCAAGAGCCACTGCGCGTCCGCCATCAGCCGTGCCCTTATCGAAAACGGCTATCGTGTCCTGTTTACGAGCACGACCGACATCGTCCAGAAGCTGCAGGTGGCACGACAAGGTTTGCAACTCGAGGCCGCCATCGCCAAGCTCGACAAGTATGACCTGCTGGCGCTCGACGATCTGTCATACGTTCATAAAGACCATGCAGAAACCTCGGTGCTGTTCGAGCTGATCGGCGCACGATACGAGCGCAGCTCCATGCTGATCACCGCAAATCAGCCTTTTTCAGACTGGAACAAGGTCTTTCCAGACCAGGCTATGATGATCGCAGCCGTCGACCGCCTCGTCCACCATTCGATCATCTTCGGAATGAACGTCGAAAGCTATCGCCGGCGCGGAGCGCTTGATCGAAAGGCACGAGCGGACGCGCCAGGAAAGCGACAAACAGAAGCCGCGGAACCGTGATTGTCGCCGCCAGCGTCAATCAACACTCGCTCCTCAGTCACTGAACCAACGGCAAAGAAAACTCTTGCCAGCGTCAATCTACAGCGACAATCATCACTACCAAGCGCAGTCGCAGAATCCATCCTGATCGACGCTCTGATCTCATCTGATTTGTCGCGCTACAATCTTGCTCCAATCGTCAGCGCCTCGCGGCTCGCCATCAACTCTGTAATCCACCCATTCCGTATCTTCATAATCAGTATCCTCGTCCCATTCCAAAGTACCTTTGCAGAGTTGACGCGCAATAGCTTCATCCGCCTCCGCCGGGTTGTCGGCTTCAACTTCGATCGTCACCCATCTTTCCCATTTGAAAAACTCGTGCACGGTCACGCCGTATGTGCTCACCGGTCATTCTCCAATTTCATTTGCAACGGCGCGAGCCTCCGGCGCCGTGCTGAACAGCGGCAACACCTCGGCACGGTCATCATCTCCTGCTTGGGCGGTGCGAAGCCGGGACCGTCCGGTCCAGCCAACGCAACAAATGTGGCTTCCAGCTTGTCGCCCGAGCCGTGCGCGAGAAAGGCGGGCTGTCGGATCAGTAGGTCATGGATCAGCGGAATCAACGGCTGCTCGATCCGGTCGAGACGGTCTTCTACAGTGTCAGTCATGAGTTCTCCATTGTGGCTGCAGGAGCGAGCGTCAGTCAGACGGTTCATCGTCATCGTCCTCCGAATCGTCCCAGTCATCGTCTTCTGAATCGACCCAAGGGTGGCCGGGGAACAGCGAGGCTGCGTGAATTTCCAGCACCGTCCAGTTCAGCCCAACGCTGCTATCCAGCTTGCGGTAGGCAAGGAGAAGCACCTGCATGGCCTGTTCATCGCTGAGATCAGGCCGGAAGCGTTGGACATCGGCGATCTCCCAACGAATCGTGATTGAGTCCGTGTCATCGCAGACCAATTCATTCTCCTTACTCACGGACGGTTTGTAAAAGGACAGTGCGCGTAACACGGGATCGGTGTGACACACGCCCTGATCGTCTTCACAGGAATTCCCCGTGCTTGCAACAAGATCATCGATGAAGGGGACGGCGACGACAGCGTTGCGTTGAGCTTCGGTCATCGTCGGCTACACCCCGCCGAGCTCGCGGCGCACGCTCTCGATGCTGTCCCAGTTCACGCGGCCGATCGGAAACTGACCGCCAAGCACGACGCTGATCGCTGCATTCACCCGGTCCAGCCGTTGGCGATCTTGTTCTGCCTGCGTCTCGCGCCAGCGAGCGATACAATGCGCGCGCCATGCGGTGAGGCGCCTGGTCGCCTCGGAGAAGTCGTGGCCGATTTTCTCCGGCCGGTCCGCCAGCAGCGTGTCGATCGCCGCCAGCGCGGCGCGGGCCGGTTCGTCAGCCACGTTCCATTGGCTCCGGCTGCGGCAACCGACCTCTGCGCAGTGCGCAGGTCAGCGCCTTGGTGGTGTGGATGCTGGTGTTGGGGTCGCCATAGATCGCCAGCAGCACATTGGCGATCGCACCATGTGCATACCCCTCCCAACCGAACACCCACGGCATCCCGACCTGGTGGACGCGCTTTCCGTCGATGATGAACGGCCGCACACGTTCGGTCACCAACGCCTTGACTTCGACTGAACCGCGGGCGGTCGTCAGGACCGTCCAGTCCAGGTTGCGGATACCCAGTTCGTTTGCCAGTTCGGGGGAGATTTCCACGAAGGCTTCAGGCTGCAGCTCCGCCGTATGCGGAGTCACACGTGACGAAATCCCGCCGCAGTGCAGCTCGGTCAGCCGATAGGTGGTAAATACATAGGGGTAACGCGGATCCTGCGGTTTGTGCAGCTCGTTGCCGGGGCGAACCCACAATTTCTTAACCGGGTTGGTCTGCTGCCCGTACAGCGGGTTCTCGACCGGGCTTTCCACCGGCTCGTAGTACGTCGGCAGCGGGCCGTCTTTCAAACCCGACGGCACGAACAGCATGCATTTGCCGTCGGCCTCCATGATGAACGGGTCATCGCCGCCCAGCGCATCCATGCCGCGCGGCTGCTTGTCCCAGTCGGGGCGCATATCGGGCCGCTTGGTGGGCACGAAATCCGGCGTGTCGTTGCCGGTCCATTTTGCCTGATCCTCATCCCACCACACCAGGTGCTTGCGCTCCGACCACGGCCTGCCGTGCGGATCGGCCGAGGCGCGGTTGTACAGCGTGCGCCGATTATCCGGCCAGGCGAACGCCCAGCCCTGGTGGGTGCCGTTGCCGTCGGGACCGTCCGGGGTGCGGGCGCGCGCGATTGTCGTGCTGATCGGGAAGATGCCGCAATACATCCAGCCACCGCAGGCCGTGCTGCCGTCGTCTTTCAGTTGCTGGAAACTCTTCAGTTGCTTTCGATCGGCGACCGTATAGCCGTTGATCTCGCGCAGCACCGCGGCGGCATCCGGCTCCGCCATCGGGCCGCTGGTAGGGTATTCCCATGTCAGGGCCTGGATCGGCGCGTCGCGGGCGTCAGAGCTGCCGCGGTAGAGTTGCTTCAGCCGCTGGCCCAGGTGATAGATGAACCAGAGGTCGGAGCGGCTGTCGCCGGGCGGATCGCAAACCTTGTCGTGCCACTGCACCAGGCGAGTGGTGTTCGTCAGCGTGCCTTCCTTTTCCGCCGCCATCGCCGAAGGCAGGAAGAAGACCTCGGTGCCGATCTGCTGCGGCGACAGTTCCCCGCGCTGCACCAGGCCACCCTTGAGCCAGAAATTCGCTGTCTCGGTCATGGCAAAATCACGCACCACGAGCCATTCCAGCTTGGCCATGCCGCGCTGCACCAGTTCCGAGTTGACCGCGCCCACCACGGGGTTCTGCCCGAGAACGAACTGGCCCTTGACCACACCGTCCGCCATCGCCAGCGTCATCGGCAGTTGCGAGTGATCGCCCGTCAGTTTCGGAACGAACTCGTAGCGGAACCCATTGTCGGCGCCGGCGTTCGGGCCGTACCAGGCTTTCAGCAGTGAAACCACGTATTTCGGCAGGTTGTTCCACCAACCGGTCGGCACGGTCTCGGTCTCCAGGTATTCGGCCAGCGATCCATGCGGATCGTACGCGTTGGGTTGTGGCAGATAGGTCGGCAGCATGTTGTACAGCGTCGGGATGTCTGTGCTGCCCTGGATGCTACAATGCCCACGCAGCGCCAGAACGCCACCGCCCGGTCGGCCGATATTGCCCAGCAGGCCCTGAATGATCGCTGCGGCGCGGATGATCTGGACGCCGAACGTGTGATGCGTCCAGCCGACGGCGTAACAGAAGGCGCCGGTGCGCTCGCGCCCTGAATTTCGGGTGACCGCTTCGCAGACCCGCAAAAACGTGTCGCGGGAGCAGCCAGTGACACGCTCGACCATCTCGGGCGTATAGCGCGCGTAGTGGCGACGCATGATTTGGTAGACGCAGTTCGGATGTTGCAGGGTATGTTCGCGGGCGGCGGATGTCTGGTCAGTTCCTCCGCGCGATCAGCCGTGCTCTGTTCGACCTGCACGTAATGTTCTTCGATGGCCGGCGGGACCATTTCGTTCTTGTACTGCCAGCTGTCCTGGTTGTAGCTCGCGTTCGTCGCCTGAAAGCCTGAGAACACGCCGTCATTGTCCTCGGCATCGACGTAAGCGCCTTCGATGATGGTGGCGACGTTGGTGTAAGCGTGGGCAAAATCCTTGAACCACTTATCCTCGAACAGGATGTAGCGAATGATACCGCCGAGGAACGCGATGTCCGTGCCGGAGCGGATCGGCGCATGGATATCGGCCAGCGCGGACGTCCGGGTGAAGCGCGGATCGACGTGGATCACCGTCGCGCCACGCTGCTGCGCCTGCGTGGCGAAGCGAAACGCGACCGGGTGGTTCTCCGCCATGTTGGATCCCATGACGGTGATGACATCGCTGTTCGCCAGGTCCCACAGGGCCATGGTCGCAGCACCTCGTCCAAATGTCGTCCCCAGACTGGGTACCGATGACGAGTGTCAGATGCGTGCCTGATTTTCGATGTTGACGATGCCGAGGCCGCCGCCGAACAACTTCTTGATCAGGTAGTTCTCTTCGTTGTCCAGAGTGGCGCCCCCGAGGGAGCCGATTCCCAGCGTGTGGTTGACGACCCTTCCGTCGCGCAGTCTTTCGACGAACGTCTCGTCGCGGGTTTGTTTGACCAGGTTCGCGATCCGCTCCATCGCCCAGTCCAGCGGCTTGCGTTCCCAGTGGTCGGTGTACGGCGCCCTGTAGAGCACGTGGTTGACGCGCTGCTCCGACAGCAGCATCCCCAAGGTGCCAGCGCCTTTCGGACACAATGTGCCCTGATTCACCGGGCTGCGCGGATCGCCTTCGATGTGGATCGGCCTTCCGTCCTTGGCATAGACCAGTTGGGCGCAGCCGACGGCACAGAATGGACAGATGCTGGTGCCAATACGATCCGCCTGCTCGAGCCGCGGTCGCAGGGTACGCGATTGGGTGCTTTGCGCGGCCTCCGCCATCACGCTGGCCCCGGCCAGTTGTCTGGGCAGGGCCCAGTCCGCGAAAAAGCCGGTGGCCCGGTCGCGCAGACGGCGGCGGACACGTTTCATGGGGAATGACTCCAGGGCAGTGGCACGGCGCGGTAACGCCATCGCCCTGCTCCGGTTCCGGTGATGGAACCACCTGCCAGGCCGTCGCATTCTGGTTGCAGATGTCTCAGGAGCGACGCGTGGGGTCGATCGAGGGGGTTGTGACCATTGTCCAGGAGGGGCGGTTTCTGGTTGTCGATAACGCTGGCGTATCGCATCACTTTATCCTGCATCACGCCGCCGCCGCAGACCCTGAACAGCTCCCGCGTTTGGTAAACCGGCATGTCCGTGTGTCCTATAAGGATCCAGTCGGGGTGATCGGCCATGTCGCAACCGATCTGCTGATCGAAGGAACTTGAATGCACCCCCGGGCGTCGGCTCATTCGCAATCTGATCTGGAGGCGGTCATCCCGGATGAGGCCGAGTTGACCGCTTGCGTGCAGATCCGGCCGGGTCGGTCCTACGGGTTCTTCACCGATACGACCCTGTGTATCGGCTGCAAAGCCTGTGAGGTCGCATGTAAGGAATGGAACAACCTGCCCGCTGAAACCCCGACGCTGACCGGCCATAGCTACGACAACACCGGCGCGCTCGCTGCCAGCACGTGGCGGCACGTCCGTTTCATCGAAGCCGATGTGCGGGCCGACGACCAGTTGCCGTTCCAGAGCGGCTGGCTGATGATGAGCGACGTCTGCAAGCACTGCCACAATGCGCCCTGCCTGGAGGCGTGCCCGACCGGCGCCTTGTTCCGCACCGAGTTCGATACGGTCGTGGTGCAGCAGGATATTTGCAATGGATGCGGCTACTGCGTGCTGGCTTGCCCGTTCGGGGTCGTCGACATCAGCACGCTGGATGGCAAGGCGCACAAGTGCACACTTTGCTACGACCGCCTTAAAGGCGGGCTGGGCCGGCTTGTGCCAAATCCTGCCCGACAGACTCAATTCAGTTCGGCGAGGTCGGCGACCTTCAACGGCGCGCACAGGAGCGGCTGGACCATCTGCATCAGCTTGGTCGCGACTCCGCCTACCTGTACGGCACGCCCGGCGCCCCGGGCGCCACCGGCGGGCTGGAACACCTGAATGCGTTCTTCCTGCTGACCGCGGAGCCCGAAGTCTACAATCTACCGCGTGCGCCGACACGCCCGGCGAACCGGGTCGCGCCGAGCTTGCCTCCGGTCTGACGACACTGTTCGCGCTGGTGGCGGCCGCACTGGCGGTGTTTGCACGGCGGGACTAACAGAGGTGGACATGCCCCACACAGCGCAATGGGACGGCCGGACCTACTACGGCAGACCGCAGCTCAAACCCGCGCCGTTCAACAACGTGCTTGTGGGCAGCTACGTGTTTCTAGCCGGACTGTCCGGGGCAGCGCAGGTCCTGGGGACAGCGCTGGACTGCGCCGCTATACCGGACGCCGAACCGATCGTTCGCCGCGGTCGCCTGCTGTCCCTGCTGGCGCCCACGATTGGCACGGTGTGCCTGATCTTCGATCTCCACACCCCGAAGCGCTTTTACAACATGCTGCGGCTGGTCAAGGTCACATCGCCGATGTCGCTAGGAAGCTGGGCGCTTATCGCCTTCAGTGGCGCCAGCGTCGCGGCCGCCGCGCCGGTTGTGCTCCCCAGGGGCTGGCGGGGAAGTGGCTGGCTGCAAGGCTTGGCCCGCATGGCGCAGATCCCGGCAGCTTTGGCCGGCGGCGTCCTCACCACCTACACGGCATCGCTGTTTTCGGCCACAAGCGCTCCGCTTTGGGCAACCGGGGTAAAAGGTCTCGCGGTGCGATTTGCCGCCGCATCCATGGCGTCGGCCGCATCCGCGTTGCGCCTAGTTCAACCAGGCGGACGCCGGCGGCGGGACCTCGACACTGTCGCGATTGCCGGCCTGGCCGTTGAGCTTGCCGCCATCCTGGCATCGGACCGCACCCAGCAGGGTGCTGGGGTGCGCACAGCGGCTTCGTCACGCGATATCGCAGGTGTCGCCGTGCCGCTTACTCTTTTTCTTGCTTCAAAAATGCTGCCTCAAAGGTGCAGGCGGTGTCTCAGGTTGCCGCTGCAGCTGCTCTGGCGGGTTCCCTCCTCATGCGGATCGGCGTGATACGCGACGGCGAACAATCAGCCGAACGGCCGGAGGTCAGCATGCGTTTCGCGCAGCCAGATAACCTGCCGCGCCAGGGCGGATAGTTGAAGAATTAGACACAACCGGGGAAGTAGGCACCTCCCCGGCCGCGAGATCCAATCGATTCCCTTCGAATTAGTCTCGTTTGTGACTTTCATGTCCGCCCTTGCGACCGGCGGCAGCCGCCCGCTCCGGGTCGTTGGCAAAGTTATTTGGGTCTTTGTCTTTGCCGCTGCCAACCTGCTCCTGGGTCACGCCTTTCTCGCCCTTAGCTTTGTCTCCGGACGCGGACTGTTCTGACTTGGTGGCCATGTGAGAATCCTCCTTCTCCAAAGTTCTCTGTCTTTGAACGGCGGTCATCGAGTTCGGTTTCAACAACCCACCGCTCGTCGTGGTATTTCGACATTCCGAGGTTTAAACATGTTTGCACACGATACGAGTTCGATACTCCTGCCGTGGTGATCCGGCTTGGCATCCCAGCTCCGGTGCAGTCGCTTTCTGGCTTAGTGACCACTGCAAGCGATAAGAAACCAAAGGGCAGGCCGCCGACGCCCATTGAGCGGAAGAATCCTATCGCTTGACGCCTGCGTTATCGGTAACTTCGACTTCTTCACGCCGAACCGTATCCCTCACCGTTTCGGTCCGTTCGGTCGCCTCCCGACCGACCACGACTTCTTCGGTCACGCGGGCTGTCTTAGCTACCACAGGCTCTTCGGCGGTCTCGCGAACCTCGACCACTCGCTCTTCGAAAGCGCCTGTTCCCGGTGTTGCGGTCGTCTCGATTGGCTGACGCCTCTCCACCGTCACACGCTCGCCACGAAGAGTGACGTTCTCCTCGACGGGCTTTTCCACCACATATCGACGGACGCGCGTCGTGCCGCGATCGACGGTTCGCTTGCCTACGTCGAGCTGCTCCTCCGAAAGCGGAAGAACCTGTTCGCGCTCCGACACTTCCCGATCGCTCCGGTTGCCAAGATCCGTTGACGAAGCCCCAGAAGTAGTCGTCGGCGAACTAGAAAGTGGAGCGCCAGGGCCGCCAACCTGCCCGCTTGGCGGCGGCGTATCGGTCATGCCGGATGGAACGACATCGCCGCTTGAGAAGTCGCGTCCGGTGGTCGAAGAGCCAGTCAGAGGTGCCATTGATGAACTTCCCTTGACTTCATCTACGTCATCGGCCCGCTCATCGATATCGATGGGGTTGTGGGCCTCAAGCGCGACGATGGCATCGTGGATCTTCGAGTCTTCCTCGACCGTTACACTGACGACCACGTTGCCCGCTGACGCTCGACGATCGTACAGCTCGTCTGTATGGGCGGAGCGTGTTGTTTCGGTAGTCGAATCCTCACCGAACAGCCATGCCCAGAAGCCGCCGCCCGATGTATGGGTCGAGGTCTGTTCGGTTGGCACCGCGTGTTGGCCGACCCCGGTGCCCGCGTATTGTCGGATCGAGGAGGAGGGGATGGCGGCCCTACGCAGGCTCTCGGTGGCAGCTGCCGCTGCTGTCTCCGTCTCGAACACCGCAACGATGTGTTCTGTCATGCAAGACTCCTTATAGTGTGGCACCAGGGCAGGTTTCGCCGCTGGGTGAACACTAAAGTTGGCGTGGGTCCTGAGAGTTTCTTCAAAATTTGCTAAGCGCTGATGCGATGTTTGGCAATTTGCGGCCGCGGTCGGAACGGTATCGGCAGGGGTCGGCACAGCCGGCGTAACCACTCGTTCGCGGTCCCCAGCAAACCTGTATTACCTGCTCGACCGCACCTAGAAGATCAACGCATCGACAAATGAACGTCCCGCGATCTTGCGCCCTCTTCTGAACGCCTAAAGCCTTCACACATAGCTGATTGGCCTCGTCTCGACGCCCGATCGCTCCGCGCGTTCACCGCACGCGAGCAACCGGAGCCCGCACGGTTCAGGACAGAACTACGTTCGCTCGCAGCCGAGTAGATCCAGAAAAGGACACGAGCAATGCCAAATGACGACAACCGCCCCCAGCCGCCCCAGCCCGAACAGCGCCAGACGCCGCCGGGCACGACATCGGACATGACGCCGAAACCGGATCATGGTGAGCACAGCTACAAGGGCAGCGGTCGCCTTGCCGGCAAGACAGCGATCATTACGGGTTCGGACTCTGGCATCGGCCGAGCGGTGGCGATCGCGTTTGCGCGAGAAGGAGCTGACATCCTGATCTCTTACCTTCGGGAGGACGACGACGCGAAGCTGACCCAGCATTGGGTTGAACAAGCCGGACGCCGCGCAATCCTGATGCCCGGGGATGTTGGAAATGAAACCTACTGCCAGTCGCTCATCGACCGTGCTGTCCAGGAATTCGGCAAGCTGGATATCCTAGTCAACAACGCAGCCATGCAACGCACCCACGAGAGCATCGACGAGATCAGCTCAGAGGAGTGGGATCAGACGTTCCGGACCAACATCTATTCGATGTTCTATCTGTCGAAGGCGGCCCTGCGGCATATGCAGTCAGGTGCAGCCATCGTGAACACGGCGTCGATCAACTCCAAGAGTCCGTCTCCCAACTTGCTTGCTTATGCGACGACCAAGGGTGCGATCGCCAACTTTACCGCTGGCCTGGCCCAGATGGTCGCCGAACGGGGCGTGCGGGTAAATTGCGTCGCGCCCGGCCCAATCTGGACGCCACTGATCCCGTCGACGATGCCCCCAGAGCAGGTCAAGAGTTTCGGGAAGAACACGCCTCTGGGTCGCGCCGGACAGCCGGCCGAGCTCGCGCCTGCTTATGTGCTGCTAGCTTCAGATGAGGGCAGCTACATGACCGGCGCGATGATTCCGGTCACCGGCGGCCGCCCGATGCTGTGATCTGGATGTGACAGATTTCTTAGCGCGCGATTTACGCCTTCTGACCTATTGGCCTCGGGCGCTCGCGCGCGAGAAATTGCCGTTTCGGCAACGCAGCTTGGGCCGCAGAACAGCCGAGGTGGGCTCCCCCAAACCGGAGGAGCGCGCCTTACAGCATCGCGGCGGATACGACCTTCCTGCCTCAATTTGCCTCATATCCACGCAACACAGTCGCTACTCGCCGAACATACGAGACCGAACGTAAACGATGTGTGCCCGGAGCAGGTTGCGGGCTTCCTCGCGGTCCCGGTGACGGAAGGCGTCTACGATGCCGCGATGCTGCGCCTGCAGAGTGTTCTTGTGCTCCGGCGTCATACTGCGCGCCTTTAGCTTGCCCCACTCCGCGTTCAGCCGAACCCGAGCTAATGCACGCGCCATGGCTATGACGGTATGATTGCGCGTGCATACCGCAATGGCATCATGCAGCCTGGCATCCCACGTTTCGAAATCCGTCAGGTCCGCGGCTTCCTCTGCGCCCTGCAGGCATTCTTCCAGCCGTTCGAAATCATTCTGTGTTGCACGTGCAACGACCAGAGTGGCGAGTTCCGGTTCGAAGATCAGGCGGCATTCGACGACGTCGGCCGGACTAAGCGCCTCGGGATCTACCTCGAACGGATCGGGTGATCGCGCGGCGGGGGCTTTGAAGGTGCCGCGTCCGACGTGGCGAATGATCAGCGCCTCATCCTCCAGCGCCTGCAGCACACGGCGGACCGTGTTCCGGGCAACGCCGTATTGCGCCACCAACTCGCGCTCGGTCGGAAGCTTGTCGCCCGCCTGCCAGCGATCAGACCGCAGCTCACGGGCGAATTTCAGACGCAGCCGCTCCGTATCGCCACGGCCGCCAAGCCGGGGAGCCTGCATCGCTGACGTCACTTCACTCATTCGTTCGTTCCCGGCCCACTTAACTCGTTTAAACCAATTCCGCCACATTGGCGCAGAATTGGAAACGATAGTCCAGGAAATTGGTATCAAATGGTTCACGCAGTATGAAGCTGGCCAGTATCCTCCACGACGGGCGTCCCACCGTCAGCATTGTCGATCCGGATCGATCTCTCTTCTGGACATTGGCCGAGGTTGTCCCCGGGTTGCCCCCACGTATCGCGACCGACATGGTGGCAGCGATCGCGCATCTGGACGGTGGGCGCGGGATTGCCCGACCCGCCGGGGCGGGACATGCGCTGGACGACGCAAAACTGCTGGCGCCAATCGCAGCGCCGCCGCACAACGTCATTTGTGTCGGCAAGAACTACTTCGCCCACGCGCATGAATTCACCAAAAGCGGGTTCGACGCCGGCGCCACCGCAGCGGACGCCGTGCCACAGCATCCGATCATCTTCACCAAGGCCTCCGGCGCCATATCCGGCCCCGCGGACGAGATTCCATTATGGCCAGGTCTCGACGAAGCGGTGGACTACGAGGCGGAGTTGGTCGTGGTGATCGGCAAGGCCGGCCGCTTCATTCCCCGTGAGCGTGCTCTGGACCATGTTTTCGGCTACACGATCATGAACGACGTGACGGCCCGCGATCTGCAGCGTATGCACAAGCAATGGTTCCTCGGCAAGGCGATCGACGGCTTCGGCCCGAGCGGCCCGTGGATCGTCACCGCGGACGAAGTCGATGTCGGGAACCTGAGGATCACCTGCCGAGTTCAACGGCGAGATGCGGCAGGATGCCAATACCTCTGACCTGATCTTCGATGTGCCTCAATTAATCGAAACGATCTCGCGCAGTGTGACCCTGTCGCCGGGAGACATGATCGCCACCGGAACGCCGGAAGGCGTTGGTGTCGGTTTTGACCCGCCCCGCTTTCTCAAGGATGGCGACGTGGTTGAAGTGACGATCGCTGGCATCGGCACGATCAGGAATATGGTTCGGCGCGTGTCGACGGAAGTGTTAACGAACGCCCTCCACGGAACAGCATCAGCGGCCTAGGGAGCGAGATGATGGCAGCAATCCCGGACGGCATGTTCATCGAAGAGTTGGGCGGCAGTGGCGAGACGCTGGTACTGGTGCACGGCCTGGGCGGCAGCACGAACACATGGTACCCACAGGCGCAGGTCCTGAAACGGGATTTGCGCCTGGTGGCATATGATCTTGCAGGTTCCGGACGGACGCCGCTCACCGACCAGATCTCGATCGACCGCCATGTTCAGGATCTTCTCGGCGTCATCGAACATGCGGGGGTACTTCGGGTGGGACATGCAGCGGGTAATCGTGTGCATCTGGCCGGCCACTCTCTCGGCACGATCATCTGCCAGCACTTTGCAGCCGCGTATTCGGACCGAGTGGCTAGTCTGACATTGATCGGACCGTTCCCACAGCCGCCGGAGCCGGCGCGGGCGGCCCTGCGTGACCGCGCGGCGAAGGCGCGGGTCGAGGGCATGCGAGGCATCGCAGACGCGATTGTCGCGGGTGGCACGTCGGACGACACCAAGATCAACCAACCGGCCGCCACCGCCTTTGTGCGGGAAAGTGTGATGGCGCAGCCGCCCGAGGGCTACGCCCGCAACTGTGAGGCGCTTGCCGCAGCAGTGGCAGTGGACCTCTCACGCATCGCCTGCCCGACGCTGCTGCTGACCGGAGACCAGGACCGCACTGCACCGCCGGAGGTCGGCCGCGCAATGGCGAGTACCGTGAAAGGTGCCGAGTTCCGGGTGCTGGACGGCTGTGGCCACTGGGCCACGATCGAGCGCGCCAAGCAGGTCAACTATGCCCTGACCCTGTTCCATTCGCGGCTGCGCCAATCGGCGTTGCTATGAGGGGCCGATCATGATCATGGAGGCTGCCAGCGGCGGACGCATCATGGTGTGCCTGACCTGCAGCCGCTATGCGACGCCGCAGGTGGGCGAACCGACGCCCGGCCGCCGTCTCGCGGTCGCACTGCAGGCAAGCGCACGCGTGCCGGGGCGCCAGATCACGGTCCGGACCGTCGAATGTTTAAACGGCTGCCCCAACCCCTGCACCGCGGCTTTGCGCACCCCGGGCAAGTGCATCATACGTTTCTCCGGGCTGACGCCGGAGGACGCCCCGGCCCTGATCGAGGCCGCTGAGCACTACGCCGTCAGTGCGGATGGTGACATTTCGCTGGAAGTCCTGCCTGCCAGCCTGCGCGACAAAATCTCGCTCCGGGTCGGACCAATACGCGTGAGCTGATCGGGCAAGAAAGACTCCGCCAAGACAGATCGGAACGAAACTCAGGAGGAAGTAATGTCCAGAACGCTGTTTACAAACGCGATGATCTTCGAGGGAACCAGCAAGGATCTCGTCCCTGGCGAGGTGCTGGTACAGGCCAACCGGATCCATGCCGTCGCCGCACCAGGGGAAACCCTGCCGCGCGACGGCTGTGAGGTGATTGACGCAGGCGGTGCCACGCTGATGCCCGGCATGGTCAACACGCACTGCCACCTCACCTACAACAACGGCACGACGGTCGCAGAGCTGACCGCGCTTCCCGTCGAGGAGCATGTCCTGCTTACGATGCACAACGCCCGGCAGGCGCTGGACATGGGCTTCACGGCGGCAGTCGGGGCCGCTTCGGCCAAGCCACGGCTCGACATCGTGATCCGTAACGAAATCAACAAGGGCAAGATCCCGGGTCCGCGCCTGCTGGCGGGTTCGCCGGAGCTGACGGTCACCGGCGGCCTTGCCGATGACAACCAACTGGATGCCAAGCACCCGTCGGTGTCGATCATCTGCGACGGCGCGGACGAGTTCCGCCGCGTCGTGCGCACGATGATCCGCGAGGGCGTGGACCTCATCAAGTTCAACAACTCGGGCGACAGTTTCTGTTTTCCGCGGATGTCCGCCTACGACAACCCGATGACCGAGGAGGAAGTTGCGGCGATCTGCAACACCACCAACAACATCGGCAAGCGGCTGGCGGCGCATGCCCACGCCGACAGCTCCGTCCGGCAGTGCATGAAATACGATGTTGAGTTCATCTTCCATGCCAGCTTCGCTACGGATGAAACGATTGAGCAGCTCGAGCGGGTCAAGCACAAGCACTACGTGTCGCCGGCAATCGCTGCGCGTTACAACACCACGTACGAGGCAAAGGACTGGGGCATCACCACTGACGTTGCTGAAATGATCGGCAACAAGCGAGAGCTCGAGAAGGGCATCGAGACGATGACCAAGATGCACCGGGCGGGCATCAAGGTGCTGCCGTTCGGCGACTACGGTTTCGCCTGGCTGCCGCAGGGGACCGAGGCCCGCGATCTCGAACACTTTGTCAACCTGTTCGGCTTCTCGCCCTGGGAGTCGCTGCGTGCCGCGACCGCGTTCGGCGGTGAAGCCTGGGTCGGGAAGTCGGGCGAGAAGATGGGACGCGTCGCGCCAGGCTATCTGGCCGACATTCTGCTGGTGGACGGCAACCCGCTGCTCGATCTTAGCCTGTTGCAAGACCGCAATGCCCTGCTCGCGATCATGAAGGACGGTCAGTTCCACAAGTCGTTCCAGGGTCGTGTTGCGGCAGGCCAGGCGGTGGCGGCCGAATAAGCGGTGACGGAATAGAGTAGCGATACCGCATCCGGCGGGGCCGCGTGCCGCGCCGGATGCGCGCAAACAGATATACCGAAAGAGAAACAATGCTACGCAGACATCTACTGCTTGGATTGGGTGTGGCGGCCACTGCGCCGCTGCTAGCGCATCAGGCGGATGCCGGGACGGAGACGGTCATCGGATTGTCCAACGGCTATTTCGGCACCGAATGGCGCAACCAGATGGTAGCCGCGGCGCAACAGCAGTTCGACGGCTACAAGTCGAAGGGAATGGCTTCCACGCTGGTGGTCCAGCAGGCCGGTGCGGATGTCAATCAGCAGATCCAGGACATTCGCAACATGATACGTCAGGGTGTTGCGGTCATCACGATGAACGCCAACTCGGCGACTGCGTTGAACGGCGTGATCAACGAAGCCAAGCGCGCGAACATCCCGGTCGTATCGTTCGACTAGAAGGTAACCAATCCCTACGCGCTCAACATCACTGTGGACCATTATACCTGGGGGCAGCGCTACGCCCAGTGGATCGCGGACACGCTAAAGGGGAAGGGCAAGGTGGTCGTGCTCGACGGGATCCCCGGTCATCCCGCAGCGGAGGCACGCCGCAAGGCAGCCTTCGACACGTTCAAAAAGTACCCGGGCATCGATATCGTCTGGTCCGGCTACGGGGAATGGGACCACGCCAAGGCGCAGAGCGTCATGGCAACCGTAATTGCCGCGCAACCCCAGATCGACGGCGCTTTTGTTGAAGATTCGATGGGCCTGGGCGTGCTGCGCGCCTTCCAGAACGCCCGACGACCGATACCGGTGATGACCGGCGAGGCGCAAAAATCGTTTCTGCTGGCCTGGAAGAAGGAACTGCAGGACGGCACCGATATGCGCGTCTTCGCTCAGGCTAACCCGCCCGACATCAGCCGCAACGCGATCGGGATCGCGGTCCGTCTGGCGGATGGACGCAAGCTCAAGCCGGTGCCCGAGAACACGATCTACTACCCGATTCACATGCAGGTGACGAAAGACAATCTCGATCAGACACTGGCGGTGATGAAGGACCAACCGGACAGCTACTTCCTGGCGGAGTGGTTCTCAGAGCCGCAGCTTGATGCGTTCTTTGCCTGACGCTGGCGCCGCACTGGTTACCGGAACGCCTACGGCACCTGAAGCGCTGCCGTTGCTGAGTGTGCGTGACGTGAGCAAGCGGTTCGGTGGCGTCGCGGCACTTGACGGCGTTGATCTGGAGGCGGAACCGGGCCGCGTCCTCGGCCTGCTGGGCGCCAACGGCTCCGGCAAGTCGACCCTGTCGCGGATCATTGCGGGGGAACTGTCACCCGATTCCGGGACAATGGAACTGGCGGGCCAGCCGATTATCCATGCCTCACCGCACGAGGCCGCCGCGCGCGGGATCGTTATAGCGCATCAGCATCCCAGCCTAGCGCCTGATTTGCCGCTTTGGGAGAACCTGTTCCTCGGCGCCGAGCGCACCCGCTTTGGCGGATTTATCGACCGCAGACGGGCGCGGCGAGAGGCGGCCGCATTACTTGGCGAACTCGGTGCCTCGCTCGACATCGACACGCCGGCCGGCACACTAAACGCATCCGGGCAGCAAGTCGTGGAGATTGCTCGCGCGCTGTCGCGCAGTCCGCGCCTGCTCATTCTGGACGAGCCGACGGCCTCGCTCGCCCCGGCGGAGGTCGAGTATTTGTTCCACGCGATCCGGCGTCTCACGCGCGCCGGCGTCGGGGTCGTGTTCATTTCGCACCGGCTGGCCGAAGTCGAGCAGATCTGTGACCGCATCCTGGTGCTGCGCAACGGCAAAAGCGTCGGCGACTGGGAGACGTCGGGCCGACTGGACGAAGAGCGCATTCTGGAACTGATGAGTGGTGATCCCGAGGCCCGGCTGCGGCCCCGCGTCCGGCGTCAACCTGGCGAAACGGTACTGGCTGTTTCGGGCCTGCACGCCGGTGCGGCACTTCGCGGCGTCGACCTCGAACTGCGCAGCGGCGAGATCGTCGGCCTGTCGGGTCTGCAAGGACAAGGGCAGGAGGAGCTTCTCGAGACGATCGCCGGATTTCGCCACCCGGCGTCAGGCAGCATTCTGCATCGTGGCAAGCGCGTGTCTGCACGGATACCGCGCGACATGATCCGGCGCGGCATCTGCCTGGTCCCCAACGACCGGCACCGTCAGGGCCTGTTCATGGACCAGAGCGTTGGCGACAACCTGACCAGCGTGAGCGTATCGATGCAGCGTCGGCCCTGGCAGCTTCCGCTCGACGCGCTGCGACGGTTCGCCGAGCGCATGATCGCGCGGCTGCGGATCAGGACGGAGGGCATTGCGCAGGACGTCACGTGGCTCAGCGGCGGCAACCAGCAGAAGATCGTTATCGGCAAATGGTTCGGAACTACTGCCGAGGTCCTGCTGCTGAGCGATCCGACCAAGGGTGTCGACATCCATGCCCGCACCGAGATTTACGCGACGCTGGACGAACTCGCTGCGAGCGGCAGCGCCATCCTGGTGTTTGCGTCCGACGTGCAGGAGTTGCTGCTCCATTGCGACCGCATCCTGGTGTGTACGAGGGGCGCATTGTCGATGCGCTGGCCGGCGAGACAATGGACGAGCAGCACGTCATGGCAGCCTCGTTCGGCAGGGCGGCATGATCGCGGTGTTGTGGACCAATGTGAAGCGGTCCGGAGTGCTTCCCGGCCTGGCTATGCTGGCGGTGGTGGTTGCTCTGAATGCCTGGCTGCAGCCGCACTTCTTCGGCCGGCCGTCGCTCGACAGCAATATCGCGACCTTTGCGCCTGGCATCCTGGTCTGCGTGGCTCAGGCTATCGTCGTTCTCAACCGGCAGCTCGATCTTTCGCTTGGCGCCGGCGTGTCGTTGCTCAACTGCACCCTCGCGGCGTTGCCTGCCGACATCATCGGCGGCGGCTACAGCGCAGTCGGCATCACCTTGCTGCTGGCGCTGGCCCTGGGAGGGGTCAACGGGATTTTGGTGGCTTTCGTGGGCCTGCCCTCGCTGATCGCCACATTCGCGACGGGTGCCGTCTGGTTCGGTCTTGCGCTGGTGCTGATGCCGCAGCCGGGCGGGGCCGTGGATCCGGCGCTTGGCGATCTGTACGGGGCAGATTGGCTGGGCCTGCCGGTCCCGCTGCTGATCGTCGCGGTTGCCATGGCGGGGTGGATCGTGCTGAGCCGGCACCGCTTCGGGCACTGGCTGGTTGCGATCGGCAGCGATTCCGCGGCGGCGTTCCAGGCGGGTGTGCCGATCCGATGGGCGACCCTCGGCGCTTACCTGATGGCTTGGCTGCTGGTGTTCCTCTCGGCGATATCGATCTCGGCGCAGACCCTGTCGGGTGACGCGCGCCTCGGTCAGACTTACACGCTCACGTCTGTTGCTGCCGTCGTGATTGGCGGCGTCTCACTTGCGGGCGGCCGCGGCTCGCCGTGGGGCGCGCTGCTCGGCGCCCTGGTGCTGGGGATCATTGCCAATGTGATCTACTTCGCTGGCATTCCCAGTATCTGGCAGGAATTCTTCAAGGGCCTCGTGATCATGGCGGCACTCGGCTTCATGGTGTTTGGGCAAACAAGGCGGCAGACGGCATGAAAGCGTCACGGCGCGTGCTGCTACTGGTGGGGCTTAGCGTGGCGCTGCTGGTGTGCGGGCAAGTCCTGTTGCCCGGCTTTCTCAGCGTGACGCAGGTCGCCAACCAGCTCAAGATCGCGGCGTTTCTCGGCCTGTTCGCCCTGTGCCAGACAATGGCGATGGCAGCGGGCGGCCAGGGACTTGATCTGTCGGTGGGGGCTGTGGCGACGCTGGGCGGCATCCTTGGCGCGGCGCTGCTGCCGAGCCTGGGCACTGTGGCGGCGGGATGTGCTGCCGTTACGCCGGGGTTGCTGGCCGGTCTGCTGAACGGTTTTGGTATTGCCCTCCTGGGCGTGCCGCCTCTGGTGGCGACCTTGGCGCTTGCCAGTGTGATCAATGGCGGATTGATCGTCGGCGTCTCGCTGTTCGCGCCCGGCAACGCTGCAAACGCCACGGTTGTTGCAATTGCCGGCCGTGCCACGTTCGGGGTGCCGAACATTGTTCTCGTCTGGCTCGCCGTGACGGCCGTTGCACTGTGGCTGCTGTTGCGCTCGGCCTGGGGGCGACGCCTGTGCAGTACCGGATCGAACGCCACCGTCGCCCTGTTGTCCGGCACCAACACGATGGCAGTTCGATCGGCTGCCTACACGCTCAGCGGTGGGCTCGCCGCCCTCACCGGATTCCTGCTGATCGGCTATGTCGGTCAGGCGTTCCTCGGCCTCGGCAATGCCTATGTGCTGACCAGTATTGTTGCCGCGGCGATCGGCGGCGTTGCGCTGGAGGGCGGCCGCGCGCCCTATCTCGGGGTTGCATGTGCCGCAATCATGATGACCGTCCTGGTCAGCCTACTGACTGCCATCGACATCGGTGAAGCAGGCCGGCAGATCATCTTTGGTCTGACCCTGCTTGGCTTCCTCGTCATGGACCGGCGCTTCGGTCGCTTCCTGGGGTCGTGAGCCCACGTCAACGACTGCGACTTGTTCCGGTTATTCGGGGGCAACGACAGCAATACAGACGTACCTTTTTGACGACCGCAACGTGACTTGGCAAACGGTTGAGTTAATCGCTGCGCAGATCTACCTGCTTGCGGTTGACGACGCGCGCGGAATTGCGGACGTGCTCATCCGATTTCAGGCGAACACGCCGGGCAAACTGCACCGGCACGTGTGCGATGTCAGCACGTTCGTCTACAGGGAGAATTGCAGTTCTGGCGTCCGGGCGGCTCTTTGAACGAACTTTGCGCCCTTTTTCGACTAATACATTGAAATAGCTCAAAACATGGGTACGGACGTAGTCATGTTTTGGCTCCAAAATGTCTTGACAAGGAGTTGTCCGGTGGATCGAATATGCATCGCGGCGAACACAACTTGGCACGAGGCACCCGCTTTGAATTGAATTTCGACCACCTTGTTGGGGTAGCCGATGTGGACAGAGCTCAAAAAGGAAATTGAGCGATATCAGCTAGTTGGTGAATTTTCAGGGCGAAGTTCGGTTTGAAGGAGGTGCGCCCGACTGGGAGCTACGTGCAGGTTGCCGCGAACGGCGAGCCACCTTGGGAGGGCGCCAGTGATCAGATGGCCATAGTGCTGTTCAGCTTTCGCGGGAGCACCGGCGACATGATCCTGTGGACAAGACACCGAATGGGTTGTGCCGTCTCGGCTTCCTGGATTTCAAGGCGACGCTGGCCCACTAGATTGCCGCCGGCGCTGCCGCGAAGCTCGGCGCACGGCTTGAAGCAAATCTCCGCAATGGCGAGTGCGTCGTGACACCAGATTGCCATTGGTGTCGTTGGTTTTGGACTATAGGTGCCCCACATCTTGGCGACCATCCTGTTGTCCTGGATGGTGTGGCGTTCCAGAAGCCAAAGCGCTGACGCCGCGCGACGGCACGGCCATCCCTGCGCGAGGGCGGTGACTTTGTTGGTTATTACTCCGCCAGGTGTGGGGCTGGATCGATCGAAACAATCCGCATCCGCTGATACGCGGCGACACAGCTTCACCGGATGGGAGCCGATCGACGACGAAGGAATTCGCCAGATCGGTCAGGTCATGAGCCGCCCCCCCATGGCCGTAGCGACAGCGACTAAGCGGCCGGTAATCGTCAAGGCCAAGAAGCCCCGGTCGCGGCGCTGATGGGCGAGCTGCCGACGGCGCGGGATTACGTCAATGTTCACCTTCCAGGCACAAAGTCATCGTCAGCAGCGGTCTCTCTTATGGTCTACAGGATCGGTGCTGATTCTTCACAACCGACGCGAAGCGTGCCGCGCCAACTATGGCCCCTTCGGCGTCACCGCTGTTGTTGGTGGCTGAGACTTCGCCTCCGAAGTGTTCGTTTGTGTCTGCGCGGCCGCGGTCCCTTCTGGTACTCCTGGCGGCCGGGGTGTAGCCGTCGCCTGGGCCTCCGGCTCCGTAGACGGTGCGACCGGGGTTCCTCTAGGTCCGGCTCCCGTCCTGCCTCCGTCAGTAGCGGCGCCAGGGGCAACGCCGGGGGCCGTCGTTTTTCCAGTGTCGATGGCCTGCGCTCCAGCGCCAGCTAAGGGGAACGCCAACAAACCAGCCGCCAGAATTACCGAACGTGAGATAGAAGTCATGGCTGTCTCCTTTCCGATCACCGCTATTTTCAAATGCGGTGCGTCTACCAAACGGGCGAGCCTCTACTCGGTTGTGGATACCGCAATGCGGCACACGCGGAATCGACGTGCCTGCTGGACGCAATTACTCAGGAAACCGTGATGAAAACCGGGACCAGAGGAGAAGCGCTAGCCCTTGTAAAAATCTTGTGCCCGGTCCTGCCGCACGCCGAGCAGCGCAACGGCAGTTGGATCAGCGGGATGTGCCCCGCAGCGACCAGCGCCGCAGGTTCAACTCCACCCACCGGTCGCACGCTGGTCACACCGCGCGCACGGTAGGGATTTTAGCATAGTCCCTGGCCGTCGGCAGATCTCCCATGGTTCCGCAGGCCGCGATCTCACCGAGGCCGAATCATGGCGGTAGCTCAGCGCGCGCGGGTGCGTTGTCTTGGCAAGATCAGCCGCAACCAAAATCTGGTTCACGATCGCTAACGGTCAGGGCTGGCTTCTCGGTAGGGCGGTCGCTGCCGACGAAAGGTGGCGCTTACGCTAGGTGCGCCAGTTGGAACCTCTGACAATGCGAAGCTCGACCAGAGGGGAGGAGCGTAACACGGCGCCGCGAGTCGCCTGTAGAAAAATCGCCGCCCGGTGCTGGAATGTGGCGGCCAGATTGAAGGCGCAGTAAGATCGTTCAGTCCGCCGGTCGCACCCCCGGCAGCGGTTGCTCCGGGCCCGCCACCATGACGGAACGGTGAGGGGAGCCGGCTAGCTAGGGGTTCAAGTCGGATCACGGCTTCGTCAGCCGAGCCCGGTTCCTACGAAGGCGCGAGCGGGAGATCTGACAAGCCGCAGCGGGAAGCGGCTTCCAGCCGGCGATGGTCCGGGCGCACTCCCTCGCCCTGACGTTGTCGGTGATCCCGGGAAACAGCCGGCGCAGCTCAATGGCGGCCGACGCCTCGCCCTCTTGCTCCAAGGTGGCGCGGATCGCGGCGGCGGCTTCCTCGGAAACGACAAACATGGCCGAGAGCATGGTGACGTGAGCGGCGGCAAGCTAACCAATCTATCTTGTCCGGGCGGGCGAATTCCGCCCAACTAATTCCACCACGCGCGATATCGGTGTTTATCGCGCGTAGGGCCTTGTCATGCCAGGCCACGCGCCTGCTTCCAGGCAGTGGGAAGCCGGGAGCCACCTTGTAAGGGTGGTCATGCCCCTGGAAGGCATACCAGCCGCCAGCCTCGAGCGGCCGGACACGGCCCTTCCCAACCGCCCGCGTGACGTGTCCGAGCGTTGTGCAGATCCACTCCTGCGGCATGCCGTGGATCGTGGCGAGGTCCCCAGCAGCAAACTTGCCCGCCACGACATCATCGATAAGGGCGAGCGACCGGTCGGGCTCGAGCACTCGGCCGGTTTTGATCTCCAGGTTCGTGATGGCGTCCCGGACCTTAGCAGCCCAGTCGGTCGGCATCGCACTGTCCCCATTTCCGCAAATAGCAGACGCGCGCGGGATTAAAATGACGCCGGTCAATTGGTCCTGAGGCTTCCGCCGGAAAAATTGCCGCCCCTGCATGCGAGAAGCGGCGTTATTTGCGGCAGGTGGGATTGAGGGCCGGTTTGGGCGGCTGATCAACGTCATCGAGCAGGAACCCGATGAAGATAACGATACGGTGTTTATCTTGAACGTACCCAATGAATGCTGCGTTGCAGCATCATCTGTGGGACATGACGTTGATCGTTGAGAAAGCAAAACTCCCTTCCAACAATAGCCGCTCCAAACGGGTAAAGGAAAGTGCCTTTGAACCTCCTGATGCAGACCGACTCCG
Organism: uncultured Pseudomonadota bacterium; assembly: GCA_963832865.1. Taxonomy (GTDB): domain Bacteria; phylum Pseudomonadota; class Alphaproteobacteria; order Acetobacterales; family Acetobacteraceae; genus Rhodopila. The sequence continues at coordinate 161,876 of CAWHWH010000025.1, forward strand.
CCATGGCAAACGAGAGGTTCGCGAAACTCTCTGAGGCCTCGAATGGCCTCTCTCGAGCAATGTCATGTCGCGCCGGCCTAGTCGCCACGTGTCGTTATCGTCGATCAACAATGCCGCCCGGAACGCACGCGTGCTATTTTGGCCTGTATTGCGAGCCATCGAGAGGCGAGCAGTTCTGACTGGATGATCTGCCTTCGCCGAGGTGGTTGGCGAGCGAGATCACAGCCTTGTAAAACCATTTACCAGTATTGTGTAGGAGCCCCAATAATATATAGAACGATCCGTTGACGTCGCAACTATAAGACGTAGACATTATCTGCGAGGACTCGAAATCATAGGAAGATGGTCTTTACTGGGAGCAAAAGGTGCACCACACGCCCGATAATTCCTCGGGCGATTGGGGGTGTCCACGAAGGGCAATTTGTGGCTTCAGAAGCGGTACGACCAACGCGCTCAAAGACATCATCATGCTAAAGCAGCAGTTCGCGGTCCTTAATGCCACACTGTCTGAATTAGCGTCGAGCTATATTATGGACAGGATCTTTCTGCCTGTCCTGAACATGCAAGAGATCGGGGGAAGTGGTCGGGGCTTCTGCAGCCGCCTGCATGACCAGTGCTGACCGTTCATCGACAAACCAGCGGCCTTCGGTCTGGACGCGCAACGCGAGGCCCAGGCGTGTTCCTCGACGGCAGCACTGGAGCGCTGATGGAAGTATTCAACCGAAGTTGAGTTTTGCAAGAACGGTACCTGCCCGCAGCTAGACCGCGTCTGACGCTTGCCGTCTCACCGGGGCCGATGGATTTCGCTAAGCGGCTTCCGGAAGAGGAACCGCCTTCGCTATTGTGTAGATCAGGCGCGGAGGTATAGAGGCACCGGCGGCACAAGGTGGTGGCCCGTCGTCGTCGAGCTTATTCTCGAAAGTCCGACCGCCTGTAGGTGCTCTCCTTCGCTGAGCAAATGGCAGTCGCGTCGCCACAGACATGTGGTTCGTTGCATTATCCAACAGCCTCAGCGCTTTCAAAGGATGGTCAACAGATCCGAGATTGGGGCATCGCCTCGACCAAGAATAACAGCATGGTTTTCCATCATCTCACCTCCATCAGGGGCCTCCCGGAGAGACCCGGGAGGCAGGTTTCGACACTAATGGAACTTCAAATCAGGCAGCTTTGCTTTGCTCGGCCAGCCGGGGCTGACTATTTTGACCCACGGCGGTGGCGGTCGGAACCCCGACCTCAATCCGGCGAGGCCTCAGCTGCTCCGGTATCTCTCGCTCCAGCTCGACCGACAGCAGACCGTGCTCCAGGTTCGCCTTGGTAACCCTCACATGATCAGCCAGGTTGAATGTCTGCTTGAAGCTGCGATACGCGAGCCCCTGGTGCAGCATTTCCCGGTGCTCCTGTTCAGCCTTTTTCTGACCGCTCACGATCAGGGTGTTGCCCTGCTGGGTCAGTTCGATTTCGTGCGGAGCGAAACCGGCAAGGGCCATGCTGATGCGGTAGTCGTTTTCGCCGACCCGCTCGATGTTGTACGGCGGCCAGTCGGGACGACTGCTGTTGTCCAGCATGTCAAAGAGGCGATCGAAGCCAACGGTGGAACGGAAGAGGGGAGCAAAGTCGTAAGTTCTCATAACCACATCCTCCTAGAAGCAACATGGATACGGACGCCGGCGCTTTAACGGCGCCCCGCCGAGCCATTTCGGCCTCGACGCCAGCGAGGTAATTTTGCTGGAAATCACCTTCAAGAGACCCGACGAAAAATTTTCAGCCTATTCGGTTAGCTGACACGTGCTCGTGCGCCGCAGCCCTGTCCCGCCGCAGATTTCCATGAGTACTTTATACACCCGCGCATTGGCGCGCCCGGAGAGATTCGAACTCCCGACCCGTTGATCCGAAGTCAACTGCTCTGACCGCTGAGCTACGGGCAGCTCCGTTCTCTCTAACTCTGCGTGCGGGCGTCGCGAACCGTGCATCATCGCTCACCACACCATGTTTAGATCTAACCATTACCGACGCGGGCTCAAGTTCCACTTGCGGCCCGGACCTGACTAGGGGCCCGGGTTATACTGCAGGGGCGAAGGCCGGATGCAATCCGCCGAGGAAGCGGACGACCGCCGCCCCACTCGCCGCGATGCCCATGACCCGCCGCCGTGCGTTTTGGTGACGAAAATGAACAGGCAATTGGCGGTGGGCCGGCGCCCCTGATCCCATACTTTCGGACGCTCCGATTAACGCTATCTTGATCTTGAGGTTGCATCAAACTCGAGGCAGCTCGGCGTTACCCTCATCGAGCAATTCCTTCGAGGACCGCCGGTTATGAGAAAAGCATCAATTGCTGCCGCAATGATTAGCGCATGCTTCGCCATGCCATCGCTGGCGCTCGCCGCGGGAGGGGGCGGCGGAGGAGGAGGTGGTGGTGGCGCTGGCGGCGCTGGTTCCTCCGCGGCAGGGAGCGTGGGGGGCGCCGGAGCGCCAGGATCAGCCGGGGCGCCAAGTCCGAGTCTCGGAGGGGCAGCCGGGCCGGCGGCGTCGCCCGGATCAGTTGGACAAGTCGCCAATCCGAACAACGTGGCGGGTCAACAAGGAACTACGCAACCGTCATCGGGCACCACAGGGCCAGCCGGGACGCCTGGCGTTGCCTCAGGTAGTGCGGCGCCAGGATCAAGTCCAGGTCTTGGAGGGGCAGCCGGGCCGGCGGCGTCGCCCGGATTAGTTGGACAAGTCGCCAGTCCGAACAACATGGTGGGTCAACCTGGAACTACGCAACCGTCATCGGGCACCACAGGGGTAGCCGGGACGCCAGGCGTTGCCTCAAGCAGTGCGGTGGGGGTGGCTGCCAGCAACGGCAACCCTACCGCTCCGTCGACAGCGGCCGGATCGGCTGGGACCGCCGGAGTTTCTGATGGATTGGCGTCAGGGGTGCAAAGCGCCAACACGAATAATACCATAGCCCAGCCAGGAACAACTCAAGGCGGCTTCGGTGTCCCACTCAACGGAATTGCGACTTTGAATGCCGAGAAGAAGCTCGGCGTCGCCGAGCCGCCCCGCGAAGAGAAAAGAAAAAATGAGGAGGTGTTAGATCAAGCGAACCGGTCTATCCAACGAACCCAGAGAGAAACCACCACAACGCCGTCCGGTGCGCCAGCCGTGCGATAGGCTTCCTCGACGGATCTGTCGCCGAGACGACCGGGACCCTCCGTCGCCAGCGTATCCGCAGTGGATCATCGTTCCGATAAGCGCTTGAACGTGTGCTGCTCTCCATGCCGATCTGCTGATCGGGCGTGGCGCACCTCGACGAATCATCCCTTGGTGCATAAGCTAAGAGAACGCACCAGAAATAGTCAAGTCGTCACTCTGAAGCCGGAAATGATAGGAAAATCGTCGCCGGATGTGGGTGTGTCAACTTTACCCGGTCGGGCAGCAAAGCCTATCGATTCCGCGAGCAGCGCGGGCCACGCAGCGTCGATCGGAGGTGATGCATGCACCAACATGACGAGCCGGATCATCATGGTCCACACCACCACCATCATGATGATAATGATATGCCGAGCGACTTGGCCCTGAAGGTCAAAGCCCTGACGTCGTTGATGGCGCCGAGGTTGGCGCCATGTTCGGCAGCGCGGATCAGCAGGGTTTGGCTGGCTGGGGCGGCCTGCACTAGGCGGTCGGTGGCGCGGTGCTGCCGCGCGGCCCCTTTCTGTTCGATCAGCGCTGCGACGTGGCCGGGAAGCTCGATCTGCGCGTCGCGGCCTTAGGGCCCGAGCCTGAACAAACGAGTTGCACGAAAAGACTCTTGTAGAGATGGCAAAAACGCAACGAACGACTCCGGCAAAGTCAGAGCGAATTCGGCGGCCATTGCGGCATCTAGCCTGTCGCAATGATTGACCCAGATGCCATCCAGGCCCGCTTCGATGCGCTCGAGCCGTTCCTCAATGAGAGAGACCGACGCCTGTTCGCTGCGAGTGAAGCCCGCGCGGCTGGCCGCGGCGGCATAGCCGCGGTTTCACGAACGACTGGAATGGCGCGCAGCACCATCGGCCGCGGGCTGGCGGACCTTCGATCCGGGGCCGTACGCTGCAGTGACCGGGTTCGCCGGATGGGTGGTGGACAGAAGCCCGCGACCGAGACACAGCCTGGGATTTTGGAAGCTTTGACCCAACTTTCCTACCGTTACGCATCCGACAGCCGGAATGCCCCAGAAAACTGCGGGCTTCTACGGCCGCTCTCGATTTGTGGTGCTAAAAATCACTGTCCTTTCCGAGGACATTTGGCATTGACCGGCTCGACGCTGATGTGCTGGCGTCGGTGTTCGAGGAATGCAGTTCGCACAGTTGGTCGTCGAAAATCAAGGCTGGACCATCGATTTTCGCTCGGCGCACTTCAGTCAGAGCTTCCACCACCTTGGCACGTGTGGTGCCTAAATCGGTCTGCGCCCCACAATGCTTTGATTTCAAGTCATATTTTTTCGTCTGGTGGGAAAGTTGGGTTTGAATGACCTGGTGGAACCGTCGATCCGCGGTGACCCTGAGGCGCCCTTGCGGTGGGTCAGCAAGAGCCAGCGTCATCTTTCCGCGGCACTGGCCGAGCGGGGCTTCATTGCCGGTCAGAAGCTGGTCGGCCGCTTGCTGAAGCGTCTCAACTTCAGTCTGCAATGACCATCCCGATCGCAACGCCCAGTTCGAGCATGTCAATGCCGAAGTGAAGGCGTTTCAGGCTAGCGGACAACCGGTGATTTCCGTCGATACGAAGAAGAAGGAGCTCGTCGGAGACTTCAAGAATGGCGGCCGTGAATTACGGCTCAAGGGGAACCCGGAGCCGGTCCGGGTGCACGACTTCGCCATCCCTGAACTCGGCAAGGCTGTGCCCTACGGGATCTATGATGTTTCGGCCAATGCCGGATTCGTTAATGTGGGCATCAGCGCCGACACCGGAGAGTTCTCCGTCGCGAGCATCCGACGCTGGTGGTACGCGGTCGGCGCGCCGCGTTATCCGGATGCCAGGAAGATACTGATCAACGCCGACTGTGGCGGCAGCAACGGCGCGCGCCTGCGCCTGTGGAAGCGTGAACTACAAGTGCTGGCCGACGAACTTCGGATCGAGATCACTGTCTGCCATGTCCCACCTGGCACCAGCAAGTGGAACAAGATCGAACATCGGCTGTTCTCTTTCATCACCCAGAACTGGCGCGGCAAGCCGCTGATCAGCTATCTGGTCATTGTCCAATTGATCGCCAGCACCACCACCGACAGCGGACTTACCGTCGCCTGTCAGCTCGATGAAAACGATTATGCGAAGGGCACCAAGGTTACCGACGCCGAGATGGCCGCTCTCAACATCCAACCCGCCGTCTTCCACGGCGAATGGAACTATACCATCGCACCGAGGCGGCCAGATGGATGACGCGGTTATTCAAGCTCAGGCCCTTAGCTGCGCGGATGGCTGGCGAGCACCGTGGCGCCGTCCACGATGCGTACCTCATGCGGGTCGGCGAGCACCTCAGCACGCGACGAACGTGCGTATTGGATATGGAGTTCATGCGGGCGTCAAGGGAAGCGAGTGGCGGCGGGCCCGATCGGCGCAGTCTCCGGCACAGTAAATCTGGCCGCGGTCACAGCAGCTGCAGATAACCGCCTGAGTGCGACACCCTTCGCACAGAAATAGCCGGGCCGATGCCGCCTCGCCAGGCCACGTGGACGACTGCCACGATTGCCACGATACTGGCCCTGCATGCGTGTCCAGCACGATGTAAAGCGCGGCGTCGATGCAGAACCGCCAAGTTAAGATCGGCGCCGTGCTTGGCTCTCAATCGCCGCACGCTATCACGCGCCGCCCGCTCGGGCGCCAGTCGGACGCCACCCGCGCCGGTGCTGACCGCCCTCTCGGACGCGGCTGCCGATCCGTTAAGACATAATGTGCCAGCGGCGATCATGCGCCACCAGCGTGGAAGAGGACACAGGCGGAGAGGCCTGTACACCGGGCCTTTCCGCCACGATCAACCATTCCCGGCGCGCGTACCCTTACCGTCCGCCGTTGATCTGCTGGGCCATCTGCAGATGGTGCTGCAGCACCGGCAGGTATTTCTGCGCGAACGCCTTCAGCGCGGGATCCTGTCCAGAACTTGCCTCCTTCTGGAAGTCCGCAAGATCCTGCTGATGGTCCTCGACCATATCGCGCGCATAGGCGGAATCAAACGCACTACCCGAACTGGACTGCAGGCGCTGTTCCGTCGCTGCGCTCGCGGAATCGGGTCTGGTGGGAAGTGTGAGGTTCTGCTGCTTTGCGATCGATTGGAGTTCCTGATTGGCCTGCGAATGGTCTGTTACCATC
>CAWHWH010000026.1:0-30418 GCA_963832865.1 uncultured Pseudomonadota bacterium
TCATGATGTGGAAGAAAACATTGACGCTTGCGGTGTTCGGCCTCGCGCTCGGCCTGGGCGCCTGCACCGACCCGAACAACCCGGGCCAGCGCGCGGTTGGCGGCGAACTCATCGGCGGCGCCGCCGGTGCTGCCATCGGCGCCTTGGCGGGCGGTGGCAAGGGCGCGCTTATCGGTGGCTTGGCCGGTTCGGCGATCGGTGCGGGTACAGGCTACATTACGACGCCGCAGCGACCCGGTTACTAGAGCCGCTCTGCGCAAATAGACAGAATCCCGAGCGAGGGCGTGCGCGCGCCAAATCCGTAGTTTGAAGGTCGGCGACAAGATCATCGAGAACGTAACCGGCAGCATGGCGAAGGTCGAAGGCAGCCTGCTCCTGGGGCAGAGCTTTCTCAGCAGGTTCGGGCGTGTGTGTTCGACCATAAACGGCAGGTATTGGTGCTAGAATGAAGGATTTTGGGGGTGGCCTCGGCCGACGCCCCGGCCGGTTGGACGTTGCCGACGATCGTCTGGCGCCCTCATGGACGACCACGGGCGAGCATGTCGGTCATGCCGCTGCTTGCGCCCGGTGACGTTGCGGAAGAAGCCGCGGCGGTTGGCACTTCATGGCCGGGGGCAATCGCCGGGCTGGGCGGCCTGGACGTGCTGGTCAACACGATAGGTGGCGACGATTGTCATGGAGGCGGAATAGTCGCCCAAGTCCGGACTCGAGGAAGGGGATCGAAGCCAAAAAGACGTTACGAGTTTGAAACACGGGCGGCGAAGGGGCTGTCGCTTCGCGGTTTCTGGCAGCCTCGTTCGCCGAGGTGCCGAGCGCCTGAATTTCTCTGGCTCGCGCCACCCCGATGCGGCCGGGTTACCATGCACGGTGGGGACGGCATCGGCTTCGCGCGGCCGGCGACGCGTAGTCGACAGCTCGCCCGGTCACGGACTACGATATATATCTGTTCGATTTCGTTCGAGCACCGAATGCTTGGACAGTGGCCGCCCCACGATTGGGCAAGGGCAGTCCGCCCGCCATAGCCATGCTCTCCAAGTTTGCGCCGTGGCGACAGGTCAAGTCGGATGCCGCAAAACCCCAATGCCTTCTGTGGATCCTCGAATTTATGCGATGAATTTGGATCGGTACAGCCCACGCATGAGATGGAACAATTTGAAGTTGGCAACCTTGGACGTCGGTGTCCTCATCTGGAAGCGATCTTTCGTGATCCGGTGCCAGACTAGCCTCCCGCACAAAGTCATAGATTTGCTCATACCAAAGTACAAGAAGCAGCAACCTTCCGACAAGGCGACTATACCGATGTGCAGCTGAACATGTGCGTCCGGTGGCGCCATTTGGCGAGTACTGCTCCGCGCCCGGTTCGAGGGAAAAGGAGACGTCCTTCGTCGTCATTGAAGGGTACATGCGCAGCGGCTGATGGCCTCAGAGTAGTAGATCGGTCATTGCTGCGCAGCGCGGCTTAATCGGGCTCAAACCATATCGCCCGCTCAGGTCGGACTCCAGGCGAATGGGAGTAAGGCACCATGGAAGGCAGAGACGGCGGCCATGAGTTGGAACGCATTCGACTTAAATCTTCTGGTCGTCTTCAACGCGGTTGCGCAGGAAAGGAACTTTACGCGCGCTGGGCAGCGGCTAAGGATAAGTCAACCCGCAGTGAGCCACGCGCTTGCGCGCTTGCGTTACGCGCTTAAGGACGAGCTTTTCGTGCGTACACCTGAGGGCATGCAGCCAACCCCCCGCGCTGAGCGGATGGCGGGACCAGTCCGCGCGGCACTGCGCGAACTCCAGGTGACAGTGGAGCCGGATGAGTTCGACGCATCGCAGACCTCCCGCAGCTACACGATCGCCGCGAACAACTATGCCGCCCGGGCAGTCATCCCGGCACTTGCACGACGGATGGCGAAATTAGCGCCTTCGACCGTCCTTGAGGTTCGGCCGATTGGCGCGCTCCATGTGCTCGATCAGCTGGACTCCGGCGGGGTTGAGTTGGCGGTGACGACCCTGACCGAGGGAGGCGATAGGTTCAAGTGCGTCGGGCTCCTTAACGACGAATACGTGACCCTTCTGTCAGCCGACAGCCCAGTTGCCGCCGAGCCCGAGCTTTCGATTGAAGCCTTCGCCGCGTTGCCGCATATCACCATCACCTCCAGCGGCGACGACACTCATTTCATCGATGACGCTCTCGCTGATCGTGGCCTGGCGCGTCTCGTTTCGGCCAAGGTGCCGTTGCATTCTCTGATATTGATGTTGATCGGTTCCGAAGCGCTCGCAGTAGTGCCACGGCGCGTCGCCGCTGATCTCGTCGCCATCTGCCCGCTGACAATGCGGCCGCTGCCATTTCCTTCGCCCGGTATCTCGCTTTCTATGATCTGGCACCGCCGGCTCGACAATCATCCCGCTCATCGCTGGTTACGCGGAACGCTGCGGGCCATGACCGCAGGAATTTAGGCCCGGCCCGATTGAGGCCATTCACGCGGAATAGGAACCGAGGTCGACCAATGTGTTAGAAACTATGGGGCAATCGGCGAGGAACGGGCACCATCGCACCGTGATGAACGCCAAAGGAGTATCAGATGCCCCAGCAGAACGATCTGAGCCGGTCGCTCACTCCCTTCGAGCACACCACCACCCTGGTCGCCGTCATTGAGCTCAGTCAATCGAGCTGGCTGATCGCTGGGACCATTCCAGGGATCGAACGCCAGCCGATAAAGAAGATCGTACCGGACGAAACGGGACTGCTGCGTGTGCTGCATCGCTGGCGTGACGAGGGCATCCGGAAAGGTCTTGCCATCACACGCATCGTTGTTGCGTTCGAAGCCGGACGAGACGGTTTCTGGCTGGCACGGTGGCTCACCGGGCACGGAATTGAGGCTCATATCATCCATTCCAGCAGCGTCGCGGTCTCGCGCGAGCACAGACGGGCCAAGACCGATCGGCTCGATACTGCCATGCTGATGCGGGTGTTCCTGGGATGGTTGCGCGGCGAACGGGGCCATTGCGGAATGGTCGCGATCCCGACGATCGAGGAAGAGGACGCCAAGCGGCCCTGCCGTGAACGGGAAAACCTGGTCGGTGAGCGCACCCGCATCATCAATCGCCTGAAGTCGGATCTGACCCGGCTCGGCATCCGTGGCTTCAAGCCGCAGCTGCGAAAAGCGCCACAGCTTCTGACGTCGCTGCGCACTCCTGAAGATCAGCCGATACCACCTAACACGCTCGACGAAATGCAGCGCGACCTGACCCGCCTGGCTCTGATACAGGAGCAGATCAAGGCCATCGAACAGGCCCGCCTGGCACGTCTGGAGCAGGCGCCGCAGACGGGGCCGAACGCGATGATCCGGATGCTGGCCAGCATCCGTGGTCTCGGTATCGAAACGGCGGAGATGCTGGTGCAGGAAGTGCTTTCGCGCAATCTGCGTGATCGCCGGGCGGTCGGCCGCTACGCCGGGCTCACCGGCGCGCCGGATGAAAGCGGCTCCAAGCGACGTGAGAAAGGTCTCGCCAAGTCGGGCAACGCCCGGGTGCGCCGCTGCCTGATCCAGCTCGCTTGGCGCTTCCTGTTGTTCCAGAAGGACAGCGCTCTGGCGCAGTGGTTCCGGAGCCGGACCGAGGGCGTCAAAGGGGCGCACAAGACCAAGATGATCGTCGCTCTTGGCCGCAAGCTGCTCATCGCGCTCTGGCGCATGGTCACCACCGGTGAGGTCCCACACGGCGTGGTGCTGCGGCAAGCGGCCTGACCAACAAGCCTCACAGTCAAGGAGCGCAAGTATAAAGTTTCGGCACCCCTGGCGAGGATCTGTCTTGCCCGGCTGGCCGCTCACGATCCGAGGTGGTGGTGACCCGAGCCCGAACATGGTCATTGAACCGTTCGTTAGAATGGGCCCACCGCCTCGGAGCCTCGCCGCCGAAGCGAATGACTGCTTCATGGTCCGGCTTCCGCATGGGGCCACCGAATACAAGGTTGCGGCGCGATCTTCGCGCGCTATAGCGGGCTCCCCTCGGATCATTGGCGAACAGCCAAACTACCGTCGACCAACAGATGCCTCGAAAGACGTCACGACCAGCACCCCCCCACGGGATGGCAATACCATTCCGTTACATAACGGAGAACAGGAGAAACAGAGTATGCCACGAGGTCGCCAACCCATCGGCGAGCACGCCCTCAGCAACGCCGAACGACAAGCTCGATATCGCGCCCGTCGTGAGGTCGAGCAACCGCTCCCCAAGATCCGTTATCGTCGCCCCGCGGACAAACGGACCAGAGCGCAGCGTTGGTACGACACCGTGGCCGGGTTGGTCGCGCTGCAAGCCGAGTATGCCGCTTGGCATGATGCGCTGCCCGACAGCCTACGCGACAGTGCCACCGCCGAATCCCTTCAGGCCATTGTTGATCTCGACCTCGATACATTCATCGCAATCGTGCCACCGCGTGGCTACGGGCGCGATTGACCCCCAGCGAAATCAGAGATGCACACGGTGAATCCCACTTGACACCGAAATCCCCATACAAGTTTGGGCTGAGGGAATTCTTGTTGGGGCGAGCACCGCCGCGATCCTGATGAATTCCAGTGGCCCCATAGATCCCGCAGAAATATCGGTCAGAACGTCGCTAGACGCTGGCAGCGCGTTTCATGCCGTAGGAGCGTGCCCCAAGGCCCGTGAGCCGGCCGCGATCGACAATGAGGTAATCATGACGTATTGGCACACCATCAAACCAACATTCCAGAACCTCGCGCGTGCCGCCCGCATAGCGCGCCTGCGCGGACAGCGTCGACCCCGCGATGCGTGCCGGCGAACCTGGCAGTAATTGCGTATCCGCTGCGTAACCTGCGAGCTTGCCAGTCTCCAGGGCACGCTCGACGGCGTCGCGATCGCAGATTTCGCTTCGGGCCGTATTGACAAGGTAGACACCGCGTTTCATCCGCCCGATCATATCCATGTCGAACAACCGCGCTGTTTCGTTATTCAGCGAGCTATGAATGGACACCACGTCGCACATCGGGACCATTGCCGCAGCATTCGGGTGATAGATGAGGCGCAGATCATCCTCGACCGCCAGGGGCAGCCTCCTGGGATCGGTATAATGCTACCGCACGTCAAACGGGCGCAGACGCCTAAGGACGGCAAGACCAACGCGGCCAGCGCCAAGAATTCCGATGTGCATCCCTTCGAGATCATAAGCGCGCTGGGCGTAATCCGCGATCCGCTTGGGCTGCCGGTCGCCTGGGACGACTGAGTGAACTGCGTTGTGAACCAACGAAAGGATCAGCATAATCGCGTACTCCGCGGTGCTGACAGTGCATGAGTGAGTAATCTCCGCCACGGTAATGCCGCGTGTCGCCGCTGCATCGAGATCGATATCCTCGGCGACTTCTCCGGCGATGATGACAAGCCGCAGCTTGTGCGCGTTGGCCATCCGCTCCGCGGATAAACGCACTGGCGAGCAAGCCTGAGAGATGACGATTTCCGCCTCTCGCAACGCCTGATGGAATTTCCAGGTCGATGCGTCCTGATCCGATAGTACGGTCAGCGAGTGTCCGCGCGCTGCCAGGAACTCACGCAGGCCCAGAGCACCCGTAACGTGGCCGAGGAGTTCGCCTGGTGTGAAATCAATCGCGGTTGGCGAAGGTATGGTCTGCCCGTCGGAGTACAGCTCGATACGCGGTATGTCGTCTCTGGCGTAGACTGGCGTAGACGACGGGATAGCCCCGTTCCGGATCGTTGTACAGAACGCAGAGTACTCGGTACCACGTTGTGGTTACTCTTGAATTTTCACCGCGCCTCCCGCTGCGAATGTGCCGCGCCGGCGAGCGGACGACCCTTCCGGTCGATCACTGTCGGAGAAACAATCCATGCCGTCCTCGACGTAACGTGCTTGCATTTGCCATACGCTACGCAGCCAACCGGTCCGGCGGAGCCATGAATTCGGGGCCAACGGATTCGGTTATGCAGGAAGCGACAATGCGATCGATCTCGTGCATGGCCGAGGCATCGATCTTCCAACCGGCTATATCGCTGACAGCATTGAGCTGGTCCGGTCGGCGCGCGCCCCACAGGGCAAACGCGATCCCCTCGTGGTCCAGAACCCACCGCACCGCAAGATGGATCGCGCGCTTGCCGTAGTTCTCGAGTGCAAAGCGATCAAGTTGCTGCACAGCAGTGACATACTGGTTCAGCCGCGGCGCCTGGAATTTTGGGTCCTGTTGGCGAATATCGTCGCAGGCGAAGCGTGTGTCCCGTGTGATCCGCCCGGAGAGAAGCCCGCGGCACAAAGGGCCGTACGCCAGAGCGGCGATATCGTTGCGCCGGCAGTAAGGCAGGACATCGGCCTCGATGCCACGCTCGAACATATTATACGGCGGCTGAACCGTATGCAGCGGCGCGACAGCACGAAAAGCCTCCATCTGCTCGACGCTGAAGTTGCTTACCCCAATCGCGCGAATCTTTCCGGCGTGGTAGAGCTCGAGCATCGCCTCAGCGATCTCCTCGACCGACACCTTGGGGTCAGGCCAGTGCACCTGATAGAGGTCGATGACATCGATCCGCAGACGCCGCAGCGAATCATCGACCTCCTTGCGGATGCGCGTGCGGCTGGCATTGCGGAATACCTTGCCGTCGTTCCAATCCAGCCCGACCTTGGTGGCGATGCAGACCCTATCTCGCGCTTTGGCTTCAGCCAAAGCCTGGCCCACCAGTTCTTCCGCATGGCCGAAGCCGTAGGCCGGGGCTGTGTCGATCAATGTGATGCCGCGGTCGATCGCTGATTTGATCGTGGCGATAGCCTGGGCATCGTCGGTACCGCCCCACATCCATCCGCCGATTGCCCAGGTTCCGAGCGCAATACGGAACGGGTTCAGCGTGGTGCCGTGGATGGTTGCGGACTCCATGGGCGTGGTCTGCGACAACAGAAACTCCTTCGTCTATAACGTGACGCTCATCGCGTTCGGCTGACGGAGCGTCACATCAGCGCTTCATTGCTTAGTCGCCCTTTGGATGGGAAGCGGCCGTGATGGCATCAAGCCAAATGCGGCCCCCAGTTACCGCATATGCTCATGCGGCAAATGAATTGGCGCTACCTATGCCCGCCGCCATGGAACCCACCGTCGCCAAGGAAACCTCCAACGGAGGCGCCGCCCGGCGCAATAAGGTGCTGGTGCCATGGCGTTGTTCATGAGGAAGCCTTGGCCGCCGCTGCTCGGGCAGGCCGGACGTATCGGGACATGCGAGAGCGGAATGACCGAGACCTGAAGGAGACAACACGGATATTGTGAGTTGTGGCTCAACCTGATGCGCAACGCGGTCAATGCGCAGATCGCGACTTGGATATGCTCTCAATCGATGGCGCCATAAGCACCACGCATTGGCGCTGATGAGCTCGAGCCACAACATTGCCAACAGCTAAAACAGTCCAATCCATGGCGTCACTGCCTTTGCATTTCGGCTCGAGGCAAGCAGGCGAAAGGAGTTTCTCCGTTGGCTTTAGCCGTCATTAGCCTCACTCCTGAAGGAAACCTTTCGCGCTACCTTCAGGAGATCCGCAAGTTTCCCATGCTGTCGCCCGAGGAAGAGCTGATGCTCTCCCGTCGTTGGCGCGACGACAAGGATACCGAAGCGGCCCACAGGCTTGTCAGTTCGCATCTCAGACTCGTGGTAAAGATTGCCATGGGTTACCGCGGCTATGGGCTCCCGGTTGGAGAACTGATCTCCGAGGGCAATGTCGGCATAATGCAGGCAGTTACACGTTTTGATCCGGAGCGCGGTTTCCGCCTGGCGACCTACGCCATGTGGTGGATCCGTGCGGCGATCCAGGAATACGTCCTGCACAGTTGGTCGCTTGTGAAAATGGGCTCCACCGCGGCGCAGAAGAAGCTGTTCTTCAACCTGCGCCGACTAAAGGGCCAGATGAAGGCGATCGACGATGGCGACCTGCAGCCCGAACAGGTGGCCAAGATCGCCCACATGCTCGACGTTCCGGAACCGGACGTGGTGAACATGAACCGCCGTCTCTCCGGCCCAGACCACAGCCTGAACGCGCCTGTCCGCCAGGACGGCGAAGGGGAATGGCAGGATTGGCTGACCGACGAGACCGAAAAGCTGGAGACCACAATCGCCGACTGCGAGGAACTGGGCGGCCGCAAGGCCTTGCTGCCGAGCGCGCTGAAGACGCTCAACGAGCGGGAGCGCCACGTCCTGATGGAGCGGCGGCTGAAGGACGACCCGACGACCTTGGAGGAGCTGTCGCGGCACTACGGCATCTCGCGTGAGCGGGTGCGGCAGGTCGAGATGCGCGCCTTCGAGAAGCCGCAAAAAGCAATGAAGGGGCAGATCGCTGCGGCGCGTAGACTACAATCTTGTCGAAAGAATTCGCTTGCCCATCTCCCCAGTGAGAGGCCTTAGCGGCATACCGCTGGGAATTGAATGGGGTCATTGGAGGTGTTGCTTAATGTCTCAAATAGTTGGTCCGTATTCGATCGAGGAACACTCGGTTCGTGGGGAAACCCTTTGGATAGCCATTCGCGCTCGTGGCGCCGAGTGGTCCTGGCTGACGCCCGAGGAGGCAGCGGCGATCGGTCGCGCCTGGGTTGACAGGTGCGGCCAGCCTGACGGGCGTACACGCAGCGGCTGATGACCGCAGAGTAGTAGTAGATCGATCATTGCTGTGCAGTCTCATTGATAGATATCCGATCTGAACAATATGCTTGTTAAGGCCTGCTTCAGGCGATCGGAGACGGCATCGTAAAAGGCAGCGACAAAACGTGCATGAAATGGGAAGTTTTCCTCATTCCGCCAATCACCATCACCTCTAGCGGCGCCGACCCGCCCTTCATTGATGATTTTCGCCCTCGCTTATCGTGGCTTGAGCGTTTTCGTTTCGGCCAATGTAGGCGGAATTCCATGATATCGAGACTGATCGGTTCCGAAGCGCTCGCAGTGTCCACGGCGCGTCGCCGCTGATCTCGTCGCCATCTGCCCGCTGACAGGCGGCCCCTGCCATTACCTTCGCCCCATGTCTCGCTTTCCATGATCTGGCGCCGCCGGCTCGGCAAAATCCCGCTCATCGCTAGGTAAGGTAGGCGGAACGTTGCCGGCCATGGCCGGAGAAACTTGGGCTTCAGCCGATCATTGTTCAAGAGGTACGATCGCCCCTGGCGGAAAACCACGTTCGGTGAGTTTCGGCAGGCTAGAAACGTCCCATCCCCCACCGAGAGCCTTGACCAACCGAATGCCGGCTTCCGTGCGACGACGCAGGATATCGACATCGTTGCTCTGATTCGCAAGCGCGACGGTCTGCCCGGTGATGACCTTGAGGTAGGTATCCTCGCCCCCGACGTAACGGTTGGTGAAGAGGCGCAACGCGTTCTCCGCCGCGTCCACCGCCTCGCGCTGTTGCTGCGCCTCATCGCCAAGAATGCGCAGTGCTGCGAGATTATCCTCCACCTGCTGAAACGCTGTGAGCGTGGTCTGTCGATACGACGCAACCGCGGCATCGTATCCCGCCAGCGCTATCTCCGATTGGGCATGACGTCTGCCGCCGTCGAACAGTTCCTGCGTCAGTGACGTTCCGATCGCCCAGAACAGGCTCGGCCAACTGAACCACGTTGCCGCGCTCGAGCCCAGGAAACTCGAAAACGCGCTGAGGTTGAGCGACGGATGAAACGCCGCCCTGGCGATGCCGATCTGCTCGTTCGCCTCGGGGACGCGACGCTCTGCGGCGGCGATGTCGGGGCGGCGTTGCAGCAACTCTGACGGGATACCAGGTGGGATGGATGGCGGCCGCGCGTCAAGCGGCGAAGGTGGAAGGCTGAACGCCGCCGGCGGTTTGCCGATCAACGTGGCGATCGCGTGCTCGTACTGTGCCCTCATCACGCCGACATCAGTGTCCTGGACCCGGGTCGTATCAAGCTGCGTCTGGGCTTCCGCTACGTCCGACGCGGGCGCCTCACCTCCCGCCAAACGATTCCGGGTGAGGCGCAGCGCGTCGGTGTAAGCCTTCACCGTGTCGTCCAGCAGACTCTGCTGCGCGTCTGCGCTCCGCAGTTCAATATAGTCCAGGGCAGTTCCGCATGCAGGCTAAGGCTGACGGTTTCCAGGTCTGCATCGGTAGCCTGCGCTTCCTCACGCGCCGCCGCGACGGTGCGCCGGATACGCCCCCACAGATCGATCTCGTAGTTCAGGTCGAACGCCAGTTGCAATTCACCCTCGGGCGGCGGACTCTGGATCAGGAAATAGGGCTGATGGCTCGAGTCCTGCAATGAGCTGTCGTGCTACCCACCGATATGGTCGGGAACTCAGCGGCACGCTGGTAGCCGATCATGGCGCGTGCTTGCCGGAAGCGCGCCTCCTCGATCTTCAGGTTCTGGTTCGAAACGGTGAGTTCGTCCTCCAAAGCATTGAGTTGCGGGTCACCGAAGATCTGCCACCACGGGCCCCGGCCTATCCCGTCGCTGGGCTGGGCCGGGCGCCACGTGCCGGCCGTCTTGTAATCGACCGGTCTCGCCTCCTTGAAGGTGTCGGTCATCGGCACTGTGGCGTCTGATACTTCGGCCCGACGGTGCAGCCCTCCAGCAGCAACCCGAGTACTCCGGCGAGTGTCCGACGCATCATATAGTCCCCGCCGGTTTGGCGTCCGCGAGCCGAACGGCGGTGCCGTCGATCAGCGAGTCGGACGGGTTCAGAATGACCTGGTCGCTCGGCTGGAGGCCAGACAATACCTCTAACCGGTCGCCGTAGTCGCGGCCGATGGTGATCGGTAGCAGCACGGCCTTGCCGTCGCGCACGACGCCGACATGCAACCCTTCGCTGCGAAACAGCAAGGCGTTCGCAGGGACCGTTACGGACTGTGCGCGCCCGGGAAGCATGAAATGGACGAACACATAGGCCCCAGGCAGCAGCTTGCGTTCAGTGTTGTCAACGTCGACCTCGACCAGCAGTGTACGCGAGGTAGGTTGATCGCAGCGCTGTTGCGGACGAGGCTGCCGTGGAACACCTGGCCCGGATATTCATCCAGCGTCACCGTGGGTGTTGCACCGGTCTGCATGGCAGGGGCGTCGATTTCAGGGACGGCCACGTAAATACGCAGCGTCTTGGTCGCAGCCATATGGAACAATTCGGTCGTCGGCGTACCAGCCCCGGCATTGATCAGGTCACCGACATCGGTGTTGCGTGCGGTGACATCGCCGTCAAATGGAGTATAGACGTTTTCATAGGATTGTATCTCCTCCAGCCGCGCGACTTCTGCCTGGCGAGATGCAACGATCGCCTGGTCGGCGCTATAGGCACCGGCCGCATTGTCTCGCTCCTGTGTCGAAACAGACTGACTCTTCAGCAGATTCTCCGTGCGTTGCGCTGTGATGCCAGCCAATCGCGTATTCGCCTGGGCGGTATCCAGGTCGGCGCGCGCCTGGCGAAGCTGGGCATCGAGCTCGGGCGTCTCGATCTGTGCGAGCAACTGGCCTTGGCGAACATGGGCGCCGATGTCGAAGTACCAACGTTTCAGATCACCGTTGGTGCGCGCATAGATCGGGGTGTCGGTAAACGGCATCGTTTGGCCGGGCAACACCAATTCCTGGTCTGTCGCGTCGTTCTGCGGATGCACGGCGTCAACGATCGGCACCGCTTGCTCAG
The DNA here is from genome assembly GCA_963832865.1 of uncultured Pseudomonadota bacterium. GTDB lineage: Bacteria > Pseudomonadota > Alphaproteobacteria > Acetobacterales > Acetobacteraceae > Rhodopila. The sequence goes on from CAWHWH010000026.1 coordinate 11,626, forward strand.
TGGTGGTGGTTGCCAGATTGGCCTCGGCCGCGGCGCGATGGTCGATGCCGTAATAAATCCCATCGCCAAGCAGCGCCGCCAAGAGAACCGCGATCAGCACAGGCGCTGCGCGTCTCCGCCTCGGCGGCGGAGCCACGCCATCCGCCATTCGTCTGACGACCTTTGACACGTCTTGTTCGTGGAACATCACGCCAGCCAACTCCTCATGCCGCATTGGTGGGGTCGCCGAATTCTGTTCCCAGGCCCTCGCGACGCCGGCGATGCAACAGTGAAAACACCGTCGGAACGAAGGTCAGCGTGGCAACGGTGGCCAACAGCAAACCACCGATGACGGCGCGACCGAGTGGTGCGTTCTGTTCGCCGCCTTCGCCGAGGCCAAGTGCCATCGGCACCATGCCGATAATCATCGCCAGCGAGGCAGCAGGTGACGATTAGCGTCGACGATACGCGCGATGTCCCGGCCGGCCGCCCCAAGATCGCGTCCCTGCACGTTGGCGTAGACATCGACCACGCGCCGGATGTTGTAGTGGTCAACTGCCGCCATCTCGGTCGATCGATTGACAGTGGCGAGATCGGCCAGGATCGCCGGCACCCTCTCCGCCGGTCCGGTGACCGGAATGTTCTGCATGTCGTGCAGCGACTGAATGTCGTATTGCGGTGCCTGCGCAGCGAGATTGTAGCTGACACCGTTCTGCTGGTTCAGGAAAAACATCGGTGCAGTCTGAAAGCTGCCACTCAGGGTATCCAGCACGCTGTTCGCACACGTCCCGCTCGGTCAGCCCGTTCTGCTGCGCCTTGGTGCGGTCGACGGCGATATCGAGATCGGGATAGTCGAAATCCTGCTGAATGCGGGCGTCGACGATGCCGGGCACATTGCGCACCTGCTGGAGGATACGGTCGGCGACGGCGTGGTTGGCAGCAATGTCGGCTCCGTCGATCTGGATGTCGATCGGCGCCGGCAGCCCGAAATTCAGAATCTGGGTGATCATGTCGGCTGGCAGGGAATAGAACGTGACGCCGGGGAATTTGCGCGCCAGATCTGTGCGGATTGCCTGGACATAGCCGGCGGTCGGCTGGTGATCCGGCTTGAGCGAAACCATGATGTCGGCATCCGCGGCGCCGATCACGCCCGACGAGGTGTGAGTGAGATTGATAGTGCTATAGGGCAGGCCGATATTGTCGAGAATCGTATCCATATCGCTTGCCGGGATGATCTTGCGGATTTCGCGCTCGACCAGATCGGCAAGCCGAGCAGTCTCCTCGATCCGGGTGCCGGTTTTGGCCCGCATGTGCAGGATGAACTGCCCGCTGTCGGTGTTCGGGAAGAAGTCCTGGCCCAAATATGGCGCCAGCGAGAAAGCCGATACGCAGCACAGGAGAAAGCCCGGGATGAAGATCCCGCGCCGGTCAACCGCCATCGTCAACGCGCCGCGATAGGCATGGCGTGCTTGCTCGAAACGGCACTCGAAGCCTCTCTGCAACCACACCAACGGATTGCGCGAGCGGCACGTGTCATGTGGTTTCGCCCGCAGCAAATACATCGCCATTGTCGGCACCAGGGTGCGCGACAGCACGTAGGAGGCGAGCATGGCGAACACCACGGCTTCTGCCAGCGGCACGAACAGGTAGCGCGCGACCCCACCCAGCAAGAACATCGGCACGAACACGATGCAGATACAGAGCGTGGAGACCAGAGCTGGGACGGCGATCTGCGACGCTCCGTTCAAGATCGAGTCGCGCAGGCCGTGCCGTTCCTCAAGATAGCGCTCCATGTTCTCGATCGTAACGGTGGCGTCGTCCACCAGGATGCCCACCGCCAGCGCCAGGCCACCCAATGTCATGATGTTGATGGTCTGACCGAGAAAACTGAGCGCCATCACAGATGTCAGGATGGACAATGGGATGGAGATCGCAATGATGATAGTGCTGCGCCAACTGCCGAGAAAGAGCAGCATCATCAGCGCCGTGAGGCAGGCCGCGATCACTGTTTCGCGAATCACGCCGGCGACGGCTGCCTTCACAAAGATCGACTGGTCAGCCAGAGGTCGTATATGCAATTGAGGTGGCAGCGTCTGCTCGACCCGGCTCAACATGCCGCGGATACCATTCACCACATCGATGGTCGAGGCCGTGCCGGCCTTGAGGATGCTGACCAGCACGCCGCGTCGTCCGTCCTGTCGCACGACGTTGGTCTGCGGCGCGAACCCGTCACTCACCGTGGCGACATCCCGCAGATAGATCGGCCAACCGTCTTGATCGGAAGATCGTTAAGCTGCTGCACCGTGCGTGGAGTCGCATTGATGCGAACGTCATACTCGAATTGCGAAATCTTGGCCGTGCCGGCCGGCAGCACCAGGTACTGCATCGCCACCGAGTTCAACACGTCAGATGGCGACAGGCCTTTTGACTGCAGCAGTGACGGGTTGAGATTGATCATCACCTGCCGCTGCTTCTCACCATACGGGTATGGAATGACCGAACCCGGAACGGTCACCAGCGTTCGCAAGAAGTTTAGGCCGAGGTCGTTGAGTTGCTGCTCCGACATTCCCTGCCCGGAGAGGCCAAGCTGGAGAATCGGCACGCTGGAGGCACTGAAGTTGATGACCAGCGGCGGCTGCGTCCCGGGCGGCAACTGCCGCAACATCATTTGCGACGCGGCCGTGACCTGAGCGTTGGCCGTGTCAATACTGGAATTCGGCTGCAGGTAGATCTTTACTATTTCTAGACCGTTATAACTCGTAGACTCGATGTGCTGAATGTTGTCGACCAACGTGGTTAGAGAGCGCTCGTAGACGGTGGTGATCCGACCCTCCATCTCCTCCGGAGATAAGCCGGTGTAGGTAAAGCCGACGGCGACGACGGGAAATTGATATTCGGAAAGATGTCAGTGGGCGTCTCGAGAATCACCAACGGGCTGAGGATCAGGATCAGCAGCGCGAGCACGACAAAGGTGTATGGCCCAACTTTCCCACCGTTACGCATCCGACACCCGGAATGCCCCAGAAAACTGCGGGCTTCCGAGGCCGCTGTCGATTTGTGGTGCTAAAAATCACTGCCCTTTCCGAGGACATTTGGCATTGACCGGCTCGACGCTGATGTGCTGGCGTCGGTGTTCGAGGAATGCAGTTCGCACAGTTGGTCGTCGAAAATCAAGGCTGGACCATCGATTTTCGCTCGGCGCACTTCAGTCAGAGCTTCCACCACCTTGGCACGTGTGGTGCCTAAATCGCTCTGCGCCCCACAATGCTTTGATTTCAAGTCATATTTTTTCGTCTGGTGGGAAAGTTGGGTATGGCCGATCAAGCGCGATCCGTACGATCCACATGAGTATCGAGGCTCCTAACGATCAGACTTGGACGATCGGGCCGAAGGTCGTGTCATACCGGTTGACACTTGCTTTGACCGGTATGCGCGCCGGATTGGCGGCGGCGGCGCGCGCGAAAGAAGGCTCTGATACCTGTCGGCGCAAACACCGACTGGTATCAGACGGCGTAACGATATTCCGGTGCCGGCCAATGTCGCCGACTTCAAAACCTGGACCAAAATTTCAAAACGCCAGTGCGGGAGGATACTGAACCGTCGTTGCCGAAGCGGCTCAAGCAAAGGAATCGGTCGCTCCGGTCATCCTGGCCTGTTCATGTTGCACTGCACCAAAAATTGGCACCGCAGTAGATGGGACGTATCTCACCGACCGCCAGGGCGAGCCCGAGACATGGCAGACCTGCTCTCGGCGAGTAGCTTTCAAGCCGGCGACGGAGGCAACTCGTTGCGGGTCAAGTAGTCCTCAAGAATCGAATGAGACCAAGGCTGATCCCGCCTAACAGCAGCAAGGACGTGGCGACAGCAGCGGAAACACGCACACCGGAACGCGTGACACTTCTCAAGTCGGTTCCGAGACCAAGCGCGGCCATTGAAATGATCGTCAGGCAATTGCTCACGAACGCGGACGGTCCCAGGACGGCGTGCGGTATCGCATCAGCCGAGCGCAATCCAGCCAGCACGAGGAATCCAACGATGTAACATGGCACCAGCCTGTGGACCGGCAACCGACCCGATGTGGATCGATCGCCCGCCGTAACAGCGAAAGCATCGGGTTCGCCGCGCCAGCGTCGCGCCAGCAATGACAGTCCGAGTACCACGGGGCCCAGCATCAGCACGCGCACCAGCTTCACCAACGTGCCTATCTGGACTGCCACCGCACCCAACGGCGCCGTCGCTGCAAGCACTTGTGGGACCGCATAAACCGTCAGACCCGCCAACACGCCATACTGACGCACGTCAATGTGCAGCAGGCCCTGAACCATTGGCAGACAAAGCACGACAATCACGCCCAGCACCGCGGTGAAGGCAATGGACGCCGAGATGTCCTGTCCATCCGCCCCTACGACGGGCGCCACCGCTGCGATCGCTGAGTTGCCGCAGATCGAGTTGCCACACGCGACGAGTGTAGCCATCCGCCGCGGCAGACCCAGCAAACGGCCTACACAATAGCTCGCCACGATCGAGATCAGTACGACGGCAGCTATGCCTCCTGGCAGCGTTGACCGATCGCCATCACGGTCCGCGCGCTGATGGATAAGCCAAGGAGCAGGACGGCAACTTCCAACGGCGTCTTGGCACTGAAGTTGATCCCGGCGAACCAGCGCTTATCCAGGGGACAAAGCGTGCGCGTCGCGGCGCCAAGCAGGATCGCCAGCATCAGCGCCTCGAACCAGAATGCGGCCGAACAGCTTCACTTCCAGCCGCTCTGATGCGATCGCGGCGGCCGATACCGTGATGCAGAGAGCGATGCCGGGAACAAACTGTGGAGTCTTGAGATGGAACATGGCGCGATCTCGGAATGGAACGACGACGCGACAAGTCAGCGTTCGCCAATCATCGTTCCAACCGTGAATACTGATCGAACCTATCCATCAGCGAGATCGATCCTTTCCGTCCAGGTCGCGCTGACAACCCCCGGGATTCACCGGCCTTTCACAACCAAGGCTCCGCGGGCGCCATGGACGCTTCTCGTCCGCCTCACCCCGTGCCAGGGCGGCGCGAACACAGGCGAGCAGGTCATCCTCACTGGATGGCTTGCCCAAATAGCAAATCACACCGTCACTCAAGGCCTGCTTCCGATCGGCATCGTCAGGGGTAGCCGTGACCAGGATCGTTGGGATGTTCCTACCTGAGGAGGCGAGGTGCCGATACAGGTCAAGCCCAGTCATCATCGGCATGTTGATGTCGACGATCAGGCACGATGTCACAGCCAAGTACGGAGAATCCAGAAAATCTCTGGCCGATGCGAAGGACTGCACGGCGAACCCGGCCGATCGAAACAGACCACTCAGCGCCTCCCGCACCAAATCATTATCATCTACTATCGATATTCGAGGTGTTGTCGGCACGCCGACCTCCGGTACCAGGGCATTCGACGCAAACAACACTCACGCCCGAGCGTCGCTGCTATCTCTTGAAGATGATGGGGATGTCAACGCAACGCCAAAATGTCCCCTGTTTCCGCAACGCCACGATGTCCCCTTTTGAGTGGTCAATGCGTGGCTGCGATCATGCCGGGCCGGCTTTCTGGTTCGGTTGAGGCGCCGCTTTCCCGTCCCGGCCTGGAACATCGGAGGCCATGGGGCGGAACGAAAGGGGAAGAGAGGAGCGGAGCCACCCGGAGCCACGCACAGCGCGTCTTTCAGCGCGAGCATGGCGAGGATGGCGAGCACCGGACCTTCCCTGAAGTGAGCACAGCATGGCACAGTGATGGCCAGCCGGTGGGACGGGCCATCACGCGGCCTCGGCCAGCGCTGGTTGTGCCGCGATGACCGCATCGACCCGCAAGTCCAGGGTTTTCTCGTCCTCGGCTGGGTCGGGAACCGGATAGGTGCCGTAAACCGTGAAGGCGAGCGGGCGTTCCTTATAATAGACCCTTAACCGGCCATCGGCGAAATGATGCAGTGCCACCCTACCACCACGGAGCGCGGTCCCCGGAGCCGTGGTCTTCACACAATATTTCTTCCCGCCGCTGCTGAAGGTCAACGCCTTCGTTAGAACCCGTTCCTCGCGCCGGGCGAGCGCCTCGTCCAGTTCGTCCGCCGTCTTGGTCCAGGGGCGGTGCGCCGGGGTCTCGTCGTGCGGCGGAACGCCAAACTTTTCATTATACTCAAGTATGAACCCTGGCAGAAAGGCCCTCGCTGCCTCAATGGAAGATATGTTACTTAACCGCATCTCCTTGATCAACCGATCCTGCAACGTTTGATTGGCACGCTCCACCCGCCCCTTCGCCTGCGGCGTCAGCGCGTTGATCAAACCAATGTCCAGGCGTTCCGCCACGCGGCCGAACTCAGTCTTGCCGTCGCCGCTTTCGGCGTCCTTGGCATTGACCCGAAAGACCCCGTGCCGGTCCGAATAGAACGCCAGCGGCCGGCCATGCGTCAGAACCTGATCGCGCAGCGCTTCCAGGTAGGCTTTCGTGCATTCCGCCGGGGCGAAATGCAGCGCGATCAGTCGGCTCGTCGCGTCATCGACGAACACAATCAGCGTGCATCGTGGCGCGCGGCCTTCAAACCGATCGTGCGGACTGCCGTCAATCTGGACCAGTTCACCGAACCGGGGGCGGCGGTCCCTGATCTGAAAAACGCGCTTCTCGCCCCGCTTCTTCGGCCTGTGCAGCTTCAACCGTGTCTGAATGCGCCGGACCGTCTCCCGCGAGACCACAATCCCGTCCCGTTCCGCCAGTTTTTCTGAAGCCAGGGTGGGGCCGAAGTCGGGATAGGTCGCACGCAATAACTGTTCGATCCGAAGCCGTGTCGCCTCCGACAGGCGGTTGTGCGCGGCGCGGCCCCGCTGACGGCTGACCAGCCCGTGATCGCCCTGCCGCTTCCAGGCCCGCACCAGACGCTTGATCTGGCGAATGCCGATCCCAAGCCGTTCCGCGGCCTCACGCCGGCTTAAGCTCTTCTCAATGATCCGCCTGACCAGGTGCGATCGGTCGCGCTCGCTCGCGCTCATCAACAGATACCCTTCCAGCATAACGTCCCCTCATCGGGCCAAGCCCAAAAGGGGACATTCTAACTTTGCACGAAGGGGACATTCTCGCGTTGCGCTAACATGAAGATGATGGGCATGGACAGACCGGAAAGGCGATTATACGATGGTATAGAGGTCCTTCCTCCGATGGGTAAGTCGCAACCGAGGTCGGAGTGGTGACAGCGCCGGGTGACTGGAGTGGATTTATCTCTGTGAGCGCACGTGATGACTCAGACGGACCCAATTATCGTCGTCATCGATGACGATCCGGCGATCCGGGAAGCGCTTGGAGGTCTTCTGCGGTCGATAGGGTTGCAAGTCAGACTTTTGGCTTCGGTGTCGGAATTTCTGATGACCGGGCGACCTCTGGGTCCGACTTGCCTTGTGCTTGACGTCAGGCTGCCTGGGCGCAGTGGCCTGGATTTCCAGCGAGAGCTTTCGGAGGCGGAGATTCACCTGCCAATCATCTTCATTACCGGCCACGGCGACATTCCCATGTCGGTCCAGGCCATGAAGGGGGGGGCGATAGAGTTTCTCACCAAGCCATTTCGGGATCAGGATCTCCTGGACGCGATCCAGCTTGGCCTGGATCGCGATCGCGAGTGGCTGGAAAATGAAAAATCGGTCGCGGCATTGCGGGCGCGCTATGATGCTCTCACCCCACGTGAGCGCGAGGTGATGGCCATGGTCGTAACCGGTCGCCTCAATAAGCAGGTCGCCGGAGACCTTGGCGTCAGCGAGATCACTGTAAAGGTTCACCGCGGCCAGGTGATGCGAAAGATGCACGCTTCGTCACTTCCCGAGCTGGCGCGGATGGCGGACAAGCTGAAGCTCTCGCCACCAAGGTAGCACCTGGGTTAGTCCAATGTATACAACAGGGCTTCCTCTTCGGTAGCGAGCCTTTCCTCTTGGCTAATGTCTTTGTCGCGCAACGTAGGGTATGATCTTGTTGTTTCCTCCCCCTGGCGGGGTCACCCGCCGAACTGAGCCGCCTTGCCGGCGGCTCTTCTTTTCCCATGCGGCGCGGCGCGTGCCGATCCGAGCGGGCCGAACAACTCAAGTTCAGATTGGACGCGACCCAGTTGCCCGGCATCCCAGAAGCGGTCATTAATGACGATTTCGCCGGCCTGAATAGCCTTACGACCCGCGGGGCGCCAGCGGAGGGACGCTGTCATAAAGGGGGGATGCGAGTCACCGGCCAAATGCGGGCAACGTTGCCGCTGGCGCGACCGAATGGCTGACGGGACTTTGCCGCCTTTGGCGACGACCCCTCACATTGCTCGGAAGAAGCACGAACGCTTGGGAGACCATAGGCTATCGAGGACCTTCATCACGGCCGTTGTCGAATGAACTTTTCCGGTGTCCCGTCTTTCGGGTTGACGAATATGATGTCCTTGGGATCGCGGCGCGGTGTGTCGATCGAGAGAAACACAACGGGCCACTCGAAGATGTCGGGCAGGGCGTGGATCGTTCCACGCTTGAAGAACAGCAAGTTCCCAGGTGCAAATTCGCCCGTATTTTCTAGGCCTGCCCATCCAGAAGGTGCCTCGGCCGGACAATACGTAAAGGTATTCGTCGCAGGTTGCGTGATGATGCGGCGGCGTTTCTTTGTAGACGCGGAAGATGCGGGCGCTGGCGGCCTCTTCGTTCGTTAGGTAGGTATCCAACAGAAGCGTATCCGAGACTGCGGAAATGATTTCGCGATTTCATATATGTCGAATAGGCTGAAGGGGCGACCATTTGTTAGTTCCATCACACTGAGCTCCAAAGGTTTGTGTTCGTTCTTGTAGCGGAGAGGCCGCCTCCATGGGGCGCGGTGACCAATGCCATGTGTGCAGAGACGGCGCTCCTGCGATGGCGCTCCACATGTCTAACTACATGGAATGCACGTTCTGGCAGGTCAAACTGAACCTGGTGCAGTAGGCCCGCTTCCAGACTGGGCGCGGCCACCGATGCAGAGATCGCGGTTGCGCCCAATGTCGCCTCGACAGCAGCACGCACCGCTTCGTTGGATGGCAATTCTAGGGCGATGCACAATTCCGAGGGCGATATGCCCAATGCCTGTAATGCGGCTTCGAAGACTGATCGTGTCCCGGATCCCGGCTCACGCAGCACCCACTCGACTTCGAGCAGCCCACCCTGTTCGAGACGATCGATCCCTGACCAGTGATGTTCGATGCCGGCGACGATCACCAACTGGTCGCAGGCGACCTGCTGCGTCATCAACATGGGGTTGTCGATCGCGCCCTCGATGAAGCCAACATCGGCGGCGCCTTCATACACCGCCGTCGCAACCTGGGCTGTGTTGCCGACACCCAGGCGTATATCAATTCCAGGATAAGCCCGTCTACCGACACCGGAATCCAAATTCCGCTCCCTGCTTCATTTTCACCTTCATGGCTTTGCGTAGCGTCTCGAGCGCCTGAACTTCGATTTGGCGAACGCGTTCTCGGGAAATGCCGTAGTGCATCGCCAATTCCTCAAGTGTCGCAGGGCTCTTCCTTCATCCTTCGTTCGGTCAGGATGTGCCGCTGGCGGTCATTCAAAACTTTCCATACATTAGCGAGCAGCGCTCTGCGGCTGGAGAGTTCTTCTTGCTCCGCGATGGTCGTTTCCTGGCTCTCGGCCGCGTCTTGTAATAAATCCTGCCATTCTCCATCGCCATCGGCGTAGACTGGCATATTGAGACTGTGGTCGGACACGGCCATGCGACGGTTCATATCGATCACATCTCGGTCCGGGACGTCCAGGACCTCGGCGATCCTGGTTACCTGCTCCGGCCGCAGATCGCCATCGTCGAGAGCGCGCATTTGGCCTTTCAGGCGGCGCAGATTGAAGAACAATTTCTTCTGCGCTCCCGTCGTGCCCATCTTCACCAGGGACCAGGAGTGCAGCACATATTCCTGGACCGCAGCGCGGATCCACCATATGGCGTAGGTCGCGAGGCGGAAGCCACGATCGGGATCGAACCGCTTGACGGCCTGCATCATTCCCACGTTACCCTCACCGATCAATTCACCGAGCGGCAGGCCGTACCCGCGATAGCCGATAGCAATTTTTGCCACGAGCCGTAGATGTGAGGTGACAAGTCTATGAGCCGCACTCACATCCTGATGGTCTCGCCATCGGCAGGCGAGTGCAAATTCCTCTTCGGCCGAGAGCATGGGAAACTTGTTGATATCGCGGAGATAGCGGGAAAGGTCCCCATCGCGGCCGAACTGGAGAACGGAAGAGGCCATTGTGTACTTCCTTCGCCTGAGCGGCGGCTGGTTCCATGTCGGATCACCAAGGGTAGATCGCCGCGGGTTGTCACTGCTCCCCGCAACCCAGTAGTCAAAAACGGGTCTAGCGAGGAAGTGGAAAACCTAGCGGCCCCCAGGGCAGCGCGCTATTGGCCAACGGGAAGGAAAGACTATCAATAGAGAACAGGACACCTATGCCAGGGTATAAGCGGTCTACGACAAACCGCGTCGGCGAACGGAGCTTCACCTGCTAAAGCGAAGTCAGTTACGTCTATCAACCTTTAGCTGGCCTACATGCAATGCCACATGCGGCCCGCTAGCGCGGGGGCGTTTCGGGCTCGGGGGTTAACCAGTGCGCCGTGCGAACCGATATGTGCGGATTGACGCCCACAAATCGAAGTGGGCGAAATGATCCCTACCACCGAAGTGCCCAGTGAACTCATGGGCGCCGAAACCGCCACCTCCATGGCAGCGAACGCGGCCGATGCGACCGCTAGGCCAAGCGCAATAACGGCCACCGACGACATTAATTGTAATCTGTAACAGCCCACGTCCTGAGCGAGGCAGGCTGGACCATCAGGCGTCATGCGGTCAGGGCATGCTGGTCCTCAGCTTCACGATAGAGTTGGCTGAGATTTTGATTGACATGACTTCGGCGGCCCGATTCGAAGGAGTTGGTGGATCGCGAAGCGTTCAACCAGTTCTCGAAGGACGAACTAATTGCGCTGCTGCTGGCGCAAGAGGCGCGCATTGCCGAGTTGGAGCGCCGTCTTGGGTTGAATAGCAGCAACAGCGGCAAACCCCCGTCGAGCGACGGGCTGAAGAAGCCGCCGCGGGTCAGCAGCCTGCGCGAACCGTCGGGCAAGAAGACCGGCGGTCAGAAAGGCCACCCGGGCGAGACGCTTTGTCGGGTTGAAAAGCCCGATGCCACCATGGACCATTACCCAGAGACCTGCGCCGCGTGCGGCGAACCGTTGACCGCGGCGATGGCAACCGGTCACCTCGCCCGACAGGTGTTTGATCTGCCGGAGCCGAGGCCCCTCATCGTCACCGAGCACCGTGCGCACGCCTGCTGTTGCGCGGCGTGCGGCACCCAGACGCGGGGGGCGTTCCCGGCCGGGGTGACCGCCCCGGTGCAGTATGGCACACGGATTGCTGCGTTCGTGCTGTATCTGCTGCACTACCAGTTGCTCCCCGAGAAACGTCTGGCCGTGCTGATGACCGACCTTTTCGGGGTCAAGCTGGTCACCGCGACCATTGCCCGGATCAGCAACGATTGTGCCGAGCGCTTCCACGGCTTCGTCGATGCGTTACGCGACCAAGTGGCCGCGGCACCGGTCAAGCACATGGACGAGACGGGCTTTCGGATCGGCGGCAAAACGCAGTGGCTGCACATCGCCTCGACCGCCTGGCTCACTTTCTACCGCACTGCGGCCAAGCGCGGCAGCCTGCTGGCCAACGTCACGGGCATTGTCGTGCATGACCATTGGAAGCCCTATTACACGATGACCGGCGTGGTGCACGCCTTGTGCAACGCGCACCATCTGCGAGAACTGAAGGCGCTGATTGAGATCGAGAAAGAGGACTGGGCAGCGAAGATGCAGCGCCTGCTGCGCCGCGCCTGCCATGCGGCGAACCTCGCGCGCGAGCGGGCGTGCCACTGAAGCCCGGTCTGATCGCACTGATCGAGCGATGTTACGACGGCATCCTCGCAAACGGCCTGGCGTTCCACGAGGCACAGCCAACCCTGGCAAAGGCCAAGCGCCGCGGCCGCCAACCGCGACGGGTTGGCCACAACCTCCTGCTACGCCTGAGCACCCGCAAGCAGGACGTGCTCCGCTTCCTGACCGATCCCAGCGTCCCCTTCACCGACAACTTGGCCGAGCGCGATGGGCGCATGATGAAATTGCGTCAGAAGATCGCCGGCGGATTTCGCGCCGAGAACGGTGCGAAGGACTTTGCCGTTATCCGTTCGGTTCTGTCGACGGCCCGAAAGCAGGGCTGGAATATGCTTCGGACCTTGACCAGCGAACCAGTGCGCCTGATCGCAGACATCCGGGTCGCTTGACCACACTACCTACCTGGGCTGTAATCTTTCATTTGCTTGCTCCTGCGAGTGCATTGCAACGCGCATATAGGGCTGCAACATCTGAGCAAAACAAAGTCGCCGCGCAGGCCAGCCCGAACGAAATACAGGAGGCCGCCGCCTTGTGCCACGGCAGCACCTCATTCGCCCTACCCGCCTCGGTAGTTCATTTTTCACTTCCAGCCCCACGAGCAAGAGCCGAGAACTCGTCGTGAGGGTCGCTAGGCGACGCCAATTATACACAGCAAGGGTCCCCCTTCGCGTGGGCGGATCCCGCGATGCAACGCTAAAATTTGCTTGGAGTTCAATATAGGCTGCCGGCATGTCTCGATGCAAAGATCGCATTTTGCTTAGTCGCCGTGGGAGACAACTTGTTCGCCATGGAAGCCGGGCAACTCCCCGGCTAGAAAAGGAGAATTCCTATGAAGACTATGATCCTCGCCGCCTTCGCCACACTGAGCCTAGGCGTCGGTTGTGCCTTTGCAGCGGGTGCCGGGGGCGCCGGCGCACCTGCCGGTTGGGAGCCGCCGGCTTATGGCGCGCAAGCGTTCTCCGCTCACCCCAACGAGACCGCGACCCAGTTCCTTGGACCCAACACGGTTCTGGGGAAGATGTTTAGGTATAACTCAGATCATGAGCAGGTGGCAGCGACGACCACCTCAACCAAGGGCGGTTAATCCGACTTTCGGGTACAAGTAGAGGCCGGGCCAAATCCCCGGTCTCTTTGCTGTCGTCTCGCTCTTGTTAGACATCCAGGCCAAACTGACAAACTGGAGCTAATAACCCTGTCACGCACGTTTACCTCTCCATATTTAGACGACGAGTTGAGGGTCAAGGCGTTCACGTCCGACAGCGAAAGGTGCACATTCGCCGACACGTGCGTCGTAGACCGCTTATACCGCGGGACAGGTGTCCTGTTCCCTGTTGATAGTCTTTCCTTCCTCTTAGGCAATAGCGCTCTCCCCTGGAAGCCGGTTAGGGTTCCTCAGTTTCTCGCTGGACCGGTTTTAGGTTCTGGGGCGGCGGGAAGCAGCAACAATCGCGGCGACGGCTCCCTTGATCATCTTATAGGGAACCTCCGCGCCTGCACATTTACCAGGACAAACGAGAATGGCAATTTCGATCGAAGGAATTAGCGTCCCCGACAGCAAGCTTGCGCACCAGATCACGGAGCTCGTGCGAGACACGGAATCGCCGATGCTGTTTGACCATTCCAGCCGCGTCTTCTACTGGGGCGCACTGGCCGGGGCGCGGCGTGTTTCACGACATGGGGTTGACGTATCGGCACAGCAGCCCCAACGAACGCTTCGAGGTGGACGGCGCGAATGCTGCGCGCGACTTCTTGCTCAGCCACGATATATCGCGGCGGGATGTCGACACGGTGTGGACAGCAATCGCGCTGCATACCACGCCGGGCATTCCACAGCACATGCCCCCGGTAATTGCGTTAGTGACGGCGGGCGTCGAGATGGACGTGCTAGGTATTGCCTACTCCGACTTCTCTGACGCAGAGCGCGAGGCGGTAGTGCGGGCGCATCCGCGCAGCGGCCAGTTCAAGGAAGACATCATCCAGGCGTTCTACGACGGCATCAGGCACAAGCCGGACACAACCTTCGGCAACGTCAAGGCCGACGTGCTCGCCGACAAGGTCGACAGCGAGGGCAGGTCTGTCTCAAGGGGCACGTCAGGCTAGGCATTTTTGCGCGGTCCACATGTCGCTCTTGGTTACTGGAAAGGGCCCGGAGGTTGGGACGCCTTTCCGGACGGCTGGTTTCCGACAGGAGATTTGATGCAGGAAGAAGACGACGGCCACTTTCGCTTCATTACTCGCGTAAAAGACCTCATCGTCAGGGGAGGTTCGAACATCTCGCCGGTGGAAGTCGAACGGATCCTGGCCGCCCATCCTGCCGTGCGCGACGCGGGAGTAGTGGGAGCCCAGGACACGCTGCTTGGACAAAAGGTGGTCGGCTTCGTTCAGCTTGCCGATGAGCAGGGAGAAGACCAGCTTCAGCAGATACTTCGGGACATCAGTTCGCAACTCGCCGACTGCAAGCTCCCGGAAGAACTGCAATCGGTGCCTGAGATTCCGCGGAACAGTCTCGGAAAGATCGACCGTGCCAGGTTGCTGGCGATGCTTTGAGAGTGAAAGAATGGCAGGACTGTCGTGCGGCGCGGTCCATGCAGCGACCGCCGCCGGGCGTGCATCTGCCGCCTCAACTGCCGCCGCGCAGTCATCATGCGAGGAACCGTCGGGCAGCGACGAGTTGAGGCCCGCCAACTCAAATCCTGTAAGACAGCTCTGGGGGGTCGCGCCCGGGTCGCGCCCCGCTCCCCCCGGCTTCGTCCATCCGCGTTCACACCGTCCGGGGGCACTCGCCCGCGGGTGGCGCAGGGCGCCCCTTGGCGTCCCGATCATCCTGAAGTCGATATGTGAAGAGCGAAAGACATCAGCAATCTGGATCCGTCCCGTGCTGCCGGCAACACCCCGTTTAACGGTAATAAGCTTGAAGCTTGGGATCGTCGGCTGCAGTTGCTCGAACGCCTGTGCCATGACGCTAGCGGAGACCAGTTTCGAGTCGGCCTGGGAGAAGAACATGGAGATCGCGCGAATGCTCGAGGCCGGCGGCTTCGAGTGCATGGTGCCGATCGCCCGCTGCCGAGACATCGGGGCGCCAGCAATTTTCAATGGCAACTGCATGGAGACCCACGCCTAGCCTGTTAAACATAAGCTAGACCGCGGCACTGGCCGCTGTAGCCAAAAAGATCTACCTGTTTGCGACAGCGCACATCCCGGTGGTCGTGCACCCGATCGTGGCGGGGAAGATGGCGACCACGATCGACCGTATCTCCAATGGCCGCCTCGGCATCAACATGGTCTGTGGCTGGTTCGCGTCCGAAATGGAGATGCTTTTCGCGAAGGTTCCTCACGATCAACCAGGGCTTCGCCGACCCAAAACTCTACCAAAAGCCGAGGCTCGCCAGTCACAAATCGTGGTCCTATTGCATGCGCCCCGCGCAAGTATCACGCAGATGGGCGGGGTCGGGCCCAGGGGTCGGGCCCCCTTTCCACCCAGGTGCCCGGCGTTGCGTCGCGGGCAGAGCTGTGCTGGTAAATAACATTCCAGGGCCACTTCCGCTCGTCGTGTCCGCCTCAGGAACGCTGAGGGCGTCTCCGCAGCATCGTCGCGATAATCGGGAACAGACCTCAACTACGCGCTCACGCACCCTCAAAGGAGGATCGGCCTGGTACGTTAATTGCGTTGACTGCCTGGAGGCTCGGTATGACAACGGTTTAAAGATTTGGCATGCACAGGAACAGGATCCCGACGACGGTGCTGACCGGCTTCCTCGGTGCAGGGAAGACGACGTTGCTGAATCAGATCCTGCACGCGCGAGCCGGTGAAAAGATCGCCGTAGGTGAAAAGATCGCCGTAATTGTAAACGAATTCGGTGAAGCCGGAATCGATGGCCAATTGGTGGTCGGCGCCGAGGAGGAGATCCTGGAGCTGAACAACGGATGCATCTGCTGCACTGTTCGTGGTGACCTCACACGCGCGGTCGACAACTTGTTAGCGAGGCGGGCCGAGATCGATCGTATCGTGATCGAGACGACAGGCCTAGCCGACCCCGCGCCGGTGATCCAGTCCTTCATCCTCGAGGAGACACTTCGGTCCAACACCGAACTGGATGCGGTGGTGACGGTGGTGGACGCGCGGCACGTGCACCAGCAGCTCGACAACGAGCAGGCCCGCGAGCAGATCGCGTTCGCCGATGTCATCATCCTCAACAAGATCGATCTGGTGTCCGAGCGCGGTCTCGACGGCGTCGTCCGGCGACTGAGATCGCTCAATCCGCTGGCCCGGATCTATAGCGCCACTCAATGCGATGTCGACCTGCAGCATGTCCTGGATGTCGGCGCCTTCGATTTGCGCAACGCGCTGAAGCTGGAACCGCAACTGCTGGACGATATTACCCACGAGCACGACGCGGATATCGGGTGCGTATCTATTCGTGAACCGGGCGGGATCGACGAGACGCGGTTCACGCGGTGGATCAATCAGCTTGTTCAGGCCCAGGGCAAGGACTTGTTGAGGATCAAGGGCATTATCGAGCTGGAAGGCGAGCCGCGGCGGTTCGTTTTCCATGGCGTCCACATGACGCTCGACGGGCGCCCTGGAAAGCCATGGAAGCCAGGCGAGCCGAGGGTAAACGAACTGGTATTCATCGGCAGGACATTGGATGCGGCTGCGCTGCGATCCGGATTTGAGGCGTGCCGTGCAACCGCCGCAGTGGCGTCGGCCTGAATGACGTCGCGTTCCTGGCCAGTGCATTGGCGCCGATGCGACGAAAGCCGACGGCTAGGCTCGGCAGCAACGCCAAACGCAAGGACACATCCATGAAGCTGCAGCATTACATAGGCGGCCTAGAAAACGTAGGCCCGGTCTTGTTTGAGCGGAAAGTATTCGTCGAGCCGTGGGAGACCCGAATCTTCGGTATCCATGTCGCCATGATGGCCTTGAGCTCGCAACTGCCGCTGCCCGCCACGCCAAGCGGCTTCCACACAGTGTGGACCTGGGCGGATCTGCGCAAAGGCGCCGAGTTGCTCAGTCCATTCGATTACTTTAAATACCGCTATTATGAGAAATGGTTGGGCGGCATCTCAGGCTACATGGTCCAGAACGGCTACATCACCGAAGCCGAGCTCGAGACTTCGCACTCAGCAGATCCTGGTAAACCCGGCGGCAGCCCGCAAGACCGGCGGCGATCCGGCAATCGACAAGCGCATAAACACCTATCTGGTTGAAGGCGATTTGCCACGGCGGCCGCTTGAAAAGCCCGCGGCCTTCAAGGAGGGCGATCAAGTCTATGTCAAGAACCCGCCGACGATCGAGCATACCCGGTTGCCGGGATATCTGCGGAACCGCACTGGCGTGATCTACACTGTCTATCCGGGTGCCTACACCTATCTCACCTCCACGGGTCAGGACGGGATCGGTCCTGCCATGCCGGTCTACTGCGTCGCCTTCGATCCAGAAACGATATGGGAAGGCAATACTGACAAGAACATGGTGATCTACGCCGACCTGTTCGAAGCCTATCTCGAAAAGCCGCCTGAGTTCCCGAAGTAAACCAGAGGAGGCGACATTTGACTACTCAATCAGCGGGCCCTGAAGAGGACCTTCCCAAAGCGCCCGAGACGGACACGAATGATGTACGCCTCGGCCGGCGCAATTTTCTGGTTGCCGGACCGGTCGCGGCGGCGACACCTGTTCTCGGGGCCGCACTCGCCACTGAACTGGTGTCGGCCGAGACGGCGAAAGCGGCATTGCCCTTCGCTTTCCCGCCCGATCGGGAAGCCCAGAGTGCGGCCCGCGCGATGGCGCTCGAATCACTGCTAATCGAGAAAGGCATCATCACCAACGATACGGTAGACAGTGTCCTGGCGTTCTTCGAGACCCAGATGGGCCCGTTCAACGGCGCCAAGGTTGTCGCCAAAGCGTGGGTCGATCCGGCCTTCGCGGAGTTGCTGGTCAAGGACACGCCCGGCGCGATCGCCAAGATGGACCTGCCCAAAGGCATGACCGGAGCCGAAGGCGAGCACATGCGCGCGGTGGCCAACTCTCCTCAGGTGCATAACCTTATCATCTGCACCCTCTGCTCCTGCTATCCTTGGCCGGTGCTCGGACTGCCGCCATACTGGTATAAAGATCCGTCGTTTCGCGCCCGGTCGGCGCGCGAGCCCCGCACGGTGCTCAAGGAGTTCGGGCTGGAGATTCCTAACTCGACGAAGATCGAGACCTGGGACAGCAGCGGGCAGATCCGCTGGTTTGTGGTTCCGGCTCGGCCGCCCGAAACTGAGGGGATGAGCGAAGCCGAACTCGCGAAGCTGGTCACCCCGGAAGGCATGATGGGGGTCGCTCGGACGTGAAGACCAAGAGTGCCCGTCGTGTCGCATATCACCTGAAGACGGACCACAGCCGATGCAGACACGGTTCGAGCAGTTTGCGGTTACCAGCATGCTGGGCAGCGCCGACACGCCGCCCCGGCTGGACGGCAAGCTGTGCTTCAGCCAGGAGTGGGAGCGTCAGGCGTTCGGGGTCGCTCTGGCGCTTTCCAAGATCGGGCATTTCGACTGGGAGGATTTCAGGCAGAAGCTGATTTCCGCGATCGGCGAATGGGAAGAATCGCACGCACTTGAAGACCCGTCGTGGAGCTACTACGAGCGCTGGCTGACCGCCCTCGAACGGCTGCTGGTGCAAGAGCAGATCGTAACCGCCGAGGACCTCGTGGCACGGCTTGGATCGAATTCGTAGGGACGATGGAGCTCTTCCCGGAACGAACCCGATGTCGGCAGGTCCTGCGGCAGCTTGCGCAGGCGGTCGGCGGTGATTTTCATGACTAGGACGCTGTCGGCTGCAGTTACACGAGCGACAGCCCAGCGCGCGGC
>CAWHWH010000027.1:0-48728 GCA_963832865.1 uncultured Pseudomonadota bacterium
GCGCAAGCGGGCGTGCACGAATCCGCATTTCGCACATGCCACCATCCAGCGCTAGCGTTATGGTAATCCTCCCGTCGCTCGTCAGATTGGCGACGGTCGTGGACTGCGGGAACAACGCAAACCGGATGCGCTCGGACGACAACACCACCATGTCGCCTGCGCTGAGCAGCGCCGCATGCGGCCAGCCCGCAGGGTCCATCGTGGACAGGCGCATCGCCTGCGTCTTCGTCAGCGATCTTTGCCATCGAGATAGCGCGCTACTTCCACCGGCACTGCGTTCACGGAGGCGGTGCGGGAAGGCGTATACGTATGTTTGGTCTCACTCATTATCAGCTCCCGTTGATGACTATCCGTGGCCGCTCGACCGAATCACAATACTCTACGAACGCGGATCGTTCCAAATATAGGAGCTCGGGCTCGCCGGTTGCCCCTAATCAGACCAGCATCAAATGTGCGCCCCTGGGAGCTGAGCATTCAATCGGGCATTGTCACGGTAACCGGACCTGGCAGTCGGCCGGGCGGCGAGCAAGACTGACAGGCGCACTCTGGGGCATTCGCTGCAACGGTGGTGTTGCGGCGTAACGTAATCGCAAGCGGCGCCGGGTCACGACGTGCGTCTCCCGGTTGGTGCGGTCGCGTGTGGTGGCGCGCGTGGTTGGCGCCATCGCCCAAACGTTTCGACGATGATCATGTGGCCGCCGCAGCAGGGACAGGGCGCGAGCCCATCGAGGGGCTCTGGTGCTTCGACCGGCTCCGGCGGCGGTGCCACGGCAAGCAGTTCGCGGGCACGCGCTATATTGGCCTTGCGGGCAGAACTGGCGAGCAGGCCGTAGTGGCGAATGCGGTGGAAGCCGTGCGGCAGGACAGGGAGCAGGAAGTGGCGGATGAACTCGTGCGGCGCGAGCGTCATGGCGCGCTGCCGCTCCGGACCGTCGCGGCGGTAGTCTTTGTAGCGGAAGGTGACGCCGGTCTTGTCGAACGCAATCAGGCGCTGGTTCGAGATGGCGACCCGATGGGTGTAGCGCGAGAGATAGGCGAGCACGGCCTCGGGGCCGGAGAACGGCGGCTTGGCATAGACCACGAACCGCTTCTTCCTGACCGGAGTGAGGTGACGCAGGAAAAGGCGGTGATCGGCGAGGACGGCCAGGGTGCCGAAGAAGGCAAGGTGTCCGGCCTGGTGGAGTTCGATCAGCCGGGTGAGGAACAGGCGGCGGAAAAGTGCGCCCAGCACGCGCACTGGCAGCAGGAAGGCCGGACGGGACGATATCCAGCGCTGCCCGTCGAGCGAGATGCCGCCGCCTGGCACGATCATGTGGATATGGGGATGGTGCGTCATCGCCGATCCCCAGGTGTGGAGCACGGCGGTAATGCCGATGCGCGCGCCGAGGTGTCGGGGGTCAGCGGCGATCGTCATCATCGTCTCCGCCGCCGCGCGGAACAGCAGATCGTAGACGACGGCCTTGTTCTGCCAGGCGATGTCGGCAACCTCGGCAGGAAGCGTAAAGACGACATGGAAGTAGCCGACCGGCAGCAGGTCGCCTTCGCGTTCGGCCAACCAGACGCGGGCAGCAGCGCCCTGGCACTTCGGGCAGTGCCGATTGCGGCAGCTGTTGTAGGCAATGCGCTGATGCCCACAGTCCTCACAGGCATCGACGTGGCCGCCCAGCGCCGCCGTGCGACAGTTCTCGATCGCCGACATGAGCTTGAGCTGGGTCAAGCTCAGGTGACCGGCCTGTTTGGCGCCATGGCGGGAGGACGCGTTTTCCGGAGGCGCCTAATCTAGGGCGCCACCCGGCCGAGCCGTTGCTTATGCGCAGTTGGGGCGGATCCGCTTCTCCAGTTCGGCCGCATAAGCCTGGGTCCAGCGGAAGACGGTCGTGTGGTCCACCTCCGGGCCGCGGTCCAGCGGAATGAGCTCGAGATCGCGATTGCTGATCGGGAACGAACTGCCGGCCATTAAAGGACTAATCGTGCCGTACCCGGACCGCTTTTCGACGTCGTGCGATCCCATCGCATCTACCCGACCAGAGCGGCGGCGCAAAGCTGCAACAGAACCCGGAGGACCGGTTTGACTAGAGTGTTGGGAGGGGTTTCAAAGCCTCGGGAAGTTGATCACACGTTGGAACCAGTCCAACATGACGGAGCGGTCATCCGCGCCAACGAAGCGCGGCGGCCAGGGGGAAACGCCATGCAGCTAAATCGAGAGTCGCTTCTGAAAGCCTGGCGCGACATGGTTACGATCCGCCGGTTCGAAGAGCGCGTTCAGGACGAATTTTCCAAGGGCGGGATTCCGGGTTTCGTGCATCTTTACGCCGGCCAGGAAGCATCGGCGGTCGGCGTCTGCGCCCATCTTGGTCCGGGCGATCGGATTGCGAGCACGCATCGCGGTCATGGCCACAGCATCGCCAAGGGCTGCGACGTGACCGGCATGATGCTGGAGTTGTTCGGCAAGCAAGGCGGGCTATGCGCCGGCAAGGGCGGATCGATGCACATCGCCGATCTCGATCAGGGCATGCTCGGTGCGAATGGCATCGTTGGCGGCGGCCCGCCGCTGGCGGTTGGCGCTGCCTTGACCGCCAAGACGCTGCGGTCCGGCAATGTCGCGGTGGCGTTCGTCGGGGACGGCGGCTCCAATCAAGGCACCACGTTCGAGGCCATGAACCTGGCGGTGGTTCTGAAACTGCCGGCGATCTTCGTATTCGAGAACAACGGCTACGGCGAATACACCGGCGCTTCCTATGCGATCGGCAGCCACGACATCGCCGGTCGCGCCGGGGGCTTCGGCATGCCGGCGGCAAAATGCAGTGGCGATGACTTCTTCGCGGTGCACGAGGCCATGCGCGAGGCGGTCGAACGCGCCCGGTCCGATGGCGGACCCAGCGCGATCGAAGTCGATACGTGCCGCTTCTACGGCCACCATTCCGGCGACGCGCAGCTTTATCGCGGCAAGGATGAGGTGCGGCGGCTGCGGGAGGAGCGCGACTGCCTGAAGCTGTTCCGCCGCCGGGTCACCGAGGCCAGCCTGCTCGAGAGCTACGAACTGGATACCGTGGATGCCGAGGTGGCAGCCCTGATCGACCAGGCGGTCGCGGCCGCCCGGGCGGCATCACCGCCCGACCCATCGGCGCTGCTGACCGACGTCTACGTGTCGTACTGAGGGAGCGCGCCATGGCACAGAAAACCATTCGCCAGGCGTTGCATGAAGCGCTTGTGCATGAGATGCGCCGTGACCCGCGCGTGGTGGTGATCGGCGAGGACGTGTCCGGCGGCGCCGGCACCGCCGGAGGGCGCGACGCCGCGGGCGGCGTGCTGGGCGTCACCAAAGGCCTAATAGGCGAATTCGGCGAGGCGCGAATCATCGACACGCCGATCACCGAATTGGCGATCATGGGCGCCGCCGCTGGTGCCGCGGTCACTGGGTTGCGCCCGGTGGCGGAGCTGATGTTCTCTGACTTCCTGGGTGTTTGCTTCGATCAGATCTTCAACCAAACGGCGAAGTTTCGTTACATGTTCGGCGGCAAGGCGCGCACGCCGCTGGTGATCCGCACCATGGTCGGCGCCGGCCGCAGCGCCGCGGCTCAGCATTCGCAAAGCCCGTATCATATCTTCACCAGCGTTCCGGGGCTGAAGGTCGTGGTGCCGTCCAACGCGTATGACGCCAAGGGGCTGCTGATCCAGGCGATCCGCGACGACGACCCGGTCGTGTTCTGCGAACACAAGCTGATGTACGACCTGAAATCTGAGGTGCCGGACGAGGCCTATACGATTCCGTTCGGTGAGGCCAACATTGTCCGCGACGGCGACGACGTCACGATCGTGGCGTTGGCGCGGATGGTCCATTATGCCAGCGAAGCGGCAGAAACACTCGCCCGAGAAGGGATCGAATGCGAACTGATCGATCCGCGCACCACCTCGCCGCTCGATGAGGACACGATCCTCGAAAGTGTCGAGCGCACCGGACGGTTGGTAATCGTGGACGAGGCCACGCCACGCTGCAGTATGGCGACCGACATTGCCGCCTTGGTCGCCGAGAGGGCATTCGGTGCTCTAAAGGCGCCGATCCGGCGGGTCACCGCGCCCCACACACCCGTACCGTTCGCACCAGGACTGGAAAAGCTGTATATCCCGAGTCCAGAACGAATTGCCGCCGCCATCCGCGAGGCACACGGGTACTCCCGATGAGCGCCGCGATCGCCGCGATCACCATGCCCAAATGGGGTCTGACGATGACCGAGGGCACGGTGGTGGCATGGCTGAAGTCACAGGGGTCATCGTTCGCTGAAGGTGAGGAACTACTGGAGATCGAGACTAGTAAGATCACCAATGTCATGGAAGCCGAGGCTGGCGGCACGCTGGCTCGGATCGTGGCGCTTGAAGGCACTACACTGCCGATCGGCGGGCTGCTCGCGGTGGTCGCTCCGGCCAGTACGCCGGCGGCGGATATCGACACGTTCATCGGGAGCTTCGAGGTTCCGGAACCGTCCGAAGATCGGTCCGAGACAGCCGAAGCCCTGGTGCCGCGTGAACTGGAGGCCGCCGGAAAGCGCCTGCGCTATCTGGAGATGGGCAGCGGCGGCGCGGTGCCTGTCCTGTTTCTGCACGGTTTCGGTGCCGATCTCAATAGCTGGATGTTCACCCAGCCCGTGCTGGTGGAAGGCCGCCGGACGATCGCCGTGGACTTGCCAGGGCACGGCGGATCGAGCAAGGGCGTCGGTGCCGGGGATGCCGACTCGCTGACCGACACCGTCGAGGCCGCCCTGGCCGAACTTGGCATCAAGCGTGTGCATTTGGTCGGTCACTCCATGGGTGGCGCGGTGGCCGCGGCACTGGCGGCGCGCCGACCGGATCGTGTGGCGACGCTGACGCTGATTGCCTCCGCGGGCCTTGGCCAGGAGATCAATTCAACCTTCATCGACGGATTCGTGCGTGCCGCCCGGCGCAAGGACATGGAGGCCGTGCTGCGCCTCTTGGTCCATGACCCCGTGCTGGTAAGCCGCACGATGGTAGAGGACGTACTGCGATACAAACGTATCGATGGCGTGGCTGCGGCGCTGGAGACGATCGCTCAAGCCTGGTTCGCCGGCGGCCGGCAAACGTCGAATGTGGTCGCCGCAGTGACCGGGCTTGCAATGCCGGTGCAACTGATCTGGGGACGCGACGACCAGATCATTCCGGCAAAGCATGCCGAGGCGCTGGCGTCTCGACTCCCGGTTCATATTCTAGAGGAAGCTGGCCATCTGCCGCATATGGAGAAATCAGGGACGGTGAACCAACTCGTCAGGCGCTTCACCGAGAGCTGATCCATACGACCAAAGGAGTGCCATCGTGGACTTCGTCGCCACGGGGCAGCTATTCACGCCCAGCGCTAACCAAAAAGCGCCGTCGGGGAATGGAGAACTGACAGACCGACGGACGGCAGAGGCCCCGCGATTTGGCCACCTGGACATGCCCAGCACACAGCACGGAAGCGCGAGCACGATGAACTGTGGCGAGCGAAGCGCCGCCGCCGCGGTCACGCCAGGGTCATCGGCAGACGCACTGCCACCCGCTGCTGGGCTCGCTACGGCCGCAGGGGCTCGGCGGACCAGCAGCGCGGCAGGCAGCAGAACAGCCCAGGCGAGGATCGCGATCAACAGTGCGAAGTACGCCAGTCGTAGATCGAGACCAACGTGCGGCCAACGGGGCAACGGTCATCGGCGCGACTCCCATGCCGGCAGAGACCAGCGAGACGGCGAGGCTGCGCTGGGTGTCGAACCAGCCGGTGACGGTCGCCATTAAAGGCGCGAAGATTGCGCCGGCGCCCGCGCCAACCAGAAGGCCGTAAACAAGCTGGAACTCGACCAGACTTTGGGAGCGGCTGGCGAGTGCAATGCCAAGGCCGAGCAGGACACCGCCGGACAGCACGACGAGCCTGGCGCCGAACCGATCCACCAGGATGCCCCAACCGAAGCCGGTGACCGCCAGGGCGAGGAAATTGATCGTCATCGCGGTGGACAGGCCGGTGCGCGACCAGCTTGTCGCCTGCGCGATCGGGGATAGGAAAACCGGCAGGGAGAACATCGACCCGATGGCGACGCAGCCCATCAGGCCGCCGGCGGCGACGATGACCCAACGGTAAGGCACGCTCATTGTTGCGTCCCCGTCGGCTGCGTTTCCGCGTTGTATTCGTCGTGACGCCGCACCCAGTCGGTGAGATTGCCGTTGATCGTCTCGTTCCGACCATTCGGCGTGACGTCGAGATAGGCGTAGGCGCCGAGGAACATTTCGCCGCCGCGGGCGAACGACGAGTAAGTGTAAAAGATCGTTCCAGACGGATCCTTGTAGAATACGCTGCGCCCGGATAGCTCATCGCTTTCAACAGGACGATGTTCATAATTGTAGTAGGCATTCCCCGACTTTATCTCGTCCGTGGTAAACGATACATGAAAGTCAAAGTTGAAATCGCTGTGGAACGAGGACACCCACGGGAAGCGCCAGCCCATACGCGCCTTGTAGCGCTCAATCCTGTCGATGGGCGCGCGGGAGACGGCGGCGTACGACACATCGTGGTGCAGCAGATGCTGCAACGCGCCCTCGACTTGATCGCACTCGAAGGAGCAGCCGACGCAGCCTTCCGACCAGTCCGGTCCGAACATGAAGTGCTTGATGATCAGCTGGCTGCGGCCGTCAAACAGCTCGGGCAAGGTGACCGGGCCGGCGGGGCCGTCGAAGGTATAGCTCTTGTCGAGCCGCACCCACGGCAGAGCACGGCGCTTTTCGTTCAGCCGGTCCCGCGCATGGGTGAACGCCTTTTCCTCCGCGAGCAGCTGCTTGCGTGCCTCGATCCATTGTTCGCTTGAGACGATGTCGTGCTGCATGACTTTACGTCCTTTGTTCAGAAACAAACTCGATCATGAGCTGATCAGCCAGGAGGCCAAACGCTCCAGACAGCTGGTCCATCCGCGCCGGTGGTCCTCGCACCACGCGATCGTTTCGAAATCGGCCTGTCGTAGCGTCAGACGCGTCCTGTCCCCGAGGTCCTCGAGCGTTACAGTCACAATCGTCTGGTGCCCGGGCTCGCCATTGCTGTCTTCCCAGGCGAAGGTGAAGACGATCCGCTCGGGTGCAATAATTTCCCGATAGGTGCCGCGTTTCCAGTAAACCACGCCCTCCGGGGACCGCATGGACACGCGGTAGGTACCCCCGCGCCTGATGTCCATCTCGCAGTATTCGGTGGTGAACCCCTCGGGTCCCCACCATTGCGCAATCTGTTCGCTTGTCGTCCAAGCCTCAAAGACGCGGGCGCGCGAGACGTCAAGCACGCGCGTCAGCACCAGTGTCCGGTCGTCAACACTGTTCGCCGGGCTCATGGCAGGTTCCTTCTTTGGCCGATGTCGCGAGAAATGCTTCCAGGCGGTCGAGGCTCTGGTCCCAGAACCTGCGATAGCGATCGAGCCAGTCCGCGGCCTCCTTCAAACGTTCGACCTCTAGGCGACGGGGGCGAGATTGGGCCGAGCGCCCCTTTACGATCAGGCCGGCGTGCTCCAGCACCTTCAAGTGTTTGGAAATCGCCGGCAGGGACATGTCGAATGGCTCGGCCAGTTCGGCGACTGACGCCGACCCGGCCGCCAGTCGGGCGAGGATGGCGCGGCGGGTGGGGTCCGCGAGCGCTGAGAATGTGGCGCTAAGGGGGTCGGCTGACATCTATCCCTAACTCTTTGGTTATATAACTGGACGGTCAAATAAACCTTCCCGGCCAGGAGTTCAAGGGCGCCCGTCATTGTCGTGCAGAGGCGAAGCGGGCTCACGGACGGAGCGTCGGCCATCCGACCCGCCGGAGGTCGTGAAGCACTGGTTCGCCGCGGATCCGGCTGCCAAGCCGATAGCAGTCCTCCGAAATGTGTAGTGGGTCACAGCACCGATCCGCATTTCGGCAGAACGATGGCCTTCGATGGGCCGTCGTAGATGGCCTCTGCGGAGGATCTTCAGTTGGACAACCATGGTCTGCCTCACTTTATGCGGTGCATCTCATCTCCGGCGCGGGGGATGCCGATAAAGGGCGGCACCTACGCTCCAGTGGTCTCGGTTCACGGACACGCCCCGAAGCGGAATGCCATCATTGTGGACTGTTGGGGCGCCTCCCGGCAGGTTTGCGAATGCGAGGATGGGCATTGGCAACTAGCCCGCGCGGATGGCGATTTCGCCGCTGAGTTCGTGCCGGCCTGATTCCAGCGCCCAATAAAGCCAACGATAGCGTGACGCTCCAGTCATTGCGTCATCGGGTAGAGAAAGGGAATCACCCGGTCAGTCCGCTTCCTCGTCATCGTCATTGCGAACACGCCTGCCGCGTGACCAGAGCTTCAACCGCACCTGCAATAACGTCGGGCCATCCGGGCGGCGCAAAGCGCGAGGATCGCTCGCGTGATCGATAAAGCCAGTGCCGATCTGTACTGAGTGCGCAACGCCGCGATGTCGGCAACCAGCGTTGGCGCGTGGGTTCCCATCTTCCGCCGCTTCCGGCACGGGCTTCACGCGACCGGGCTCAGAGCCACGTTTGAGATTGCACCGAGCCGTTCCTTCAGCTTTGACCAGCGCTGCCGTCCAGACACGTTGCGCACGGCGATGGCAACCGCCTTCTTCTGACCCACCAGCACAACTAGTCGCTTGCCACGGGTCACGCCGGTGTACAGCAAGTTCCGCTGCAGCATCGGATAGTGTTGGGTCAGGACCGGGATGACGACCGCGGGGTATTCGGAACCTTGGCTCTTGTGAATGGTCGCGGCGTAAGCCGGCACCAGGGTATCGAGTTCACCGAAGCCATAGGTGACAGCTCGACCGTCGAAACGGACGGTCAGTTCGCTCGCATCGATGTCGACATCCTCGATGGCGCCGATGTCGCCGTTATAGACCTCCTTCTCATAGTCGTTCTCGATCTGCATGACTTTGTCGCCCGGCGCGAAGGTCCAGCCAAATCGCTCGACCTTGCGTTCGCCGGCGGGATTGAGCGCAGCCTGCAGTTCGATATTGAGTGATCGCGCGCCCACGCCACCGCGGTTCATCGGGCACAGCACCTGCACGTCGCGGATGGGATCAAGACCAAACCGCCGCCGGATGTGTGACTTCACCAGCTCG
The DNA here is from genome assembly GCA_963832865.1 of uncultured Pseudomonadota bacterium. Classification (GTDB taxonomy): domain Bacteria; phylum Pseudomonadota; class Alphaproteobacteria; order Acetobacterales; family Acetobacteraceae; genus Rhodopila. Next base: position 9,112 of record CAWHWH010000027.1, read on the forward strand.
ACGATCCGCGGCACGGCGACGTCGGGATCGTTCGCCTCGACAAAGTAGAAGTCACTGTCGCCCTCCGGTTTGGACAGATCCGGAATGAGCCCCTGGTTGATCCGATGGGCGCTGGTGATGATCCGGCTCTGCGCCGCCTGGCGGAAGACCTCGGTCAGTCGCACGACGGGCACCGCGCCGGACGCGATGAGGTCGGCCAGGACCTGACCCGGACCCACAGACGGGAGCTGATCGGATCTCGAGCTGGCCGAGGGGACGGTGATCGCGGACACCGTTGGCGACGTGCCTTGTGTGTTCCTCGGCGGCCTCTGAGAAGACCGCGATGATCCGGGTTCGCGCCGGCATCTCCTATGCGCTGACCGAGGCGATGCTACCGCGCCGAGCAGGGCATTGCCGAGCGAATGCAGCGCCTGGTCAACGGCACGCTGCCATGGCCCTCCATCGATCTGGAGAAGGCGCTGCCGTGGATCGAGCGAAAGACCGGTCTGGCGCTGGCCCCAAGCCAGGTCGCCGCCATCCGTCTGGCTCTGGTGTCGAAGATGCTGGTCATCACCGGTGGGCCGGGTGTCGGCAAGACGACCATCGTCAAGGCCATCCTGCGTATTCTGGCCGCCAAGGGCGTGAGCCTGCTGCTCTGCGCGCCGACCGGGCGCGCCGCCAAGCGGATGACCGAAGCCAGCGGATATGAGGCGAGGACCATCCATCGGCTGCTGGAAATTGACCCCAAAACCGGAGGTTTCAAACGTAACGGCGACAACCCGCTCGCCTGCGACCTGTTGGTTATCGACGAGACGTCGATATCGCCAACGATGAGCAGGCCGGCATGGTCGGGGACCGCTTTCAGCAACGCCCGCATCAGCAAGACATCGAGACCTCGCGCATGCGGTCCGGCTCGCCCTCGATGATGTCGAACACCGCCTCGCCGAAGGCCCTGACCATTTTCCTGGCGTAGACCGGCCCGATCCCGCGGATCATGCCGGAGGCGAGATACTTCTCGATGCCCTCGATGGAACTCGGCGCCGAGGTGCGCATGAAACGCGCCTTGAACTGCTGGCCGTGGGTCCGGTCGTTGACCCATTCCCCGAGGTGGTGATCCATTCGCCGGCGGCGATCGTCGCCGCGTGGCCGACGATGGTGACGAGATCACGATGCCCGCGTGGCTTAATGCGCAGCACGCAGAAGCCGCTCTCGGCATTGTGGAAGGTCACCCGTTCGACGGTGCCGGCGAGTACCGCGCGGTCGGGCTGGGTGGAGGGCTGCGGTGCTGGCATGGGCTAGAGTATAGTGCTTGTGCGCTTGGATGTGGCGAGCATCGCGAACGGACCGAGCGCCTGCGCTCGTTGACCGACGAACCAATGCCGCCGCTGAGTTTGGCGCCGGGATGCCGTGGCGAGGGTTGCGGCGCACCGCCCGGATGGTAACTAAAGCTTCGCGGACCGGGTAAACTGGACTGACTGATAGGCGACACATGACCCAGAAGGCGCCGGTCACCGGGTCTCACCGGGCGAGCGGGAATACATTCGCCGTGAACTCGACATGTTCTTCTCGACGTTGCCAACTGTGGCCGAAGGCTTCCAGCTCAAGACATGGCGCGGTGGCCCGGAGGCCGGTAAGCCGAAGGTCCCGCCGGTCGCCCGATCGCTGATCGACCGTGGGTTGATGCGGCTCGACACCAGCGAGCGCCTGCCACGGCTGTTCTTCACTGAGGCGGGGCTTGTCGAATTGCGCGCGATGATAGCCGACCGCCGCCTCGCTGACCCGAAACGTTTCGCGCATGTACGCCAAGAGCTTGGCATCGACCCCGTGTCGGCGACGAACCCGGCCCAGGAGTGACGAGGCAGCCCGCCGAAACCTCATCGGTGGAGCGCGATCAGGCTCGTCAGTTTCGACTGTTGGCTCAGTTCACTGGGCCGCCTCGCTCGAATTCTGGCCTAATTGGCCGATCTCCAGGAATTGTGGCGCCTCCCGCTAAGGCGCGGTAATAGCCTCCGTAGGCCAGATGAGCCGCAAATCCGGTCCAAGAGCCAGATAAAGAGCCTTTGGCGAATGGTGGCCACCTCAGCAAACGACGATTTCGACGCGCCCATTACATGCAGGAGCCTTTTGGCCCGGATTAGGCGGCAACATCCACATCGATAACTTTGCCCTCGTCCTTGGACGGCCCGATCTCCTCTTCTATTTCAGTCAATCGGTCTCGGATGCGGTGCATCTCCTTAACTAGGTTCTGACGCTCACGAGCCAGCGCTTCCTGTCTGCTGGTGCTAACCGGTGCTCGAAGTTCCCTTACGAGAGAAAGAATCTCCGATCTGTAGACGTCTTGGCGAACAAGCCCGCGTGACCGCGCAACTCGGAATTCATCAGCGGTCAGCTTGGTTAGTTCGTAGGCCGTGCCCCACGCATTGGGCAGTTTTTCCCGAGGAATCCGGCCATCACGAGTGGCCCGATAGATGGCACGGAGCTTGCTGCCAGTTGCAGAGTTGAAGTTCAGCCGCAGGCGGCCAAAGGGCGATGACTGGTTTCGCTTCGAGTTGGCAAACATCATTTCATAGTGCCCATGCGGAAGGTTCGCTTTGGCGAGTTCGAGATACTCACCCATTGCCAAAAACTTGTCGCGGACCTGTTCCCACAGACGGTTGAGTTCGTGGATGTAGCCAGAGCCGTCGGTTTGCGGGACGACAGCATTGAGAATTCCTTGAAGGCGATCCCCAGAGTTCACAATGGCCCGTGGTCTCTCAGGCTCATTTTCTCGTTGGCGGTCGAGTGCACGTCGGTTTACGCTCATGTTAGATCTCCATCGCTTTCCGGACGTATTGCCAGACGGCCTCGATATCATCGCCACCCCTGGCTTTTCCCCCGAACTCGTTGACCCCCAGCCCATGGTCGTGGGTAGCCTCGATGTCTCTCAGGTCGCGAACATCAATGGGACAGAGATCGCCGGCTGAGTTGAGAAACTTCTTGGCAACTCTATAAGATCCCCAACGTTGGTTGGTACGGCTCAAAAGGAAGACTGCACGGACATCGAACGCGAGTGCAGCTGCCATGAACTCCGCCGCCGATTCCAGATCTGCAGTGCTCTGGGAGGTTGGCACGAGAACGAAGTTGGCGCGGCGGATCAGCTTGCTAATTAACAGCCGTTGTTCGAGACCAGGAGGGGTATCGACGATAATTAGGTCAAGTCCGGGCGTAGCCTCGATGTCGTGGATAGCTTTTTCCAAATCGCCAAGCGGTCGCGAGAAGAGTGGGATGAAAGGTACTGCCTCTTCTGGATATTTTCCTCGGAAGATCTCCCGGCGGCCATGCCATTTGCTGAATGTCGCCTGCTCGTCTGTGTCGAGCACCGCCACGCTCAGCCCCGAAGCGGCGGCGATAGTCGCCAGATTGAGTGTTGTTGTGGTCTTGGACGTACCGCCTTTGCCCGATGCGATGACGAGCCATTTAGTTCCCGGCAGGACCGCTTGTGGGGTGCTAGCAGGCTTGGTCACCTCACGGCGCTTGTCCTGCGAGAGACCAGGCTTCGCTGGTCCTGGCTTTTCCGGTGCAGCCCTGTTTGACAAATCTACCTCCTAGATTGCCTCTCCCCATGTAATGGATGCGGAGGTTTTTCCGAACGCGCCTTCGCAAACCCTGCACGCGTGCAGCCTTTGCCTCTGGTTTTTCGTCCACCGTCTTGCAGAAAAGACACACCAGGCTCGGTAGCATTGGGATCGAAAGGAGCAGATCGAGAGGACAGGCGAGGGCGCCGCTGGGAAGGACGTGATCCTTGCCAGCCACGGCTGGGAATCAATTTACTACAGGGGGTGGAGAAGGCTCCAGAAGAAGGCCGCGATCCAATACGCGGACCTTGGCGCCCTTGTAAGCAGACAGAGCGAGGTGCAATGGCGGTTCGAATTGCGGCCTGAAGTTCTTGAGCGCTGCCACGCGGGATCCAAATTGACGCCAAAGTTTCTCCCAAGAAACTGGTGTTTCCTTGGGTAGTGCGTGCAAGCGAAAGGCTAGCCAAAGATAGATATCGATAGCCAGCGGAGATGTCGTAAGTGTCCTGATTGCAGCGCGGTCAACGAGAACCGGATGCCGGCGCAACTCATCGTAGAAGGCATTTGAGAGCAGCACGTGCTCAACCAAGCGCATGTCCTTCCGAGCGCGTGGGTCCATCGTACTGACGTAGCCGAATGCTTCCACAAGGCGTTGATTGACGATGACCCCACGGCTGTCGGTCCCAAACGCGAAATCAATAGAGCACGTCGCCAGCCGTTCGAGTTGGTCAGCAACTTTTCCATTGCTGGGTCCGCCGCGCTTCAAACCCAGGCGGCTCATTAGTGCGGTAGCGGATTTGCCGATGACAATCTCACGACAGCCGCGCTCAAGGGCTTCTGTCTGCCAATCAATCAAGAGTAGCCTAGCGAAGGAACCCATCGGCACGCGCAGCGACTCTTCCGAGTTGTCGTCACGCAGCCGGATGCCGGGTCGCACCAAAAGGCGCGCGAAATCTGTGGAGATTAGCCAATTTTGGCCCGGTGGTAGTTCCCGGTGGGGGAGCCCGGCGAGGCACCAGGCCGAATATGAGTAACCGAGTTGTGCTTGGCCCTCGAACTCACGCACTATCGCCGCACTCGCGTTGTCAGCGATCTGTCGACCCATGCGGCCGGCCAAAGCGCGGGACAGAGGGGGAGCGCCTTGGGTCGTGTACGCTAGGTACTCGGCCGCCTCGATAGCGCCCTTAACGCCCTGGGCAGCAACGACGTCGTGGATTGAGGCGGCGGGACTGAAGAGATCAGCCTGCCAAGAGCCCCTTTCATCGGTGGATGGCAGCAAGGTCAATGTCATTAAACATGAACACTGGATCAGAAACCTTCTGGCGTCGACGTGAACCTTGCAAGCCAAGAGCAATCAGCAAAGACTTTATTGTTCTTATTGAAGATAGGCGGGCAAAGTTCACGTGGATAACATTGTAACCTACTGATATCACATATAAACACCAAAATCGGTCAACTTGCAACGTTCACATCTCCCGACAGGTTTGGGCGCTCACCGGCTGGCAAAGATCACATCCTGATGCGGCGACTCGGGTCGCGTCGCTTGGCTGGCAAGGTTCACCAGCCCTTCCGGCTGGCAAGGTTCACCAGCCCTTCCGGCTGGCAAGGTTCACCTCGCCCTCCCGGCTGGCAAGGATCACATCGCCCTTCCGGCTGGCAAGGATCACATCGTGTGTCCGGAGCGAGGCACCGATGTAGTGCGAGGCGCTTGGCATCCCGGCGGGGAGGGCGGAAGGGGAAGTTCCCCCGATGGCAGGCCGAGCATATCGCGCGTCGGCAACCGCCGTTGGTTGGCCCGCAGGACGGCAGGGGCATCGCCGGAGTAGCCGGTGTCGAATTCCTGTCCACAGAAGCTGTCGGCCGAGAGGTGCAGGTTTCCGGCGGTGTGACCTTTGAAGGCTTGGTCGAATCAATAGCCGACGGACGTGCGAAATCCCGGCGGGATCAAATGGAAAATGCCGCCAACGAGGAACATCGCGCCGACGAAAACGGCACTGGCAAGCGTGACCGCCACCCCCGACCCGAGCAGAAAGACGCCCGATCTCCTGAACCGTAGTCAGATGACGGTGTTCGTCGAGACGGGTGATCGGATCGTGGATAACGACAATGCTTGTGTCCAGGCGCCATTAAGGCCTAATTTATTCTACGCGTGTGCCCAACCCAATACGGCGCCCGCAGCTCGCGGCGCAGGACCTTGCCGCTAGGGTTGCGAGGCAAAGCCGGGACGAAGTCGATAGTCTTGGGCAATTTGTAGCCGGCGATACGGTTGCGGGCAAAGGCGACGATCTCCTCGGCTGTAGCGGTGGCGTCTGGTTTCAGCACGATGATCGCCTTTACCGCCTCACCCCAGCGCTCGTCCGGCACCCCGATTACCGCAACATCGGCAATTTCCGGGTGGCCTATGATCGCGTTTTCCACTTCGGCTGGATAGATGTTCTCCGCGCCGGAAATGATCATGTCCTTGATCCGGTCGTGGATATACAGGAAGCCGTCTCCATCGAAGTAGCCTGCGTCACCAGTGCGCAACCAGCCTCCCTCAAAGAATGCTGCTCGCGTTGCCTCTGAATTATTCCAGTACCCCTTCATAACGGCTTCGGCTCGAATGACAATTTCGCCTACCTCGCCGACTGGCAGCGGCACCCCATAGGGATCGACAACGTGTACCTCCACGTCAGGGTACGGCCGGCCGCAAGAGCGGATCTTGGATCCTGGTTCTTCCAGGAATGCGGGGGCCAAGGTGGTGCCGGTGGCGTTGGTTTCGGTTGAGCCGTAGACCTGCCACAACTCGGCACCGGGTAGCAGAGCCTTGGCCCGCCGAACCGTGTCGTCGGCAATCGGCGAGGCCCCATATATCAGGCGCCGCAGTGAGTGAAGGTCGGCGCGTGGGGCATCCGGATGCTGCACCATCACAAGAATGACCGCGGGAACCAGAACGGCAAGGGTGACGCTATGGCGGTGAATAGCGTCGATCACCCCTGGGATGCTTACCTCCTCCAGAACCACATTGGTGCAACCATGCGCGAGAGCAAGGATGCCCACGTTCGTGCCGGCGACGTGGAAGACAGGCATACAGGTGAGCATGACATCGCTCGAGTTGACGCCGTTGAATCCCCCGTTCCGATAGTCTCTCAGAAACGCCAGAAAATTGCGGTTGGTAAGTTCTACCCCTTTGGGCAAGCCCGTTGTTCCCGAGGTGTAGAGCTGAATGGCGGTGTGATCCGGCGCAATCGGCAGCATCGGATCGGCATCCGGCTGCGCGTCCCGCCACGCGATAAAGCTGGGCCACGCCGTGCCCGCCCCGTCCATGACGAAATGCGTGCTCGCGGCATGACCTGCTGCTTCAACGGCCTCGACCATGGGCTCAAAGCCGGGCCCGACGAATAGGATACCGGCGCCGGCATCATTGAGGATCGCAGCTGCCTCAGGCGGAGCAAGTCGCCAGTTTACTGGCACCAGCACGACATCGGCCTTCAGGGGGTCACCAGACGATCTGTTCAAAATCGTACGCTAAGCGGCCAGGGGCTGGAACATAGAACGAACCTCACGTAGCGGCCGAAACGGTGCGGCTGGATTCGCCTCGGTCCAAACGTAATCGCCGGTTAGACCGATATGCTCCCATCCGAGCGGGGCAACGTGGGCCAGCAGATCGTCAGGAATCATCGTTCCCTGCGCGCGCAACTGCCGAACGGCACGGTCGAGATAGACCGTGTTCCAGTGGACAATGGCGGCGGTGATGAGGCTCAGGCCCGACGCGCGGAAGCTTTGGTTTTCGAAGGTGCGGTCTCGAATTTCTCCCTGTCGATGGAAGAATACCGCGCGCCGCAGCGCGTTGCTTGCCTCGCCCTTGTTAAGACCGGCATGGCTGCGTTGGCGCAGCGCCGGGTCGGATAGCCATTGCAGGGTAAACTGAGTCCGTTCGATGCGGCCGACCGCACGGAGCGCCCGCGACAGGACGTTGCCGGCACCGGCAGCCGCCAGCTTGCGCAAGATGACGGACGGAACGACCGCGCCGGTCTCGATCGAGGCCTTGAGCCGCATGAGTTCTGCCCATTGCCCGAGGATCGCCGCTGTATCGACCGTGTCGCCGATCAACGGCGCAAGCAGCGGCCAGGTGCCGGGCTTGTCGACTGTGTAGAGCTTACGGTCCTTCAGATCCTTGATCCGGGGGGCGAACCGGTAGCCCAACAAATGGCAGAGGCCGAACACATGGTCCGTCGCTCCGGCGGTGTCGGTGTAGTGCTCGAGGATGCGCAGATCGGTTTGGTGGGCATGATGGTGCAAGCCGTCGAGCACGTAAGGCGCTTCGCTCATCGTCGCCGAAATGACCCGTGTGTAGAACGGTCCGTAACGGCCGGACACGTGCGTATAGAGCACTGCGCCGGGATCGATGCCGTATTTGGCGTTGACGGACCCGCCCGCGCCCGCGCGACCTCCGGCCCGGAAATACTGCCCGTCCGACGACGATGTCGTCCCATCGTCCCAGATCGCCGCCATCGGATGCCTGTGGTGCGCGTTGACGATGGCGGCGCGGGCGGCGACATAGTTGTCGTCGCCGATGTGCCACTGCGCCACGTTGACGAGATGATGGTAGCCGAGACCCCGCGACGCGTCGGCCATGCGGGCGAGGCCCAAATTGGTGCCATCGGCGAGCACCGCCGCTAGCAGCGTCGATTTGTCGGCGGCGGGATTACCGGTACGCAGATGCACGAACCGGTCGGCGAATCCGGTCCACCCGTCGACATCGCTCAGAACCTCGGTAATCCGCGCCCGAGGCAGCATTCCGTTCAACCGGAGGGCCAGATCGCGCGCAGCATCAGGGACGGCGGGCGGGGTGCGAGCGATGTAGAGTTTGCCGTCCTCGATCTCGACCCCGTCGAGTTCTCCGCGTTCGGCGCGCTCGGCCACGAAGGTCAGTCGCTCGTGCAGCGCCGCTGTGCGGCTGGCGATGTAACGACCGGGATCGGTCTCGCCGTCGATGCCGGTGTCCCGCCCGGCTTCGGCGGGCAGCAGGTAGTCCTCGAACGCCCGATAGTCGCGGCTGCCAGCGACCCAGATGTTGCTGCCTCTCAAACGCTCCCGCAGTGTGGCCAGCACCGCCGTTTCGTAAAGACGTCGATCCGCCGCGCCGTTCGCAAAGATCAGCTTGCGCCACTGCGGCGGCAGGAACGACGACGGCGGACGCTTGGGCAGCACGCGGGTGCCGTCGCGATCCATCGCTCGGAGGAGCTCGACGGCGGCGAGCACCGGATCGTTGGGTGTGTTGGACCGGAAGGCGAACGCAGCGAGGAAGCGAGGGCTGAACCGGCGCAGCACCGCGTATCGCTCGGCCGCCGTGACGAGGATGTCCTGATCCGCCACGTCGGCCACGGCCCCGATGACGGGAAGCACGCCATCGAGTTGCTTCATGCCGATCTCGCGTTCGACCACGGCGACGCCGTCTTCTCCGGCTTCCTTCGCATGGCGGAGCGCGGCGATGGTGCGGCGGAACAAGATCAGCGCCCTGGCAACATCACGCCGCGTCGCCTGGAAGCGCTGCTCGTCCCGATTCCGCGCCCGGCTGAACAAGGTGCCCATGTATTTCTCGAACATGGCGAGCGTCGCATCGGACAGGCGGGTTTCCAGGCTTGCTGCCTGAACCGCGAGGATCGCCGTCCGCCGTGCCGGTTCGAGATCGGCGATGTGCTGGACGGTCATGATCGCCCCCTCGTCGATCAACCGGGCGAGGCGGGCGGCATGGATTCGTCCGGCGCGCGAAGAGTCAATTCCCAACCCGCGTGCATATTCGAGACGATCCAACAACGCGACGATGTTGGAGGGCGCGGGCGACTCCGAGTAATCCCGCAACCAGGCGAAGCGGGAGCGGCGCAACTCGGGATCGACCGCGAGCAACCCCGTGAGCGTATCGCGCTCCGAATCGGACAGCCCAACCGCGAGCGTATCGAAGGTCTTCTTTCGCGCCCGTGCACGAGCGGCCAATCCGATTCGCTCCAGCACCGCTGCCGCCGGAAGCAGGACGCTGTTCGCCCGCAGATGGGCAAGCATCGCCTGGACGATGGGTTCGCCGCGATCCGTGGCCCATGCCGCGTCCGCGCCGACCCGAAGACAGGCCCGCCAGTCGGCGAGACCGAAGCTCCGGAGACGCAGTAGCCTTTGAAGTTCGAGCAAGTGCTCGCGACGGGTTTCGGCCCGGCGGGCGTATTCGCCGAACAACGCCGGATCGACGCCGATCTGTCTCGCGATGAAGGCCAGCATCGGCGCGGGCGGCAACTCCAACGGGTCCAGCACGCGACCCGGATGGCGAAGCGCGCAAAGCTGAACGGCAAAGCCCAGCCGGTTTCCCGCTCGACGCCTGACTCCCACGAGGGCCAGATCGTCGGCATCGAGCACATAATGGCGGGTCATCTCGGCTGGATCGGTCGGGATTGAGAACAGTCGGGTTCGTTGCTCGGAAGACAACAGGGTGCGAGGGGGCATGTCGGGCTCCGGTCGACGGCGGGAGCTCGTTCATAAACAGCTTGCCTTTCAATGCAATTCTGCAACAGGATATTGAAAGCAGATTCATGAGGAATTGCCGTGGCCGCCAAATCCATTCGCAAACGAACGTTTGTGAAAGACAGCAAAGCCAAAGAGCCTGGCTTGTTACTCGGATATGCTCGCGTATCGAAGGGTGATGAGCAGACAAATGCTCTGCAGACAAAAGCACTTCGGGCCGCCGGTTGCCGCCGTCTATTCGAAGAAGCTGCTTCCGGCGGACGCTGGGATCGGCCAGAACTTCATCGTCTGCTGGATCAGTTGCGTGAGCGTGATACCGTGGTGGTCTGGAAACTCGACCGCCTGTCGCGCTCGCTGAAAGACGTCCTGCACATCATGGAGAGGATCGCTACGGCTGGCGCAGGCTTCCGATCCATCACCGAAAACATCGACACCACCACCCCGGCCGGGCGCATGATGATGCAGATGGTTGGCGCCTTCGCCGAGTTCGAACGGGCCATGATCCGGGAGCGAACATCCGCAGGTCTCGCCGCGGCGCGAGCTGAGGGACGTGTCGGCGGACGGCGAAAGAAGCTCGACCCCGGGAAGCGCAAGGAAATCGCCGAAAGCGTGATCTCAGGACGTAAAACCGGTGCTGAGATGGCCCGCCTCTACAGCATCAGTGCACCGACCGTGTCACGTATCGTCGCTCAACACCGCCCCGGTCCCGCTTAGCGTACGATTTTGAACAGATCGTCTGGTGACCCCAAGAAGCCCCGGATTGGAATAGCCAACAACCGCCCGCTTCCCGATCCGCGCCTAGGAGCGAAGCGATCGAAGGACTGGGACCTGCCGCGATCGCCTCGGCCACCGTAGCCCCTGTCAAGGGCGTGCCCGTCGCCGGCGCATCGAACTCGGCTAAGCCATACCCGTCACGAGCCGGTCGGCGAAGATCTTGGCGAAGGTGTAGATCGACTGCATCGGGTTGGCGCCGACCGAGGTCGGGAAAATACTGCTGTCCATCACATACAGATTGGGCACTTCCCCGCGCGTCAGGACATTCCACACAAGCTGCCGGGTCGATACCACCGCGACGTCGGGCGACGGTCCGATCTTGTTGGCCGCCTGGATGTGTGCCGCAGTCAGCAAGGTCCTGTTCGGGATAAAATCGAGGTTCTTTTCCACCAGATCGGCCTGCGCCGGGTCCGTCAGGTAAGTGCAGTGCATCGGGTCGAAGCCGAGCAGGCCCAGGACATTCTCGCTGGACGGAATGATGACGGTTTTCGCGCCCGCCAGGAACATCATGCGGATGCCCAAGGCAACGCCGATGCGGAACCGCGCCTTGTCGGGCTCGCTCAGGTGGTAAGTCAAGACCGGCTCGTCATCGTCACCGAGCGTGATGCGGTTGTCTTCCGACGGGGTATCCACCAGCATCGCCCCGAAACCGGCCGAAATGTTGAAGTTGATGATGTTCTCATAGACTTGCCTGCCGTTGCCTGGAATCAGCACCGCGCCATAGCCCGGCAGCCCGCCCATGGTCTCGTAGATGAACCCCGGCGAAACCCCGAACGAGTCGACGAAGGTGGCGCTGTCCAATCCCTCCAGCAGATTGATCGGCCGGTCGAAGACGCCAATCATCGGCACCGACGGATGCACGATCAGCCCGCGTCCGATCCGCGGGTTGGCGATCGCTTTGTTACCCTTCGCCGTCTGCAACAGAATCCGAGTGGTCCCGATCGTCCCTGCACTCAGGATCACGGTGTCGGCGTAAATGCTGGGCGTGTCGCCCGCCGAAAGCCCCAGTTTGTTCGGATCGACGATCGTATTGCCAAAGCTTTGCCACGGCGTGTTCATCTTCAGAGCAACCCCAACTGCCTGAAGGTCATCAGCGCCCGGTCCTGGCTTGAACAAAACCTCGGTAACCGACGCATCCGGAATGATGCTCAGCGGATTGTCGCTCGTTGTCGCCGCCGGCACCAGCAACTGCACCGCGGCATCGCGCTTATCGGTCACCGGCGACGGCGAGTGGCCAACCGGATACCGATTGAGATGATACAGCTTCGGATCGACACCGAAATCGCTGGCCCCGTTCCACAGCACCTCGTTGTCCGGATTGAGTTCGCTCTCGGAAAGCAGCCTTGTCTGGATGTGGTCACGTACCCACTGGTAGGCCGCCGCGATCTTCTCCTGTGTATAGTATTTACTGTCGATCAGGCCCGCGTGGCGCCATTTGTTCACCCGGTCCTGGATGGTCGCTTCCAGCGGAGAAAAGGCCAGATCGATATTCACCGTCGTGCCGCCGCCCATCGCCTCGCCGCTGCGAACAATGACCGCATTATCGACAGTCGAGGCGGTGTCCTGTTTGAACATCAGGGTGGAATAGCTCATTGTATTCATCGATCCCCAGACCACCCATGGTCCTTTCTCAATCAGCACCACCCGCTTGCCGGCCTCCCGTAACTGATAAGCAACGGTTGCGCCGCCGGGACCGCTTCCGATCACCAGACAATCGATCTGACCGCCCAGATGCTTGATGGTATTTGACCCGGGATCGTAAACCAACTGGCTGGCTGGCAAGTCGGGTTTGTGAATAGCCGCATAAATCCCGGGATTCCCGGTGAAGGTGGGCGGCGGGACGATTCCGGTCAGCGGAACGGCCAGCGGCAGGTCCCAGATTCCGGATAGATAGGCCTCGCGCAGGATCGAGGCATACAAGACACTGGCAGGACCGCATGAGCCTTCGAACAAGAACGAGAAAAGCGGCACTCGTTGGTCGGACGCCAGCCCGCCGTATCCGCCGGCCGCCGTAACAAAGGCCTGAACAGCCGGGTTCCGCGAGTTGCGGAGGCAGCCATGGAACGGCAGCAACGCCGGATAGGTCATCGCGGTCAGCGGACCCATCAGCGACGACTGGCTGAAAGCCTGGAACATGTCCGCACTGACCGTTGCGGCGATCTTTTCGATGGCCGGTCGGATGTCCTCCTTCATCGGCAGATCAGCCACCGGAAACCATGTCGCAAACATCGCTTCGTGGGTGTTTTGGATCAGTCCGGGATCAACCGCGCGTTCAGGCGGCATGGTATTTTCCTCCCCGTCGGTCACGCGCAGACCCGAGACAACGCGGGGACCACGCCGGCGTTCATCTGTTAACCACGACTGTCCCTCCCCATAAGGTTGCTGTCAATAAAAGTATTGCCAGTTATAATTGTCAATTGGCGCCAGCTGCGCCAACGTGCGATATATTGCCTGATCAAAACCAACCAGAGTGGCAAATCTCCCGCTTGTCGATCATCGCCGGCGTGACTCGCATTGCCAGGCTTGCCCGAGAAAGGCGACATCGTCGACTGGATCGCCGGTGACGGGACGGCAGCAGCGCTCGCCGAATTGGTGGCGAATGCACCGGACTTCGAGAAGGCCAAGCCAAAACCCAAACCAACGCCCAACGCCGCCGCCAGCCTGGACGGATATGACTTAACCGAGGACGGCATCGGGCTGGCCTTCGCCAAGGCCCATCAGGACTTACTGCGCTACGATCACTCGACCGGACGGTGGTTTCAATGGACGGGCAAGGCGTGGCGGCAGGACGAAACCAGGCTGGCCTTTTCCTGGTCTCGGCGGACATGTCGGCAGCTCGCAAAGGAAGCCGGCACAGAAGGCGGCCAACTCGCCACTCTCGCCAAGGCCGCAACCGCCGCTGCTGTAGAGCGGTTCGCTCAGTCAGACCCCGCCCTTGCCGTAACATCCGCAATATGGGACCGCGATCCCTTCCTGCTGGGCACACCAGGCGGGACACTCGATCTTCGAACCGCCGAGTTACGTGACCCCGTCCGGGAAGACTACATCACCAAGCTGACGTCAGTGACGCCGTCCGTAATGCCGGACTGCCCGCTGTGGCTGACCTTCCTTGATCAGGTCACAAAAAGCGACGCCGGGCTGATCCGCTTCCTCAAGCAATGGTGCGGTTACTGCCTGACCGGCGACACCCGAGAACACGCGCTGCTATTCGCTCATGGACCAGGAAACAATGGAAAAGGCGTGTTCCTAAACATCGTTCGCGCCATCATGGGCGAATACGCCCGCAACGCGGCTATGGATACCTTCACCGCGTCTCAGTCTGACAAACACCCCACCGACCTTGCCATGCTGCGCGGCGCCCGCATGGTGACCGCCAGCGAGACGGAAGAGGGCCGCGCCTGGGCCGAGGCACGCATTAAGCAGATGACCGGCGGCGACCCAATCACCGCACGGTTCATGCGGATGGACTTCTTTGAGTTCCAACCGCAATTCAAGCTGACCATCATCGGCAACCATAAGCCGGTATTGAGAAACGTCGATGATGCCGCCCGCCGTCGCTTCAATATGGCCCCGTTCCTCTACAAGCCGCCGGCCAAAGACATGGAACTCGAAGCCAAGTTGCTGAAAGAAGCCCCCGAGATCCTTCGTTGGATGATCGAAGGCTGTCTCGACTGGCAGAAAAATGGACTAATCCGGCCAAATGTCGTCGTCCAGGCAACGGCCGAATATTTCTCGGAACAGGATATCGTCAATCAGTGGGTGGAAGATTGCTGCCTGTTGGGCGCAACGCAATCCGACACTCTCGCCGTCCTGTTCAAGAGCTGGAGCGACTACGCCCTGGCAAACGGGGAAAAACCAGGCACGACAAAATGGTTCAATCAGACATTGAGTCGTCTTGCATGTGAATCCGTGAAGAGCACGCCCGGCAACCGAGGAAAGCGTGGCTTCAAGGGCGTCGGCATCCGGCCAGTCGTCACGAAAGATTGGACCCAATCCAATGCTGCAGACTGAGAGTGTAGGCACGTAGGCACATGCAGGCACCCTCCCAGTATCCGCGCCACATGTGCGCGCGCGCACGTGCACGCACGTGTCACGGACATACCGGAAACCCGCCTGCATGTGCCTACGTGCCTATACCCGCCACTAACCCCAACGCGAGCCGATCAATCGTATCCCGACCGGACCGGAACCCTGAGCGGTTATCACGGTGCTCAGGCAGGTCAAAGGGTGGGTGCTCGCCATGCTCGTTCCGCCCGCGAAGAACGGGCGGCCCTGCGCGTGGCTCCGCTCCCGCCGCGCAAGAGGCGCGGCGCCTTTGACCAGCCTTGCGCTCCGTGACATGCAGATGGTGTCGGGACGAGGGGCGTCCCGACACCTCGACGCGCGCTCGCCGCGCGGCGTCGAACAAGGGGCTGGGACAAGAGACTCTTCAAAACGTCCGGGCCTCGGATGGTTGATCGATCGAGTTTTCGAGCCCGGTCAGCGTTGTCAGTTCCTCCTGGCCAGCGGTCGAAGAGGATATCGCCATGCGGTTGGGCAGTGGACAGAAGACGAACGTGCCGCGAGTTCGCGAGGCGTCGGGCCTGCCGGCGTCGGGGTATCTGCCAAGCCCTCAAGCAGCCGGTCGAGAGCCTGGCGGTCCTGTTCGATGGCTGCACGTTCACCGTCGGTCAGCGGAATCAGCGCCAGTCTCCGATCAACATCCGCCTTGGCCTCAAGCATCTGCGCCTTGCCGCTCGGCTTCGGAATATAGAAATCGCAGCGTGCGCAAGCCATTCGGTGCGGACATTGCTCAAAGAACGTATAGCTGCAGTAACCGTGACCGAGATCATAGTGCTGCCAAGGCTTGCCTGCGGCCGCCGCACCGTTTAGCACTGCCTCCCGGTCGATCAGCACTTCAATCGTGCGAACGTTTCTGGAGAAGTAGCCGGCGTCGGTGTAGGCCTTGGTCAACGTGTTCGGCGTAATCTGAGCATAGTGCTGCGTTGTTTCCGGGGAGCGATGGCCGAGCCAAGCCTGAAGCTCGAATAATGTCATCGGTTCCTTGGCATTGTAGAGCTGACTGGCGATGGTCGCACGGGCGCGGTGACTGGTGATACGACCGCGGACATCGCTGTGCGATACGCCGGCCTTGCGGCAGAGCATCGGAATGATCGTCGCGTTAATGTATGTCCGGGCAACCGGAATGGCACGACAGGCGAATAGAAGATCGGTCGCCTCGCCGGTCTTGCGATCGATCATCGGCGGTTGCGCCGGACGTACCGCCTGCCACGCTTCGATGCTGCGGCCAAGGAGAGGATCGACCGGCTTGGTGAATGCAGTACCCGTCTTGTGGACGGGGATGTCGAGCAGGCACACCGGTGTGGCTGGGTCGGCACCATCGCTCTGTTGCCAGCGGACGCAACCGACGCGTAGGCGCATGATCTCGTCGCTGCGCTGGCCGGCGAACAGCCAAGTCAGCGTCAATGCGCGAACAAGCTCAAGGGGATAGGCGCGAATACCAGCGTCGGCGAGATCGTCAGCTTCTAGGTTCAGTCCAGCCCACAGGATCTTTGCCCAGGTGTCATCGGCAATGACGCGCGGCTTGGGACCGAGCATGGCACGCACACTTCGCGGCGTGGCCAGGGCGGTCGCGGGGTCGAAGCGCCGCGTGCACCAGCCCCATTCCTGGCAATCGCGCAGCAGAGTGCGGGTTGCACTGATGTAGCTCGCCATGGTGGTGGGCGCGAGACGCCGCCCGACGCGGCCGACAAGACCGACGCGCCGCTGGGCGAAATCGCCGACGCCAATGCGTACGACCCGGGCCACCCACGCGGCGCAGGTTTCGCGCGTCCAGTCCGCCGGGGTTGCAATGTTTGGCTGCTCGGCCGTCAGCCACCGACCGGTCTTGGCAAGAATGCTGCGATATTCGCGACGTACCTCGGGCGTCAGTGTCGAGGTGGCAAACCAGCGGTCAACCCAGGTCATCCACTCCGCCGGCGCACCCTCTACCGGCATCGGGCTGCCTTGAGTAGGAAGTGGTGGTGGATTGGCGAAGCCCAGTCCGGCGACGGCTCGATGAACGGCATGGAAAGGGACTGCGACGCCGACCAAGGCGCGTGTCGCCACGAAGATGCTTGAAGTACCTCATCAGTCAGGTCCTGAAGGCGTGCACTACGATTGATCAGCAAAATCTGAGCCGTGATCGTGCGCATCCGCAGGTCGGAACGTGCGGAGCGATAGCCCCACTCTTCGAGTTTGCCGAAGACGCACTCCTGAGCGGCTTCGACGGCCTCCTGCCCGAACACACGCCAGGCGAGCGCGAGACGGTTGAAGCTGCCGAGGCGGTGGAATGCATCAAAGCCGCAGAGGAAATAGCCATAAGCGACAACATCAGGACGAACGGTCTGATCCACCCAACCCGGCCAAGGCCGGGCGAAGGCATGGTGGTCTTCGCCGATCAGCCTCACCCAAGCATCCTCCGACCAGCCCCAGAACGCAGTTCCCTCTTCCGCGCACCGGCACAACACCAGCCCGATCGCGTCCTTGGCTGATCGGCGGTGGAGTGGAGTATCGGAGCAGTGGCGTAACGCAGACCGAGCCGCGTCGAGCGGTGCAAGCAGGCGCGCGATCACGCCCCACTGCGGCAACTCGGCGTCGTGGCTTCGCCGCCGGCGGAGCTGCCATCCCAGCGATGTCAGCGCATCCCGCTCGTTTGGTGAGAGCGCCGCTGTGCGGTCGAAGCTGGTGATGTCGAGAAGTGGTGTCGGTAAGGTAGTCATGCGTGCCCAGCCGGTTCGGCCGCGACCAGCATGGCGACACGCCGGTCATGAAGCTGTGCCATACCGTGGGCGAGCTTGCTGGCCAGCTCACGGCCGGACAGATGTATATACTGAAGCGTCGTTGCCGGATTACGATGCCCAGCGAACGTGGCAATGGCATGCAGTTCCCAGCCCGCATGGGCAAGGTCGGTCAGGCAGAGGTGACGCAGTGTATGCGTCCCGAAGCGGGGCACGCCAGCGGCCAGAGCGATCCGCCGCACGACTTTGGACCAGGTCCAAGGGGTTAGCGGATCGGCATGGTTACGTCGTGACTCCGACAGGAACAGCGGCCCGCGCGCCGTACTGATCTCGGCGCGGTGTCCTAGGTAGGCGCGCAGGAGTTCGCCGCTGACGGCCGAGTATGGCACCACTCGCTCGCGCCGGCCCTTGGTGGTCTCGGCCCGGACGCGCAGCAATCGATGTCCGGGGTCGATGTCGTCGGTGCGCAGACAGCAAAGCTCCTCTCGCCGAAGACCCGCGTCATAGGCGAGCGCGAGCATCATGCGATTGCGGATCGGCTCGCGCCGCGCCGCATTGAGGATCTTCCGCCAGTCGGCTTCATCCGGGATCCAGGGCAGCCGTACCTGATGCGGAACCAAGCCCCGGCGGTTGCCGCCTATGCGGGCGCTGGGTACGTAACGGCCCCGGCCGACCGGGTTATTGTCTCGCACGCCCTCTTCGACAAGGTGATCATAGAACAGGCGAACCGCAGTGAGCCTCTGCTGTACTGTGGCATTGGCCAGTCGCAGACTTGCATCACAAGAGGGCACCGTGTTCGTGCTGGCACGCCGTGGAGGACGCTGGGTTAGCTCCCGGACGTAGCGAGCGATGTGATCACGTCCGGCAATGAGCGGATCGGTCGATGCTGTTGCACAGAACACCAAGTATTCGGAAAGGCCCCGAGAGTAGGCGTCGAGCGTGCGCGGAGCGAGACCGAGATCTGACCGAATGGCCAGCCACGCGAGTGCCGTGGGCTCGCGAGCCAGGATCGGCCAACGCTCTCCCAACGACGCGGTGATCGCCATGTCGCCTCCCAAAAGACGGAAGATCAAGCCGAGACGGATTCCAAGTAACATACATGTGGATTGTCTTGGCGATCCTGCCGATTTCAGAAAGTGCACGAGCCAGACTGGTAGGTTTATCCCTGACCTGGAGTGTTCGCATGATTCCCGCTGCCTTGAGATGCCCGAGTTTCAGCGAGCCGGCGAAGCGGATCACGTCGGGCCAGTTTTCCCGGATCAGCGCAAGATTGATGGTGCCTTTGCTGAGGCTGTTGAACGGACCGTAATCGGCCTTGCGATCAATCCGCCACAACCTGGCATCACCGAGGTCAGCCAGCCGAGGGCTGAATTGGTAGCCCAGCAGCCAGAACAGACCAAACACCGCATCCGAATAGGCGGCGGTGTCGGTCATGAATTCCATCGGCTCCAACTCGGTTTCCTGTTCGAGGAGAAGGGCGAGCAACACCAAGCTGTCGCGCAAGGTGCCGGGAACCACGATGCCGTTCAGGCCGCTGAACTGGTTGGACAGCAGATTGTACCAGGTCACCCCTCGCGCCTGACCGAAATACTTTGGGTTCGGCCCGGCATGAATGGCGCTCGCCGGCGCAATGAAGCGCATACCATCCGCCGAAGCGACATCCCCTGCGCCCCAGAGCTTCACGAGCGGCAGCGTGGCGTGTGCGGACACGATCCGCGCATTGGCGGCGGCGATGGTTTCCGGACGAATGAAGTTCTGACCGACCCAGGTCAGGCGTTCCCGCCGGAGTGCGGGCACATCCTGCCGGCTGACCGGCTCGACACCGATATTGCATGCTTCGGCGATCAACGCCGCGCATAGGCTGGTCTCGAAATGCTCGACCCTGGCCTGCCGCTCGCTGAGATGGGTGAAGGCTTTGGCAAAGCCGGTGCGCTGCATGATTTCCAGGAAAAGGTCCGGCATGCCCGCCTTTGGCATGCGCCCCTGAATGGCGGGGCGCAGCGCCCGCAGGCTTTCCGTCTCCTCCAACCGGTCGAGCGGCGTGACGACAATGCGGGCTTTTCCATTCATGGTCTCGAAGCGCAGATCGGCGTTGCTTGCCGCCCGGTCAGCGACCGTGCGGTAGGCGCCATCGAGCAACCGCGACAGGCCCGTGATCTCGGTTTCGGCATCAAGCGAGAGGTTGAGTGCCCGGCAAACCACAAGCTTGGAGGACTGCCAGGTCGCACCATCCAGCAGCCCACGCCGCGGATCGCCATACCGGGTGCCTGGGCAGGCAAAAATATCGCGGCGCTTCAAGGCGGCGCGCCAGGCGTCGATGATCGCGAGCACATAGGCCCTGGGATCGGCGACGCGGCCTTCCGCATCCAGCACATGCTGCTGCCAGGCTTTCGGGATCGCCGCTGTCGGCGCATCGCGCATCTTGGCACTGGACCAATTGGCAATGGTCGCGAGGTAGCCAATCGCTTCCTGAACCGGCTTGCCGCCGGGCGCGGCATCCATTTCCAGCCGGGTGGCAATATTGAAGAACAGACGGCGCGCCCGGCGCCATCGGGTCAGAAGCTCCGCATAAGGCTTGGCGTCACGAGGCCTGGCGATCGCATCGACCTCGGCCATCGCGGCTACAAGATCGTCACGGGGAAGCCGCTCGAACAGGGCTTCGCGCCATTGATCGAGCGGCAGTGCGTTTTCTTCAAAAACAAGCTTGGCCATGTCACGCAGCAGAAGTGCGGCAACGTCGAGATCGCGCAGACTCCTCAACCGGGCCTTCTTGTCGGCAGCTTCAGCGTCCTTGACGAGGTCGGTGATCAGCGCCTCGGCCAACTCGGCGGCGTCATCCTGCGCTGCGGTTTCGAGCGTATGGAACAGCGCTGCCACGGTTGCTGTTCGGCGCGGCTCCTGAAGGGCGGCAATCGCGGATGGCTTTCCAGCACGTGCAACCCGCGCCAGCCGCTCCAGGCTCGCGGCCGGAACGCCTTGTGGCGGCGACGGTCGCAGATCGAACGCGCGAATGGCTTCGAGCCGGTCGAGGTGGAGGAAAAATTCACTGGGCGACCGCTGAGTCGGCACGGTTCTCAGACTGTCCAGCGCGGCGAACCTGGTCTCGCTGTCTTCATCGAACAGCTTCGCAATGCGCTCGCGCTGTTTCTCGTCGAGAGCGGCAACAAGACGTTCCCAAAGGCGCTTTTGCGCCCGGTCGCGGATGCGTCCGACAAAGCGCTCCAGAACGCTCACGCCCGGCAGCATCACCTTGTTCACGACCAGCCACGACGTAGCCCGCTCGACCAGGGGACCGGGGTGATCGTCGCCACTCCTGCACAACGCGTAAAGCCATCGGGCCAGGCGAAACCGGGCAGGTCCATTGTTAGCAAACTCGGTAAAGCCATAACGCTCTCGGATCAGGGCGAGATGCCGAATGCGCTGGCCATTTTTATGATCGAAATAACCCTTGAGGCATGGCGCGGCCTTCAATCGGCCCAAGCTGGAGAAGCTGATCGAACAGCTGCGCAAAGGTGATATCCTGGTGGTAACCCGGCTCGATCGCCTCGCCCGTTCAACCTCCGAACTGCTGCGAATAGCCGAGCGTCTGACCGAGAAAAGTGCTGGATTGCAATCTCTTGATGAGCCATGGGCGGATACGACAAGCCCTTCTGGGCGGATGGTCATGACCATCTTCGCCGGCATCGCCGAATTCGAACGCACCCTCATTCTGAGCCGAACAACTGATGGCAGACTGGCCGCCAAGGCGCGCGGTGTTGCCTTCGGCCGGCCAAGGAAAATGCGTCCAGACCAGCAGGAATTGGCCAGGGAACTCGTGCGAGAAGGGAAATCGATTAGCGCGGTTGCCAGGACCTTCGACGTCCACCCCGCGACGATTTACCGCATCATCGAGGGATAGAGGCCTTATGCCGGTTTTCTGTTCCTCTCAGCCGCACAGGCCAGATGCACGAAGCTCTCCGACGCAGAGAATGCAGGGCGCGAGACATCTCTGCCGCTGACAATCCAGTATCGCGGCGGAGCATCCAGACCTCGACGCGACGGCCGTCTTTCGTACGCTGCGACGGCCTGTCGGTCATAGTCATGCTCATCGGGCATCAAGCGACGTTTCTGATAGAAGCTCCGGCCTGCCAACGGTCGGGCGAACAGCGCACGCTCAGGCGTTGGCATTTCGCGGTGAGTGTGCAGTCCCTCGCCACAGCGGCACACATCGGCAAATGGTTCTGTTGCAAAGATCGAGCGTTGGTCGCGGGTCATCCTTCGAGAGGATGAGATGACGTCTCAGGCGGCCACCTGGAACAGTCCGGCGATGAACTCTGCCTGGGCCCTGATGTCGTTGCCGCCGATGTTCCGAACCTGCCCTTTCCTGATCATCGCCATCGCCTCGTAGCCTGCCAGCGTTCGTCGGGCCGTCCAGAAGCCACCAAAGCCAAGTCCCGGGCCGGTTAATCGTTTCACGCGCCGATGATCTTGCTCGACGATGTTGTTCAAGTATTTCACCTGCCGCAGCCGTGATCGGCGCCAGAGTTCGCCATCCTTCTTCATCTCCGTGGCGGCCTTCGGATAGGCCGCGTTCTTGTCCACGGTGATGGTGCGCGGGTTCACCGTGTGCGGCTGCGCCAATGCCTTGCGGAAGAACCGTTTCGCCGCCTCAGCGTCGCGCTTGGCCGAGAGCAGGAAGTCGATCGTCTGGCCGCGGCTGTCGACGGCTCGATACAGATACATCCAGCGGCCCTTGACCTTCACGTAGGTCTCATCCACCCGCCAGGAGCCGTTGCTCATGCGCAGGTGCGGCCGGATCCGCTTCTCCAGTTCGACCGCATAGGCCTGGATCCAGCGGAAGATGGTGGTGTGGTCCACCTCTACGCCGCGATCCAGCAGCATGAGCTCGAGATCGCGGTAGCTGATCGGGAACATCAGATACCACCGGACCGCCCACAGGATCACCTCGGCGGTGAACTGCCGCCCTTTGAAGGGCCGATCCTGCCGTACCTGGGTCGCTTGTCGACGTCTTGTCATGCCACCGCGTCTACCCGACCAGATCGGCGGCGCAAAGCTGCAACAGAACCCCGGCCGATTGTATCACGTAGGATGTCAACCGTCGGCCGGATTTCGTCCACGAGGCCCACGGACTGTCCAGCAAGCAAGGCCATTGACTCAATGTCCCCAGTTGCGTGGGTGTTCGGGGGTACACTGACGAACCGTTGAATTGGTAACTCCGCGCCAGCGATGACGGAACGACCGATAATGGGTTCGTCAGGCCTGGAATCCTGCGTCTCACCCTCGCGATCAACCCATTCCCTGACGAACGGAGTCATCAACGTTCGGTGGGGAGCGTGGGGCCATCCATGTCCGAATAGGACAGTGCGTATGGAGTCTTCCTCGCTGGCACTAATGAGCTTGGCCTTGTAGTCAGGGTGTGCATTCGCTTCAGGGGTGGCGAGAAAACGCGTGCCCATCACGACACCATCGGCACCCAGGCACAGTGCGGCGGCGAGTCCTCTTGCATCGGCGATACCTCCTGCGCCGAGAACCAGCGCCGGGGCGACCGCGTCGACGATGCGAGGCAACAACACCATCGTGGAGACCTGACCGGCAACATGTCCGCCGGCCTCAACTCCTTGCGCAATGATCACGTCCACCCCTGCTCGCTGGGAGCGAACCGCCGCATCTACCGAGCCAACCTGATGCAGCACAGCGATACCCGCAGCGTGGGCTGCGGAGATGAACTCAGAAGGATCTCCCCAGAAGAACGACAAGGCAGCAACCTGCTCGTCAATGCACACCCGAATGCCCGCATGGTGCGGGAAATGGAGCACGAAGTTCACGCCGAAAGGTCTCGTTGTAAGCGTGCGAAGATGGCGGATCTGTTGCTGCAGCAAGTGCGGTGGGCACAGTTGCGCCTGGAGAACGCCGAATCCACCGGCGTTGCATACGGCGGCTACAAGCTCCGGCCCGGTGAGATCGGGTCCCATCGGCGCGACCATGATCGGGGCGTCGATTCCAAACCGCAGGCAAAAGCGCGTTTTTAGCATTTCACGACGATCCTCCTGCACGAGCAAGAAGCGGACGAGGGTTGCAACAGTGCGGTCGCCGAGCTGAGGATCGACAAGAAGACGTCGGGAGGGCCGCGCTGCCGACGCCGATGGCCAATGGCGGCCACTCCGAGCCCCTCAAGGTCCTCGGCGGTGAGATCGCACAACACGTCAGCCCCGACGGCATTCTCGCGGAATGCATCCTCGTAGCGTTCGAGACCCAGGTTTCGCAGCCAGCTTGCGACATCCACCGCCGTTCCTCCGGCCCGGGGACGCTTCGCCGGGGAGTATCACGCTGTTGGAACGGCCGTGTCCAGCAGTCGAAGATTGTGACGATAGAAATCCGCTTGCAAGTATTCGGGGACATTCCATGAGGACATTGCGGTGTTGTTGGCGCCTACGGGGACCCTGCAGAAAGGCCAGTTCAGGAGAATCAATTTGGTCGACTGGTGGGGTGCCGGCACTCGTCGCTGGTCGCCTCAGCGGAGCCCATGCCGCTTCCGACCGCTACAGGCCGGCCAGAGGTCTCCAGGTCGGGACGCGGCCCCGTCGCGGCCTGTAGGTGGCCTCCAGAGTCGAATCTAGGGGTCCGTGGCTTTTACCCCGGGCGAGTTACCCCAGTTCGGCGAGAAGCGACTTCGCGTCCTGCAGATCCTTGGTGTCGAAGCCTTCGGTGAACCAGCCGTAAACCGGGGCAAGCAACTCATACGCGTCCTGGCGTTTGCCTTGGCTTTGCCACAGCCGTGCGAGGCTGGTTGACGTGCGCAGCTCCCACATTTTCGCCTGCTGGCGGCGCGCCCAGTCGAGCGAGGCGAGAAAGTTCCGCTCGGCACCTTCAAGGTCGCCCTTGAGCGAGAGCATCCAGCCCTTGAGGCGCAGGATCTCGGCGTAGTGAAGGCGTTCCTCCCAGCCGGGGCGTTCGACTTGGGCGATCGCCTCGTCGATCAGGTGCAGGGCATTGTCGAGGTCGCCGGTCAGCGCCATGGCTTCGGCCAGGAACGCTTTCAGGGTCGGGCTGCGGCCCTTGCCGCCGCTCGCTTCCCAAATCGCGATGCCGGCCTTGAGCGGGACAATTCCTTCGGCGGGTTTGCCTTCCCGGATCAGTGCCAGGCCATATCACATGGGTGCCATCAGCGCCCACAGCACGGGCAGGCTGTTCTCCCGACCCAGCCGCTCACATTCTTCGGCGCGCTTGCGCAGGTCCTCGTGCTCACAGCGGTGATCGAACTCATGCGCCCCAGTCGTCAGCGCATATCCGAGGTCGAAGGGGTGACCGCGCCGGCGGGCGTGTGCGTCTTTTTCATTGTTCAGCCGCATTGCCCGGTCCGGGTAGCCCAGTATCCAGGTGCAAATCGAGCCATAGATACCGGCTACGAGTTTTGGGATCGTTGTTGAGCGACGTCCGCAAGATGGCGATGCTTCTCGGCGTCGTAGAGGTCCAGCACCTTGTCGGCGTGCTCCACAGCCTTGGTGAGCTCGCCCGCAAAACAGCAGCAAGAACAGGCTCTTTCGTGTCCCACGATCAGCAGGTCGGCATCGCCGGTCGCCTTCGCGAGGTCCAGCATCTCCTCCGCCCACATCAGGGACTCCGCTACGCGCCCTTGCGTTACGACGTTGCTCGTCAGTCCCCAGAGGATGGGCAGCCAGCGCGTCATGGCGTTCGAGCGACTTCGCCAACGCAAGTGCCGGATGCAGGCTGGTCCAGACTTCCGGGGCGGCCCAGCCCTTGAGCGCCATCCACGCGGTGCCAAGCAGGCTGCGCAGCCCCAGTTCGCTGGCGTCTCGTTCCGGCGACGGAGGCAGGGTGGAGACCAGTTCGAGCCCCTGAGCGAGATGGGAGATGGCCTCGGCAAGGGCCATGCGCCTCGACGCCAGCTCGCGGCCCTCTGCCAGAGCGGGATCGCCTTCTCTAGCAGCCTGTCGGACTTAACGCCATCCGACATCCGTGGCAGAGTCGCAACGTCAATTCGCCGCCACCGCCGGATGCCACCGTAGAATGAACTTTCGCCCCACCGACCGCCTGACCAGCTTCTTGATGCCGCCCTCGGTCGACGAGTGGCTGCCGCAGAGACACCTGGCGCGTTTCGTGGTGGAGGTGGTGGATGGTCTGGACCTGAGCGCGATGAGCAAGAGCTATCGCGGTTCGGGTTCGGCTTCCTACCACCCGGCGGTGCTGCTGAGCCTTCTGGTGTACGGCTGCGCCACTGGGGTATTTTCCAGCCGCAAACTGGAACGAGCCACCTACAATTCCGTCGCCTTCCGCTTCATTGCCGCGAACGACCATCCCGACCACGACACCATCGCCACATTCCGGCGACGGTTTCTCAAGGAGATCGAGGCGCTGTTCGTCAAGGTGCTGTTGCTGGCGCGCGAGATGGGAGTGCTCAAGATGGGCACGGTGGCGCTGGATGGGACCAAGATCCACGCCAATGCCAGCCGCCACAGCGCATTGTCCTATGAGCACGCAGGAAAGATCGAGGCGCAACTAAAAGCGGAAGTGGCCGACCTGCTGGCGAAGGCGGAGGCGGCGGATCAGGCGGATGTCCCCGACGGCATGTCGATACCGGAGGAACTGGAGCGGCGCAAAGTACGGCTGGAGAAGCTTGCAACGGCCCGCGCAACGATAGAGGCACGGGCGAAGGAACGGTTCGACCGGGAGCAGGCCGAGCATCAGGCAAAGATCGAGACACGGGAAGCGAAGATTGAAGCCACCGGCAAAAAGCCCGGCGGCAAGCCGCCCCAACCGCCGGTGGCGGGTCCGTTGCCGACCGACCAGGTCAATCTGACCGACGAAGAATCCCGCATCATGCCTGTGGCGGGTGGCGGGTTCGAGCAGTGCTACAACGCCCAGGCGGTGGTGGCCGAGGGCAGCCTGCTGGTGGTGGCGACCGATGTGGTGCAGGCCGCCAATGACAAGCAGCAGCTTCAGCCAATGCTGAACCAGGTCATTGCTCTGCCGGATACGTTGGGCAAAGCAGAAACACTGCTTGCCGACAACGGATACTTCAGCGCGGCCAATGTTGCCGCCTGCGAGGCGGCGGCGGTGCAGCCGCTGATCGCCATGGGACGCGAGGCCCACCACCCGTCGCTCAGCGAGCGCTTTGCCGATGCGCCGCCGCCGCCGACGGACCCCACGCCGGTCGAGGCGATGGCCTATCGGTTGGCGACGCCGGAAGGCAAGAAGCTCTATCGCCTGCGCAAACAGATGCCGGAGCCGGTGTTCGGCATCATCAAGTCTGTGCTGGGCTTCCGTCAGTTTCTGCTGCGTGGGCTCGACAAGGTGCGCGGCGAGTGGAGCCTTGTGACCATGGCCTGGAACCTGAAGCGGATGTTCACCCTTTGCTCCGCCCAGTGAGGCGGGGCGAGGGCTTCCTCCCCCAAAACGAAGGCGACCGCGACCGATACCGGCACTCGCGCGCCCAACAGACGCCGATTGGCGGTCAAATCGACGGCTCGGCGACGGGAACTTTGACGCCCCGAACCAGCCCGGAAACCCGAGTCCGACAGGCTGCTAGCTGCTTCGCCTCGGTGTAGTGATAGGCTAGCACCTCGGGTTCGGTGGTCTTGACGTTCCGGAACCGCGCCTCGATCACGCGTGCGATCTTACCGTGCAACTCCTGTTTGCGGCTCTTGAGCAGCGAGTTGTAAGCCG
Source organism: uncultured Pseudomonadota bacterium (assembly GCA_963832865.1). Classification (GTDB taxonomy): domain Bacteria; phylum Pseudomonadota; class Alphaproteobacteria; order Acetobacterales; family Acetobacteraceae; genus Rhodopila. Next base: position 36,374 of record CAWHWH010000027.1, read on the forward strand.
CGTCCTGCACCAGCGCGTGCTTGAAGGTGTAGATTGCATCAGGCGGCGTGCCGCGACGGAAGGCCAGCCCCGAATTCGCTCAGTCGCGCCAGAGCGTCGTCCAGTTGCACCTGCGGCATCGGTGCGACCGCGGCGATCAGTTCGTAGCTGAACTCACGTCCGATCGCAGCACCGATCTGCGCGATCTCCTTCACGGGCATGAAGCGGTCGAGCCGCGCCATCAGAGAGTCCCGCAGCGTAGTCGGAATGGTGAAGGTGCGAGCGGCACCACCGTAGTCATAGTGATCGCCGACCTCCTTCAGCTCGCCCGATTCGAGGATCGACTTCGTGAGCTCCTCGACGAACAGCGGCACACCGTCGGTCCGGGTCAGGATCTGATCGAGCAGCCCCGCGGGTAGCGCCTTACCACCGGCCAGCGTGCAGACCATCGCGGCACTCTGCGTCCGCGTCAGCTTGGACAGGTTCAGCGCAGTGACATGTCCCTGTTCAGACCAACGCGACTGAAACTCCGGCCGGTGGGTGACCACGACCAGCAGCGGAACGGTTCTCACTCGGTCGATCAGCAGATCCAGCACCTCCAGCGTGGTCGGGTCGGCCCAGTGCGCATCCTCGAACAGCATCACGCTGGGTTGCCGCCGGGCGGCCGCTTCGGTGAGATCGACCAGGGCCCGCAGTGTCTCGTCCTTGTGCTTCTGCGGCGTCATGGGCGGCGCCCCGTAGCGTTCGTCACACGGAATGGACAGAATCGCCGCGACGAATCGGACGTCGGCCAGCGGCCGGCCGTAGTGCGTGACGATCAGCGTTTCCAGCTTGTCGAGTTTCGACTCCGTTGTTTCGTCGCGGGAGAACTTCAACGCCCGTTCGAGGTTGTCGATCATGGGCCAGAATGCGCTGTTCACGTAGTAGGGCGAGCACTGGAGGCGAAGGGCCTGCACGCCCTGCGCCTCGAGCCGCTCACGCAGAGCGCTCAGGATGCGGCTCTTGCCAATCCCGGGTTCACCCGACAGCAGCAACACCTGGCCTTCGCCGTCCCTCGCCTGCAACCATCGGCGCAGCAGCAGATCCAGCTCTTCGTCGCGGCCCATCAGTGGCGTCAGCGCACCACCACCGCGATTGGCATCGAAGCGACTTTCCGTCTCCAAAACACGTTCGACCCGCCAGGCGTGAACGGGTTCAGCGATACCTTTCAAGTCGTGTTCGCCGAGATCGGTCAGTTCAAACGCATTGCCGACCAAGCGACGGGTCGAGGTGGCGATGACAATCTGGTCGGAAGTGGCCAATCCCTGCAAGCGCGAAGCGAGATTGGGCGTGCTGCCTACCGCCAGCTTCGACTGGTCGCCCACACCGGCCTGCTCACCGACGACGACAGGGCCGGTGGCGATACCGATCCGGACCGACAGGTCCTCAGTGGTCGAGGCTCGTTTGACGGTGTGAACGATCTCCAAAGCCGCTCGCACGGCTCGCTCGGCGTCTTCTTCGTGGGCGGTCGGCCAGCCGAAATACGTGAGGATACCATCACCCACGTAGCGGGCGACAAACCCGTCATAGCGCGCGATCACGTCGCCGCAGAGGGTGCGATACGCGTGCAGCAGGCTACGCAGCTCTTCGGGGTCGAGCTTTTCACTCAGTGCCGTCGAACCCACCAGGTCACAGAACATCACGCTGAGCTGACGGCGTTCGCCCGCAGATGGCGACGCAAGCTGGTTCTCGGCCGGTTTAGCCGCCGATGGTGCGCCGTCCCGCAGCTCGGCGATCGCTACCAGCAGTTGGCGCCGGTGGCCCACAGCGGCAACGCCGAGTTCCTTGAGATCGTCCGCGATGAGATGGCGTAAGACCTCGGCACTGACACCATTCTCGCGGAATGCCGCCTCATACTGCTCAAGGCCGAGGTTTCGCAGCCAGCCTCCAACATCCACCGCCGCGTCCTCCGGTTCGGTGATGCTCATTTCAGACTATCGCCACTTTTTTCGGGTGAAGTCCATGAACTTCAGATCGGTTGTAAACCGGCGCGTCCGGCGCAAGGAGGTCTTGCACCGTCAGGACCTGCGGCGTCGGACGAACTGCCTCGTTCTATTCTGCAATTTCCTGCCAACTATTCGCTGCAACTCGTAACGATGTGCAGTCAGCGGCGTGAGTGGCATCGTCCCATGGCTGGGAAAATCGCAGGCGATATTACGAAGGTCAACGCCTTTCTCGACCAGGCTGGGCTGACCCGCGACGCACTGTTCGCACAGCTCCTGCTGATGCTACCGAAAGAAGATACCACCTACGCGCGGATGGCAGCGCGGCAGAGCCAGCAGCAGAGAATACGTAATGCAGATGCCCTAGCACGGGCGCGGAGCGTAGCTAGGCACACCGGAAACCGCTGAGACTTGCGCGCTCCGGACGATAATCATCGTTCGCTCGTGCATACCCCCGCCGTTCCTTTGCCCGCCGCTGGCGCTCAAGCGCCGCCTGCGCCTCACGTGAGGTGGGGTAGGGGACACGCTGCGCGGTGCGATCGATCCCCCAGTCGTTGCTGGGGTTCGCTGCGAGCCGCCAACGTCCCAGCCAGTCGGTCGTGTTGGGTAGAAACTTGTTGCTGCGCCCAGTGCCGCCGATCAGCGTGCCGTCGTTGTAAACCGGCTGCGGCTGCGTCATCGCCGAGACGCTGCGTTTCGACCACAGAAAGACGAACATCACGTGACCGTCATCGAGCGGGACCCAGGCGCGCGCGTTCACGTTGGTGGCAAATTCGCCTGCAGGTTGCTGACTCCAGAACGGAAACATGAAATTATTGCAGCGCCAGTAGGTCAGACTCGCGCCGGTGGGACGGTAGGAGGCGTATGTGGTGCCCCATGCTGTGTCGGCGACGTGGTACTCCGGAGCGCGCGAGGTAATGGTGTGGCGAAATGGGTCGTCCTCTGCCACGTCCTCCGGGTCGACGTGACCGGCGTGCAGAAAGCCGAAATGCGATGTGTCGATATCGCCCTCCAGCGCCTGCAGGTAGTTGCAGTCGCGCTGAATGAGGCTCATCCCAAGCTCATGCTCTGGAACGTCGAGGATTTCGAGGGCAGGCAGCGGCGGTGGCTCGGCACGCGCGCCCATGTAAACCCAGACGAATCCGGCGCGTTCGACTGTCCGATAAGCCTTCGCTCTGACCTTGCGGCGAAAGTCCTGGTGCGGCGGCAGGTTCGGCTGGTCGATGCAATTGCCTGCCACATCGTATTTCCATCCGTGATAGATACAGCGAATGCCGCCTTCCTGGTTGCGTCCAAGGAACAGCGACGCGCAGCGGTGTGGGCAACGATGGTCCATAACACCGACCCGGCCGGCACTGCCTCGAAACGCGATCAGCTTCTCCCCTAGCAGCATCAGGCGGATCGGCGTGGCGTCGGGCACAAGTTCCGAGCAGAGTGCAGCCGGAAGCCAGTAGTGCCGCATTAAATCGTTGGACGCGGGGCAGCCGCGCGAAGGATTACACCTCTATGCCCAATGCCTCCGTGGCCAAGCCGGCGGGGTCGCGCTTTGGTGGCGATCAACAACAGCAGAACAGACGCGACCGCGTTAAGCCTGCCGAAGGCGAGCTGGCGCTACACGCTCACCGCAATGCCACTGCAAGCAGGAATTGTGCGATTGAACGGGCGACGCCTCCAGGCAGACGACAATCTTCCATCCGTGGAAGGCGCACCGGAGCCGGCCGGGCGGATCGAACTCGCTCTGGCAAGCATCACCTTCCTCGCGATTCCGAATGCTGCAAACCAGGTCTGTACCAATGCCGACGTGCAGAAGAATTAATCTCGGGACAGCTCGCCGTGCCGGCGATTGCGTGTCGGCTCCCTTGGCCTTCGGATAGGAGATAGTCGATGCAGCAATGGTTGTTCTTGGCGGCGGGATTGCGGGCGTCGTTACGGCAACGCACTTGGCGCACAAGGTCGGGAAAAGCGACGCAGCGAAAAGCCGGTTGGTTGAATACCTATTGCAGAATATCGAGTGGGCCGTGGCGATAGATCTGGCCTGCTTTCATGACAAAGTCGACCTGCGCCGTCGCCGCTATGTCGGTGAAAGGGTTTCCAGGCATGGCGACGATGTCAGCCTGCTTGCCGGGCGCAAGAACTCCTAGATCGTCTCGTTGTAGCAGCTCAGCCGCGATGCTCGTGCCGGCCTTCAGTGCCCGTGCCGGCGTCAGACCGGCGGCGACCATTGCCTGAAATTCTAGAATTCCCTCGCTAAACGGAAACATGCCGCAATCTGTGCCGAGCGCCACTTTCGCCCTGCTTTCGGCAATACGCCGCTGCGCGTCCTCGATAGCGGCGAGGTCACGCCGAAATTTCCATACGGCATGGTCGGGAAGCTTTCCGGCTCGTAACAATGCCTTATCCTCACGGGTCATCTGCATGGTGGGCACGAGAAAGGCGCCCGCTTTCTCGGCCATGCCGATGGCTTCGTCATCGATGAGATAGCAATGCTCGAGGCTGCGTGCCCCGGCACGTAGCGCCTGTTTGCATCCTTCCGCCGCCCCGGTGTGAACGGCCAGCGGAAGTCCAAGTTGTCGCGCCGTTTCCCCGAGACATTGCATCTCGTCCTCAAACCATGTGACGGTCGCCGGATCATCGCCGGCGCTCATGTAACCGCCGGTGTTCATGGTCTTGATCCAATTGCTGCCATACGCGTGCTCCGCTCGCACAAGCTCGCGGATTTGCGCTGGAGAAGTCGGCAACCTTGCACAATCCCCGATGGCAGCGACACGGGAGCATGCTTTGAATATCGCCGTGGCCACCAGTCGCACTGATCATATGAGCTGCCACCACCAGGCGTGGGCCTCGGATCAATCCAGCATCAATCGCGTCACGAAGGTTGATTGTCGGCCACTCCGGATCGAGCGTGCCCATGTCGCGAAGAGTGGTGAAGCCGTAGCGCATATATTGCTGCGCGTTATGGAGCCCGGCAAGCGTCTTGACCGACGTGCATTGCAGCGTCTGACGCGCGAGATTTAGCCCATCTACACAGAGATGCACATGCGTATCTATAAAGCCTGGAGCGACTGTGCGGTTGCTGAGATCAATAATCTGCGCGCCGTTCGGCCGGCCGACAGAGGGCGAAACATCGCTAATCGTGTCGCCTTCGATCAGGATTTCCGTCGGGCCATGAAGCACATCTGACGCGCCATCAAACAGAGCCCCGCAAATAGCGATAACCTTTCTCATGGCAACCTCTCCAAAGGTTCGCGACCGGATGTGCTGGCCGCATTGTCGGAGCTTCTGACGAACAGCCGCCGAGAACGAATTGTTGTCAACGACAGAGATCAATGATGGGACTCTCAGCCTTCATCTGAGCTCCCGCCGGGCGCCACAGGCAAGCCGTCGCGTAAATGATCATAGAATCAGAGACTTAGTTGCCATACTCGTAACAGGGGCAAAACCCTGGGCAGGTATGCATTTTTCGCTTGCTCCGGCTCGAACTCGGTGCAATTCTTTGCGAATGTGCCGCAGCCCCCGTCCCTTTCCGGGCTAAGCCGCCCAGAGCTTGAGGCTCTGCTGGTTGAGCTGTTCGGCGAAGTCGCGCGCCCTGAAGCAGATTGTCAGCCGAACAGCGCGAAGAGATCGCCCGGCTGAAAGGCCTGAAGGGACCGCCCGACATCAAGCCCAGCGGCATGGACAAGGCCACCGAACCGGCCAAGCCTGGTCGGCAAAAGAGCCGTCCACGCCGCGGCAAGGTCCGCCCCCGCGTCAGCATCGAGGATCGGGTGCTGAAGGCCGCAGTCCCGGCGGGATCACGCTTCAAGGGCTACGAGACCTATCTGGTGCAGGAGCTTGTGCTGTCGGTGCAGTGCGATCCGCTACCGGCGCGAGCGCTGGGTCACGCCGGACGGCCAGACGATCGTCGCACCGCTGCCGGAGGGGACCCGAGGACATTTCGGCCCCGACCTGCGCCGCTTCGTGCTGATGCAGTATCATCAGGGTCAGACCACGCTGCCGCGTCTGACGGCGCTGTTGCATTCGGTCGGCGTGTCGATCTCCAAGCGGCGAGGTCCAACGGCTGTTGACCGACAAGCAGGATGGCTTCCTCGACGAAGCCCGCGACGTGCTGCGCGCCGGACTGGAGACATCGCCCTGGGTATCGGTCGACGACACCGGCGCGCGCCATAAAGCCAAGAACGGCTTTTGCACGCAGATCGGCAATGACTGGTTCACCTGGTTCGGCACGCGGTCATCGAAGAGCCGGCTGAACTTTCTCGATCTGCTGCGCGCCGGACATACCGACTACGTGTTGAACGAGGCGGCGTTCGACTACATGCGCAGCCGCGGACTGGCCGCGCCCGCTGATCGCCACGTCTGTGGCCGAAGCCGCGAAACGCGCTTCGCCGATCAGGCCGCCTGGCAGGCGCATCTCGACCGGCTCGGCCGTCTCACCGCCAAGACTGGTCTAGCGGTCATCCAGGATCCGGTGCAGATCGCCACCGAGGGAGCTCAGTGGGGCAGCATCCAGGCGCACGGCTTCCTGCGCGACGCCGTGGTGCTGAGCGATGATGCCGGACAGTTCGACGTCGGCCAGCACGCGCTGTGCTGGGTCCATGCGGAACGGCTGGTGCACAAGCTGGACACCTTCACCGACCTGCATCGTGCCGCCCAGCAGACGCATGCGCGAAGCTGATCTGGAACTTCTACGCCGATCTCAAGGTTTACCGGGCCAACCCGAGCAAACGCCGTCGTGCTGCGCGCTGCGCGCGCGGTTCGATCGCATCTTCCGCCGCCGCACCGGCTTCGTCACGCTGGATCGCCTGCTGAAGCGGCTGCATGCCAACAAGGCCGAGTTGCTGATGGTGCTGGAGCGGCCGGAAATCCCGCTGCACACCAACGGCTCGGAGAACGATATCCGCTGCCAGGTCACCCGCCGCAAGGTCAGCGCCGGAACCCGCAGCGACGTCGGGCGCGATTGCCGCGATGCCTTCCTGGGCCTCGCCAAGACCTGCGCCAAGCACGGCGTGGCGTTCTGGGACTATCTGGGCAGCCGGCTGAACGTCCCCGGCCAGCCGCTCATTCCGCCCTTGCCGCAACTCGTCCGATGCCGCGGCCAGCCCGCCTGATACCGCCGCCTGCCCGGGGTTTTGCCCCTGTTACCCATACTCGGATTGTGTCGCTATTTCCTTTAGCCTGGGCCTACTGGCCTTACCGGTAACGCCCGAGCGATGTGAGACCGTAACAACTGAATAATTCGCCGCAACGAGCAAACGACAAAAGGAGGAGCAGATGTGCCCACATTGCGCTGACGGTCTCGATCACGGTCTGGCTTGTCGTCTCCGGGTGTTACAGCTCTTGGCGCTTATTGAGCATCCGAGTGCGCTTCCTGCATCGGCAGCATTGCGCATCGGCCAGGAACTCCTGACATGGATTGCGCAAGACGCGTCCCGCCCCCGATGCGATTTGGTGCTCGCGGCTGACACGCCGATAGAAGCGGCAGCATGACAGGAGATCGGTCATGACCACCAAAGACGCGTCCGTCGTCACCGGCGCCCTGCCCGGTCCAACCGACGATCTCCTCGGCAAACTCGAAAATATCTACCGAGACCTGCACGCCAATCCGGAACTGTCGATGCAAGAGCAGCGAACGTCAGGAGTTGCCGCGGCGTGGTTGCGCGAGCTGGAATACGACGTGACGGAGGGTGTTGGCACCACGGGCGTTGTCGGATTGCTGCGCAACGGTGATGGTCCGGTCGTGCTGCTGCGTGCTGATATGGACGCGCTGCCGATTAAGGAGAGCACCGGCCTGGCTTACGCGAGTGAGAAGACCGGAACCGACCGCTTCGGACAAGCGACATCGATCGCCCATTCCTGCGGGCACGATATGCATGTTGCCTGGCTGATGGGTGTGACGCGCATCCTGGCCGAAAATAAGAACCTGTGGCGCGGAACTATAATGGCCGTATTCCAGCCGGGTGAGGAAACAGGCCAGGGCGCCCGTGCCATGATCGAGGACGGCATGGTCAAGCGCTTCCCCAAACCGGATGTTACCTTAGCCCAGCATGTGATGCCGCTGTCGGCGGGCCAGATCGGATGGCGCATTGGGACGATACTGTCGGCCGGCGACAGCTGGGAGGTGACGTTGTTCGGCCGGGGCGCACATGGCTCGATGCCGCAGAAGAGTATCGATCCCGTGGTGATGGCGGCATCAGCCGTCATGCGTCTGCAGACGGTGGTGTCACGCGAAGTGGCGATGACTGACTCCGCGGTCGTTACGGTCGGCACAATGAGGGCTGGCATGAGTGAAAACGTCATTCCCGATCGGGCGCTGCTTCGCCTCAATGTACGCACCTTCAAGGATCAAGTGCGCACCCGAGTGCTGGCGGCGATTAAACGCATCCTTGAGGCTGAGGCTGAGGCTTCGGGTGCTCCAAAACCGCCGGAATTTTCCGTGCTGAGCGAGTATCCGCTGACCCGTAATGATGAGGCCGCCACGCGAAAGGTGGTCGCCGCTCTCCAGCGCCGGTTTGGAGACGATCGGGTGACAGAGATCGGTCCAGCGACCGCGAGCGAGGATTTTGGACTGTTTGGTGCAGCGTGGGATGTGCCGGCCGTTTTCTGGGTGATCGGCGGCATTGATCCAGATACTTACGCAAACGCGCAGAAGGCCGGCAAAGTAGACGAACTGCCGGCCAATCACGCTCCCGACTTCGCGCCGGTGGTTCATCCCACTTTGCGGACCGGCGTCGAGGCTATGCTGGCGGCTGCCAGCGCCTGGATCTCTTCACCTGCCGCAAGCGCAACCTAATGGTAACGGCTAACCCGAGCGCACTTTGTCTCGGCGATGCATAGCGCCTTCCTGCACGATCTGACAGCTGTGCTCGACTGGGTGGGAACATTGGCATTCGCCTTGAGCGGCGGTCTGCTGGGCGTCAAAAAGCGGTTCGACCTCTTCGGCGTTCTCTTCCTGTCGTTTGTGGTATCGGTCGCCGGCGGCATGATGCGCGACGTCCTAATTGGCGCAATCCCCCCTGTCGCAATCGCGGACATTCATTATTTTGCGATCGCCATGGTCGGTGGTTTGATAACCTTTTATTGGTATCCCAACGTCACATCGCATCAGCGCCAGATATTGCTGCTCGACGCGGTTGGCCTTGGGCTGTTTGCGGTCACTGGCGCACAAAAAGCGATCGATCACGGCATCAATCCAGTTATGGCGGCGATCCTGGGCATGCTAACCGGAATTGGCGGTGGAATGACCCGTGACGTCCTCGCCGGGGATATCCCGTTCGTCCTGCGAGCCGATCTTTATGCACTTGCAGCGCTCGCCGGTGCGGGCGTCGTATCGATCGGAACGGTCCTAGATGTGCCGCCAACCTATCTGATGTTATTGGGCGCGGCCGTGTGCATCTTCCTTCGGCTGATGGCAATCTATCGCAGCTGGCGTGCGCCTGTTGCCCGATGGAGCGACGACAAAGGAATGTGAACGAGGCCGCGCACCGTCCGGAACCCGGCAGCTGACTGAAACTAACAGTGATCCGGCATTTCCGCTGCCGCTCGGCTCGCGCTGCCTCGCTGGAAGCCGGCTGGAGAAGATTTTGTCGCGAGGGGGGACTGTCCCGCCCGGTAAGTGTTAGATAAAAGCGCATGATCGAGACCCTACCAGATTCAGGTACACCAGCTGGCCGTCACGCAAGCCGAAGGCGTAATGTGGCGCCGATAGTTATGTGGCGCTGACCTCGGAGACCGGCGCCTGGAGCGGCTGAGCGGTTTTCCGGCGCCACATAACAAAGTGACGGATAACTGATCGAACCTTCCTCATCGATCAGGAGATCCGATCCACGTTCGAAACTTTGTTCACCTATCCTGCTGTCCTGGCACGTCACAAAACGGGTCCGGGGTCGGCTGAGCGACAACGCTATCTCGCGCATTGTGCCGGCCAAGGCCTTGCTCGCGAGACCTTGCTGCATATTGCCCGCGAACTGCTTGTGGTTGCTGAGCGGCTTGATGTGACCGCTGGCCATCAGATTACCCGGCTGGAGATCGAAGCGGCCGCCGGGACCGCCCGAGCCGCTCCGTTAACCAAACCTCGGGGTCCGAAACAAGGTGCAGATCCACCCAAGCAGTCGACCGGCGCTTTCCGTGTCCCGGCAGCTGATAGTCAACCCGAACGTGGGAGGGTCCTTTCCGTCGATCTTGGGGTCTAACCGTAATTAGATATTCCTCATTACGGTTAGACCCCAAGATTCCCTCCCGATGCTTTTCCATGGCCTTCTTGGCGGCGTTACGGCTTGCCCAGATGTGCTGGTAGCATGTCGAGGCGTCGGCGGGGTTTTCGAAGCTCACCCCACCCGCAGCCATCATGACGTCAGCCGGCGAGGGGTCGAGATCGCTTGCAGTGATTAATCTAACCCCCGCGCTGCTGGACCGCCTCACCCCACCACTGCGACATCGTTGAAACCGGCGACGAGAATTGGTGGTTCAAAACCGTGGTTGATCCTGTTGATCCACCCACTTCGCCGCTTCGACGTCGTCCAGGGCTTGAACCGGTGGGTCCACAGGAACCCCCGCGCGCCGCTGCGTCAGCGCCAGCCAATTCGCCTCGTTGGCGAAACGATTTACGGAGCGCAGAGGGCACGTTGAAGGCGAGCGCCTGGATCCGGCCGACTTGCGTGAAACTGCTCGTGTGTCACCCTCGTGGCGACCGGCAGGTGCGGGCCGCGAGCCGCCTCAAGCGCTGTGAGCGTCACCTCCGTAATCCCCGCCGCAGCCCTTGGCGCTGGCCCTCGGCGTGGGGGTGGGCGGTCGCCGCACCGGCGCGCTCGCCTGCCGTCAGTGTTACGGTCAGCCCGGCCACCTGATCCAGCATATGCTGTTCCGCCGATGCAACCGACGGCACCGTGACCACACCCGCACGACCGCCGCCCCGCAGCATCGCGCGAACGCCAGCCTCCCCGAACCGCCGCGCCACCGCTGCGACGAAGGTGCGCAATTCGTCCGCGACCGGTGGATCGGCCTGCGCGGCTCGCCATGCCTCAGCACCGGCCTGGTCGTCCGGTGCCGCGGCGACGGCGCCGATCGCCGCCATAGCCCGCGTGGACAGGCGCGGAATGCCTGTCGCATCGGCCGCCAGCAGCGCCTGTACTGCGGCCCGGTAGCTTTGTTCAGCGGTGGCCTCGGCCGCGCCAACCCGCTCCAGGCTTGACCCGATCGCGCAAGCGGCGCGCTTCGCCCTTTCCCGCTCCGTCCGAGCGTCGGCGCCGGCCAATAACCCCTCCCTGGCACGGAGCGCGCCAAGCTGGAGCGGATCCGCCGCGACGCGGGCCGCCGCACTCGTCCAACCCTGCCGCTTGACCATCTCATCCAGCGCCGCGCGCGCGGCATGCGGATCACGATACGCCCCTCGCAGGTAGTCCCAGCGCGCCTCGCGCTCCCGCCGCACTGCCGCGTCCGCCGCGACGGCGGCCGCGATGCTGCCGGCATCCAGCCCGCGGCCGAGAAAGCCGGCGCGTGAACGGGCGTTACCCGGATGGGCCGAGACGCGCTTGCGTGGCTCGGTGCGCCTTTGTCCCCCGAAGCCTTGGCGTAGGGGGATGGCGCATAGCACGCGACGGCATCGCCCATGCAGGCGATGCCGGCACGCCCAAAATTCAGCCTATCCGGTGGCGTTTCGGCTGCTGTTTGCGGCGCTCTACGGCCAGGGCGGCATTGCGCGCGGTAAGATCAGCGTAGGCGTGGCCCTGCGTCCGGCCTTGCTGCTTTCTTCCATCAGCCGCGCCGCCGCTTCCTGCGCCGTCCAGCCCCATGTGGCGGTGATCGAGGCGGCCGCGACGATGAGTGATCCGGCGGACCTGATCAATCGGGCAATCGAGGCGCTGGGGCGGTTGCCATCGTCGCGGGGCTCCTGCTCACCGGCGGACTGGCCCAGTCGGCTGACAGCGGGTCGAATGACAAAGGATCGGCACAGTCGGCCAGGGCCATGCTGGAACGAGCGGTGGCCGCGATGAAGCTGGATGAACCCAAGGCGCTCGCGGATTTCAAGGCTGGCACCAACGGGTTCCACGACCGTGACCTCTACGTGTTTTGCGCTCGTTTGGACGGCAAGGTCGATGCGCATATCGACCCCGTACAGATTGGCCGTAACATCAAGGATCTCTACGATATCGACGGTGTCGCCTTCGGCCAGGAAATGATGGCGATCGCACAGCCGAATGAAATCATGGTGATCAGCTACATGTGGCCGGAGCCGGGTTCGCACGTCCCGGCGGCCAAGATAACGTTCTTCACCAAGGTAACTGATCAGGTTTGCGGCGTCGGCTACTACAAGTGAAAGTCCTGCCGCTCGTTGGCAAAATTGAAGCATGTCGTTTCGATCTAAATGTCAATTCGACAGCGGGAACATGATCTCCGCCAGA
>CAWHWH010000028.1:0-22312 GCA_963832865.1 uncultured Pseudomonadota bacterium
CCACCACCAATCGCCCTGAATCGATCTGAACCAGCCAGCCTTCCTCGCTGCATCTGGGATGTACTCCCACGGATCAAAGTCTCGCATCGCGGCCGCGACCCGATCACCGCCGGACCCGGAGCGAATCGAACTTCATGCGACAACACGGTCAAATGCGTAGAGGATCGGCGGCACACCTAGAGCGACAGCGAATACGAAGCTGGCCGCGATCGCAATGCCGGTCCTCTTCGAACCGATGCCGTCACAAAACAGGCTCAACGCCGCCGCCGAAGAATCGCCTTGGGGAGCAGGAAGCGCCAGAAGACCTCGTAGCCGCCGCTGATGCCCTCGGTCAGTCATTGACGGTTTGGTCGCCCGCACCCTCAACGCCGCCCTCAGGCGCGAGCCTCATAGCGACCGGAACGGTGTGGCGCCGAACATCGGCGATGCCCTGTAGCGGCCCCCTGGAGGCCGTAGCGGCTATGTTAGGCCGTTACCGTCCCTTGACCCCTCCCGGCCGGGCGTGCAGCATCCTGGCGCGTGGTCATAACCCGCAAATGATTCTATCCCCCAATTCGCCCCCTGATCGTCACAGCAGGGGGCTTTTTTACGCCCGTCGCCCAGGATGCCACCAGCCGGTGATTCCCAGACGGCCACCTTGACCCTGATCCCCGCGGCGTGCAGCGTCGGCGGGCTGGGGTTCGAAGAAAGCCCCTCGGGGGAGGGAACTCACCCCCTGGATAACAGCAGGGGGCTCTTTTCGTCTTCGCGGTGTCGGCAGTGAAGCGGTCGGAGGATGCGCAAATTTGCGCAGCCTAGAATGCTGATTTTTAAGTCTCTTGAAAGGGAGCGCCAAACATAGATGTTGCCCGGCGCTCAGAGGAGGTTCAATGCAAGAGGCAGTTTAGCACCCAAGCGCCCCTGCCGTCCATCCGTCCACAGCGACGGCGTCGCATCGGCCTACCCCAGCAACGGGTGGAGGGAACGTAGCCGGATTAGGGGGCGCGGTTTGTGGGATGGTCAGCACCATGCGCCGCATCGGTCGGTATGCTCTATGCGTTCGGCGAGCGTGTTCAGAACTGAGGACACAGGCTGGGTAGCGGCGGATGGAGTCTCCGCCTAACCTGATGCCATCCGGAAATCGGACAGTGCCAAATCCGGACAAGACGATCATGGGCGATGACGAACATCGCAATAGGATGGCAGTGCGCACCCACGGCCAACAAGCTCCGCCTGATACCGCGTCGAGATCGTCATCTGAGAGCACCCACAGCGCCTTGTTTCCACAGCGCCCTGTTTCCGCCATGTTCCGTTCATATATTCCACCAAGCTGGCTGCACAGAAGCAGCTAGGTAGGAGGAGAAAATGCGTCCCGGGGCGGCAATGCTGATCGGCGCGGCCACGCTACTTTCCGCCTGCGCCGAGCAGGCAGGCGGCTACGCGCCAACCAATGTTGCCGGTTCCTCCTATCCCTACTACGAATACTCCGCGCCGGCTTATCCCGGGTATGAGCCGGGCTATTATGGCCCGGGTTACTACGGTCCCGGCGTGATCATTGGCGGGGGTGGCTTCTGGGGGAACGGCTACGATCAGGATCGCTACTGGTATCATCGGCACCGCGCCTGGGATCGTGATCGAGCATGGCAGGAGCACGAGTTCCTACGGCACCAGAACGAAGCGCAGACCCAAGCTCAAGCTTCGCAACAGCTACAGCAACAGAAGGCTCAAGCCCTGGCTGCTCAGGCCCAGGCGTGGCAACAGCTACAGCGGCAAAAGGCTGAAGCCTGGCAACAGCTAGAGCAGCAGAAGGCTCAAGCTTCGCAACAGCTACAGCAACAGAAGGCTGCCCAAGCCCAAGCGTGGCAGCAGCTGCAACAGCAGAGGGCTCAAGCGCTGGCAGCCCAGAACCAAGCCATCTGGCAGCAGAAGGCTGCCCAAGCCCAAGCGTGGCAGCAGCTGCAACAGCAGAGGGCTCAAGCGCTGGCAGCCCAGAACCAAGCCATCTGGCAGCAGAGAGCGGCAATGCAAGCTGCTCAGCAACATACGCCACGATGACTTCGTTGCTCATTCGTATCTCCGTGGTATCCGCGCCTCTAGAACGCGTCTGACCCGGAATTCGAATGCGTCAGGCGCAGCAGCAGCTTGTCACGCTCGCGATAGCGACCCACGCTTGCCAGCAGTTGTCTGACGGGGTGCTTGACATGACGCTGCATCCTTAGAGCATCCATGAAAAGCACTGTAGGCTTTTCTAGGTACAAGGCCGAAAGTTGTCCTACCCACAGCAACGCGCGCTGGGGCATGCGAATTAGCGGCAGGGCGGACGCGTTGGGGGGCCCTATCGAGGTTGGTTGAGGATACGCCCAAAAATCACCCACAAGCCGATGCCGGTTCTAACCAAGTGCCGTCCGGGAAGGTAGACCTTTGCGGACGCCCCAGCGCGTTCCCTATGCCATTGAAATGTGCGTCTTTCCAAAAGTAGTCGGGGAACCCATTTCTGGACACCCTGGCGCGGTCCGCCGTGCCGGGGACGACCTTGATCCGATTGCTTGGGAGGTTCTGATGCGACGGACGACCGCGACGCTTCTTCTCCTGCTCGTCCTGGAACCCGCGTTCGCCGGCGAGCGCGGCCCGGTCTGCCGGGAGGAATTCGGTGGTGGACGAGATCACGCGCGAAGTCCGGGCGTCGAACTATTACGGCAATGTTGATCCGCGATTGGTGACCGAGCAACCCACCTCGGATCCACTCGTTGTTCGTTGCCAAGTCTGTGTGTTATCCGCGCCGTACTTCGAGGGCCGGGGCGGAGCGACCCTCGGCCAGCGCGGCTTCTCCAAGGACTTCCGGCCACAGTTGCATCAAGTGGTGCTGGGCATCGTGCTCGATGGCCACGACCGGCCGATCGCCTCGTTCCTCTGGCCCGGCAATACCGCCGACGTCACCACGCTGCTGCCCGTCGTCGAGCGCCTGCGGACGCGGTTCGGCATCAGCCGGGCTTGCGTCGTCGCCGATCGTGGCATGATCAGTGCCGCTACTATCGCCGGGCTCGAGGCGCAGGGCATCGACTATATACTTGGCGTGCGCGAGCGCTCGACCGTCGAGGTCCGAACCACGGTGATCGATGACGACGGCGTGGCGGTGCCGCTGACCATCCCGCGCCAGAAGGGTGAAACTGACCTTGCCATCAAGGACGTCGTCCTCTGTGGGCGTCGCTATGTGCTGGCCCGCAACCCGGAACAGGCTCGCAAGGACGCCGAGACGCGCACCGCCCTGCTGGCCGGTCTCGAACGCAAGCTGACACAGGGCGACAAAGCGCTGGTCGGCAACGCTGGATACCGCCGCTTCCTTGCCGAGCCAGCGGGTGAGGGCTTTACCATCGATGCTGCGAAGGTCGAGGCTGAAGCTCGTTATGATGGTCTGTTTGTGTTGCGCACCAATACCAAGCTGACTGCCTTGCAAGTGGTGCTGCGCTACCGGAACTTGCTGGCCGTGGAGCAGGGTTTCCTTGCGGCGAAGACGCTGCTGGCCACAAGGCCGATCTTTCATCGAACCGATGCGGCCATCCGCGGCCACATCTTCTGCACCTTTCTCGCCCTGGTGCTGCGCAAGGAACTGATGGACCGGCTGGTAGCCCGCCATCTCGCCATACCGGAATGGCACCAGGTCGATCCGTCGTAGCGGCTGATGACCTCGCCGCAGAGGGTTCGATAGACGCGCAACAGGCTGCGCAGTTCTTCGGGGTCGAGCTTTTCGCTCAGCGCCGTCGAACCGACCAGGTCGCAGAACATCACGGTGAGTTGGCGACGTTCGCCGGACGGGGCTGCCACTTCAATCGCAGCGGCCGCGCTGTTCGTATTCTCTTTGACATCGGATGTGGGCGCTAGCTTGGCGATCGCATTGCGTATGCGCAGTCGGTGGCCGGCGCTCGTCACGCCGATGTCCTTCAGCATCTGGTCATCGACACCGTTCAGCAGGTCCATCTCGACGTCGTTGGCCTCGAAGGCGTCGGCATATTGGCCGAGGCCGATGCCAGCCAGCCACGTCCGGACGTCGCTCATGGCGTGAGCTGTTCTAGCAGCGCCTTCGCGTCCTTCAGGTCGGGTCCGTCGAAACCTTCAGTGAACCAATTGTAGATCGGACTGAGCAGATCACGGGCCTCCGCGCGTTTGCCCTGGCCGCCCCAGAGCCGGGCGAGGCCGGTCGATGCCCGCAACTGGAACAGCTTCGCGCTCTGGCGCTCGGCAACAGCGATGGCCTGACGATAGTGCCGCTCGGCGGCGGACTGGTCGCCTGAGGAATTAATCAGATCACCCCCGAACCAAAGCGTCTCGGCCTGAAGCCATAGGGTCTGCGTTGCTTCGGCAAACTGCTCGGCCTCGGCGATATATGACAGCGCAACATTCGGTTGGCCGGCCATTCGGTGGGCGTCCGCGATAAGAGTAAGAACTTGTGGCACAAGAAGTTTTCCATCGACCCTCACCTTAGCCAACCCGTCGCTCATGAGTTGGATCCCCTGCTTCGGCTGCCCAAACTCGACCAAGCACCAACCGCGCAGCACTGCGCTCAGCGGCCGCCAAGTTACAAATTGCCGCTCATCAGAGAGGTTCACGAGTTCATCCGCAATCTGCAACAAGATCCGCGGCTCTGACCGAGCGCACCAGTGCACTATCCAGACCCAGTGAAGTGCAAGACCAAGCGAATGTGCATGTGAGAGATTGCGGGCATACGCGAGGACCGCATCCGAACGTGAGCGCGCTTGATCAAGCCTCCCGCAGCAGATCAGCACCACCGATGAGTATGTCCACAGGAATACAAGCAAGTCTGTCGTCGCATAAATTGATGCGTGGGAGTCCCGCTGGGCCGGATCATAGAGGGCTAGTCCTTCCTCAAGGTAAGCGTCCGCAGCTATAAAGTCGCCAAGGTATAGATGCGCAAGCCCACTCGCCCGGCAAGCCATCACGCGCGCGACGGGGTCATCACGCGCCTCGCTGAACTGCCGAATTTCCGCGGCGAATTGTTGTGTCAGCTTGAGATCGGAAATCGAGTAATGCGCCCACTGGCCATAAAGAATTGGCAAGAGTTTGTCCGGTAATTTGAGCTGATCACAAAGCACACGTGCGCGCGTGTAGGCTTGGCCCACGGCTGAAGCCGTAAAACCTTGAGTCGCGATGAGCGCTTGGCCAAGGGCGATTTGCAGATCAAGCTCGCACTCCTGGCGCTCGAGACTGTCCGGGAGCTTGAATACTACGCTCAGCGCCTTGCGCAACAGTGTTGCTGCTTCCGCCATCGCCGAGCGCGCCAGCGCCTGCTGACCGGCCTGCAGCCAATAACCAACCGCCTGTTCCGCCAGCCCGGCTTCCTGGCAGTGCTGAGCTAGCAGCGCTGGTTGCGCCGCAACAATTTCTGGAAAACGCTTTTCCAAAGTCACGACAATACGATTATGCAGATGCTGCCGCCGGCCACGTAGCAAACTGCCATGGGCGGCATCCTGCACCAGTGCATGCTTGAACAGGTAGCTGGCCTCCGGCGGCGTGCCGCGGGCAAATACCAATCCCGCGCTGACCAGCCTCTCCAGCACCTCGCATAGCTGCGGCTCCGGCAGACCGGCAATGGACATCAGCAATTCATAGCCGAACTCGCGGCCAATGGTCGCCCCAGCCTGTGCAACCTCCCTGGCCACCGAACCCAGCCGATCCAGACGTGCCATCAGCGAGGCGTGCAAGGTCGCCGGCACAGACAGCCCCGCATGGGGTACCGCGGACAGCGCAGCCGGGGCCTGTGCGCCCGCCTCCAGCACCGCCTTGGTCACTTCCTCGACGAATAGCGGCACACCGTCGGTGCGCTCAGCAATCTCTTTCACGATTTCAGACGGCAGCGCCGTATCTCCGGCAACATTGGCGATCATCGCCGCAGTATCGTGCCGGTCGAGCCGCGTCAGATTCGACATCGTCACTTGCGGCTGCCCAACCCAGGGCGGCTGGAACTCCGGGCGGAACAGAGCCAGCAGCAGCACCGGCCAGTCCGCGATCCGTTCGATCAGCCGGTCCAGCAGCTCGCGCGAGCTTGGGTCGATCCAATGGAGGTCGTCAAAGACCACCACCACCGGATGCTGCCGCGCCAGGCCCTCAAGTTGACGCAGCAAGGCTTCGAACGTCCTCTCCTTCCGCCGCTGCGGCGTTAGACCATTGAGCGGCGCGAGACCGGCCGGCGGCAACCCGTGCAGCTCAGCAATCAGCGCCACGTCTTCCGGCGGCGCTTCCGTCACCATCAGCAAGGCTTGCAGCTTGACCAGTCGAACTTCCGGTGCATCACCATGGGCAAAGCCCGCCGCGCGCTCCATCTGCGCGATCACCGGGTAAAGCGCGCTGTCCTGGTGGTGCGGAGAGCAGAAGTAGCGCAGCCGGACGTACGGTTCAGCCGCAATCCGTTCGGCCAGCGCCTCGGCCAGCCGCGACTTGCCCACCCCTGGCTCGGCCGCGATCAGCACCACCTTGCCGTTGCCGGCCTTCGCCTGCGCCCAGCGGCGGAGCAGCAATTCCATCTCCTCGTCGCGTCCGACAAGCGGCGTGATGGTTCCATGCAGCGCTGCGAACCGGCCTTCGGCCGTGCCCGCGCTCAGCACCTGCCAGGCGGGCACCGGCTCTGGCAGGCCCTTCAGCTCAATCGTCCCAAGGTTCCGACACTCGAACAGACCACGGATCTGCCGGCGGGTCGCGACGTCGATGATCACCTGACCCGGTCCCGCGAGGCTCTGCAGGCGGGCTGCCAGATTGGGTGTCTCCCCCACCGCCGTCTGCTGCCGCGAATCCCCGGAGCCAATCGGCTCGCCGACCACCACCAGCCCCGTGGCGATGCCGATGCGCACCTGCAGCGGGTCGCCTCGCAGTGGTGACTTGCTGACCGCGGCGGCAACGGCCAGGCCTGCCCGCACGGCACGTTCGGCATCGGTCTCGCCGGCCTCCGGCCAGCCGAAATAGATCAGAATGCCGTCACCAACGTACCGGGCAATGAAGCCGTCGAACTGCTGGATCGTCGCGGCGACGCAGGCCTGATAGGCGCGGATGACCTCCCTCAGATCCTCGGCATCGAGCCGCGACGAGAGGGCAGTGGAGCCGATGAGATCGCAGAACATAACGCTGAGCGGGCGGCGTTCGGCAGTGGTTAAGGCAGGTGCTGGGCCGATGGCTGCCGACGTGTGTTCGGATCGGACTGGACCGGTTCGCGCTCCCGCTCCGATCGGAGCGCCGCAGTCCGCGCAGAACTTCGCCCCGGCTGGAGCGGAGCTGCCGCATGCCGGGCAGGCGGCCGGCAATGCCGTACCGCACGCCGTGCAGAACCGCCTTCCGCCGATCGTCTCCGCGCCGCAGCCCGGGCAGGTCATGGACTTTCCGCCTGTGCTGTCGCGAGCGACGCGAGTTCGTCCAGCAGAGACTTCGCGTCCTGCAAATCCTTGGTGTCGAAGCCTTCGGTAAACCAGCCGTAGACCGGGGCTAGCAACTCATACGCGTCTTGGCGCTTGCCTTGGCTCAGCCAAAGGCGGGCGAGGCTGGTCGAGGTGCGCAGTTCCCACATTTTCGCCTGCTGGCGACGCGCCCAGTCGAGCGAGGCGAGAAAATTCCGTTCGGCACCGTCAAGGTCGCCCTGCAGCGAGAGCATCCAGCCCTTGAGGCGGAGGATTTCGGCGGAATGAAGGCGTTCCTCCCATCCGGGGCGTTCGATTTGGGCGATCACCTCTTCGAGCAGCCCGAAGGCGTTGTCGAGGTCGCCGGTCAGCGCGATGCCTTCGGCCAGGCACGCGTTCAGGATGCGGCAGCGCAGCCGCCGGCCGCTTCCCAGGTCGCGATACCGGCTGTAAGCGCCGCATTTCCTTCGGCGAATTTGTCTTCCCGAAGCAGTGCCAGCCCGTATCCAATGGGCGCCATTAGTGACCAAAGCACTGGAAGGCTGTTCTCTCGTCCGAGCCGCTCGCATTCTTCGGCGCGCTTGAAGAGGATATCCACTCCCCAACGATCATCGAAGATGTGCGCTCCCATTACCAGTGCGTTTCCGAGATCAAAGGGGTGTCCGAGCTGGCGGGCGTGTGCATCCTTTTCCAATTCCAGCTGGAGTGCCCGGTCCGGATAACCAAGCATCCAGGTGCAAATCGAGCCATAGACACCCGCCAGAGTTTTTGGATCTTGGGGGCTGAAGCGGACAGCGTCGCGATAACCCTCGTTATCGTAGAGCTCCCGAATCCTTTCGACGTGCTCAAGGCCCTTAGTAAACTCACCCACCCAAGTGCAACATAGTACAGGCGATCGCGTGTGACCAGACTAACCAGATTGAATTGCCGGTTGCCGGCGCGATATCCAGCATCTCTTGGACCCAGATCAGAGACTCCGCCTTGCGCCCTTGCGACACCATATTGTCGATCAATCCCGCAATTACGCGCAGCAGGGCGTCGTGGCGCTGGAGCGATCGAGCCAAAGCAAGGGCAGGATGTAGGCTGGTCCAGATTTCCGGAGTTGCCCAGCCTTTGAGAACTCTCCACGCTTGGCTGAGGCGGATGCGCAGCTCGAGTTCGCTGATGTCTCGTTGCGGCGACCAGGGCAAGGTTGAGATCAGCTCAAGGCCCTGGTCGAGATGAGCGATCGCCTCGGTCAGTGCCAGGCGCTTTAACGCTAGCTCGCCGGCAGCGTGCCAAAGCGGAATGGCAACTTCAGCAAGGCCCGCTGCGGTAAGATGATACGCCAGCACCTCGGGTTCGGTGATCTGGATGCTCGGGAAGCGTTGCTCGATCACGCGGGCTATCTTGCCGTGCAAGTCCTGTCGGCGGCTCTTGAGCAACGAAGTCGTAGGCCGCGTCCTGCACCAGCGCATGCTTGAAGGTGTAAACAGCATCGGGCGGCGTGCCGCGGGGGAAAGCCAGTCCTAACTGGCTCAACTGCGCCAGGGCGTCGTCAAGTTGGGCCTGAGGCATCGGAGCGACCGCAGCGATCAGCTCGTAACTAAATTCGCGGCCAATCGCTGCTCCGATCTGGGCGATCTCCTTCACCGGCATGAACCGATCCAGCCGCGCCATCAGCGAGTCCCGCAGCGTCGCCGGGATGCTGACGGCCCGAGCGGTGTCGCCATACTCGAAGTGATCGCCAGCGTCCTTCAGCTCGCCGGACTCGAGAATGGATTTGGTCAGTTCCTCAACAAACAACGGGATGCCGTCCGTCCTGGTCAGGATCTGCTCGAGCAGTGCCCCAGGCAGCGCCTTGCCGCCGGCGAGCGAGGAGATCATCGCAGCACTCTGCGCTCGGGTGAGCTTGGAAAGGTTCAGGGCGCCGACATGTCCTTGCTGCGACCAGCGCGACTGAAACTCCGGCCGATGGGTCAGCACGACCAGAAGTGGAACGGTTCTTACCCTGTCGATCAGCAGATCCAACACCTCCAGCGTGGTGGGGTCGGCCCAGTGCGCATCCTCGAACAGCAGCACGCTCGGTTGTTTGCGGGCCGCCGCTTCGGTGATATCGACCAAGGTCCGCAGCGTCTCGTTTTTGTGCTTCTGCGGTGTCATCGGCAGGGCCCCGTACCGCTCCTCGCAGGGGATCGACAAGATCGACGCGACGAACCGGACGTCGGTCAGCGGCCGGCCGTAGTGTGTCACGACCAGCGCTTCCACCTTGTCGAGTTTCGCGTCCGCGGTTTCGTCGCGGGTGAACTTCAACGTCCGTTCAAAGTTGTCTATGATCGGCCAGAAGGCGCTGTTCACGTAGTAGGGCGAGCACTGGAAGCGCAGGGCCTGCACGCCTTGCA
This sequence comes from uncultured Pseudomonadota bacterium, assembly GCA_963832865.1. Taxonomy (GTDB): domain Bacteria; phylum Pseudomonadota; class Alphaproteobacteria; order Acetobacterales; family Acetobacteraceae; genus Rhodopila. The sequence goes on from CAWHWH010000028.1 coordinate 9,758, forward strand.
CTTCCAGCCGCTCGCGCAGCGCGCTGAGGATGCGGCTCTTGCCAATCCCCGGTTCACCCGACAACAGCACCGCCTGGCCTTCGCCGTCCTTCGCCTGCGACCACCGACGAAGTAGCAGGTCCACTTCCCCTTCGCGGCCCACCAGCGGCGTCAACGCGCTACCGCCGCGATTGGCGTCGAAGCGGCTTTCCGACACCAGGGCACGCTCCACCCGCCAGGCGTGAACCGGTTCGGCAATCCCTTTCAGGCCATGTTCGCCAAGATCAGTCAGTTCAAAGACGTTGCCGGCCAGGTGGCGGGTCGAGGCGGCGATGACAATCTGATCGCCGGCGGCCAATCCTTGCAGACGCGCGGCCAGATTGGGCGTGCTGCCCACCGCCAGCTTTGACTGGTCCCCCGTGCCGGCCACTTCGCCGACGACAACCGGACCGGTGGCGATGCCGATGCGGACCGACAGTGCCTCGGTGGACGAGGCTCGCTTGACGCTATGAATGATCTCCAGGGCTGCCCGCACGGCGCGCTCGGCATCCTCTTCGTGCGCGGTGGGCCAGCCGAAATACGTCAGGATGCCATCCCCCACGTACCGGGCGACAAACCCGTCGTAGTGTGCGATCACCTCGCCGCAGACGGCCCGATACGCATGCAACAGGCTGCGCAGCTCTTCGGGGTCGAGCTTTTCACTCAGCGCCGTCGAACCCACCAGATCGCAGAACATCACGGTTAGCTGGCGGCGTTCGCCTGTGGGCTCGGCGAGGCCTCGGGTCAGGCTGGCCGGCGGACGCGACCGAACGGAATTGCCAGCCGGTGTGCCTCCGTGGCGCAACGCGGCAATCGCTTCCAGCAGACGGCGGCGATGGCCAAGCGAGTTAACGCCAATGTCCTTGAGGTCGTTGTCCGTCAGACCGAGCAATAGTTCTGCATCAACGTCATTCTCGCGGAATGCCGCCTCGTAGCGTTCAAAACCAAGCGTTCGCAGCCAGTCCGCGACGTCCATTGCCGCTCCTCGGCTAACCTGGGCCGCCGGACAGGTTTGCTCCATCAATCCCGGTCTGTCCAGGTTCAGAACCGTTGATCATTCGCCGCGCCATATCAGCCGCCAGCGGCTCCGGCCTGCATTCCAACGTATGAAGGGTTTCATAGGGATAGTGCTCCCGCCCGCCTAAGTTGGGTCCATCGATTGGCCAGCTTGATCTGCCCGCTCGGGAGAAATCACATGCTCCGCTCTATCCTTTCCGCAGTTGCTCTTGCCGGCCTTATCGCAGTCGCACACCCCGCCTTTGCCGATCCACTCGCCGCGACGGCGTCCGATCACGCCCAGCCCGCGGCAGCCGCCACGCAACAGCCCGCATCGCCGGCGCCCGCCACGCCGCTGCGGTCACTGGACTCGCCGGCGCCCGCTGGTTTCGGCTGGGGCTAAATCATTCCCAGCCTCTCGTGCAGGCGAACAATGATCCATTCCTTTGTTCGATCGTATCAGACGCTGGGGACTTTTGGCTCAACGCAATCATCCTCCGGCGGCACCGAACCACAGTTTACGGAGGAGACGGTCATGACTTTTGTTGTTGCGGGTGTCGTGCTGCTGCTAGCGCTACTCGTCGGGACCGTCTTCGACGACGACGAGGATGATCCCGCAGCTTATGCCGGCTCATCCAGCAATGTCTTAGCCTCCTGGAGATCGAGCGTATCGACCCCTTCTCTGAACCACTGGTAAATCGGATCGAGCAGATCACGCGCTTCTCCCGTTTGCCTTGGCCGCGCAGGAGCCGGGCAAGGCTCGTTGCAGAGCGCAACTCGAACAATTTAGCCCCGTGCTGCCGCGTGAGCGCGATCGACCGCATCGTCATCCCAGTCTGGCGATGTTGTCTAGTGTTACCTTGGCGTCCTGCTGGCCGGTGATGGCCTTCGTGTACTCCTCCTGCTGCTCGGTCAGGAGCTCGAAGAACTCGGGTATATGCCAGAAGTCCCTCTGCCAGTCGAGGCTAGCCGCCCAAGTGCAGCGGTTCTCAATGCGAATGAGTTGCGCTCTCGAGTCGCAGCGGACCATGAACCTGAGTTCGATATGCCACATATTGTGGAGTTATTGACTGGCTCCCACAGCATGCGGTGATTTTCTCTTGTGGGTAGGCTCGATCGTCGATTTAAGGGCGAGGGTGAGCGCCATTGCAGACATGATCGGGGCGTTGAGCGAAGTCTGCGCCGGTCTGCACGACCAGCGCAGAGGCCCGCGGCGCGACGGCGACTACACAATGGCGGACATTGGTCTGGCGGCGTTTTCGATCTTCTTCATGGGAAGCCCGTCGTTCCTTGGGCATCAGCAAGCGCTGGCGGAGGGGCACGGTCGGTCGAACTGCGAGACGCTGTTCGGCATGTCGGCGATCCCCTCCGACAACTACATCCGCCTGATGCTGGACGGCGCTTCGCCTGCGGCATTCGACGGACTGTTCGTGAAGGCGATCGAGGCAGCGGGGCCACTGACACCGTTCCAGTGTCTTGACGGGCGGGTGCCGATCGCGCTCGATGGGAGCGAGCACTTCTGTTCGCGCAAGATCAAATGCGAGCAGTGTTCGACACGGCGGCGCGCCGATGGCGGCACCGAATACTTCCACGCCTTCCTGGGTGCCAGCATGGTCGCACCGGGCCACAAGCAGGTCCTGCCCCTGCCGCCGGAATTTATCGCGCCGCAAGATGGGGCGGAGAAGCAGGACTGCGAGCGCAATGCCGCGAAACGGTGGCTGGCCCGGCACGGCGCCGACCTCGCTCACCTCCGGCCTGTCTATCTCGGCGACGATCTGTTTGCCTGCCAGCCGATCGTTGCCGCCATCCAAGATGCCGGCGGCAACTTCATCCTCACCTGCAAGCCAGCTTCGCATAAGACGATTGCTGAATACCTGCAGGGCGCCGAACTGCAAGAACATCGTCAGACCATCTGCAAACGCGGCAAGCGCACCACCACCACCTACCGCTGGCTCAACGCCGTGCCGCTGCGCGCCACGGACGATGCCATCCTGGTCAACTGGTTCTCCATCGAGACCTTCAACGCCAAGGGCAAGCGAACCTATTACAACAGCTTCGTCACCGATCTCGCCATCACACGCGACACTGTCGCCGAACTGGCCGCCTGCGGCCGCGCCCGTTGGAAGCTACTAACGATCCGATCGAGGCGGCGCGCGTGTATCAGCGCTTCATGGGGGAAGATAAGTAATGGGTGCTTCTAATGGATTCTAACTGCCGCGGATCGACTGCCAACCGAGCATCTTCACGCGACCGAGCACATCGCTCGATCTAGACTGCGCTTTGAGGCAAGACAATGGGTGATTTCGAAGATATTGCCGAAGACGTTTGGCGACAAGCTGCAGCTGAAGCATAGTGGTGGCGTGGCATCACCCGTAATCACACCGGACATGGATCCGATCGAGGCATCAAGGGTCTATCAGCGGGTCATGAATGGGGATGACGACCGCGAGGAGTAGGGAAGCTATCCTGGGATAGGGCTCAGCAAGGCAGCGACACGATGCTGATCTGGTTGGGAAAGCAGATGCTCGGTCAGCGAGACAATGCTGCCGTGGCGGTTGCTCTTTCCGGCCCGAAAGGTGGCCCGGCTCAGATTGAGAGAGTAATAGTTCCTACTAACGATCCGATCGAGGCGGCGCGCGTGTATCAGCGCTTCATGGGGGAAGATAAGTAATGGGTGCTTCTAATGGATTCTGAACTGCCGCGGATCGACTGCCAACCGAGCATCTTCACGCGACCGAGCACATCGCTCGATCTAGACTGCGCTTTGAGGCAAGACAATGGGTGATTTCGAAGATATTGCCGAAGACGTTTGGCGACAAGCTGCAGCTGAAGCATAGTGGTGGCGTGGCATCACCCGTAATCACACCGGACATGGATCCGATCGAGGCATCAAGGGTCTATCAGCGGGTCATGAATGGGGATGACGACCGCGAGGAGTAGGGAAGCTATCCTGGGATAGGGCTCAGCAAGGCAGCGACACGATGCTGATCTGGTTGGGAAAGCAGATGCTCGGTCAGCGAGACAATGCTGCCGTGGCGGTTGCTCTTTCCGGCCCGAAAGGTGGCCCGGCTCAGATTGAGAGAGTAATAGTTCCTACTAACGATCCGATCGAGGCGGCGCGCGTGTATCAGCGCTTCATGGGGGAAGATAAGTAATGGGTGCTTCTAATGGATTTTAACTGCCGCGGATCGACTGCCAACCGAGCATCTTCACGCGACCGCGCGACGAATAGCGACACGGTGGCCCCCGGGTGGTCTCGCGGGCCTTCGGATAGGCAATCCGGGCCAATGCCTCGATCGAGAACATAAAATCAGGGTTGCCGGCTAACGTTTCGGCTATCAGGCGCTGCAATCGCCCAGAACCTCGAAACATATTATGTGTTGCCTTTCCTGCGTTATGATGCGGCAGAAGGAAACACTCAGCAATCTCCGTGGTACCGGCCCAGCCGGGATAGACCGTGGGAAGCGTGCGACGGTGCGCGCTGATGTCTGCAGTTCCCATGATTGGAAGCATTCGAATTGCCCCGCTCTTGAGGTGGCAGACCGTTGCGCAATCGGCAGGGCTGAACGCCGCGGATATGCTGCGATACCCCTAGCTGGCGCGACCGATGCTTTTGGTATGGCCCGCCCGATCGTTGCCAGCCATGGGGTCCCGAAGCGTGCGTGGAGGATATCCCTTCCGCCGCCTACCCGCCGACTTCGGGGTTTATTAACTCTGGCTGAGAACGGTCGCAGATGGGTGAGTTAGATGCCGAGCTCACTATGTGACCCCAGCCTTACGAGGCTGAGCGTCAGATCATCGGGCAACCGATAAATTAGCACCAAATCAGGGCGAATATGACAGTCTCGGTGGCTTTTCCACCGGCCTGTCATCGGGTGATCAGCACAGCGAGCTGGCAAGCCTAGATCATTGGCTAGCGTAGCCACCACGTCCTTGAGCTCGCCGTCTAAGTAGGTCCTGTGTTTTCCCTTCGCCTCGCGCTTGTAATCCTTTTTGAACTGCGTCGTAGACTCAATCGTCCGCATGCAGCCACGCCATCAGCGCTTCAATGCTGGTGAACTTTGGTAGTGACTCGTCAGATTCTTCCATTGCCGCCCGCGTTGTCGCGTTCGGGATTATATCAGGGTACTCTGGCGCTCTGTTTTCGTCAGAAGGCGGGGGCTGCCGAGGGGGGGTGGTCATTTACACTCAATCCCTATCCGTGAGATCCGACTGTCATATTGCACATCTAGTAGGTGATTACCTACCCCAAGCGAAATCAAGACCGAGCGATGGCTCGCAGACCCCTATCGTCCATTCTGATATCAGTATGTATGCCTGCAATCGGCCTTCGAGGCCGCCTTTTTGTCCGGCCACCTTTGCAGACGCGTTTTGGATTGTATGGCGCGTCTCATCCGTCTCAGAATGTGAGACTGCTGCTGCTGTTCGTGCTGCTGTAGGTGCGTTCGCCGGGCACAAAAATTCCCTGTGTGACGCAGGGGGCGCGCAGTCCAGGCTCGGCGCGTTCGGTGGAAGCATTCGAATTGCAGAGGTGGGGATGTTCGTTTGAAAACCTGTCTCTGCTCCTGTCTCATTTCTTGGATTTCACACGGCTGAAAACTCATATCGATGACGCAGCCATTATGACGGTACAGTGATGATAGTAACTACACGAAACAGTGGCTGATTCCGCCATTCCTAAATGACGGCTGACGCACCTGACGCACCCTGACGCATTTTTCCTATAAGGCGCCGTGGGGTAGAACAAATGTTCTTTCTGCAAACCCGCGCTAAATAAAGTGCGTCATGTGCGTCAGGTGCGTCATTGCAACGAGACTATTCTTAGTTTCAAGTGGTTAGCGGGCGTCTAGAGATGACGCACCTTTTTTGTGCGTCATCAGTGCGTCATTTACAGGAAGGACCGGCGGGTGCGTCGGAATACAAAAAAGGACGCCGAAGCGTCCTGTTTGCCCATCCTTGTGCCGTGTCACTTGGATTGGATTTCCAAGATTCGCCCTGGGTCATGGGCCGGCTCCGCCCGCCTCCGGTGATATCGAGGCGCGGCGGACCCATGGGCGGCCGTACTCCGTTCGCCTGCCACGTTCCCATCCCAGGATTCCCAAAGCCGCTGCTATTCGCCGCTGATCCGCTGTTCCGAGTTGTCCCGGCTCCATTCGCAGCGCGTTCTCGGCCACCTCAGAAATGGTGCATTCAGTACGCTTGGGGCCTGCGCCGCTCGCGGTGGTTTGGCTCGCAATGGGAATCTTGAGCCAATCTCCGATGGTCTGTTCCCAGGCGTCCGCCTCGCGCCGGGCCTCTTGCTGAGGCATGATGAACGTCTTCTCGAAGTCGCGATCCGGCCACCATAGCTCGTCGGAGCGATAGGCGTGGACGGCCTCGGCAAATAACTGGTCACGGTCCTCGGTGAGTGCGGTGATGTCGATGGTGCCAGCCTTGGCCGGCCAGAACCGCCGCGCGCCGGTTTCATCGCGCAGGTACGTCGCTTTGTTGGTAGTTCCCATGAATACGCACTGGCGTGGCTCGGTCACTTCCAAGCGGCCATATTTCGGAGTGAATTGCTCTACTTTTTGGGTAAGGAAGGATTTTAGTTCCTCAGTTTCGGCCTTGCCCATTGCGCTAAGCTCGCCGATCTCGATCAACCACTTTCCGCGAAGGTGCTGCGATATTCTGACCGGGTCGGAACCGATGTTGGGAAGACTATCGCTGAACCATTGCCCTGCCAGGATTTCGCCGATGGTCGATTTTTTCTCGCCCTGGATGCTTTCCAGGATGAGCATGTAATCAACTTTGCATCCAGGGCGCATGATGCGCGCAACCATAGCGATCAGGAACATTCGGCCGATGGCTGATATGTATTTACGTTGGTTGGCCTTCTCGTCGTCGCTTAGCTTTTCGCCGGGCTCTACGCCGGCGTAGTAGGTTAGCCACGTGCTCAGCCGCGGCTTACGATCCCACCGAAGGCCATTGAGATAATCGCGAACGGGGTGGAAGGCATTTTCCTCGGCCCGGAGCGCGACTGCCTGGTGCACGATGTCCTTGCCCAGTCGGCGCAGCTTGTTGCGCTGCAACCACTCCTGGACGATCGACACATCAGTATCGCGGACTGGTCTTGGCAGGACGCCTGGCTTGCCCTTTGGTAACGGACGGACCAGCACTGGGACCTGCAGCATTTCATCGAAACGAAAACACCCGCTCAGTTCCGGGGCAAAGCGCAGTGCCGTCATCGCGTTGGCGAGATTGATGACGGCGTCGCCGGCATCGTTCCGTTGCAGGTATTTCGTCCATGGTCTGTCGCCGCTGGGCTTCTCGCCATCGCCGGGGTCGGGTGGGGGCTCTTGTTCCGGGTCCTCTGGTTCCGGCCCGGTCGCCGGTGCATTCGCGACCAGCTCAGCAAACTCGGCGGACGTGCCTCCGGTGCGAACCCAATCGATGACATCGCCTTTGTTGGGCAGCTTCGGGAGGTTAAGGACGCGGATGTTGGTGCACCCTGCGGCGCGGAGGGCGCTTGCCACTACATCTGCATGCTTACGGCCGGCCTCGTCATTGTCGGGAACAATGACACAGTCGAATCGTGCGAGAACGGCCGCGTGGTCGTCGGCCCGGAATTTCTTTGCCCCGCCGGCGTTGGTGGTCGCGACCATGCCCCAGGCTCGAATTTGGTCGACGCACTTCTCGCCTTCGGCGATGTAGACCGTGCTGCCGTCAGGGGCCTTGAGCAGCTGCGGAAGGTGATAGAGCGGTAGCTTTAACCCCTTCATCCCGGCGTGCCACCGGCCGCCCTCCCAGCGGAATTGACGATAAGTCTTATCCAGACCAGGCGGATGGAAGCGGGCTACTCGCGCGACCGGCTGTCCGCCGGCATTGTGGTAATCCCACCACGCGACCGGATTGCCGAGCTCTTTGGCCATGCCTGGCGAAATCGGGAAACCCGGAAGATCGGGCAGCTTTCCGAAGTTCAGCTTGTATAGATCGATGTATCCGCCGCCTGTCTCCGCCTCATGGTCGAACCAGGTGTTCGTCGGCGCGGGCAGCACACATTTACTGCCGTGGGCACCGAATAGCACCTCACTGGGTGTTCGTTTGGTCGGCTTGCCCCAAAGCTGCGTGGCGAGCGAGACGATGTCTGGTAGGCCGGGCGGGACCTCGTATTCCTGCTGTGATGAAGTGCTCATGGCAGCCGCCATTCCGCGACGATCCGCGCATTTATCTGTTTTCTGGCCGGAAGGTTATCCGTCGGAGGCTTGGCCATCAGTTTGCCCTGCCCCGATCCTCAGGCACCGGATGGACACCATCGCGAGGCCAGATGACCAGCGTCTTGCGGCGTGGGATCGTGGCCAGCACGCGGAGCCAGCCCGGCGCCGAAGCAGTACCCGTCTCGATCACCAAGACGCGGGCGCCGCCCTCGGCTGCGGCAATTGCTGCATGATAAGTTCCGGCTCAGCCCCTGCTGCGTGCACCATGAGGTGCGAAGCCCAGCGCACCATCGGGTAGGTGTAACCGCGCCACGCTGCGGCGCCCCGCTCTAGACCGTCGTCGTCGCCGATCAGTGCGACGGAAGGCCGTCCGGTGGTTTGGGTAGCCCAGTCCTTGAACTTTGGGGCATTTTCCGGTTGGCTGATGTGCGCCGAAATTCGGCCACCGCGGACGGCGCGAAGCAGGATCGCCATGCTGATCATTCCGGTTTGGTCAGCGATGTGGATCGCCCGGCGGAGCTTCCCGTGGTCCACTTTCTTGCAACTTTCGTTGCGGCCTCAAGCCTCTCGATATGCGAACGATAGGTCGACTTCCTCATATTCCATTTGATGCCGATCTTAAACGCCGGAAGTTGCTTGGTCTCCAAAAGATATTCAGTTCTCCGCTGCGATTTTCCAATGTAAGACGCGATCGCGCGCGACCCCTCAAGTGTGTCGTCGGCTATTGCGGGTTCGGTCATCTGGAGCCTCCATACGCTAAGTGCGGTTTACGTACTTTTGTAGTCATTAAAAATCAGTCCAACAGTCCGTGCAGAAGACTGAGATCCAGAACGAGGATCACCGTACGGGTCGATCTTTGGCCCGATCGGTCCCCCAAATTGATGGACGACGACATGAAGGACTCTGGAAAATCATGCCTTGGGTTTATGCATGCCGGTCCATCCTTATCGGTCGACACATTCAGCCACAGATCGTCATTGCAATATGCAAACAACAAGTAGTTTTCGCCCTCTCCGTTGACTGCTCTTCTCAGTGCGATGCCGATATCGCTGGCCTGTTTTTCCAGTGGATTATTTCCCCCAGGCCTGATGCCCGCCAATCCCACATGAAGTGCAAAGCGGATTTGATTGGCAAATTCCCGCAACGTACCAATCGGGATCCCCAGATCTGCCAAGGGGGCCAATATCGCTGCGACGCGTACTTCCGGCTCGGGCAGCAGCCGGTGGACACCGGTGCCCGCCCGATCGGTTGCGCGAGTGCTTCGCAGCACGCCGCCGTCGGCCCATAGCTGAATGGATCGCCGCTTGGCCCCTGTTCGGGCGACAACCTGGGCCAAGCTATACGCCGGCACTCAACTACTCTCCGCTACCTGCACAAGAACGCACTACGCACTTAGCACCTCCGACCGCAACCGGTCAAACCCATTTCGTACCACTCCGTCGTTGACTAGGGGATTTTAGTGCGACATATATGCGACGTTCGATGAACGGAGGGCGGGTTGATGGCAACAGTGCGCAAGCGGTCTTGGAAATCCGGCGGCGAGATCAAAACCGCGTGGATTGCCGACTACTTTGACCAGGGCGGCAAGCGGCACCTCAAAACCTTCGCCACGAAGAAGGCAGCGACCGGTTGGTTGGATACGACCCGGCACGAGGTCAAACAGGGGATGCATACCCCGGAGAGCACAAGCATCACGGTAGCCGAGGCGGCGGCGCTTTGGATCCGACGCGGCGAGCTGGAAAAGCTTGAGCGCTCCACGCTCAACAAGTACCGCAACCATGTGGACCTGCACATCGTGCCGTTCCTCGGCGCCACAAAGCTGGCCAGGCTGACCGCCCCTGGGGTCGAACAGTTCAAAGATGATCTGCTCGAGCGGCTCTCGTGGGAGATGGCAAAGAAGGTTCTCGGTAGCCTGAAGAGCATCCTTGCCGAGTCGGTTCGACGGGGGATGGTGGCCCAGAATGCCGCCTCGACGGTCCGGATCAGGGCCCGCGGGCGCGACGATCGCAAGCTGGCGGTTGGGCAGGATTATCCCACCAAGGCGGAAATCACGGCGATTCTGGACGCGGCCTCGGGCCGTTGGCGGCCTTTGCTGCTGACGGCAGTGTTTACAGGCATGCGTTCCTCGGAGCTACGGGGCCTATCCTGGGATACAGTTGATTTCGAGGCTGAGACCATCCAGGTGAGCCAACGCGCCGACGAATGGGGCGTGATCGGCTCGCCGAAATCCGAAGCCGGTCACCGCACAATTCCATTGGCGCCTCCGGTTCTAAATGCCCTGCGCGAATGGAAGCTGGCCTGCCCGAGGATCGACGCGACCGAGGCCGCGACGCGTGGCAGGCTTTGGCTGGTGTTTCCGAACGGTTTGGGAAAGCCGGAGAGCCACACGAACATCATCAATCGGGGCTTTAACCCGATCCAGGTCAAGGCCGGTGTTACTGTCCCTCGTCCGACGGCAAAAGGTGACGATGGCCGCCCCCGGCTCTCCGCAAAATATGGGATGCACGCCCTCCGGCACTTCTTCGCGTCATGGGCGATCGAGCGCGGGTTCTCGCCCAAGCGAGTGCAAGCCCTCCTCGGGCACGCCTCGATCCAGATGACGTTCGATGTCTATGGCCACCTGTTTCCCAACCTGGAGGATGACCGGGCGAAGTTTGCAGCCGGCGCGATGGGCCTGGCGGTGTAGCTTTGCGACACGGATGCGACAAACACGGGTTTCCGCATTGATATCGTTAGCACCTTCTGGGAATCATAATCCCTTGGTCGGTGGTTCAAATCCGCCCGCCGCTACCATCCATATCAAGGGGTTATACGACGCGGCGAGGCTTTTGAGAGGTCTCAAGATCGGTTGGGGCTCCACCGGGGCTTCACGAACGGTAGGACAGCCTGGGACGATCGGGGGGCCGTTCTTGCTACGTTCCGCTCCCTCGCCTTTCTCGCCCAATCCCCGAAGCTTCTCGGTATTTCGCGGACTCGCAGATGGAAATCGTGATCGGGTTTTGTTGCGCATCCCTGATTTGGTCACAGCGGCCCGGTGGCGAGACAAGATGACGCCCGAGGTTGCACTGGATTGATCTGTCAGCATTGCTTATAATCGCATCAATGCTGACAAAGGCAATTCCGTGGCGAGCATCACCATTCGCAACCTGGACAACTCCCTGAAATCTCGCCTGCGGATCCAGGCTGCGGTTCACGGCCGCTCCATGGAGGACGAGGCGCGCGACATTCTGCGCTCGTCGCTCAATCAGGAGCCGCAGGAGCCAAAGAACCTTGGCACGGCGATCAACGCCCTGTTCAAGCCGTTCGGTGGTTTTGACTTGCCGGAGGTGCCGCGCGAGCCGATGCGCGAGCCACCAACTTTCGGCGAATGATCCTTCTCGACACCAACGTCGTCTCCGAGCTGATGAAATTAGCCCCCGAGCCAGCGGTCATGGTCTGGATCAACACCCTCCCCGGTTCGATCGTGTTCATTTCCGCGGTGACCCAGGCCGAAATCCTCTATGGCGTAGCCTTGGTCCCCGAAGGAAAGCGACGGGAGGGGCTGGCACAGGCCGCCCGCATCGCGTTCGAGACCTACTTTCGCGGGCGCATCCTGCCCTTTGACCCCGAAGCTGCCGAGGCGTTCGCTGCGCTGGCCGCCGGCCGCCGCCAGGTCGGCCGGCCGATTTCACAGGCGGACGCTCAGATTGCCGCTATCGCCCGGTCCGCGGTGCGGACCTTGCCACCCGCAATGTGGCGGACTTTGAGGGATGCGGGGTCGAGATCGTCAACCCTTGGGGTAGTTCCGCCAAGGAGCCGGCCTGAAAGCGCTGACCCCCCAATGGCTCCGGGTCGAGACGGGTGCGGTGAGCACATGCCTGTAAGGCCCAGCAATCACAGCCTGTCCCGATAACCGGCCGAGGCAGCGACAACGCGGCGAATGCCGATCGGCTGGCCGTGCTCGGTGACATTGGACACCACCACGCTGCCTCCTTGGCTGGAGTCTCAGTTGACGCGCTGCGCCAACCGCTTGCCATCGCCGGCACCTCCTGGAGCCCGCCTGAAATACAAAAAGGGCCGGTGTCTTCCGATGCTCGAAGGCTACGCTTGCGACCATACAGCGTCGGACAAACAGGGAGTGACCCTGCCAACGAGGAGTGGATTGCGCCGGCTGGCCCGCCGTCGTGGTGGGAAGACCGAACGGACGCCAACGCGGTTCAGGCACGATCGCTCCGAGAACGCTGAGCGAACGGGAACTCTCGAAAGCGACAACCACAAATTCGCAGAGGCTCAGCACCAGCCGGTAACAAAACGCGCTTCACTGGGGGTAAGTCGGTGGGTCATCCGTTCAGCCCGCTTCGTCAACACC